>NZ_JANLJJ010000032.1:51678-62903 GCF_029255545.1 Ferrovibrio sp. | reverse complement strand
GCCTTACTTGCCCAGGCTCGGATCGATCTGCTTGCAGGCATCGACCAGGCCCTTCACGGCATTGGCCGAATGCTCGAACATCTTCTGCTCGTCGGCATTGAGCTGGATCTCGACGATCTTCTCCACGCCATTGGCGCCGATCACCACCGGCACGCCGACATACATGCCGCTCTGGCCATACTTGCCGCCATCCAGCCAGGCGGCGCAGGGCAGCACGCGGCGCTTGTCCTTCAGGTAGCTCTCGGCCATCTCAATGGCCGACGAAGCCGGGGCGTAGAAGGCCGAGCCGGTCTTGAGCAGGGCGACGATCTCGGCGCCGCCATCGCGGGTGCGCTGGATGATCTTGTCGATCTTCTCCTGGGTCGACCAGCCCATCTTGATCAGGTCGGGCACCGGGATGCCGGCCACGGTGGAATAGCGGATCAGCGGCACCATGGTGTCGCCATGGCCGCCCAGCACGAAGGCGTTCACGTCGTTGACCGAGACGTTGAATTCCTCGGCCAGGAAGTGGCGGAAGCGGGCGCTGTCGAGCACGCCGGCCATGCCGATCACCTTGTTATGCGGCAGGCCGCAGACCTCGCGCAGCACCCACACCATGGCGTCCAGCGGGTTGGTGATGCAGATGACGAAGGCGTTCGGCGCATGGGCCTTGATGCCGGCGCCAACCGCCTGCATGACCTTGATGTTGATGCCCAGCAGGTCGTCGCGGCTCATGCCCGGCTTACGCGCCACGCCGGCGGTGACGATGATGACATCCGAACCGGCGATGTCCTTGTAATCCTGGGTGCCGCGCAGCTTGGCGTCGAAGCCTTCCACCGCGCCGGCCTGGGCCATGTCGAGCGCCTTGCCCTGCGGCAGGCCTTCGACCACGTCGAAGATGGTGATATCGCCGAGTTCCTTCATGCCGGCCAGCAGGGCCAGCGTGCCGCCGATATTGCCGCCGCCGATGAGGGCGATTTTCTTGCGCGCCATAGGGAAATCCTCCGGAAATGTCCGTGTCTTGGGGTGGGAAAAGGGCGGCCCAAGGGGTAGCGGGAATCGCGCAGGCCGGCAAGGCTCCCGGCCCCCTCCGAAGGGTAAAGAAAAGGCCGCCGGTCAACCGGCGGCCTGAAAACGTGGATGCCCGGGCCAAGCCCGGGCATGACGTTTATTAATCTGACAATTCTATTTGTCATGGCCGGGCCAAGAAGATTTCCTGGGCCCGGCCATCCACGAGTTCTCTATTTACCGCGGGGCCATCCGCAGGGCGCCGTCGAGGCGGATGGTCTCGCCGTTCAGCATCACGTTCTCGCAGATATGACGCGCCAGGGCGGCATATTCCTCCGGGCGACCGAGGCGCGACGGATACGGCACCGACTTGCCCAGGCTTTCCTGCGCCTCGGGCGGCAGGGCGAACATCATCGGCGTGCCGAACAGGCCCGGCGCGATGGTGCAGACGCGAATGCCGTGCTGGGCGAACTCACGCGCCAGCGGCAGGGTCATGCCGTGCACACCGGCCTTGGAGGCGCCATAGGCGGGCTGGCCGATCTGGCCGTCGAAGGCCGCCACCGAGGCGGTGTTGATGATGCAGCCGCGTTCCTTGTCGGCCATTTCCGGCTGCTGCTGCATGTGATGCGCGACCAGGCGGATCATGTTGAAGGTGCCGACCAGGTTGATCTGCACCACCTTGACGAACTTCTCCAGCGCGACCGGGCCGTCCTTGCCCACCGCCTTCATCGGCGTGCCGACGCCGGCGCAGTTGACCAGCACGCGCACTGGGCCGACCTTGGCGATCGCCTCCTTCACGGCAGCCTCGCCGCCCGGACCGTCGGCCACGTCGCATTTCACGAACACGCCGCCAACATCCTTGGCGGTCTGCTCGCCGATTTCGGCATTCATATCGAAGATGGCGACCTTGGCGCCGGCCTTGGCCAGCTCGCGCGCGGTGGCCGCGCCCAGACCGGATGCGCCGCCGGTGACAATCGCGCCTACGCCCTGCAACTGCATGGTTCTTTCCTCCTGATCGTTTGCCTCTATAACGAAGTGGCCGGGTTTCTAGCAGATCGGCCGGGTCCTGACGAGACTTTGGGGCCTACACCCTGCCCTTGCGGCAGGGCCGGCGCCCTCCCATATCTGGTGTGTGATCACCGACCCGAACCCGCCCGCCTACCAGCTGCCGGCCGATCCCGCCCGGCTGCGCCTGGAACAGCCGCGCCTGGCCAAACGTTTCTGGCGCAAGCTGAAAGCCGTGCTGGGCCATCTGCCCGGCGCCGAAACCTTCCTGGCCGCCTTCTACGCCGCCATCGACCCGAAAACGCCCCTGGGCGCCAAGGCGATCCTGCTCGGCGCGCTGGGCTATTTCATCGTGCCGCTGGACCTGATCCCCGACATCTTCGGCGCCATGGGTTACAGCGACGACCTGGCGGTGGTGCTGGCGGCGATCCGCGCGGTGGAGACCAGCATCACCGAGCGCCATCGCGACAAGGCGCGCGAACGGCTGGAGAGCCTGCGGCGCCAGCCGTAAGGCCATGCTAGGCTGGCGCCATGCGCGCCCTGTTTCTCATCCTGCTGCTTGCTGCCAGCAGCCCTGCGGCATCCGCCCAGACAGATCCCGCGCCGCCGCTGTTTTTCGCGGCCGGCACCGTGCTGGCCGGCGGCCATGAGCTGGCCGGGGATCTGACCCTGCCGCCGCGGCCCGGCCCGGTGACGCTGCCTGTGCGCGACGGCGCGCCGCTGCGCTGGCGGGTGGCCGTGGAAAACGGCGAGACGCGGCTGCTGTCAGAGAATGGCCGCTGGGTGGCGAAAGCGGAAATCCATCGCAGCGAACAGCGCGGCCGCATGGTCTGCCTGATCTACCAGACGACGATCTCGCCGGAATGGGCGGTGAAGGGCGGCGAACGTCCGCAGGGCCGGGCGGATTTCCAGCCGGCCGACGATCGGGTATATGCTTTCCGCGATATCCCCTGCCCTTGAGATGACCCGCGAGCCCATGATCACCCGACGCCTGTTCCTCTCCGCCGCCTGCGCCGCGCCGCTGCTGTCGCTGCCTGCCTGCGACGGCAAAACCGCCAGCCGGTTCGCCTCGCTGGCCGAGGCGCAGGCGGCGCTCGACCGATTGCAGACTGGCGGCGCGCGCCAGGCCGGCCCGATCAGCGTCCATCAGATGCTGGTGCATTGCCGGCAGAGCCTGGATTACGGCTTGGCCGGCTTTCCCGCGCTGAAGCCCGACTGGTTCCGGGCCAGCATCGGCCCCGCGGCGGCGCAGGCCTTCCTGTGGCAGGGCCGCATGTATCACGACCTGGCCGATCCGATCCCCGGCGCACCGGAGATTGCCGCCGAGGGCGATCTGCCGGCTGCCTTTGCGGCGATCCGCGAGTCCATTGCCGCTTTCGAAACCGCCGTGAAAACAGGCCGCCCATTGCAGCCGCATTTCGCCTATGGCGACGTGGCGCCGGCGGATTACGCGCGGCTGCAGGCCTTCCACATCGCCCAGCATGTCGACGCCGTGACATGAAACGGCCGGCCCCTTTCGGGACAGGCCGCTTTCGCACCATGACAGAATTCAGCGCGCCGGATTGAGGATCACGCTGCCCGGCGGCGCGGTCGCGGGCGCAGGCTGCACCACATACGTGCTGCCCGGGACACTGCCTTGGGGGGCCGGCTGCACGATCACCGTGCCGCTGCTGGGCGTCACGGTGGTGGCCGGTGCCGGCGCGGGCACCACCATGGCCGCCACCTGCTCCAGCTCGACATGGATGTTGCTGCTCGGCGCCGTCTTGGTCAGCACCTGGTAGACCTTGGCATTGCGGAACAGCACGCGGCCGCCCTGCTCGACCCAGGCATTCACCACATAGGTGGCATTGGGATTGATATCGTTATGGCCGTAGGGCAGCGAGAAGGTGGTCGTCCCCGCGCTGTTGGGCGTGATGCGCTGTTCGGTGACCACCTGCGGATAGGCCGGTCCGCGGGAAATATCCTCCAGCCGCACCACGATCTGTGAATCGGCCGGCAGGATCAGGCGCTCGCGATAGGACACGGTGCCGGAGACGGCGTAACTGCGCGAGGCGCAGGCCGCGACCGAAGACACCGCGATGGCGGCGGCGACAAGGCCCATGAAGGAACGACGCGCGATCATGTTTTTTCTCCTTGCAAGCCAGGGGCTGCCGGACGCAGCGGGGACCTGCGCGCCATCGAAGGACGGCACGCCGGAACAACCCTCTGTCTGATATCCGGTCGGAGATAGGAACGCGCGGATTGCCGTGCGGTTCCGCCCCTAGAGATAGGCGATCAGGCGACCGCCGATGATGGCGCCGATCCAGGCCAGCAGCGACACCGCCGCGCCCAGCTTCGCCGCCAGGGACGTTTCGCCCCGCTGCAGCAGGCCGCGCCACGGCCCGAGATGGAACCACGCCACGTTCAAAAGGCCGATGGCGATGCAAACGAGCTTGAACCGGAAGGCGGTGTTGGCGGCAATGCTGGTGGCCTCGGTGGCGAACAGCAGGAACCCCATCGGCGCGGCAATACAGAACCCCAGCATGGCCAGCGGCACGGCATGGCGGGCGAAGGGCTCGATGGGCAGCCGCGCGGCGAGCCCCAGCAGACGCAGGTCGAAGCCAACGATGCTGCCGACCAGCAGCACGAAGCCGAGGATGTGCAGGATTTCGACGGCGGGATACAGCAGCAGCGACTGCCGCATCGCCACGCCCAGCCCCGACTGTTCCAGCGCGACCAGCCAGGGATGCGCCTCCATGCCGGCATGTTCCATGCGGATCAGCGCAGTTCGACCGTGACGCCGTTATGGGTGATGCGTTCGGCCCGCATCTCGTTCGCATGCGCCTTGCTGGCATAACCCACCGCCACCACCCGGTCGCCCACCTTGATCTCACCAATCGCCTTGCCGCGATTGGCCATGCGCGAAGGCGGCGAGAGGATGACCTGCCAGACCTTGCCATCGGCCTTCAGCATCAGCTCGCCATGGGGATTGTCGGGGTCGATCTTTTCGACCACGCCGTCCAGCGTGAGCGTTTTCGTGGAATCGTAGGAGCCCCAGCCGTGATGGGCCCAGGTGACCCCGGATAGCATCAGGCCGGCCACGGCAAATCCGGCGGCAATCAGATGGCGGCGATGCAGCATGATTTCCTCCATTCGCTCCAGCATGCCGACAATCTAGGTCGAGGCCGGGCATAAAAAAGGCCCCGGCAGTCGCCTGCCGGGGCCGTGTTTTTAGGGCAAACCGCTTACTTGGCCGAGTCGGCCACCGTGTACAGCGCCTCGGTGGTGCGCTCGATATCGGCGAGCGACACGCCGGGGGCGCGTTCGAGCAGCACCATGCCGCCCTTCTTCTTGTCGATCGAGAAGACGGCCATGTCGGTGATCACCATATCGACCACGCCGGCGCCGGTGAGCGGCAGGTTGCAGCGCTTGAGCAGCTTCTTCTCGCCGTCCTTTGAAGTGTGCTCCATGACGACGACGACGCGCTTCACGCCGGCGACCAGGTCCATGGCGCCGCCCATGCCCTTGACCATCTTGCCCGGGATCATCCAGTTGGCCAGATCGCCATTCTCGGCCACCTGCATGGCGCCGAGGATGGACAGATCGATATGACCGCCGCGGATCATCGCGAACGACTGGTCCGAACCGAAGAAGCTGGAATGCGGCAGCTCGGTGATGGTCTGCTTGCCGGCATTGATGAGGTCGGGATCTTCCTCGCCCTCGTAGGGGAACGGGCCCATGCCGAGCATGCCGTTCTCCGACTGCAGCACGACGTCGACGCCGTCGGGGATGAAGTTCGACACCAGCGTGGGAATGCCGATGCCGAGATTGACGTAGAAGCCGTCCTTCAGCTCTTTCGCTGCGCGGGCAGCCATTTCATCGCGGGTCCAAGCCATGTTGTTCTGTCTCCTTCTGGCTCAGGCGCGCTTGCGCACGGTGCGGTTTTCGATGACTTTGTTATACGGCGCGCCGCAGATGATGCGCTGCACGTAGATGCCCGGCGTGTGGATGTTGTCGGGATCGAGCTGGCCAGGCTCGACCAGTTCCTCGACTTCCGCCACCGTGACCCTGCCCGCCGTGGCCATCGCCGGATTGAAGTTGCGCGCGGTCTTGCGATAGACGAGGTTGCCGGCGGTATCGCCCTTCCAGGCCTTGACCAGCGAGACATCGGCGACCAGGCCGGTCTCCATGATGTAGCGCTCGCCGTTGAAGATGCGCTCTTCCTTGCCTTCGGCGATCAGGGTGCCGACGCCGGTCTTGGTGAAGAAGGCGGGAATGCCGGCGCCGCCGGCGCGGATGCGCTCGGCCATGGTGCCCTGCGGATTGAATTCGAGTTCCAGTTCGCCAGCCAGATACTGCTGGGCGAAGATCTTGTTCTCGCCGACATAGGACGAGATCATCTTCTTGACCTGGCGGGTGGCGAGCAGCTTGCCCAGGCCGGCGCCGTCAACGCCGGCGTTGTTCGACACGCAGGTCAGGCCCTTCACGCCGCTGTCCATCAGCGCGTCGATCAGCCGTTCCGGCAGGCCGCAGAGGCCGAAGCCGCCGCACATCACCATCATGTTGTCGCGGACGATGCCTTCCAGCGCCGCCTTGGCATTCGAATAAACCTTGTTCATGCCCCTCTTCCTAGACCGTGGGTTCAGAGAGCAAGTCCCTGAAACGCGGGGACATTAACCGCGCGCCGGTCCCCCGGCAACGCCCGGCTTGACGCCAGGGCGGCAGACTGGCAATTTGTTGGGGATATGAACAAAACCCGCCGGCTACACACCCTCCTTCTTAGCTGCCCGATCCTGTAAGCAGGGTCGGGGCGTCGCTAAGCGTGTGTGTTGTCGAACCAGCCGGTCGGTTGTCATGTCCATCCAGTTCATCCGCAGAATCATTGGTTTTCAGCGCCCTGCCGCCACCTTCCGGCTGCCTGCGCTCCTGACGCTTCGACTTACCAGCGGCCGCTGAACAGCGGGCCTCTGTCAGCGGCCGTGTGACGGCCCCGTCCCACATATCGTCGAACGCAATTTCCTTTCGCCTCAGGAGCGAAGACCATGAACAAGATGAATTTCCATAAATACCGACCGTTCCAGCCGGTGCCTCTGCCCGACCGGACCTGGCCGAACCGCACCATCACCAGGGCACCGACCTGGTGCAGCGTCGACCTGCGCGACGGCAACCAGGCCCTGATCGAGCCGATGGGGCCCGAACGCAAGCGCCGCATGTTCGACACCCTGGTGCAGCTCGGCTTCAAGGAGATCGAGGTCGGTTTTCCGGCCGCGTCGGATACCGACTTCGCCTTCGTGCGCCAGATCATCGAGGAGAAGGCGATCCCCGCCGACGTCACCATCCAGGTGCTGACCCAGGCGCGGCCGGAACTGATCACCCGCACCTTCGAAGCCCTGAAGGGCGTGCACCGCGCCATCGTGCATTTCTACAACTCGACCTCCACCCTGCAGCGCCGGGTGGTGTTCGGCCTCGACCAGGCCGGCATTACCAGGATCGCCGTCGACGCGGCAAAGCTGGTGAAGGAGCTGGCTGAGGCCGCGCCCGAAACCGACTGGGTGTTCCAGTATTCGCCGGAAAGCTTCACCGGCACCGAGGTGGATTACGCCATTGAGATCTGCGAGGCGGTGATGGACGTGATCAAACCCACGCCGCAGAAAAAGATCATCCTCAACCTGCCGGCCACGGTGGAGATGAGCACGCCCAACATCTATGCCGACCAGATCGAGTATTTCCTGCGCAAGGTGAAGAACCGCGACTGCATCACCTTAAGCCTGCATCCGCATAACGACCGCGGCACCGGCGTGGCGGCGGCCGAGCTGGGCGTGATGGCCGGTGCCGACCGCGTGGAAGGCACGCTGTTCGGCAATGGCGAGCGCACCGGCAACGTGGACGTGGTGACGCTGGCGATGAACCTGTTCAGCCAGGGCGTCGACCCCGAGCTGGACTTCACCGACATCACGTCGGTGGCCCGCACGGCGGAATACTGCAACCAGCTGCCAGTGCATCCACGCCATCCATACGTGGGCGAACTGGCCTTCACGGCGTTTTCCGGCTCGCACCAGGATGCGATCAAGAAGGGCATCGCGGCCCAGGCGCAGCGCAATGACGGCATCTGGGAAGTGCCCTACCTGCCGATCGACCCGGCCGATGTGGGCCGCGCCTACGAGCCGGTGATCCGCATCAACAGCCAGTCGGGCAAGGGCGGCATCTCCTATGTGCTGGAGCAGGATTATGGCCTCGAGCTGCCGCGCCGCCTGCAGATCGAGTTCAGCCAGGTGATCCAGAAGATCGCCGACGGCACCGGCAAGGAGATCAGCCCGCAGCTGATCTGGGACACCTTCGAGAGCGAATACCTCAGTCAGCCGGCGGGCCGCTTCCAGTTTACCGGCCATCGCACCCTGCCCGACCCACACAAGAGCGAGCAGCGCAGCCTGACCGCCAGCATCAGCGACGGCGGCAAGGCCATCGAATTGCAGGGCCAGGGCACCGGCCCGATCGATGCCTATATCGACGCGCTGGGCCGCCATGCCGGCGTGGCCATCAACCTGGTGGACTACCGTGAGCATGCCATCGCGCCGTCGGCCACCAATGGCGGCGCCTCGTCGGAAGCGGTGGCCTATGTGGAAGTGAAGCGGGCCGATGGCACCACCCTGTTTGGCGTCGGCCGCGACCGCAACATCGTCGCCGCTTCGCTCAAGGCGGTGACCTCGGCCACCAACCGCATGCTGGTGGCCTGATCGCGAGTCGCGACCGTCATTTTGCCCAAAATCAAGGAGGGGGGCTTTCGCCCCTCCTCCTTGGCCTTCCTCTTTGACCCACGTCAAAGACGGATCGCCCCCACGCTCCTACCACGCGGACAGTCCTTTTTGTCCCGTGCCGGAGCGATTGCCGTGATACCTGTCCAGACGCCGCTGCGCCGTTTCCTGCTGCTGCCCGGCAACCGCCACCTGGCCGAAACCCTGCTCAGTTCGCTTGCCGCCCTGCTGGTACGCCGCCATGGCGCCATGCTGGAGCGGTTGGCCGATTTTGCCGGCGCCACCTGCCTGGTGGTGCCGCAGGACCTGCCGACCGCCTTTTTGATCACCCTGCAGGCGCCTCCGCTGGCGCCGCGCCTGCAACTGGTCGATCCGGCCAGAATGGATTCAGCCGGGGTGAAAGCGCCGCGCGCCATTATCCACGCCGACATCGTCACGCTGTTTGCGCTGCTGGAAGGCCGCATTGACGGTGATGCCCTGTTCTTCTCGCGCGACCTGGTCGTGGAGGGCGACATGGCGGTGGTGGTGGCCCTGCGCAACGCGGTGGATGATGCCGGCATCGACCTGATCGCCGATGCGACGTCGGTCCTGGGGCCGTTTGCCATACCGGCCGAGCGCATCGGGCGCAGCGCGGCCAGCCTGGCCACACGCCTGCACAGGCGGTTTGGCACCCAGTTCGGCCTTGGCGGGAGCCACGCGGCATGAGCATGGCGCCGCTTGAACTCGTCTGCCCGGCCGGTACGCCGGCCGCTTTGCGCGATGCCGTCGATGCCGGCGCCGACGTGGTCTATGTCGGCTTCCGCGACGAAACCAACGCACGCAATTTTCCCGGCCTGAATTTCAGCCGGCCGGAACTGCGCGACGGCATCGGTTACGCCCAGCAGCGCGGCCGCGAGGTATTCGTCGCCATCAACACCTATGCCAATGCTGGCAGCCAGGCTGCCTGGCACAGCGCCATCGACGATGCGGCGGCCCTGAAGGCCGATGCGGTGATCATCGCCGACATCGGCCTGCTGGATTACGCCGCCCAGAGGCACCCGAACCTGCGCCTGCATCTGTCGGTGCAGGCGGCCGCCTCGCATGCCGATGCGATCCGCTTTTATCACGAGGCGTTCGGCGTGCGGCGCGTGGTGCTGCCGCGCGTGCTGACGGTGGCGGAGATCGCGCAGCTGACCAGACAGATTCCGGTCGAGACGGAAGTCTTCGCCTTCGGCGGCATGTGTCCGATGGCGGAAGGCCGCTGCTCGCTGTCGTCCTATGTTACCGGCCAGTCGCCCAACCGGCAGGGCGTGTGTTCGCCGGCCAGCCATGTCCGTTATGAGCAGCGCGGCCAAGTGCTGGTCTCCAGCCTGGGCGGCTCGACCATCAACGTGTTCGACAAGACAGAGAAGGCCGGCTATCCGACCCTGTGCAAGGGCCGCTTCAGCGTGGGCAGCTATGCCGATTATCTGTTCGAGGAACCAACAAGTTTAAGCACCGGCGAGATCCTGCGCGACCTGCAGGCTGCCGGCGTGAAGGCCCTGAAGATCGAGGGGCGGCAGCGCGGGCGGGCCTATGTGGCCGAAGTGGTGCGCCAGTTCCGTGCGCTGGTGGATGGACTGGCGCGCGATGAAACCCCGAGCAGCGCGGTGGCGGCGTTGCGCCAGCTGGCCGAGGGCCAGCAGGATACCTCGGGCGCCTACCGGAAGGGCTGGCGATGACAGGCGACATTGCAGCGAAACTCGTCCTCGGCCCGGTGCTGTTCCACTGGCCGGCCGAGCAGATGACGGATTTCTATGCCCGCATCGCCGACGAAGCCGAGATCGACATCGTGCATCTGGGCGAGATCATCTGCTCGAAGCGCGCGCCGTTTTTCGACCCTTTGCTGCCCGAGCTGATCGAGCGGCTGCAGCGTGGCGGCAAGCAGGTGGTGCTGGCCTCGCGCGCGCTAGTGATGAGCGAACGCGAGACGAAGATGACGGCGGCGCAGATCGAAGGCGCCGAAGAAACAGACTTCATGGTCGAAGCCAACGATCTGGGCGCGGTGCGCCGGCTGGCCGGACGGCCGCATGTGATCGGACCCTTCGTGAATGTCTATAACGAGGGCACTTTGGCCTATCTGGCCCGGCAGGGCGCGGTACGGGTCTGCCTGCCGCCCGAACTGCCCGGCACAGCCATCGCAGCGCTAGCCAAGGCTGCGACCGTGCCGCTGGAGGTGCTGGTCTTCGGCCGTATGCCGCTGGCCATCTCGGCGCGCTGCTTCCATGCCCGCGCCCATGGCCTGCACAAGGATTCCTGCCGCTATGCCTGCGGGGCGGACCCGGACGGCCGCACCGTGCATACCCTGGACGGCGAGGCCTTCCTGGCGATCAACGGCACCCAGACCCTGTCGCAGACCTGCCTGAACCTGATCGGCGAAATCCCCGGCCTGCTGGCGGCCGGCATCCGGCATTTCCGCCTGTCGCCGCAGAATCTCGACATGGTGGCAGTGGCGCGGGCCTTCCGGGCCGTGGCCGAGCAGCG
>NZ_JANLJJ010000032.1:0-51578 GCF_029255545.1 Ferrovibrio sp. | reverse complement strand
GGATTTGCGGTTTTCCAACGGCTTTATCCACGGCCGCGAGGGCCGGGTCCTGGTCGAGGCCCGTTTCGGCACCTCCGACGCCGCCTGAACATTGCCTATTATTTTTGCAGCCAAGCCTCGATTTGGGCAGCCCTGGCAGGCTTCCGCTTTCCGCCCCGGTTCCGGGCGGGGTAAAGTGGCCACCGACTCGCGGGGTAACAACCGGCACGGTTCTTGAAGGGATAGTCCGGCGACGACGCGCCGCGCGGGCAACGACCCGATTTGCGGCCAACAACGTTGAGGAGTGAGACACATGAAACTGGTCATGGCAGTCATCAAGCCGTTCAAGCTCGACGAGGTCCGAGAGGCGCTTACCAGCCTCGGCGTCGAGGGCCTGACCGTCACCGAGGTGAAGGGGTTCGGCCGGCAGAAAGGCCATACCGAGATCTACCGCGGGGCGGAATACGCCGTCAGCTTCCTGCCGAAGGTGAAAATCGAGGTCGCGGTGAAATCCGCCCTCGCCGACCGCGTGATCGAGGCCATTCAGAATGCCGCCAAGACCGGCCAGATCGGCGACGGCAAGATCTTCGTGGTCGATCTGGAGAAGGCTCTGCGCATCCGGACCGGCGAGACCGACGACGACGCCCTGTAAGACGGCGCCCAAGGTTCAGTTCGGGCATTCAGTTCCGTGACGACCGACCCGGCTGCAGTTCCTGCGGCCGGGTCGATCCGTTATCAGAGCGAGAAAACCAGCTCGTCGTAGGTGACGCCCTTGTCGCCAAGCAGCTTGAGCACGGTCTCAATGCCGGCCTGCATGCCCTGCTTGCGATCCTCATACTTGTTCTCGATGGCCAGAAGCTGGCTGTACAGCCCGGCGGCGGCGTCCACCGCCTTGCGATCCGGCGTGCGGCGGTTGGAATGATAGCCGACGATCTGGCCCTGCGGATCGAAGCTGGGCGTGACATGGGCGAACACCCAGTAGAAATCGCCGCTTTTCGCCATGTTCTTCACATAGGCGAAGATTTCGTTGCCCTTCCCGATGGTTTCCCACAACAGCCAGAAGACGCAACGCGGCATGTCGGGATGGCGCAGGATGCTGTGCGGCGCCTCCAGCAGTTCCCGCTCGGAATAACCAGAAATACGGACGAACACATCATTGGCATAGGTGATGCGCCCGCGCGGGTCGGTCTTGCTGACGATGATCTCCTCCTCGCCGAAGAAGATCTCCTTGTTGGTCGGCACCCTGTCGTACTTGGTCATGCGGGCCTGCATCCGGTAATGCGCAATTATTGCAAATTACCGGCAGCCTTCCCACCACCAATTGATGCAGATCAACTTACCCCTGCCCAAGCAGGTTGAATTAGACCACGATCAACTATCCCTTTGCATGGCCTCGATCAGTCGACTGACATTGAGACGATACATCTTAACGAAACTGTCGGCCTCTCCCCCCGGCGGTGACAGGGCATCGGAATAAAGCCGGCCGCCCACCTTCACCCTAGCCTCCCTGGCGATCTGCTCGATCAGCCGGGGATTGACCACATTCTCGAAGAACACCGCCTGTACACGCTGGCGCTTGATCTGGCGGATCAGCCGGGCGACCGCCTCGGCAGAGGCCTCCGACGCCGTGGTCATGCCCTGGGCAGCCAGGAATTCGATCTGGTAGCGGTCGGCCAGATAGCCGAAAGCGTCATGCTGGCTGATCGCCTTGCGATAGGCCTTAGGCAGACGGCCGAATTCGGCGGCGGCCCATTGATCGATCTCCTTCAGCTGCGCGGCATAGGCTGCGCCGCGGCCGCGGTAATAGTCCGCATTGGCCGGATCGGCCGCGGCCAGACCGTTAGCGATATTGGCCACATAGGTCTGCATGCGCTGCAGGTCGTGCCAGACATGGGGATCGTCCTTGGCATCGCCGTGATCATGGCCGTGGCTGTCACCGGGGCCATGGTCATGATGGTCATCCAGGCGGCGCGGCTTGATGCCCTCGGCGGCCACGATGCGACGGCCCCTGAAACCGGAGGCCGCGACCAGGCGGTCGAGCCAGGTCTCAAAATTCAGGCCACTGGCCACCAGCAGATCGGCGGTGGCAACCGCGCGGGCATCGGCGGGAGACGGCTGATAGACATGGGCATCGCCCATCGCCGGCACCAGCGTGGTGACGGCCACCCTGTCGCCGCCGATCTCGGCCACGATGTCGGCCAGGATCGAGAAGCTGGCGATGGCTTTGAGCTTCGGCGCGGCCTGTTGCGCCGAGACCGGGCCGGCAAGGCAGAGCGCCACAAGAAGCAGGGTAACGAAGCGGATCATGTCAGGCCTCCAGATGGCGCCGCTGGCGCCAGTGCAGAATCAGCCCCTGCCGGCCGAAACCAAGCGACAACAGATAGCCGCCGCCGGCGAACAGCACGATGGACGGCCCCGAAGGCAGATCGGCGTGGTAAGACAGCAGCAGGCCGCAATAGCCCGACAGGGCCGCGATCAGGGCGGCCACCGCCATGGCGGAAATCAGCGAGCGGCTCCAGTAGCGCGCGGCGAGCGCCGGCAGCATCATCAGGCCGACGGCCATCAGACTGCCCAGGGCCTGGAAGGCGGCCACCAGGTTGACCACGACCAGGCCAAGGAAGACAAAGTGATACAGCGTGCCGCCACCGCCCACGCTGCGCAGGAATTCCGGGTCGAAGCCATCGGCCAGCAGCGGCCGGTAGATCGCGGCGAAGATCAGCAGGCTTAAGGAAGCCACCACGCCAAGCAGCAGCAGGGCGGCTTCATCGACCGCCAGCACCGAGCCGAACAGGATATGCATGACATCCACCGCCGAGCCGCGCGTGGAGATCAGCGTGACGCCCAGCGCCAGCGCGATCAGATAGAACGCGGCGAAACTGGCATCCTCGCGCTGGTCGGTCGCGCGCGTCGCCGCGCCGGCGGCCAAAGCCACGACAAGCCCCGCGACAATGCCGCCGACGCTGATCGCCGGCAGCGAGAAGCCGGCGACCAGGAACCCGACCGCGGCGCCCGGCAGGATGGCATGGCTCATCGCCTCGCCGAACAGGCTCATGCGACGCAGCATCAGCACCACGCCAATCGGCGCGCCGCTTAAGGCAAGCGCGAAGCATGCCACCAGCGCCCGCCGCATGAAGGCGAATTCGGCAAACGGCGAGAACAGAAAATCATAAATGGCGGCGCCCATGCGCGGCTCCGGACAACAGACGGGTGAAGATCAGGCGGCGTGGCCGCCGTGGCTGTGCTGAGCGTGGCCGGGATCGCACAGGGGAGCCGTGTCGTCCCAGGACTCGGCCATGCGACGCGCGGCCAGCTGGTTCTCCGGCGTCAGGACCTCGTCGCTGCGGCCCCAGGCGATCAGCCGCCGCGCCAGATACAACGCCTCGGGGAAATGCTGACGTACCAGGTCGAAATCATGCAGCACGGCGATCACCGTGCGCTTCTCGCCATGCCAGCGCTGCAGCAGGGCCAGCAGGTCGGCCACGGTGCGGGCATCCAGCGCGTTGAACGGCTCGTCCAGCAGGATCACGCGGGCATCCTGCACCAGCACGCGGGCGAACAGGGCGCGCTGGGCCTGGCCGATGGAGAGCGTGCCAAGCGGACGATGCTCGAATCCCTCAAGGCCCACGGCGCTCAGGGCTTCGCGGGCCGCCCGGATGCCATCGCGGCCGATGCGGCCGAAGGCGCCGACGCGCTGCCAGTGGCCGAGCAACACGACTTCCAGCACGGAGATCGGATAGGCGCGGTCGAGGCTGGCCTGCTGCGGCAGGAAGGCGATGTCGCGGGGTTTGAGCGGGCCACGTTCGATGCTGCCATCGGCCACCGGCAACTGGCCGACGATGGCTTTCAGCAGGGTCGACTTGCCGGCGCCGTTGGGACCGATGATGGCGGTGAGCGAACCGGGGGAGAAGCGGCCGCTGACATGATGCACGGCGGGATGCCGGTCATAGGCGACCGTGACATCCTCCAGGCTGATCTCTCCGGCAGGCGCGGATGCGGCGATGGCAGGCATGGCGCTCATTCCACGGCCATGGCCCAGAAGACCGCCGCCCACAGGGCGGCAATCAGCGGCAGCAGGGCGGCCATGCGCATCCACCCGCCGGCGGCGAGCACGGCGATCGGCAGGTCGAAATCGTGGGAATGGCGGTGCATGGCTAATCCGAGTTTACGTTATCTTATAACATATAGTGCATTCACCGGCCGTCAACCCTCCATGCCCTAAACCCGTCACAATCGGCTGCCAAACCCAGCCCGTCGGTTGGTTCCCACCGGACGAGATTTCCTCAGCAAAGAGTTGCATAGTTCGCCGCCATGGCCCGTCCGCCCCGCCGTACCGCTGCCAAATCCTCCTCCACCGCCAGCCGCAAGCGGCGCGCGGCACCTTCGGGCCGGCCCATGGGCTGGCTGGCCCGCCTGGCCCGTCTTGGCCTGCTGGCCGGCATCTGGGGCCTGGTCGCCGGCGGCGCCCTGTTTGCCTGGTATGCCTACGACCTGCCGGATTTCGACGACCTCTATATCGTCGAGCGCCGCAGTTCGGTGACCCTGAAGGCCGCCGACGGCATGGTGCTGGCCACCTATGGCGACCTCTATGGCGAGCATCAGGCGCTGAAAAACCTGCCGGCCCACCTGCCCCAGGCCCTGATCGCCACCGAGGACCGCCGCTTCTATTCGCATTTCGGCATCGACCCGATCGGCCTGGCGCGCGCCAGCTTCGCCAACCTGCGTGCCGGCCGCGTGGTGCAGGGCGGCTCGACGCTGACGCAGCAGCTGGCCAAGAACGTGTTCCTGGAGCGCGACCGCACGCTGAAGCGCAAGGTGCAGGAACTGATGCTGGCCTTCAGGCTGGAGCAGCGCTTCTCCAAGGAGCAGATCCTGGAGATGTATCTCAACCGCGTCTATTTCGGCGCCGGCGCCTATGGCGTGGAGGCCGCCGCGCAACGCTATTTCGACAAGCCGGCGAGCAAACTCTCCCTGGGCGAAGCGGCCATGCTGGTCGGCCTGCTGAAAGCGCCATCGAAACTGGCGCCGACCGGCAATATCAAATCGGCCCAGGCGCGCGGCGCGCAGGTGCTGCGCAACATGGCCGATGCCGGCTTCATCACGGCGGATGCGGCCGAGAAGGCGATTGCGAAGCCCACGCAGCTAGCCCGTTCGCGCCTGCCGCTGCCCAACGCCCGCTATTTCGCCGACTGGGTGATCGACGAAGTGTATCAGCTGGTCGGTCGCGACCATGCCGACCTCACTGTCTACACCACGCTGGATGGCCGTCTGCAGGGCAATGCCGAACGCGCCGTCGATACGCTGATGGATCGCGACGCCGGAAAGCTGGATGTCGACCAGGCCGCCCTGGTGGCGCTGGCGCCCGATGGCGCAGTGCGCGCCATGGTCGGCGGCCGCGACTATCTCGACAGCCCCTTCAACCGCGCCACCCAGGCGCGCCGCCAGCCCGGCTCGGCTTTCAAACCGATCGTCTTCCTCACCGCGCTGGAGCAGGGCCTGCATGCCGACGATCAGTTCGTCGACGGGCCGATCGAGATCGGCAACTGGAAGCCGCGCAATTACGACGGCCAGTATCATGGCAGCATGACGCTGGGCGAAGCGGTGGCACGCTCGATCAATACGGTTGCCGTGCAGGTTTCCGAGCGGGTCGGCCGCGACAGGGTGATCGAGACCGCGCGCCGGCTTGGCATCACCAGCGACCTCAAACCGCATCCCTCGCTGGCGCTGGGCGCCTTCGAGGTCGGCGTGCTGGAACTCACCGCCGCCTATGCCGCCTTCGCCAATGGCGGCTATGCCGTGCAGCCCTATGGCGTGCTGGAGATCCGCGACCACCACAATGCCGTGCTGTTCCGCCGCGATACCGGCGGCGCCTATGCCCATATGATCGCCGGCGAGCCGCTGGGCGAGCTGAACGACCTGCTGCGCGGCGTGATCGCCACCGGCACCGGGCGGGCAGCGGGGATCGGCCGCCCGGCGGCAGGCAAGACCGGCACGACCTCGGATTACCGCGATGCCTGGTTCGTCGGCTACACGCCAGACCTGGTGGCCGCCGTGTGGGTGGGCAACGACGACAATTCGCCAACGAAGAAGGTCAGCGGCAGCGGCCTGCCGGCACAGATCTGGCGCAGCTTCATGAACGATGCCCTGAAGGGCCGGCCGGTCAGCGAGTTGCCACAGGCGCCCAGCCGCAGCTTCAGCCTGCCTTCCCTGTGGGATCGCATCATGCGCCAGTTCGGCGGCAGCACCGCTCCGGTCGCCCCGGCACAGGCGGCGGTACCGCCGCCGCCACGCACGGTGATCGAACCGGCTGCACCGCCGCCCTCGACATCGCAGGGCGAGCCGCAGATGATCTGGCAGGTCGGACCACAGCCGGTGCAACAATGAGGCGCCATATCCTTTGCTGTCTGGTCGCCGGCCTGCTGTTGTCCCCGGCCTCGGCAACGGCGGCAGACAGCGTGATCAACCAGCAGGTCAGCATCACATCCGGCGACGGCACGACGCTGGCCGGCACGCTGACGATTCCGGCTGGCGTCACCTTCAAGGTGCCGGGGCTGGTGCTGGTACAGGGCAGCGGGCCGACCGACCGCGACGGCAACCAGCCGCCAGTATTGCGCACCGACCTGCTGCGCCAGGTCGCCGAAGGCCTGGCACAGAATGGCATCGCCACGCTGCGCTACGACAAGCGCGGCATGCATGCCAATGCCGGCGGCAGACCCGCCAGCCAGGACGATTATGCCGCCTATTTCGACTGGGGCCGTTTCGTCGACGACGCCTATGCCGCCTATGCCTTCCTGCGTGCCCAGGCCGTGGTGGATTCCGGCAAGGCCGGCCTGTTCGGCCATTCCGAGGGTGGGCTGGTCGCCCTCGATCTCGCCACCCGGCTGGTGGACGCGGAAAGGCCGCAGGCCCTGATCCTGGCCGCGACGCCAGGCCGGACAATGGATTCGGTGCTGCAGGACCAGTTGCAGCGGCTGCTCGCCGAGCAGAAAGTTCCGCCGGGCCAGCGCAAGTCCTTCCTGGCCGAGAACAAGCGCATCACGCTGACCATCCGCGATACAGGCAAGGTGCCCGACAAAATTCCGGCGGGCCTGGCCGGTTTATATCCATTTTACATCGGCCCGTTCTGGCAATCGCTGATGCGCATCGACCCGGCCGCCAGGGTACAGCAATACAAAGGACCCGTGCTGCTGATTCAGGGCGACGCCGATATCCAGGTCTCGGCGGAACGCGACGCCCTCAGCCTGGACAAAGCCCTGCAGAAGCGTGAACCGGACGACCATGCCCTGATCATCCTGCCGCGCACCAGCCACAACCTGAAACCGCTGCAGGGTGACAAGGACCCGGGGTTCGAAGGCGACGTCGATCCGGGCGTGATCAGCCGGATCAGCAGCTGGCTGCTCAGCAAGCTGAGCCCTTAAACCGCTTCACGCGGCGCGGCGGCGCACGATCAGCAGCCACGACAGCAGCGTCGCCAGGCCCATCGCGGCCACGGTCCAGCTCAGGGGCAGCGATGTTTCGTTCAGGGCATGGCCGACAAAAATGCCGGCTATGGCGCCGACGCTCATCTGCACGAACCCCATCAGCGAGGCGGCGCTGCCGGCCATATGCGGAAACGGCTGCAGCGCGCCGGCCTGGCCCTGCGGCATGGTGAGGCCCAGCCCCATGGTGAACAGCATCATCGGGCCGATCAGGCTGAACCAGTGCCAGTCGAGGCCATTCGCCCAGGCCCAGCTTTGCAGCAGCGCCATGCCGATGCCGCCCAGCGCGCAGCAGGCGGCGCCGACGCCGAGCATGCGGTCGACGCCAAGCCGCAGGGTGAGCCGTGTGCCGAGGAAACCGCCGCAGAGATAGCCGAACACGATCAGCGAGAAACAATAGCCAAATATGGTTTCGCTGACGCCGAAGACCTGGATCAGCGTGAACGACGAGCCGGAAATAAAGGAAAACATCCCGCCATAGGAAAACGCCACGCAGAGCACATAGCCGCGATAGCGCGGATGCCGGATCAGGGTGCCGAAATTGCGCAGCATCGGCCGCACGTGGGTGGCGGTGGGATTGCGCCGCTGGTTGCTCTCGGCCAGGAAGACCAGCACGCAGACGCCGAGCAGGCAGCCGACCAGCGCCATGGCGAGAAAATTCGCCTGCCAGCCGAACCCGGCATGCAGATATCCGCCGAGGATCGGCGCCACCGCCGGCGTCAGGCCCAGCACCATGGCCATCATCGACAGCGCCCTGGCCGCATGGGCGCCTTCGAACAGGTCGCGGGCGATGGCGCGGCCCAGCACCACGCCGGAACAGGCGCCCAGCGCCTGCACGAAGCGCCAGCCGATCAGCCATTCGATGCTGGCCGCGAAGGCGCAGCCAACCGAAGCCAGCGTGAACAGCGCAATGCCGAACAACAGGGCCGGCCGGCGGCCAAAGCGATCGGAAACCGGGCCATAGATCAGCTGCGTCACCGCGAAGCCGGCCAGGAAGGCGCTCAGCGTCAGTTGCACGGAAGCGGCATCGGTGCCGTAGATCGTCGCCAGGGCGGGCAGCGACGGCAGATACATGTCGGTGCTGAGCGGCCCCAGGGCCGTGGCGCAGCCGAGCAGGATCACCAGGGCCGTCGAGTCGCGCGGCAGCGGGCGCCCGAAGGTGTTCATGCGTCAGCCATGCAGATGCAGGGCGGCGCCGTGACGGCGCAGCCAGGCGCGCGCCGCGCGCAATTCGGTTTCGCCGCCCAGCAGCTGGGCACAGAGATGCCAGAAGGCAACGCTGTGATCCATGTGCTTGAGATGCGCCACCTCGTGGGCCACCAGATAGCGGGCGACAGGTTGTGGCGCCAGCAGCAGCCGCCAGGAAAACGACAGGTTGCCATGGGCCGAGCAGCTGCCCCAGCGGCTCTGGGTGTCGCGCACGGTCACCCGTCGCACCGCGAGGCCGATTCCCTGTGCCATTTCCCTTGCGGCAACCCCGAATTCATCGCGCGCGCGCCGCTTCAGCCAGTCGCGCAGCCGGCGCGGCAGGTGTTCGGCCTGTCCGGCAACATGAATTTCGCCACCTTCGATCCAGACGCCGCCACGGGCGCCCGGTCGATGCCGGATGATGTGCGGCGCACCATAAAGCGGCAGGTTGGCGCCATCCTGCCAGGGCTGTACCTCGGGGCGCTCTTCCTGGCGGGCCAGAATCCAGTCGACCTGCTCGGTGACGAATTTCTGCCCGGATTTCAGGCTTGCCCGAGTCGGCAGCACCAGGACAACGGCGCCATCCCGTGGCATGACCCGCAGCAGCATGCGGCGGGCCCGGGAATCACGCTTGACCAGAAACGGGAAACTGTGGCTCCCGACCTTCAGCCGGTCGGCACCGATTTCGATCGGAGAAGAATAAAGCTTGGTCAACACCCGGTCCTTGTCATATAACTGTAACAAATCTTACGCGTGCCCGTCATCGTAAGAGCCATAAAAAAGTCGGCCTCCCCGACTCAGGGTGGATTTCTTTAGCATTGGAGACAGCACAATGAAATCGACAGGGAAACTCGCGCGCCTTGCGCTCGCGCTGCTTGCCGGCACCGCCGTTGCGGTGACCGGCCTTACGGCGCAGGCGCAGGAAAATCGCATCGAGATCCAGTGGTGGCACGCGATGACCGGCGCTCTCAACGAGCGGGTCAACGAAATTGTCGCAGGCTTCAACAAGGGCCAGGACAAATACAAGCTTGTCGCTGTCAACAAGGGCAGCTATCCGGAAACCCTGACCGCCGCCATGGCGGCTTTCCGTGCCGGCAAGGGCCCGCATATCGTGCAGGTCTTCGAGGTCGGCACCGGCACCATGATGGCCTCGCGCGCCGCGATCAAGCCGGTCTACCAGCTCATGCAGGAGAACGGCTACAAGTTCGATCCGGGCTCCTACATCTCGGCCGTCACCGGCTATTACAGCACCTCGGACGGCAAGATGCTGTCCTTCCCGTTCAACTCGTCGACGCCGGTGATGTATTACAACAAGGACGCCTTCCAGAAGGCCGGCCTTGATCCCAACAAGCCGCCGAAGACCTGGCAGGAATTCGAGCCGATGCTGAAGAAGCTGAAGGCTTCGGGCAGCACCTGCCCGTTCCAGTCCAACTGGCAGACCTGGGTGCAGCTGGAGAATTTCTCCGCCCTGCACAACGTGCCCTTCTCCACCAAGGCCAACGGTTTCGACGGCTTCGACACCGAGCTGAAATTCAACAGCCCGCTGCATGTGCGCCACATCACCAACCTGGCCAACTGGATGAAGGAAGGCCTGATGGTGTATGGCGGCCGCAAGAACGAGGCCAATGCCAAGTTCGTGTCGGGCGAATGCGCGATCCACATGGAAAGCTCGGCCGGTTACGCCACCTTCGCCCGTGGCGCGAAGTTCAAGTGGGGCATCTCGATGCTGCCCTATTACTCCGACGTGCAGGGCGCGCCGCAGAACTCGATCATCGGCGGCGCCTCGCTGTGGGTGCTGGGCAAGCACAAGGCCGAAGACTACAAGGGCGTTGCCCAGTTCTTCGACTACCTGGCCTCGACCGAGAACCAGGTCTGGTGGCACAAGAACACCGGCTACCTGCCGATCACCCCGATGTCGTATGAAGCCACCAAGCAGCAGGGCTTCTATGCCGCCAATCCGGGCACCGATACCTCGGTGCAGCAGATGATGCTGAAGACCCCGACGCCGAACTCCAAGGGCCTGCGTCTGGGCAACTTCGTGCAGATCCGCGACGTGATGGACGAGGAGCTGGAAGCCGTCTGGTCGGGCAAGAAGTCGCCCAAGGAAGCGCTGGACGCTGCCGTGGAGCGTGGCAATCGCCTGCTCCGCCAGTTCGAGCGCGACACCAAGCGGTCGTAATGGCCTAACAGTTCAGGAGAAAGGAAGCCCGCGCCTTGACTTTGCGAGGTGCGGGCTTTTTCTATGGCATCCCATGGAAAAACGAGTCGTCTTTCATAACCGGTTCCTGCCGTATCTGCTGGTCGCCCCGCAGATTGCGATCACCGTGATCTTCTTCTTCTGGCCCGCCAGCCAGGCCGTCGTGCAGTCGGTCCTGCGCGAGGACGCCTTCGGCACCAGCAGCTATTTCGTCGGGATGGAGAATTTCGCCGCCCTGTTCGAGGACGACTATTACCTGAACTCCTTCAAGATCACCGCGCTGTTCAGCACGCTGGTCACCACGCTGGGCCTGGGTATCTCCCTGGTGCTGGCGGTTACCGCCGACCGGTTGATCCGCGGCGCGACGATCTACAAGACCCTGCTGATCTGGCCCTATGCCGTGGCGCCTGCCGTGGCCGGCGCGTTGTGGGGTTTCGTGTTCCTGCCGGGTCCCGGCGTGTTTGCCTGGCTGCTGGCCCAGATGGGCGTCGACTGGAATTTCCATCTCAATGGCGGGCAGGCGATGTTCGTCGTCGTGGTCGCCGCCACCTGGAAACAGATCTCCTACAATTTCCTGTTTTTCCTGGCCGGTCTGCAGGCGATCCCGAAATCGCTGATCGAGGCCGCCGCCATCGACGGCGCCAAGCCGTTCCGCCGCTTCTGGACCATCATCCTGCCGATGTTGTCGCCGACGCTGTTCTTCCTGATCGTCGTCAACGTCGTCTATGCCTTCTTCGAGACCTTCGGCGTGATCCATTCGCTGACCCGCGGCGGCCCGGCGAAGTCGACAGAAATCCTTGTCTACAAGGTCTGGTATGACGGCTTCGAAGCGCAGGACCTCGGCGGCTCGGCCGCGCAGTCGGTGATCCTGATGGCCATCGTGATCGGCCTGACCGTGATCCAGTTCCGTTATATTGAACGCAAAGTGCATTACTGATGATCGAGCGTCGCCCCATAGCCGATGCGGTCGGCCACCTGATCATGCTGGCGGCGATCTTCATCGTCGCCTTCCCGATCTATCTCGCGGTGATCGCAGCCTCGCACACGATCCAGGACGTGTCGCAGACGCCGATGCCGCTTCTGCCGGGCGCCGAACTGCTCACCAACACGGCGCGCGCCCTGTTCGACGGACCGCAGCTGGTTGGCGTCAGCGGCGCCACGCCGGCCATCGTGCTGCTGATGAACAGCTTCATCATGGCGATCTCGATCGCCGTGGGAAAAATCATCATCTCGCTGCTGTCGGCCTTCGCCATCGTCTATTTCCGCTTCCCGCTGCGGAACATCTTTTTCTGGATGATCTTCATCACCCTGATGCTGCCGGTCGAGGTGCGCATCATCCCGACCTACAAGATCGTCGCCGATCTCGGCCTGCTCGATACCTATACCGGCCTGATCCTGCCGCTAATCGCCTCGGCCACCGCCACCTTCCTGTTCCGCCAGTTCTTCATGACCGTGCCGGACGAGCTGCTGGAAGCCGCCCGCATCGATGGCGCCGGACCAATGCGCTTCTTCTGGGACGTGCTGGTGCCGTTGAGCCGCACCAGCATCGCCGCCATGTTCGTGATCCAGTTCATTTACGGCTGGAACCAGTATCTCTGGCCGCTGCTGATCGCGTCCGACTACAAATACCAGACCATCGTTCTCGCGATCGGCCGCCTGATCCGCGCGCCGGATGCCTTTTACGAATGGCCGGTGATCATGGGTATGGCGGTGCTGGCGCTGCTGCCGCCGGTTGCCGTGGTGGTGCTGATGCAGCGCTGGTTCGTCAAAGGCCTTGTTGAAACGGAAAAGTGAGCGCCCGATATGGCGAAAGTGACGCTGAAAGGCGTGAAAAAGAATTACGGTCCGGTCAAAGCCATCCATGGTGTCGACATGGAAATCAAGGATGGCGAGTTCATCGTCATCGTCGGCCCGTCGGGCTGCGGCAAGTCGACCCTGCTGCGGATGATCGCCGGCCTGGAAGCCATCACCGACGGCACGATCCAGATCGGCGACCGGGTGGTCAATAATATCGAGCCGGCCGAACGTGACATCGCCATGGTGTTCCAGAACTACGCGCTCTATCCGCATATGAGCGTGTACGAGAACATGTCCTACGGCCTGCGCATTCGCGGTCGCAGTAAGGCCGATATCGAGACCCGGGTGCAGCGGGCCGCCGAAATCCTGCAATTGCAACCTTATCTGCAGCGCAAGCCGCGCGAATTGTCAGGCGGTCAGCGCCAGCGCGTCGCCATGGGCCGCGCCATCGTGCGCGAGCCGAGCGTGTTCCTGTTCGACGAGCCACTGTCGAACCTCGACGCCAAACTGCGCGTCCAGATGCGCCTGGAAATCAAGCGCCTGCACCAGCAGCTTGGCGTCACCTCGGTCTATGTCACGCATGACCAGGTGGAAGCCATGACCCTGGCCGACCGGCTGGTGGTGATGAACCAGGGCCGCGCCGACCAGATCGGCTCGCCGCAGGATGTCTATAACCATCCGGCCACCACCTATGTCGGCGGCTTCATCGGCTCACCAGCGATGAATTTCCTGACCTGCCGCATCGATACCGGCCAGGCCAAACTGACCGATGACGTCATCCTGCCGTTGCCGGCCGGCTGGTCCGTTCCTGCCGGCGAATACAGCCTTGGCATCCGGCCTGAGAACCTGCGGATCGCCCGGGCCGGCGAAACGGCGCATCTGCAGCTCGATGTCGACGTCGCGGAAGAACTCGGCGCCGATACCCTGCTGCATGGCAAGATCGCCGGCGAGGAAATGGTGGTCCGCGTCCCGAGCCATGCCGGATTTCATGACCATTCCCGCCCCGGCCTGGTGATCGATATCGAACGCCTGCATCTGTTCGACCGCGAAAGCGGCCTGCGCGTCGCCACGCCGGGCTGAAATCCGGCGTTCAGTAGAGATTGATGGCGCCGGTATAGCTCTCCGAGCGCAGCAGATTGGGCCGGGCTTCCTCGGCCGTGCGGCTCAGCGCGCTGCAGCTGTAGGTCGCCCGCGCCGGAGCCGCCAGCGAGCAGGAATACAGATCGGTCCGGTTTCTCCACAATTGCGGGTCGGCGCAATGTTTGCGCACCAGGGCGCGGACCTGTTCGGCCGAATGCAGGGCACTGTTGTAGCAGACCGAAAAATACGGCCGGCCGGTCTGCGGGTCGTTGGCGACCTGGCTTTCTCCCCGCTCGTATTTCCCGACATCTTCTGGCGTGAAGCGGCCGAGATAATAGGGTTCCGACGCGGTGCCGGAACAACCGGCCAGCAAGACCGCCAGAACAGCCCCCCCCAGAGCGGCAGAAAACGGGAAACGTTTCATGGCCGCAGTTTGCCGCGCGACAGCTGGAACGGCAAGTCCGGCTCCTGACAAATCGGCCACGGTTCGGGCATAATTGGGGGAGACATTTCCAAACGCCCACGACGTTGCGCGGGCCAATTCGAGGACAGCATGACCTGGCAGGGCGTACCGGTCGTCGTGACCGGCGGTATGGGATTTATCGGCTCCAACCTCGTCCACCGGCTAGCCGGCCTGGGCGCCAGGGTCACGGTGATCGACCGCATGCTGGCGCAGTATGGCGCCAATCCGGTCAACCTGTCCGGCCTGGCGCCACCCGTGAGCCTGATCGAGGCCGATATCGGCGCCGAGACCGTGGTGGCGCCGGCGCTGGGCGCCGCCGCCTACGTCTTCAACCTGGCGGGCCAGACCTCGCATATGGATTCCATGCAGCAGCCGCTGGAAGACCTGCGGCTGAACCAGGAAGCCAACCTGCGCTTCCTCGAATTGCTGCGGCGGATCAACCCGGCGGCGCGGGTGATATTCAGCTCGACGCGCCAGTTCTATGGCCCGCCGCAATACCTGCCGGTCGACGAAAAGCACCCAATCGCGCCGCCTGACATCAACGGCATCCACAAATATGCCGCTGAGGCCTATCATATGTTGTTCGCGCGGGTATACGGGCAACGGACGACGGCCCTGCGGCTGACCAACGTGTTCGGGCCCCGCATGCGCATCCGCGACGCCAAACAGACCTTCTTAGGGATCTGGGTCAAGCATGCCATCCAGGACACCCGCTTCGAGGTCTGGGGCGGCGAACAGCGGCGCGACTTCACCTATGTCGAGGACATGGTGGATGCCTTCCTGGCCGCGGCCCTGACCGATGCGACCATCGGCCATGTCTACAACATCGGCGGCTGTCCCTCGATCACCCTGCTGGACCTGGCGGAACTGCTGGTGCGTACCGCCGGCAGCGGTGGTTATGACCGCCGCGAATTCCCGGCCGACCGCAAAAAGATCGATATCGGCGACTATGTCGCCGATGACAGCGCCTTCCGCGAGGTGACCGGCTGGCAGCCACGCCACAGCCTGGCCGAGGGCCTGGCCAAGACCCTGGATTTCTATCGCGCCCAGGCGGCGCATTACCTGTGAGCGACACACGATGATTCCGCAGACCAACCCCAAAGCCGCCTATCTGGCCCAGCGCGACGCCATCGATGCCGCTATCCGTCGCGTGCTGGAGGCCGGCTGGTATATCCAGGGCGAGGAAGTCGCTGCTTTCGAGCAGGAATTCGCCGCCTATACCGGCAGCCGGCACGCCATCGCGGTGGCCAGCGGCACCGATGCCCTGATCGTGGCGCTACGCGGGCTGGGCATCGGCCCGGGCGATTCCGTGATCACCGTGTCGCATACGGCCGTGGCCACGGTGGCTGCCGTCGAGCTGGCCGGCGCCACGCCGGTGCTGGTGGATATCGACGAATACTGGACCATGGCGCCGGCGGCCCTGGAGGCCGTGCTGAAGGACTGGCCGGCCCAGGCGCCGAAGCCCAGGGCCGTGATCCCGGTGCATCTCTATGGCCAGCCGGCCGCCATGACCGAGATCAGCGCGATTGCCGAACGACACGATCTGATCCTGCTGGAAGACAATGCCCAGGCGCATGGCGCGACGCTGGATGGCCGCATGGTCGGGCGCTGGGGCAAGGCTGCAGCCTACAGCCTGTATCCGACCAAGAATCTGGGCGCCATCGGCGATGGCGGCATCATCACCACCGATGACGATACCCTGGCCGAGACCCTGCGGGCCCTGCGCGAATATGGCTGGCGCGAACGCTATATCAGCGGCATTGCCGGCATGAACAGCCGGCTGGACCCGCTGCAGGCCGCCATCCTGCGCGTCAAGCTTGGCAACCTGCAGGCCGATACGGCGCGACGCCAGGCGATTGCCGCGCGCTACAGCGCCGGCCTGGCCGGTCTCGATGGCCTGACGCTGCCAGCCGTGCGGCCCGGCGCCGCGCCGGTCTATCATCTCTATGTGGTGGATGCCGGGGCGCGGCGCGACGAGCTGCAAGCGAAGCTGAAGGAACGCGGGGTCGGCACGTTGATCCATTACCCCGTGCCGGTGCATCTGCAGCCGGCCTACAAAGGTCGCGTCGCGCTTGGTCCCGGCGGCCTGCCGCGCACTGAACGAGCCGCCAAGAGCGTGCTGAGCCTGCCGCTGTATCCGCAGCTCAGCGATGCCGACGTGGATACGGTGATCGCGACCGTGCGGCAGGTCTGGGGCTGAAGCCGGGACTCAGGCAGACCGCGTGATCAGGAAAACGCCGGCGCAGACCAGGGCGATGCCGCCCAGCTTGGCCGGCGTGAGCGCCTCACCGTAGAGCCAGAAGCCCAGGAAGGCGACCAGCACATAGGACAGCGACACGCTGGGAAAGGCGATCGAGACCGGAATCTTACGCAACGCCAGCATGTAGCAGACAGCGGCGGCGAAATAGAGCGCCAGGCCGATGATCGATTGCGGCGAGAGGAACTGCTGCAGCAGCGTTTCACCGCCGGCACCGGCCTTGAGCAGTATCTGGCCAGCCACACCCAGCAGAATGCCGACGGCCAGGGCCACATAGAACCAGGTCATGACGCGGCCTTCCCGTTGCTGGCCCGCGCGTTGCGCTCAACGTCGCGGACGATGAATTGCGGCTTCCTGTTCACGGTCAGGAACAGTCGGCCGAGATACTCGCCAACCAGGCCCAGCATGATGAGTTGCACGCCAGCCAGCAGCAGGATGGCGGCCATCACCGAGGCATAGCCCTGCGGCGTGCGGCCAAACAGCGCCTCGACCAGAATGATGAGGAAAACCAGCAGCCCCAGGCCGGCCATGACAAAGCCGGTCAACGTGCCGATGCGCAGCGGCATCACCGAGAAATTCAGGAACATCGACATGAACAACCGCACCAGGCGGCGGATCGTGTAGTTGCTCTTGCCGCCGGCGCGCGGCAGGTGCTGCACCTGCAGGCGGCCGATATTCTGCGTCACCTGCATGATCAGGCCGTCCACATAGGGGAACGGCCCGGTATGGGCCAGGATGTTGCGGGCGGTGAAGGCGCTCATGCAGCGGAAGCTGGACAGGTACAGCCCCTTGGGCTTGTCCAGCAGATGATCAGCGCACCAGTTGGTGAAACGGCTGCCCAGATTGCGCCAGGCGGCATGCTGCTTTTCTGCATAGTAGGTGTAGACGACGTCGTAATCGTGATCCCTGGCATACTGCCACAGCCGCACCACTTCCTCGGGCGGGTTCTGCAGGTCGTCGTCCATGTTGATGATATAGGCGCCGCGGGCATGGGCCAGGCCGGCCATCACCGCATTATGCTCACCGAAATTGCGGGCGAGATTCACCACCGTCAGCGCCACGCTGTTGCGGCGGCAGAGCTCGCGGCAGACCTCCAGCGAGTTATCGGGGCTGCAATCGTTGACCAGCACGATCTCGTGCCCGCCCGGCACCTCGAGTTTGGCCAAAGCCTCGACCAGAACCGGCACGCTGTCGGCGCCGTTATAGACCGGCACGACGATGGACAGGGCAAAGGCCGGCGAAGGGGCTTCGGGAGCGGCGGCGGTGGATTCGTTCATGACTTGCGGGCCTCGACCCAGACCGATCCGCCGAAGGGCAGCCGCAGCCCAAGACGGGCCAGGCGGCGTTCGGCAGTGGTGACGGCGGTGAACAGGCTTTCCTGCCAGGCGGGGAAAGGCCGCACATCGCTGGCGGCCTCGTCCTGCCCGGCCATCAGCCGGTGCAGCAGCATTAACGGAAACAGCAGGCTGTTCCAATAGCCGCAGGCAACCTCCCCAAACCCGGCATCCAGCAGCAGGCGGCGCGCCCGGCCCGCCGTGTAACGGCGGACATTGTGGACATGGCGATCATGGGCCGAGGCCATCCACTGATAGGCCGGCAGGTTGAGCAGCAGCAGTCCACCGGGCTTCAGGCAGCGCCGGAAGCCGGCCAGCGCCGCCGCTTCATCCACCCCGGCATGGCACAGCACGTCGGCGCTGACCACGGCGTCGAAACTGGCGTCGGGATAGGGCAGCGCGTTCACCGACCCGGTCTGGACCGGCAGGCCGGTCTTGGCGGCGGCGATTGCCGCAGCCTCGGCGTCAAATTCCAGGCCGGCAAGGCTGAGATCAGGTCGGGCGGCCTTCAGCCGCGCCAGCAGGCCGCCGGTGCCGCAACCGGCATCCAGCAGGCTCGTCCCCGCCCCCACGCCACCCATCGCGCCGGACGGCCCCAGACGGTCGATCAGGCTGGCATGCAGGGCGCGATACCACCACATGCTGTCCTCCAGAGTCGCCATCCGGTGGTATTCTGCCCGCTCCATTCGCCCCTGCCGGTTTTCCAATTGCTTTATAGTTAAGCGAATGATTTACCAAGTCAGTCCTAGCATCCGCCAGCTTGGAATTTACGCCCGTCCGCCGATCATGAACCAGCCCTACCCGACGACAGAGGCCATAAAGCGCCGCGGCCTGGATTGGCCGCGCCTGCTGCATCTGCTCGTCCTGGCGGTCAGCATGATCTGGATCGCCGGTTATTTCTTCCCGCCGATCAACCATGATACGGCGGTACTGCTGTACATATCCAAAGTCTGGCTGGGTGGCGGCAAGCTTTATGTCGATGCGATCGACATGAACACGCCGCTGGTTTTTGTCCTGCACCTGCTGCCCGAGGCGATCGCCAGCGTCACCGGTCTGCCCGGTACCACGGTTCTGATCGCCCTGCTGGGCCTGGGCATCGCCGCGTCCTTCGTTACCTGCCGCTGGGTGCTGGCTGCCAGCCTCGACCCTGCCCATGCCACGGCGGACGCCCTGCTGCCGCTGCTGCTGCTGTTCCTGCTGATCGTCTATCCGAACGACATGTTCAGCCAGCGGGAGCACATCATGCTGGTCCTGACCATGCCTTATCTGCTGGTAGCCAGCGGCCGCGCCGATGGCGAAACGCTGTCGAACCGGCTCAAGATCGCCACCGGCCTGATGGCCGGCTTTGGTTTCGCGATGAAACCGTATTTCCTCGGCATTCCGCTCTTCGTCGAACTCTATGTGGCCAGCCAGTTGACCCTGCGCCGCAGCCTGGCCGATCCGGCGCCCTGGTCGGTGTTTGCGGTCTGCGTGGCCCACGCCCTGTTCGCCATCATCGTGACGCCGGAATATTTCACCGTCGCGCTGCCGCTGGCCCGCAGCTTCTACAGCGAGGTGAGCCAGAACAGCATCTTCGATCTGATCCTGAGCGCCAACCTCGGCCCGCCAACCGCCATCCTGCCGCTGCTGGCCGTTGCCGCCTTCCTGGCCATGCGGTCGCATCTGGCCCGGGTGATCTGCCTGGCGGGCATCGGCGGCCTGCTTTCAGGCTACGCCCAGGGCAAGGGCTGGTCCTACCACGCCCTGCCCGCCCAGGCCTTCACCCTGCTGCTGGCCGGCGTGATCATTGCCCATGTGATGGATCATGTGGTCTGGCCGAAACGTGGCGACAACCGGCCGGCCAAGCTGTTCGCCGCCGCTCTCATGTTGCTGATCTTCTACCAGGAAGGCCTGCACAGTCGGCCATTCTCCAAACAGCTGGAATATGGCGATTCCGACCTGCGCCGACTGATGCATGCGGTGAAACAGGAAAAACGCAACGACCGCATCCTGGTGCTGTCGCCGGGCATCTATCCGCATTTCCCCATGCTGAATTACTTGAACATGCGCATGACCATGCGCTTCGAGAGCATGTGGATGGTGCAGGGTGCCTATGCCGGCTGCCAGGAGCTGGCGCCGCTGTATAATCCGCCGGAGGCGATGAGCGCGGCCGAAGGCTTCGTCTTCCGCAGCGTGGCCGAGGATTTCTACAAGAAGAAACCCTCGCTTCTGGTCATCGACAATGTCGCTGGCATTCCGCGCTGCCAGGGCGACACGTTCGATTATCTGGAGTATTTCTCGCGCAATCCGCTGTTCGCCAAGCGCTTCGAGGATTATGAAAAGGCGCTCGACCTGGGGCGCTACACGATCTATCGCCGCCGGGAAGGTCTCAAGTAATCAGACGTGGAAGCTCTCGCCGCAGCCGCAACGGCCCTTCTCGTTCGGATTGCGGAACACGAAGCCCGATTGCAGCTTGTCTTCCACCCAGTCGATCTCGGTGCCGAAGATATACATCTGCGCCTTCGGCTCGATCAGGACGGTCACGCCCTTGTCTTCCACCACCTCGTCGAATTTCTCCTTCTCGGTGGCGTACTGGATATCGTAGGCGAAGCCCGAGCAGCCCTTGGTCTTGATCGCGATGCGCAGGCCGATCACCGGCTTGTCCGACTGCGCGATCAGGCTGCGCACGCGCTCGGCCGCCGCATCGGTCAGGGTGACGGGCTTGAAGGCCGGACGGGCCGGCGGCGTTGCCATGTCTGTGCTCGCCATCGCGGGCTGCTCCTTACATAATCCCGAGTTCCAGCCGAGCGGCTTCGGACATATGCTCCGGCGACCACGGCGGATCCCACACCACATCCACGGTCACCTCGCCGACGCCGTCGATGGAGCGGGCCTTCTGCTCCACCTCGCTGGGCATCGACTGGGCGGCCGGACAATTCGGCGAGGTCAGCGTCATCTCGATCTGGACGTCGCGGGCCTCGTTGACCTCGACCTTGTATATAAGGCCGAGTTCGTAAATGTTAACCGGAATTTCCGGGTCGTAGACGGTTTTCACCGCCTCGACCACCTGCTCACGCAGGTCTTCCAGGCTGGCAGGGGCATCCTGCTTCTTGGCTTCCGCGCTCATCACCCGAAAATCTCCCTGACGCGCTGCAGACCGGCGCAGAGGGCATCCACCTCCGCCCGGGTATTGTACAGACCGAACGAGGCCCGCACCGTGGCCGGCACGCCGAACCGCTCCATCAGTGGATGGGCGCAATGCTGGCCGACACGCACGGCAATGCCCTCGCGGTCGAGAATGGTGCCAATATCATGGGGATGGATGCCCTCCAGCACGAAGGAGATCACTCCGGCCTTTTTCTTCGCATTGCCGATGATGCGCAGGCTGTTGATCGCCTGCAGCTTCTCGGTGGCATAGACCAGCAGGTCATGCTCATGGGCGGCGATGGCCTCCAGGCCGATCGACTGCACATAATCGATGGCAGCCCCAAGACCAACGGCTTCGACGAAAGCCGGCGTGCCGGCTTCGAACTTGTGCGGGATGTCGTTGTATTCGGTCTTCTCGAAGGTCACCGACAGGATCATGTCGCCGCCGCCCTGCCAGGGCGGCATGGCCTCCAGCAAAGCGGCCTTGGCGTAGAGCACGCCGATGCCGGTCGGGCCATAGAGCTTGTGGCCGGTGAAAGCATAGAAATCGACATCCAGCGCCTTCACGTCGACGGCCATATGCTGCACGGCCTGGCTGCCGTCGATCAGCACCTTGACGCCCTTCTCATGCGCCACGTGAACCACATCGGCCACGGGCACGATGGTGCCGAGCGTGTTGGAGACATGGGTGATCGCCACCAGTTTCGTCTTCGGGCCGATCAGCTTCACGAATTCGTCCCAGATCAGCTCGCCGGCATCGTTCACCGGCGCCACCTTCAGCACAATGCCGATACGGTCGCGCAGCAGCTGCCACGGCACGATATTGGCGTGGTGCTCCATATGCGAGATCAGAATCTCGTCGCCGGCCTTCAGGAAGGCTTGGCCCCAGCTATAGGCCACCAGGTTGATCGCCTCGGTGGCGTTGCGGGTGAAGATGATTTCGCGGCTGTCGGGCGTGCCGATGAAGCGCGCCACGGTGTTGCGCGCCTTCTCGAAGGCATCGGTGGACGTTTGGCTGAGATGATAGATGCCACGATGCACGTTGGCATAGCTGTGCTCCAACATATGCGTCATCGCGTTGATCACCGCGCGCGGTTTCTGCGCGCTGGCGCCGCTGTCGAGGAAGACCAGCGGCTTGCCGTAGACCTTCTCGGCCAGGATCGGGAAATCGGCGCGGATACGCTCGATGTCGAAACCGGCGGCGGGCTTCATGGCGGCGAGCGCGGTCATGCCTGCCCGTCCTTCTCCTGGACCAGCCAGGCCTCGACGAAGGCCTCGACATGGTCGCGCAGCGCGCCTTCCGGCACCGCCGAAACGACCTCATAGGCGAAACCGCTGAGCAGCAGGCGACGGGCCTCGGCGACACTGATGCCGCGGGCCTGCATGTAGAACAGCTGCTGCGCATCCACATCGCCGATTGAGGCGCCGTGGCTGCATTTCACGTCGTCGGCCAGGATTTCCAACTCGGGCTTGGTGTCAATCTGCGCGCGGTCGGCCAGCAGCAGGGTGCGGCTAAGCTGCTGGGCGTCGGTTTTCTGGGCATGCGGGGCAACACGGATGCCGCCCTGAAATACCGCATGGCCCTGGTCGTCGACCACATGCTTGAACAGCTGGTTGCTGCGGCAATCCGGCACGGCGTGATGCAGCCGCAGGGTATGGTCGACATGGCTGCTGCCGCGGGCCAGCACCAGACCCTGAATGTCAACCTCGGCATCGCGGCCAGCGAATTCGACCTGCAGCTCGTGGCGCGCCACTCTGCCGCCGGCCTGCACCGAAACATGGGCATAACGGGCCTGCGCGCCAACCGATACCCGGCCGAGCGCGGCGTGGTAGGTGGCGGCGGATTCGCCCTGCAGACGGATATGCGTGAGCTTCGCCCCTTCGGCCAGTTCGATGCCGGCCGCGATGTTGTTCCAGCCGGTTTCCGCCGATCCGGCATCGCGGTAGCTTTCCACCAGCGTGGCTTCCGCCTTGTGACCCAGCCGCACCAGATGACGCAGATTGACCAAAGCCGGTGCTCCGAAGGCGACCAGTTCAACCGGGCGATCGAGCGCCACCCCATCGTCGAGTTGCAACAGCAGGCCGTCGCTGGCGAAGGCCGCGTTCAGTTCCGCAAGAGACGTCGCGCGGTCATCGCCCGCCGAGGCCAGCACGGCCGGCAATTCCGGCCCGGCCTGGCTGAGCGGCAACAGCCGCACGCCTTTGGGCAGACCAGCCAGTTTTGAAGCCGCCGCATCGAAGCGGCCATTGACGAAAACCAGCCGGAAGCTGTCACCCGGCAGGGTCGCCGCCTGCACCCTCGCAGGATCGACGCTGCCTTCATTGGCGGGCTGCGGCGGCACCTGCCGCTCCAGCCCGGTCAGGCTGGTGAATTTCCAAGCCTCCAGCCGCGCGGTCGGCAGGCCATGGCGACGGAAGCTGTCCAGCGCGGCCTGGCGGCGCGCCGTCACCTCGGGCTGGGCAGCCCCGGGCAGGCTAGCGGCCGCTGACTGATGAGCGGCGCTGAGGCGATCGATGAAGGACGGGGCAGACATCGGCGATCCCTCAGGCCGCATCCGCCACGATATCGGCATAGCCCTTGGCCTCAAGCTCAAGTGCCAGGTCCTTGCCGCCGGTCTTGATGATCCGACCCCTGGCCAGCACATGCACGACATCGGGCACGATGTAATCCAGCAGGCGCTGGTAATGGGTGATCACCAGAGCGGAGCGTTCCGGGCTGCGCAGGGCGTTGACGCCCTCGGCCACGACCTTCAGCGCGTCGATATCGAGGCCGGAATCGGTTTCATCAAGAATCATCAGGCTGGGCTCCAGCATCAGCATCTGGAACACCTCGTTGCGCTTCTTCTCGCCACCCGAGAAACCGACATTCACGGCGCGCTGCAGGAATTTCTCATCCATCTGCAACTGCTTCATCTTGGCCTTGGCGGTCTTGAGGAAGGTCATGGCGTCCATGTCGGCCAGACCCTTGTGCTTGCGCACGGCATTCACCGCCGAACGCAGGAAGGTGGCATTGGCCACGCCGGGAATCTCGACCGGATACTGAAAGGCCAGAAAGACGCCTTCGCGAGCGCGCTCTTCCGGCTCCATGCTGAGCAGGCTCTGGCCGTTCAGCAGGATATCGCCCTCGGTAACCTCGTAGCCGTCGCGGCCGGCCAGCACGTAGGACAGCGTCGACTTGCCCGAGCCGTTCGGACCCATCACCGCGTGTATCTCGCCCGGTTTGATGACGAGGTCGATGCCGTGCAGGATTTCCTTGCCGTCGACTTTGGCGTGTAGGTTCTTGATCTCAAGCATGGGGCTGGTCCTTGTATATTCTTTTTCCGCTCAGCCGACCGAGCCTTCGAGGCTGACGCCGAGCAGCTTCTGCGCCTCGACGGCGAATTCCATCGGCAGCTTCTGCAGCACTTCCTTGCAGAAGCCATTGACGATGGTGGAGACGGCGTCTTCCTCGGACAGGCCACGCTGGCGGCAGTAGAACAGCTGATCGTCGGAAATCCGGGAGGTGGTGGCTTCGTGCTCGACCTTGGCCGAGCGGTTCTTCACCTCGATATACGGCACGGTATGGCCGCCGCAGCGATCGCCGATCAGCAGGCTGTCGCATTGCGAGTAGTTGCGTGCGCCGGCAGCGCCCGGCATCACCCGCACCAGGCCGCGATAGGTGTTCTGCGCCTTGCCGGCCGAGATGCCTTTCGAGATGATCGTCGACTTAGTATTCCGGCCCAGATGGATCATCTTGGTGCCGGTATCGGCCTGCTGGGCATTGTTGGCGACCGCGACGGAATAGAACTCGCCTACGCTATCGTCGCCCTGCAGGATCACGCTGGGATACTTCCAGGTGATCGCCGAGCCGGTTTCAACCTGGGTCCAGGAGATCTTGGAGCGCGCGCCACGGCAGGCACCGCGTTTGGTGACGAAATTGTAGATGCCGCCACGACCTTCCTTGTCGCCGGGATACCAGTTCTGCACAGTGGCATAGCGGATTTCCGCATCCTCCATGCAGACCAGCTCGACGACGGCAGCATGCAGCTGGTTCTCATCGCGCATCGGCGCGGTGCAGCCTTCCAGATACGAGACATAGGCGCCCTTGTCGCAAATGATCAGGGTGCGCTCGAACTGGCCGGTCTTGGCCTCGTTGATGCGGAAATAGGTGCTGAGCTCCATCGGGCAGCGCACGCCCGGCGGCACGTATACGAAGGAGCCGTCGGAGAACACCGCCGAATTGAGCGTGGCATAGAAATTGTCGGTGATCGGCACCACCGATCCGAGATACTTCTGCACCAGATCGGGATGCTCGCGCACGGCTTCCGACATCGAGCAGAAGATGATGCCGAGATCCTTGAGCTTTTCCTTGAAGGTGGTGGCCACCGAGACGCTGTCGAACACGGCATCGACCGCGACACCGGCCAGAATCTCGCGTTCTTTCAGCGGAATGCCCAGCTTCTCGTAGGTGGCAAGCAACTCGGGATCGACTTCATCCAGGCTTTTAAGGTTCTTTTTCTTCGGCGCCGAATAGTAATGGATGTCCTGGAAATCGATCTTCGGGTAGCTGACCTTGGCCCAGGCCGGCTCGCCCTTCTCTTCCGCCATGCGCAGCCAGGCGCGGTAGGCCTTCAGCCGCCAGTCCAGCATCCATTGCGGCTCACCCTTTTTGGCCGAAATGAAACGGACCGTATCCTCGCTCAGGCCCTTGGGCAGGATTTCGGATTCGATGTCGGTGACGAAGCCGTACTTGTATTCGCCGGCCAGGTTCTCGACCGTTTCGATGGTTTGGGCATTGGCAGCCATGGGGCAGCTGTCCTTTGTAACTCAGGCGTTTTTCGATGCGGCCACATCCACGCGCGGTGGATAGGGGCCAAAGAAATCATAGGGCCGGACCAGTTCGGCGAGGCTGATACCCTCAAGCGCGCTGCGGATCGCCGTGTTGATCCGGTTGATGCCGCGCCGTGACACGCAGAGATTCTCGCGGTCGCAGGCGCTGGGTTGGGGATTGCTGGGCTGGTGGTTGCTGGAGCACTGCGTCAGCGCGATCGGGCCATCCAGGGCCGTGACAATGGCCGCCACCGAGATGGCTTCCGGCGCATCGGCCAGCCGATAGCCACCGCGGGCCCCGCGCTGGGAGACCAGCAGGCCCGCCTTGGAGAGTTTGGCCATGATCTTGGCCACGGTCGGTCCGGGCAGCCCGGTGGCCGTCGCCGCATCGCCGGCGTTATGCACGCCGTCGGGCTCGGCCGCCACATGGGCCATCACCATGACGCCGTAATCGGCCAGTCGGCTCAGACGCAACATATTGCAAACCCTTCGCAATTACCAAACCGGACCGGTTTGGTCGGATTCATCGGTGGCAAATAAGACCAATCCGGTATGGTTTGCAAGATGATTTCCCGGACCTCGAAGTCAAGCAGACATCCGGGCCTTTTAAAGGGGCCTTAAGGGGTTCTGGTGCAAAGGTTAATATTCGCGGAGCATGGAGGCAGGCAGTGAATCGTAAACAGCGGCGGGCACAGGCAAAAACCACCGTCAGGCCTATGGCTCCGGCCGCCGCCTCTGCCCCGCCAGCCGCCGTGCAGCTCGAAGCCAACCGGCTGAATGACCAGGCTCTGCGACTGCATGCCGCGGGCCGCACCGCCGAGGCCATCCCATTGTTGCGCCAGGCGATCGCCCTGAATGGCCGGCAGCCGATGTACCACAACAACCTGGGCGAATTGCTGCGCCTGAACGGCGACCCCGAAGCGGCCCGCGCCTGCCTGCAGCAGGCCATCGCACTGGCGCCGAACTACCCGGAAGCGCACAACAATTACGGCAACCTGCTGGGCCAGCTCGGTGAGCTTGATGCCGCCGTCGCGGCGTATGAAACAGCGATCGCGCGGAAGCCCGATTATGCCGAGGCGATGAGCAATCTGGGCGCGGCGCTGATCAACCGGCATGACCATGCCGCGGCCGCCGCCATGCTGCGGCGGGCCATCGCGCTGAACCCCGGCATCGCGATGTTTTACAAGAATCTGGGCATCGCACTGATCGCGCTGGGCGATGCGGCCGGCGCCGAGGCTGCCTTCAAGGCGGCCTTTGCCGCCCCGGTGAAGCTGCCGGCGGAAACCGTTGAACTGCTGATCGCGCTCGGCGATGTCGAGCGGATCAAGGGCAATATCGATGCCGCTTTGCATTGGTACGAACGCGCCTGGCAGGCCAAGCCAGGCGATGGCGAAGCCCATATGCGCTATGGCATGGCACTGATGGTGAAGGGCAATTACGGCGATGCCTGGCCGCATTTCGGGGCGCGCTGGAGCCTGGCGGAACGCGCGGTCGACAAACGCCCCTTCACCCTGCCCTTCTGGCGCGGCGAAGCCCTGCCCGCCGACAAGACGATGTTGCTATTCACCGAACAGGGCGTCGGTGAATCCCTGGTGCTGTGGAGCCTGATGCCGGAATTGCGCCAGCGCGGCATCATGCCGGTGATCGAATGCGACCCGCGCATGATCCCGATCCTGCAGCGCAGCTTCCCCGGCATCGAGACCTATGCCCGCACCAATCCGCCGCATGCGCGCTTCTCGGCGCCCGATCTGGCCGTACAGGCCACCCTGTTCGATGTGGCCGCCGTGCTGCGCCGCTCACCGGCCGACTGCACCGGCGCGCTGCCGCTGCGCGCCGACGCGGTTCGCGCGGAAGCCCTGCGGGCGCGGTATCGCAGCAACCATGATGGCCCGCTGGTCGGCATCGCCTGGCACAGCGCCAACCCGAAGCTGGGCGCGCCGAAGTCGGCGCGGCTGGCGGATTTCGCACCATTCCTGGCGCTGCCTGGCTATCGCTTCGTCGATCTGCAATATGGTAATCGCGAAGCCGACCGCGAAACCCTGAAGGCCGCGTGCGGCGTCGATCTTCTGGTCGATCCCGAAATCGACCAGTTGAAGGACCTCGATGCCTTTGCCGCCCAGGTCGCCGCGCTGGACCTGGTAATCGCCACCAGCAACACCACCGCCCATATGGCGGCGGCGCTCGGCAAACCGACCTGGATCCTGCTGCACAAGGGCATTTCCCCGCATTGGTACTGGGGGCTGGAAGGCGACCGCACCCCATGGTACCCCACCGCGCGATTGTGGCGGCAGCAGACCGCCAATGACTGGCGCGGGCTGGCAGAATCTGTTGCCGCGGAATTGAAGCGGCAGCTCCCCTCCGCTACATCTTAGCGGCCATGGATGCCTCGCCCAATTCTGTCGCCGCCACGCCCGTCACGCTGGAAGCCGCCTTCCGCGCCGCCATGCGCCGGCTGGCAGCCACCGTCACGGTGATTTCGACCCGTTCGGAAAGCGGGCTGCGGCACGGCATGACGGCAACGGCCGTCACCTCGGTTTCGGCCGATCCGCCGGCTGTGCTGGCCTGCGTCAATCGTTCGGCCGCGCTGCATGCCCAACTCGGCCTTGGCCGCCGGCTCTGCATCAACCTGCTGCATTGCAGCCAGCAGAGATTGTCCGAGGTATTCAGCGGCGCCGTGGAAGGCGAAGATCGCTTTGCGCAGGGCGAATGGCTGAGCGATGCCGAGGGTGTGCCGTATCTGGCCGATGCCCAGGCGAATATCTTCTGCGAGGTCGAGGCCCTGCATGCCTATGGCACGCATTCGATCTGCATCGGCCGCGTGGTGCAGGTTGTCTGCCGCCCCGATGTGGCGCCGCTGGTCTATCAGGATGGCGCTTATATGTGCACCGGACCGCTGGCGACTCCCCAGGAGTGAAGCACGGCCTCAGGAATAGAGGGCAACCGTCCGCAGCAGGCGGCGGAATTCGTCCACTACCTTGCGTTCCACCGTTTCATTCAGCGCTACCACGCTGCGCAGCTTGCGTGGCCGCAGCGGCACGACCTGGGCAGCCGCCGCATAGGCGGGACGCAAGACCGGCTTATCCGCCAGCGGACGCGGGCGCGCAGGCAGCGGCGTGATCTTGGCCGCTGGCCGCGCCGCTGGCTGCGGCATCTGTTTCGGCAAAGGCGCCAGCCTGAGCTGCGGATGCTCCTTGAATCCGGCCGAGGCATAGACCGCGATCCGCAGTTTGCCGTCGGGCATTTCCTCGATCAGCAACAGGTTGGGAAACCGCGCCGCCAGCAGGGCATAGGTCTCATCGGCCAGGAAGCTGGGCTCCGGCACCGCGCACCAGCGCTTTTGCGCCTCGAAACCAAGTGGCCGGCCATGGGCGCGGTAAAGCCGCTGCATCGCATCGGTGAAAGCGCCATCCTTGTGGAACACCAGCACGATCTGGCGATGCTTGTCCTGCGGATTGTGGCGGCGGCAGACCAGCAGGGCCAGCTCATCAGGCCGGGCGCCCAGCGCCGCGGCGGCGCCAAAAAAACCCAGCACCGTGCCGGCCGCCCGTACATCCTGAGTCAGGAAGCCGAGGCGGTCGACATGGCGGAGCGTGCCGATGGGGCTGAAGAAGCGCGGCTGCAACGTCATTTTAATATCCTAGCGGCTTCCCCGGCCGGCGTCTTTGGTTAACCGCCGAGCAGCCGGGCGAACCAGCCATACCACCAGCCGGCGATACCCGCGCCGACCACCAGAGCGAGCAGAAGATACCAGCCCCAGGGCTGGCGTCGCTCGGCAAAGGGATCGGTCAGGGCGCGCTCCGAGCCGGGTGGCAGTCTGGCAAGCTGGGTCAGGCTGCCGCCGAAGGGGATATTGATCAGCGCCCGGGCATTTACCGCCCAGCCATTGGCATCCAGCAGCGGCCCGAGATTGCGCTGCCGTAGTTTCATCGCCGCGATCATCATGGACGGCCCCGAGATCAGCAGTACCACGCCGATGATGGCCAGCGGAATCTGCCACCAGGCGAGATTGAGGAACCCGGTCACCACCGAAGCCAGCGCCGTGCCGATGGCGCCGATGGCAAGGCCAATGGCGGCAAAGATGCCGGCGAATTTTGCCGCGTCGAACGCGGGCGGAGGTGGCGGCGCGGCGGCAGCCTGCGCGGCGCCCATCGCCTGGCTGCCGGTTTCCAGCAGCTTCTGGGTCATCTGCGTTTCGCTCGCCTTGCTGCGCGCGGCCGCGAATTTCTCGATCTGCTCGCCGATGAACTTGCCGACCTTCTTGAAGGGCAGCCAGAAGGCCTCGCGGATGCTGATCGGATGACTGACGATTTTCACGACCACCGCATCCCAGTCGCGGCCCTGGCGATCGTAGAACACGCCATTGCGCCCCACCATCAGCTGGTCGGCATCGCCGCCGGTGATGGCGGCAGCAATCGTCATCTTCTCGTTGCTGCCGCGCCGCATGCAGTCGCAATAGAGCAGATAGATGCGGCTCAGCGTGGCCAGAGTGGCATGCTTGGCCGGATCGTCCACCCTGATGCACAGGTCGCAGGAGCGGCCGTCGATGAACAGCGTGCCGACCTGGAAGATCGCCCGGCCACGCCGGGTATAGAAATCGCGGAAGGACACGAAGTTGTTGAGCAGCGGCACCAGGTCGCGCAGATAGCGCGCCAGGGTCTCGACCGCGGCAATCGCCTCGAATTCCGGCGCCAGCGCCGCATCGGCGGCAATCAATACGTCGATTCTGCCTCGCGCCCCCGATGTCGCGATCTCGCGCACCCGGCCAATGCCCAGGGTTTCGACCATGCCGCCCTGCTTGCGCTGCAGCCAGGCTATCGCCGGCCCCAGCCGCGCCTGCAGGTCGCGCCATTCCGCCTCGTTGATCCTGTCACGCGGCCCGAGCAGCGGCAGCACGGTCGCCTCGCGCAACCTGGCCACCGCGGCCGCCCAGGCCGGATTGACATCATCCTGCAGCGGCAGCGGCCGGGCGGCGGCAACCCGCGCCAGCGGAAAGGCCGATACCGCCGCCGCGCCGGCCGACAGGTTGCCATCAGCGATGGCCGCGAAATCCTCGGCATCGGCATTCAGCGCGACGCCAGCCTGGGGATCATAGGCTGCCAGGCTGCAGCGAAAGAAATAATCGTCGACTTTGGCCATCACGGCCTGCAGGGCCTCGACGGCTGCCAGCGTGGCCTCGCCCAGCGGCAGGATCTCCGGTTTGTCCTGCGCCTCGCCCCACCAGCCCAGATAGGCATCGACGGCGGCAAAGAAGGCATCGGCCTCTTCCTGGCCGATGCCGGCTTCGCCACCACGATCCGGCTTTGAGCCGGCCAGCGCCATGATCTGCCCGATCACGGCAGCGGTTTCCGGTTCGCGCGCCGCCGCGGGCGGCACGACACCGTCGCCGTTCAGCGTGGTGCCGGCCAGGATGCGCTGCACATCGGCGGCATCCTCGGGCGTGATCGCCGGGGCATCCGGCTTGCCGATATTGGTCAGGATGCGTTTGGCCGAGGCCAGGATACGGGCGCCATCGGCGTGGCTGTCATCGATGAGCGCCAGCGGCAGCTCACCATGGCCGGCAAACAGCGCATCGGCATCGCGCAGCAGGCCACAGGCCCAGCGCACCGCCTGCAGCAATTCCGGCACGCGGATGCGGCCATCCTTGTCGCTGTCGATCAATTCCAGGGTGCGGCGGTCGAATTCCACGCTGCCCGTCGGGCAGCTCAGCGCCAGCCAGAGTTTCTGGTCGAGATGAGCAAGATGGCGCAGGTCTTCCGCCGTCTCGATGCGCACCTGGTCGAAACCGCCGGCGCGGAAAAACCGCCAGCGATGGCGCGGCGGCAGAGTGTCATTGTTGTGGGCTGCCATGGCATTCCTCATTCTGCGGCGGTCAGGCGGCCTGCGCGTCCCCCGGCAGGGATATTAGCCCGCAGCCTCCGCCCCGACGAGGGCAATCGACAAAGAAGGACAGGATTTCAGGGACCTAGCCCTGCCCCGATTCGCCGGCTCCGGCAGCGCCAGCGGGGCGGATCGGCCGCTGAACGAAAACCAGTCTGGCCATCCCCAAGCCGAACCTGCTAGCCATGCAGAAAATAGGGAGCCGAATCCGATGCTGATCAATTGTGTCGCCTACCGCGAGGGCAGGAAATTCGCCGATTTGCCGATCCAGCAGATCAGCGATTATGTCGGCCAGCCGGACACCTTCGTCTGGGTCGCCCTGAAAGACGCAACCCCGGAAGAACTGGCCGAGATGCAGGAGGAGTTCAACCTGCACGACCTGGCGGTGGAGGACGCCCGCCATGGCCACCAGCGGCCGAAGATCGAGGAATACGGCGATTGCCTGTTCGTCGTCATGCAACTGCTGACCATCGTCGAGGGCGAACTGGAGGTCGGCGAGGTGAATGCCTTCATCGGCCGTGATTTCGTGCTGTCGGTGCGCAACCATAGCCACCAGACCTTCCTGGGCGTGCGAGATCGCTGCGAACGCGAGCCCGAGTTGCTGAAACTGGGCTCGGGCTTCGTGCTCTATGCTCTGATGGATGCCGTGGTCGATCGCTATTTCCCGGTCATCGATGCTTTCGAGACGGAGCTGGAGGAAATCGAGGAGCAGATTTTCACCAAGGGCGCGGCGCGCTCGAATATCGAGCGGTTATACGACCTCAAGCGCAGGGTGGTGCAGCTCAAGCATGCCGTCGCGCCGCTGATGGAAGCGGTGGCGAAGCTGCATGGCGGCCGGGTGCCGCGGGTCTGCGCCAGCATGCAGGAATATTTCCGCGACGTCTCCGACCACCTCACCCGCATCAATGCCTCGGTCGACAGCATCCGCGACACCATCGGCACGGCGATCCAGGTGAACCTGGCCATGGTAACCATCGAGGAGAGCGAGGTGAACAAGCGGCTGGCCGCCTGGGCCGGCATCTTCGCCGTCGCCACCGCCTTTGCTGGCATCTGGGGCATGAATTTTGAATTCATGCCGGAGCTGAAATGGGAATATGGCTACCCGGTCGCCCTGCTGGTGATGGGCGGCATCTGCGCCCTGCTCTACTGGCGCTTCAAAAAAAGCGGGTGGCTGTAGCGGCCCCGGTTCCTGCGCGGAATGCGGCAGACAGGCGGAACCGAAGCCGGGAATAGTCCAGGCAATCCCGGCCTCAGCCTCCTGCCCCTCACTCGCCTTTCAGCTTGGTGATGCCCAGGACGTCGAGCGCCAGCTTCTCGTAGAACGGCACGCTTTCGCCGGCGCGCACCTTGTGCAGGAAGTATTTCTCGAAGCCGATCTTGGCCATGTGCACCCATTTGCCGCTGGACGACCAGTTGACGTTGCGCGGCGGAATCTGCGGCTTGGCCACGAAGGCAACGCCGCCATCGCCGAAATCGGCGAGGCAGATGGCGTTCCAAGTGCCTTCGGTTTTCGCCTCCCGGCCCTCGATGATCGCCTTCAGGTTGGCGGCGATGGCGGTGACCATGGTCTCGATCATGAAGCCGGTTTTCGGCACGCCAACCGGCACCGCGGTCTTGCCCATCGGCGGGATCGCCACGCAGACGCCGAGCCCGAAGACATTGCGGAAGGTCGGGTTGCGCTGGGTCTTGTCGACCAGCACGAAACCGCGCGGATTGACCAGACCCTCGGCGCCCTGCAGGGCGCCAACGCCACGGAAGGCCGGCAGCATCATCGAATACTTGAACGGCAGGTCATGCGTGGCCTTCACCGCCGATCCATCCTCGGTCATTTCCTCGACATGCATCATGCCGGCCTCGACCGCGGTGACCCTGGCGTTGACGATCCACTTGATGTGGCGCTCGCGCATCTCGCTTTCCAGCAGGCCCTTGGTGTCGCCGACGCCGTCGAGGCCGAGATGGCCGACATAGGGTTCGGAGGTGACGAAGGTCATCGGCACGCGGTCGCGCACCTTGCGCTTCTTCAGCTCGGTGTCGAGGATCATGACGAATTCGTAAGCGGGCCCGAAGCATGACGCGCCCTGCACCGCGCCGACCAGCACCGGGCCGGGATCGGCGGCGAGCGCATCGAAGGCATCGGCCGCGCCCTCGGCGTGGTCGACATGGCAGACCGACTGGGTGAAGCCGCCATGGGGGCCGAGGCCGGTAATCTCGTCGAAGGCCAGTTCGGGGCCGGTGGCAATCACCAGGTAATCGTAGGAAATGCTGCGGCCATCCTCGAGGTCGAGGCGGTTATCCTTCGGATGCACCTTCGCGGCGCCAACCGGGATGAACTCGATGCCGCGTTTTTTCATCACCGGCGGCAGCTTCACCTCGATGGCGTCGCGAGTACGCCAGCGCACCGCAACCCAGGGATTGGAGGGCACGAAATGGAACGTGTCGCCGCGGTTGACCACTGTCACTTCGGCCTTCTTGCCCACGGCCTCCTTCACCTCGAAGGCGGCGATGACGCCGCCGAGGCCGGCGCCCAGAATGACGATTTTCGGTTTGCTGCTGCTGTCCTGCGACATGTCGTTTCCTCCAATGACGGCGGCCTGAAGCCGCCTATGTGCCGGGCTCTGTACCGGGCGGTTCGGCAATCCGCCGCCGGAACCCGGGCTTGACATCGATACAGGATATATTAGCATTTGCGAATATTAGCAATAGCGAATATACAGCCCCCCCTACCAAAGCAGGAGATCGCCATGCCCGGCCCCACCAAAATGCAACCTATTCTCGACATGACGCCCGCCGAGGTCCAGGCCGGCCTGCGAAGCGGTCGCGTCTTCCTGGTCGATGTGCGCGAACCGGCGGAATACGCCGCCGAACGTATCCATGGCGCCTTTCTCTATCCGCTCTCAACCTTCGATCCGAAGGCCCTGCCCAATGACGGGGACCGCCTGCTGGTGTTCCATTGCGGCTCGGGCAAACGCTCGCAGACGGCCATTGGCCTGTGCCAGCAGGACGGGCTGGATCATCACCGCCATCTCGCCGGCGGCATCATGAGCTGGAAGGTGGCCGGGCTGCCGGTGATCGGCATCGACCCCGCCACGGGGCGGCCGCGCGAAAAATAAGAAACGCGGCTAGGCTACAGGGTGGACCGGACCAACAACATTGTCTCGTTCGCCAGCCTGCCGAGAGGATCGCACCACAGCATGCGCTATAAGCTCAGCAGTCAGCAGAAGGAGCGACGATCATGCGTAACCACATATCCGCCGTCATCCTGGCCGGGGCTTTGACGGGATGCGTCACCAGCCGGGAGCCGGCGAAACCGCTGACGCCGGAAGAGGCGCAGCAGAGCGAGGCACGCCGAATCTGCGAGGATGCCGCCGCCGGCCACCGGGAGCAGACCTCGCAATACGAAGGCTGGGTGCAGAGTTGCATGATCCTGCGACTGCGCGAGATGCGCGCAGGCATGCTGTAATGTTCCCTGGAAGACGTATATCGAGGCGGCGGCAGCCATCGGGCGCACCATAAGGGCCCGTAGTGGGAACGAACCCAGTGCGCGAAGTTGAACGTTCAACTTGAACGGAGTTGAACGGTGTTCGAGTATTGGCGCTAAGTGCTTGGAAAAATGGTGGGCGCACCAGGGCTCGAACCTGGGACCCGCTGATTAAGAGCGTGAAAAAGCATTTACGCTGGTTTACGCCCACAACCCCTGGTGATACTCACTTCCTATATGAGTCAATGACATAGCCGACTCTTGGCTACGCCACAGCACTCTACTTTTGCTTGATTTTTTATTTTTCGTGCTTCCATAGTGCTTCCAGAAATTTGGTTGTGCTGGGAGCTGCAAGCCATGCCCACCCTGTCCAAGAGCCGCGTTGAAGCCTTCGAGGTGAAGGCGCGCGATTACTTCATCTGGGATGACGACGTGGCCGGTTTTGGCGTGCGCATCATGCCAAGCGGCAAACGCACCTACATGGTCCAGTATCGCGCCGGAGGACGCACGCGCCGGGTCAAGATCGGCCAGCATGGCGTGCTCACCGCAGACGAGGCCCGCAAGCGCGCCAGGGAGCTTCTAGGGGCCGTTGCCAAGGGCGAGAACCCGGCAGAGGCCATCGACGAGCATCGCCGCGCCCCGACCGTTAAAAGCGTCGCAGAGCGGTTTCTGGCTGAGCATGTGGCCAAGCGGTGCAAACCGTCGACCAAGCGGGATTATGAATCCTTGGTTGAGTACCACATTCTGCCCCAGCTAGGGGCGTTCAAGATTGTCGATGTGGCCCGGCCCGATATCGCCAAGCTTCATCATGAGCTGCGCAAGACGCCATACCGGGCCAATAGGCTGCTCTCGGTCCTCTCTAAGATGTTTAACCTTTGCGAGGTCTGGGGCTTGCGGCCGGACGGCTCCAATCCCTGCCGCCATGTCCAGAAATACCGCGAGGAGCGCCGCGAGCGGTATCTAACCCCGGCTGAGCTGGAGCGGGTGAGCGTTGCCTTACGGGATGCCGAAGCCGACAAGGCGATATCGTCATACCATATTGCGGCCTTCCGGCTGCTGATCCTGACCGGCTGCCGGCTTGGCGAAATACAGACCATGCAATGGTCCTTTATCCGGGGCGGCTATATGAACCTCCCGGACTCTAAGACTGGTGCCCGGCGCATTCCTTTGACGCCAGAGGCTCAAGCCGTCATAGACGCCATACCGCAGCTGGACGGCAATCCCTACGTCATTGCTGGCGAAGTCGAGGGCCAGCATGCCGTCAATCTGGAGAAGTCCTGGCGGCATATCCGCCAGCGGGCCAAGCTGCCCGAGGTCCGTATCCACGACCTACGGCATACCTATGCCTCGCTCATGCTCCAGGGCGGCATGGCGATTACCACACTGCAAAAGCTGCTCGGCCATACCCAAATCCAGACGACGCTCCGCTATGCCCATTTGGACGATGCCACAGTCCGCGCGGCAGCGACCGATGGCGCGGCTAAGATCGGCGGGTTGATCGGTATCGCACCGTCTGCCCCACCCTCCCCTGCTGCTCCCGCTGCCAGTACGATGGCTGCGCCGCCCCCCTTAGGGGTGGGCAACAATGTGGTACGTTTCCCAGGCAAGAGGCGGACCGAATCGACGAAAGCCGCAGGCTAAAGCCTGAATCGCTCTAAGAGGCTGATAGCCCCGGCGCACCTGTTAGGCTGATTTCCCCCTTAGAGGGCTCTAAGGGGGAAATTGCCCTAAAGGTTACGGGAGCTGAGTCGGGATATTGCGCATCGGTCCGATAGACCTGACGTTGAGGGGATAATGGGTATCCGAGAGACCCTTAAGCACATTGCAAATAATTATCTGGCCGCGACACGCACCGCGTTTACCGGTAACGAGGTTGCAAACTTCCTGCGAACCGATGCTCCCGAGGCCGTAAGTACTGCATTGGGCAATGAGTATTTTAAGGTCACGGGCAGCCCAGGCCAGGGCCAATGGGCCGAAGTACCATGGATTGCAGTCTTTGACCCCAACGTGACCGTCTCGGCTACAAACGGCCAATACGTCGTCTACCTCTTTGCCGCGGATATGAGCTCCGTCTATCTAACTCTCGCCCAAGGGACGACCATTATCCGAGAGGAATTTAAACGCGGTACTCATGACGAATTGCGACGGCGCGCAGCCTTAATCCAAGCCCGCTTGCCTGAGCGGCTACCCCGGTTTTCGGACACCCCGGTAATACTCGACGGAACCTCAATCCTCGCCCGCGACTATGAGCCGTCCGTTGCCTTTGGCGTCCGCTATGACCTTATGGCGCTACCCGACGAGGAAAAGCTTACTACAGACCTCAAAGAAATCGTTCGTCTCTATGTCATGCTGACTGCCCGCGGCGGGGTTGACACCTTTGACGCTGCGATGGAGACCAAAGCGACAGACGAATACACCGCCACAATTATTGAGCGCCGGCGCTACCGGTTACACCGCAAAATTGATCGCGACTCTAAGGCTGCCAAAGCTGCAAAAAAGGTCCATGGCGACAAGTGCCAAGGCTGCGGCTTTGACTTTGCCGCCGTCTACGGCCTCTTTGCCCAAGGCTATATTGAGGCCCATCACCTCCTGTGAAGCCTATTTCCTTAGTGCTTATGGGTAAATGCGGGATAACTTCGGCGAGTTCATGAACCAACCATGCATCATTGATTTTGCGAGGCGGTTGAGAACACATCAGGCAGAAGTTGTCGCATTGCTCGGTTACTAGAAAGCTGTGGTGCTCGGCACGTGCCGTAAAAAGCACCCTTACACGCCCTGAGGCGCGCTCAACTGCGATAATATCCCCGACATCAATGTAGGAAACGTCATCTGACAAAGTGATATGATATGCTGCAGCCCATTCAGCTATATATCGACCGAAATGAAGCGAGCGACTCTATAAGACGCCTTTTTGACTGCCTCAAGTCGGTAGACCTCGGCGTCAAAAGCTAACTCGACGACCATAGGGGCCGCGGCCGTCAACGCCCTGACTGATGAGAGCGGTGCGAACCGTGGGAACCATGCGACGCGTGCGAGCCATGCTGCGCCATAAGTGTTCCGCTCTGAGTTTTCAGAAGGCGAAGCACAAACAAATCATCGCCCGCCATATACGTTGCAGTCATTGCGGGCAAGGCATGCTTCAATTGGGTAGAAGCAATATCCTGAGACGCTTTTCCAGCGTCGCTCGTATCTATTACGACGCCTTCTCCGACGCTTGCCCCGGCGTCGGCTGTCAGAGCTGAAATCGCCAATGCTGGCACCAGAAATTTCTGTTTCATCGGCTCCCCCCCAGACACATCTCGAGACACCGTATTCATGAGTGTCATTGTCGGCAAGTATAAGATGTATCCAGCCCGAATTGCGCTGCTTCCATAGTGCTTCCAAAAACGACTTCGCCGCCCATCGCATTTCTGCGGGGCGGCGTAAGTCATTGTGCCGTATTAGAAAAATGGTGGGCGCACCAGGGCTCGAACCTGGGACCCGCTGATTAAGAGTCAGCTGCTCTACCAACTGAGCTATGCGCCCATTTTTCCTGTGACGACGCGGGGTCGTCGAAAGTCGCGCGAAAATACCCGGATTCACCGGAATTGCAAGCGCTTCGGGGGGCGGAAAAATGATTTTTCAATCAGGCGCTTAAGGGTGCCGATTCGGGCCGCTGCAGGCTGGTTGGTTACAGGCCGCTCATATGGCGGGGAATCTCCACGTCGCGGTGAACATAGACGTTGATCAGCAGGCCCAGCCCTACCAGCAGGGTCATCATCGCGGTGCCGCCATAGGAGACCAGCGGCAGCGGCACGCCCACCACCGGCACCAGGCCCGAGACCATGGCAATATTGATGAACACATAGAGGAACAGCATGGTGGTGATGCCGCCGGCGAGCAGGCGGGCATATTGGCTGCGCGCCCGCAGCGCGATGGCATAGCCATAGGCGATCAGCAGGATATAGAGCGCGATCAGCACCAGCGCGCCGATCAGGCCATGCTCCTCGGCCAGCATGGTGAAGATGAAGTCAGTCTGTTTCTCGGGCAGAAAACTCAAGTGGCTCTGGGTGCCCTGCATGTAGCCCTTGCCGGCAAATCCACCCGACCCCAGCGCGATCTTGGATTGCAGGATATGGTAACCCGAGCCCAGCGGATCCTCTTCCGGATTCATGAAGGTGAGTACCCGCTTCTTCTGGTAATCGTGCAGGAAGTTCCAGGCCACCGGCAAGGCGGCACCACCGGCCACGATCACGGCAATGAATTTCCAGGCCCGCACGCCAGCGAAGAAGAATACCGCCCCCGAGGAAGCGAGCAGCAGCATGGCGGTGCCCAGATCAGGCTGCTTGATCACCAGGCCCACCGGCACCAGCACGATGGCCAGCGGGATGAACAGCCAGCGGATCCGCCCGACCTCATCATAGGAGAGCCCGTGGAAATAGCGCGCCAGCGTGAGGATCAGCGCGATCTTCATGATCTCGGACGGCTGGATGTGGAAAATGCCGACATCGAGCCAACGCTGCGCCCCCATGCCGACCCGGCCGAACAGTTCGACGGCGACCAACAGAACGACGCCAATGGCATAGACCAGATAGGACAACCGCATCCAGACGCGGATATCGGTAAGCGCGATCGCCACCATGACAACCATGCCAATGGCGAAACGCACCATCTGGCGATCCGCCCATGGATCGAGGCTGCCGCCGGCAGCAGAATACAGGGTGGCAAAGCCGGTGCTGGCGATCAGGGTGATCAGCAGCACCAGACCCCAATTGACGTCGCGCAGCTTGCGGCCGAACGAAAGGTCGTTACCCCGGCTGGACCAGTGCGGCATCTCAACCACCTCCCTTGGCCGGCGCCGCGGAGGCCGTGGTGGGGCCCGGCGGCGTACGCGCCCGACGCGAGGGGTCCAGTTTCTGCGTCTCGATCATGATGTCGCGGGCGATCGGCGCCGCCATCTTGGCGCCCGAACCGCCATGCTCGACGATCACCGCGCAGGCATAACGCGGCGCCTGGATCGGCGCGAAGGCAACGAACAGCGCATGGTCGCGCTCCTCCCACGGCTTCTCCTCGTTCTTGCGCACGCGGGTTTCACGTTCCAGCCGGCTGATGCGGCGCACCTGGCTGGAGCCGGTTTTGCCCGCCATCACGAACTGCGCCAGCGAGATGCGCGAACCAGCGGCCGAACCACGCGGTCGGTTGGTCACGCCATACATGCCATCGATCACGTAATCGAGATGCTCGCGCTTGATGTCGAGTTTCGGCCAGCGCTGGCTCGCCGGCCGCTGGTCGGCGACCGGGCCGATGCCGTCATCGGCGCGCACGATCCGCGGGGTGACGGCATAACCGCCGTTGCCCAGCCGCGCCGCCATCACCGCCAGCTGCAGCGGCGTGGTGGTGACGTAGCCCTGGCCGATGCCGATCACCAGATTCTCGCCCTGCGCCCAGGGTTGACCGAGCACCGCCTGCTTCCAGGCGCGCGTCGGGATCAGGCCCTTACGTTCGCCGGTGAGGTCGACGCCGGTCAACTCGCCCAGGCCGAGCCGCTTGGCCATCTCCGCGATCTTATCGACGCCGGTGCGCCGCGCCGCCTCATAGAAATAAACGTCGCAGCTTTCTTCGATGGCCGAAACCAGACTCATCGTGCCGTGGCCGCCCCTCTTCCAGCAATGGAAGGTATTGTTGCCGAATTCCACATGGCCGGGACAGAAGACGCGGGTGTCGGGCGTCATCGTGCCGGCTTCGAGCGCAGCCAGACCGACCAGCATCTTGAAGGTGGAGCCGGGCGGATATTGGCCCTGGATCGCCTTGTTGATCAGCGGCTTGTACTTGTCGCCGTTGAGCTGGCGCCATTGCGCCTGGGTGATGCCGACATTGAACCAGTTCGGATCGTAGCCCGGGTTGGAAACCAGGGCGAGGATTTCGCCGGTATGGATATCCAGCACGGCGGCGGCGCCGCTTTCCTCGCCGAAACGCTCCATGGCGAAACGCTGCAGGTCGGCATCGATGGTCAGCACGAGATCATCGCCCGGTTGGCCGTTATTGCGCCGCAATTCGCGGATGGCGCGCCCGTAGGCATTCACCTCGATCTGGCTGTGGCCGGCGCGACCGCGCAGGCGTTCGTCATAAACCTTCTCGACGCCGCTTTTGCCGATGCGGAAACCCGGCAGTTCCAGCAGCGGGTCATCGCCCAGCTCGTTCTCGGCAACGGCACCGACATAGCCGACCACATGGCTGAACATGGCGCCATAGGGATAGTCGCGCGTCTCGCCGACATCAAGCTGCACGCCGGGCAGATCGGGGCTGTGCAGATTGATCTTGGCGAAATCATCCCAGGACAGGTTCTCGGCCACCACGACGGGAACGAACTTGCGCCGCCGTTCGATCTCGCGCTTGACCCTGGCCTTCTGGCTGTCGTCAACCTGAATCAGTCGGGACAGCGCCTCAAGCGTGGCATCGACATTGCGCGACTGCTCGGCAACGATCAGGACCCGGTAATTGCGGCGATTGGATGCCAGCTCATGACCGAACCGGTCGAGCACGCGGCCGCGCCGGGGCGGCAACAGGCGCATGCTGATGCGATTTTCCTCGGCCAGCAGCGCATAGCGATCGGATTCCATCACCTGCAGGTAATAGAGCCGCGCGGCCAGGGCGCCGAACAGGCCGAGCTGCGCGGTGCCAAGCAGCAGGGCACGACGGGTGAAGACCCGTTGCAGATCGTTGTCGCGACGGTTGATCGCCATGCGGGTTTACGCCGTTACCGAGGCGCGCAGCCAGCGACGTTCCAGGCGGCTCAGCATCCAGTAGATCACCGGATAGAGCGCCAGCGACAACAGTAACTGCGTCATCAGCGGCAGCATCGGCAGCAATTCCCAGTGCAGCAGCGACATCAGCAACCAGCAGATCGGCAGCACCACTCCGATCACCAGGGCAAAGGCGGCCCAGTTGACCAGGAAGGACGATCCCAGGAAAACCCGGCGCTGCGACACGCCAAGTTCATGCGCCAGCACCAGCACCAGCGCATTGAGGCCGATCGGGCCACCACTGAGCAGATCGAGCAGCAGGCCGATGGCGAAAGCCCCCAGCATGGTCATCAGGTCGGATCGGAAAATGCTCCAGTAGAATACCGCCATCAGCGCGAAGGCCGGGCCGACGCTGTCAAAATGCGGCAGCCCAACCGGGGCCAGGCTGAACAGCACCAGCGCCAGGCTGCTGAGGATCGGCAGCAGGGCCCGGATGCGGCGGCTGGTCTGGCGGAGCAGCGCAGACATCCCGCGCGCTCCTATTGGCCCTTGGGCGGCGGCGCCAGCGGCAGAACCTGCGCGGCCGGATCCTCGGCATCGATCCGCGTTTCGTCGAACTGCATCACCCGCAGGAAACCGAGGCGGCCCAGATCGACCAGCGGCCGGACCCGCACGCCGCCTTCGATCTCGACGATCTCGCCGACCGGGATGTTGGCTGGAAACTGCCCGCCATCGCCCGAGGTCACCACCTGCATGCCGATGGCAGGCTTGGCGGCGCCGGAAAGGTATTCCAGCCGCGGGAAAGGCGAATTGTCGCCCGCCAGCACGGCGCGATGGCCGCCATCCTGCAGCATCACCGGCAGGCGCGAGTTCAGATCGGTCAGCAGCAGGATGCGGGCAGCGCGCTGGCCCACCTCGGCGACGCGGCCGACATAACCGCCTTCGCCGATCACCGCCTGACCTTTCCTGATGCCGTCCTTGGCGCCGACATTGAGCAGGGCGGTGCGTACGAAGGAACCGCCGCCATCGGCAATGACCCGGCCGGTCACATAGGTCTGACTTAAGTCTGGGCCGGCGGCGAGCAGGCGACGCAAGGCGGCATTGTCCTGCTCCAGTCGGCGGGCCACTTCCTGCCACTGCAGCAGGCGGGCGTTTTCGGTGCGTAGGCGGAAGTTTTCCTCATGCACGAAGAGGATGTCGTCGACCCAGCCGACCGCGGCATTCACGGCGGCCACCGGCTGCGCCACCGTGCTCAGGACGGGCTCGACGATATCGGCAACCAGGGCACGGGCGCGTTCGACCAGCGGACGGTCGATGCGGCTGACCAGCACGAGGCCGATGGCGGTGGCAAGCAGCAGCAGGAACGCGAAACGCTGCAGCAGCGCGCGAAATGGCGCTGCGATCCATGCACTGCGTCCCGACCGTCTTGCCATGCGCCCCCGTCAATGCCCTCCGCGATACCGTACCGGGATCAGTACGGCGGATTGTACAGAACGTGCTTCAGCGTCTTCATCTCTTCCAGCGCACGGCCGGTGCCCAGCGCCACGCAGGAAAGCGGCTCGTCGGCAATCGAGACCGGCAGGCCGGTCGCGTGCCGCAGCACCAGGTCCAGATTGCCCAGCAGCGCGCCGCCGCCGGTCATCACGATGCCTTTGTCGACGATATCGGCGGCCAGTTCCGGCGCGGTGTGCTCCAGCGCGACCTTCACGGCCTCGACGATGGCGCCGACCGGTTCGGCCAGGCTCTCGGCGATCTGGCGCTGGTTGATCACCAGTTCCTTCGGCACGCCGTTCATCAGGTCGCGGCCCTTGATCTCCATGGAGAGGCCATTGCCGTCTTCCGGCGGCGCCGCCGAGCCAATCTGCTTCTTGATGCGCTCGGCCGAAGCCTCGCCCACCAGCAGGTTATGGTTGCGGCGGATATAGGCAATGATCGCCTCGTCCATCTTGTCGCCGCCGACGCGCACGCTGCGCGAATAGACGATGCCGCCCAGCGAGAGCACGGCCACTTCCGTAGTGCCGCCGCCGATATCGACCACCATCGAGCCGGTCGGCTCGGTGACCGGCAGGCCGGCGCCAATCGCGGCGGCCATCGGCTCCTCGATCAGGAAGACGCGGCGGGCGCCGGCGGATTCAGCAGAATCCATGATGGCGCGGCGCTCGACCGCGGTGGAACCCGACGGCACGCAGATGATGATCTGCGGCGAGGCAAAGCTGCGGCGGTTGTGCACCTTGCGGATGAAATGCTTGATCATTTCCTCCGCCACCTCGAAATCGGCGATCACGCCGTCGCGCAGCGGGCGAATGGCCTCGATGTTGCCCGGCGTACGGCCCAGCATCTGCTTGGCTTCGTCACCGACCGCCAGAACCTGCTTCTTGCCGCGATTATTGGTGATCGCCACCACCGAGGGCTCGTTCAGCACGATGCCGCGGCCCTTGACGTAAACCAGGGTATTGGCCGTGCCAAGGTCGATGGCCATATCGGCCGACATGAAACCCATCAAACGCGAGAACATCCAGAAAGATCCTCACCAACGAAATGTTGCGCCGTTATCGCCTCGGGCACCGGTGCAGCGCAACCCCCAGTCCCCATATTTTCAGCCCCGCACCGGCCGCATGCCGGGTGGCGTGGTTTCAGGTGCCCAATCACGCACTGAGGGCTGCCGGCGCGGTCTTTTCCCGCTTCACCAGCAGCTTGTTGAGCGCATGGATATAAGCCCGGCAGCTTGCCACCAGCGTATCGGCGTCGGCAGCCTGTCCGTTCACGGTTTTTCCACCCTCTTCCAGCCTTACGGTCACCTCGGCCTGGGCATCGGTGCCCTGGGTCACGGCATGGACCTGGTAGAGCTGCAGACTGGCCTGGTGCGGGAACAGGGCCTGGATGGCATTGAATGTGGCATCGACCGGCCCATTGCCGGTCGCCTTGACCGATTTGGCCACCCCGTCGATCTCCAGTTCCAGCGCGGCGCTCTGCGGCCCTTTCGAGCCGGCGATCACCTGCAGGCTGACAAAGCGGATGCGTTCGTTGCCGCGCGCCATGGTGTCATCGACCAGCGCGACCAGATCCTCGTCGAAGACTTCCTTCTTGCGGTCGGCCAAATCCTTGAAGCGGGCAAAGGCATCATTGAGCTGGTTGTCAGCCAGGTTGAAGCCGAGTTCTTCCAGCTTCTTGCGGAAGGCATGCCGGCCGGAATGCTTACCCATCACGAGCGTCGAGCGATTAAGGCCGACCGATTCCGGGGTCATGATCTCGTAGGTGCCGGCATGCTTCAGCATGCCATCCTGGTGGATGCCGCTTTCATGTGCGAAAGCATTGGCGCCGACGATGGCCTTGTTCGGCTGCACTACGAACCCGGTGACGGCCGAAACCAGCCGCGAGGCTTTCATGATATCGGTGGTCTTTATTCCAGTTTCGAACGGCATTGCATCTGCACGCGTGCGCAGAGCCATGACGATCTCTTCAAGCGCGGCATTGCCGGCGCGTTCGCCCAGGCCGTTGATGGTGCATTCCACCTGCCGCGCGCCGCCGATCACGGCGGCCAGCGAATTGGCCACGGCCAGGCCCAGATCGTTGTGGCAATGCGCGGAAAACCTAGCTTTATCGCTATTCGGGATATTCTCGATCAAGTACCGCATCAGCCGGGTATATTCCTCCGGCACGGTGTAGCCGACGGTGTCGGGCACGTTGATCGTGGTGGCGCCGGCCTTGATCGCACTTTCGATCAGGCGGCAGAGGAATTCGGGATCCGAGCGCGTGCCGTCCTCGCAACTCCATTCGATGTCGTCGCACAGATTGCGCGCGTACGACACGCTGTCGATCACCGCCTGGTGCACCGCGTCGGGTTCCATCTGCAGCTTGTATTTCATATGCAGCGGCGAGGTGGAGATGAAGGTGTGAATGCGCGCCCGCTTCGCGGGCTTGAGCGCTTCCCAGGCGCGGTCGATATCCTTGCGGCCGGCGCGGCTGAGGCCGCAGACAGTCGACTCCGTCACGCGCTTGGCGATCTCGTTGACGGCCTCGAAGTCGCCGTTGGACGCGATCGGAAAACCGGCCTCGATGACATCGACGCCCATGCCTTCCAGCACGGCTGCGATCTTCAGCTTCTCTTCCAGATTCATCGAGGCACCAGGCGACTGCTCGCCATCGCGCAGGGTGGTGTCGAAAATGATGACGCGATCGCGCGTCGTCTTGTTGGTGGCGTTCATGTCACATGTCCCTCGTCGGGCGACCCGGGCGTCCTATCCGCCGGGTTGTCCGATTCTGCCGCAGTTTCCGTACTTTAACTACAGTGTACACGCTTCGGCCCAATTCGATCAAAGGGCGAAAAGTTTCGCCAGGACATGGACTTACGCCAACACTCTGGGCCAGCATGCTTAATACTCGGTGAATTCCCTGCTTTACCGGGGAAATTCTCTAATAATTTGAAATCACGGCATTATTTAGGCGGCCAGCCAGCCAGCCCGGCCCTTTCCCCGCAGCCACCCTTCCGCGACGGCAGCCGGGCCAGCCTGCCGGCGGCTGGTTGGCTTTAACGGGTCAGCCGCAGCTCATGGATGGTGGTCTGCCCCGGTCGGGCGGTAGCCTCAAGCCTGCCGGTACAAGGTCACCACGCAGGCGCCGCCGAGGCCCAGATTGTGCTGTAACGCGACGCGGGCACCATCGACCTGGCGCGCCTCGGCACTACCGCGCAGCTGATGCGTCAGCTCGTAGCACTGCGCCAAACCGGTGGCGCCAAGCGGATGGCCCTTGGACAGCAGGCCGCCGGACGGATTAGTCACCACGCGGCCACCATAGGTGTTGTCGCCGACTTCGACGAAGCCCTCGGCGCCGCCTTCGCCACACAGCCCGAGCGCCTCGTAGGTGATCAGCTCGTTATGGGCGAAGCAGTCATGCAGCTCGACCACATCGACATCCTCGGGCCCGATACCGGCCTGTTCGTAAACTTTTTCGGCCGCAGCGCGGCTCATATCCGCGCCGACCAGCTGCATCATGTCGCGCGCCTCGAAGGTGGAGGCATAATCGGTGGTCATCGCCTGGGCAGCGATCTCCACATCGGTGCGCAGGCCGTGTTTCGCGGCGAATGCCTCCGAGACCAGCAAGGCGGCCGCTCCGCCGCAGGTCGGCGGGCAGGCCATCAGGCGGGTCATCACGCCGGGCCAGATTGCCTGCGCCTGCATCACGTCGTCGACGCTGACCTCCTGGCGGAACAGCGCCAGCGGATTGTTTTTCGCATGGCGGCTGGCCTTGGCGCGGATGCGGGCGAAAGTCTCCAGCTTCGTGCCGAATTTCTGCATATGGCTTAAGCCGGCACCGCCGAAATAGCGCAAGGCCAGCGGCACATCGGGCATGCCGACGATCTCGTCGCAGACGGTGTCGAAATCGGCAAACGGGCTCGGCCGGTCGGTGTAGACCGAGCCCAGCGCACCCGGCTTCATCTGCTCGAAGCCCAGCGCCAGCACACAATCGGCGGCGCCGCTCTGGATTGCCTGGCGGGCGAGAAACAGCGCGGTGGAGCCGGTGGAGCAGTTGTTGTTGACATTGACGACCGGGATGCCGGTCATGCCGAGACGATACAGTGCCTTCTGGCCACACGTGCTGTCGCCATAGACATAGCCGGCATAAGCCTGCTGCACGGCATCGTAGCCGATGCCGGCATCCTTCAGCGCCAGCTGTCCGGCTGCGGCGCCCATCTCGTCATAAGCCTTGCTGCTGCCCGGCTTGGCGAACGGGATCATGCCGACGCCGGCGACGAAGACTTTGGCCATGATCATTTCCTCCTGTTTCAGCGGTTCTGGTCGAACCAGACCTTGAGCCGATCAAGATACTGCCAGAACTGCTCCAGTTCCGCGGTCGTCCAGCCTGCGAAGGCGGGTGCCAGCTCAGGCAGCAGTGCAGCAATCGCCTTGCCATGGGCCGTCCTGCCGCGTGCGGTCAGGAACAGTAACTTAGAGCGGGCGTCGTCGGTGCTTTGCACCTCACGCAGGTATCCCTTGGCCAGCAGCTTCTGGGTCGTCTTGGTCACCGCCGGCGGCAACTGTTGCATAGCGCGGGCGATTCCGCCAACCGTCTTTCCCTCATCAAGCCTGTGGCTGAAGTGATTGAGTATGACGAATTGCGGCAATGGCAGGTCATGACCGCGCAACACGCGATTGGCCTTGGTGGACGCGAGCTGGTCGATGATTCCGATCCAGTTGACGATGCGGAAGCGCCGATCCGGCGTCGTACCGCCAACCGGTTCTCCGGCATCTGTATCCTTCGCAACGGATCGGGCCATGTTAGCTCATCATCAGTGCATCCAGCGGCCGTCGAGGCGACGGCGGCACCTGTTCACAATAGCCCAGCCGAAACAGCATTTGCACCGTTTGGCCAGGCATTGCGCCCGCTGCCGAGAGAAACTCGCGCTGCAGGGTGGCCATCTCAGGATATTCCTGCAGCACCTGGCTGACCGGATGCATGGCGACGCCGAGCTCGGTTGCCTTCAGGTTCAACCGTACATAGGCCCGGCCGGCCTCGATCTGGCTGAGTCGGTCGTTTGCCGCCGTGGTCAACCAGCCGAAAGCCGGTGTGGCGCGCGCCCAGCCAAGGGCGTAATCAATACCGCCCTGGTATGCCGTGGTGCCTGGCGTCATCGCTTTCTCTGGTGTCATCAGTCCGAGTCTGGACAGCCACCAGAAGAACGGCCCATGCAGTTCGATGCCATCTGGCTGGGCGGCAATGGCATCGGCACCGATGCGTAGCCGATCAATGCTTTCCTTCAACGTGCGCGGCGTCTCCAGCTCGATTAGCATCGCCTGCTCGGTGATGCTTCGAAACAACGCAGCGCGCGTGGCGTCGGTGGCAATGGTCAACTGCGCGACCCCCGAACGGGGCATCCCGCGCAAGGCTTGCGCATGTTCGGATTGGAGGGAGGTCTGGTGATACGGCTCCTTTGACGAGCGCCGAAGTGGAATCTGCGAGAATAGCGGATCGGCTGCCGTGCCGTCGTGCTGCAGCCGAATGCGGGCGAGCGGGCGCTCAGTTACGTCATCTGGAGCCGGCTGGCCCTCCGGAAAGTATTCGATCGCACAGCGATAGCCTTCCGCCCCTGCCGCTAGCGCCAGCAGTTCAAGGAAGGTGCCGTGGCCTATGACAATCTGGCGGGCAAAGGGATCGGTTTCAGGCAACAACCGTGTGCGATCGACATGCAGCATGATTTCGCCCTCGCGACGCAGATCAACCAGCCAGGGCTGCATATTATGCGGATTGGGTGCCAGCAGCGCCCAGGAGAGCGCACGGCGGCGCGGATCGGTCTCGCTGCCAGGTCCTGCCCAGGGTGCCACAGCGCTTGCCGGCATGCGGTCGCAGCCCTGCAATCCGCCACCTACCAGGGCGGCGCCGACCACGCCACCGCCAACGACCCTGATAAATCCCCGTCGCGAAACCACCATAACCGCCTCCATTGATTATTTCCATGGAAATTTGTATCATTTCCATGGAAATAATCAATGGATCGAATTGTGGCGGATTGCACGACACAAACGAAAACGGCCGCCGGAGTTGCCCCGGCGGCCGTCTGACAGTTCTTGTCGGTTACGCTTAGTTCGAGCGGGCTTTGTCGACCAGCTTGTTCTTGGCGATCCAGGGCATCATGGCGCGCAGCTTGGCGCCTACTTCCTCGATCGGGTGCTTGGCCAGGCGGGCGCGAGTTGCCTTGAACGAGGTCTGGTTCACCTTGTTTTCCAGCATCCAGTTGCGGGTGAAACGGCCTGACTGGATGTCTTCCAGCACGCGCTTCATCTCGGCCTTGGTTTCCGGCGTGATGATGCGCGGACCGGTGACGTATTCGCCATACTCGGCCGTGTTCGAGATCGAGTAGTTCATGTTGGCGATGCCGCCCTCGTAGATCAGGTCGACGATCAGCTTCACTTCATGCAGGCACTCGAAATAGGCCATCTCGGGTGCATAACCAGCCTCGACCAGCGTTTCGTAGCCGGCCTTGATCAGCTCGACCAGGCCGCCGCAGAGCACGACCTGCTCGCCGAACAGGTCGGTCTCGCATTCTTCCTGGAAGGTGGTCTCGATGATGCCAGCCTTGCCGCCGCCATTGGCCGAGGCATAGCTGAGCGCGATTTCCAGCGCGTTGCCCGAAGCGTTCTGATGCACGGCAACCAGCGACGGCACGCCGCCGCCCTTCAGGTATTCCGAACGCACCGTATGGCCAGGGCCCTTCGGCGCGATCATGAACACGTCGAGATCCTTGCGCGGCTCGATCAGGTTGAAGTGGATGTTCAGGCCGTGGGCGAAGGCTAGCGCGGCGCCTTCCTTCATGTTGTCGCGCAGATCGTTGTTCCACAGGTCGGACTGGCCCTCATCCGGGGTCAGCACCATCACAACGTCGGCCCATTTGGCAGCTTCCGCCGGGGTCATCACCTTGAAGCCGGCTTCCTCGGCCTTCTTCACGCCGGCCGAGCCCTTGCGCAGGGCGACGGCGACATTCTTCACGCCGCTGTCCTTCAGGTTCATCGCATGGGCATGGCCCTGGCTGCCATAGCCGACGATGACAACCTTTTTGCCCTTGATCAGGTTCAGGTCCGCATCGCGGTCGTAGTAAACGCGCATGATCGTATCTCCTCGGGACTGCGTCGTTGCTTGTTTGGTTCGGTTAAAGGGGGGTGGCGCCGCGGCTGATCGCCACCACGCCGGTGCGCGAGACATCGATCAGGCCGAGCGGCTTCATCAGTTCGATGAAGGCCGAGATTTTCTCGGGCGTGCCGGTCAGTTCGAAGATAAAGGACTCTATGGTGGAATCGACCGCGCGGGCGCGGAAAATGTCGGCGATGCGCAGGCTTTCCACACGCTTCTCACCGGTGCCGGCCACCTTGATCAGCGCCAGTTCGCGCGCCACATGCGGCCCTTCCACGGTCAGGTCATGCACATTGTGCACCGGCACGAGCCGGCCAAGCTGGGCCTTGATCTGCTCGATCACATTGGCCGGGCCAGAGGTGACCACGGTGATGCGCGACAGATGCGCGGCATCGCTTACCTCGGCCACCGTCAGGCTTTCGATATTGTAGCCGCGGCCCGAGAACAGCCCGACCACGCGGGCCAGGATGCCGGGCTCGTTATCGACGAGGACGGACAGGATATGGGACTGGATCGGCTGCTGCGGCGCGGACATGGTGAGCTTCTTCTATTCTGCTGGCCCGGCCTCAGACGAGGGCCATGCCTTCTTCGCTGACACTGGCGTTGCCCGAATCCTTCGGCTTGTCGTCAGCCAGGATCATCTCGTTATGGGCGGCGCCCGAGGGTACCATCGGGAAGCAGTTTTCCGATTTATCAACGGCGACATCGACCACCACCGGGCCATCGATGGCAACCATTTCCCTGATCACGCCATCCAGGTCGGCCGGACTGGTGCAACGCAGGCCGGTGCAATGGAAGGCCTCGGCCAGCTTGACGAAATCGGGCAGCGATTCCGAATAACTCTGGGAGTAGCGGCCGCCATGCAGCAACTGCTGCCACTGGCGCACCATGCCCATATATTCGTTGTTCAGGATGAACACTTTCACCGGCAGGCGGAACTGCGCCGCCGTGCCCAGCTCCTGGATGTTCATCAGGATCGAGGCCTCGCCCGCGATATCCACCACCAGCTTGTCGGGATGGCCGAGCTGCACGCCGATGGCGGCCGGCAGGCCATAACCCATGGTGCCCAGGCCACCCGACGTCATCCAGCGGTTCGGCCTGTCAAACTTGTAGAATTGCGCCGCCCACATCTGGTGCTGGCCGACCTCGGTGGTGATGAAGGTGTCGCGGTCCT
>NZ_JANLJJ010000031.1 GCF_029255545.1 Ferrovibrio sp. | reverse complement strand
CGGCGGTTTCCTCGATGGATGCCGCCTGCGATTCCGTGCGCTGCGCCAGATCCTGACTGCCGGTGGATATCTCGTCAGAGGCCACCTTCACCGATTGCGCCGTGCTGGTCAGGCGGCCGGCGAAGTCACGCAGGCGGGTCGCCATGCCGTTGGCGCTGTCTTTCAGCTGGCCGAACACGCCGCGATAGTCGCCACGCACCGACTTGGTCAGGTCGCCACCGGCCATGGCGCCCATGGTATCGGCCATTTCGCCGGCCATGGTCTGCAAAGTGGCCGTCAGACGGTTCAGCTCCTGGCTGGTGGACAGGAAGAAGCCTTCCTTGCCGCCCTCATTGATGCGGCCCGACAGGTCGCCCTGCGCCACCTTGTTGACCAGAGAGGCAATTTCCTCGCCGGCGACCTTCTCGCGCGCCTCACGTTCAAGTCGGCGCTTTTCCGATTCCTCGCGCTGGCGGGCGATCTGCGTTTCCGCCTCTTCGCGAGCGATCATACTATCCTTGAATACCTGCACGGCCTGGGCCATCTCGCCAATTTCGTCGCCGCGTTCCTTGCCGGTGACGTCGATCGCCGTATTGCCCTGGGCCAGCGTATTCATCACGGCGGTGATCCGGGTAATCGGCCTGGTCAGCGTGGCGATCACGACATAAAGCGCGAGCAGAACCGACACCGCGATGGCGACGACCGTGATGGCGAGCAGCAGCGGACGCTGGGTATTGTAATAATCCGTCAGACCGACATTCACCGCCTCCACACGTTCGGCATTGCGCGTGTTGATCGCTTCAACCGCCTTGTTCAGCGCCTGGCGGTTGCTGCGGTTGGCGTCGTTGTCGCCATATTCGCGCGCCTGTTTCGTGTCCGCCTCGGTGCCCAGCCGGGCCAGTTCGCGGCGGAACTGGATGAACTGGTTCACCAGGGCGATAAACTGCCTGGCCTCCTCGCTGGCCGCGGCCTGGGGACCAATCAGATTGCTCCAGTCGCGGATCAGGCCTTCCATCTGGGTGGTGAAACGCTGGATGCCGTTGGCAAAGGGCTTGGCCGCAGCGGTGGTATCCGACATGTAGACACCACGCGAATCCATCACCACGGCATAGATCAGGGCGTTCAGCCGCTCGCCATACTGGGTCTGCTTGGCGAGGGAAGCCATTTCGTTGCTCTGCTTCTCGTAGCGGTCGAGCGATATGATCCCCATCGTTCCGATGGCGGCGGCGGCAATTGCCAGCAGCGCCACCACCGCGAGGACGCGCGGGCCGATCTTGATCGTGGATGCGATGGACATTTCTTCCCCCACCATGATTCTTGTTGTCGCGATTAGGGCTGCCCTGCCGGCTAACCCTACGGATACCAACAAGTTTCACACATCTTGGGGCTGTTCTGCAAAGACGGAAACGCTACCACCGGCACAACCGGGGTGGTGCGCGCTAAAGTAAAAATTGCAAATTGGATTTATTATATAATCAAGCAAAGAGCCGCTTACTGATCAAAGCGTCTTGCCCATGAAAAAAGCTCCGCCACGACCAATTGGCACAACCCACTGGCCGGTGCGGAGCCATTAAACGAATAGCCGGTGTAAACGCCGCCAGATCAGGCAGCGGCAGGCAGCGCGGGAACACCCTTGCTGAAGAGACGATTGACGTCGATGAGCGCCACCATACGATCCTCATGGGTGGCGAGCGCGCTCAGGAAACCATGCTCCTCGTCGGCGGCGGTGGCCGGCACCGGCTGCAGCGCACTGGCATCCAGCGCCAGAATATCGGAAACGGTATCGACCAGCAGCCCGCAGGATTCAGTGCCAATCTCGACCACGATCACCACATTGGCGCTGGTCGGGTTGGTGACGCCGCCGCCAAGACGAACACGCAGATCAAAAATCGGCACCACGGCGCCGCGCAGATTGATCACGCCGCGCACGAAGGGGGGCGTGTTGGGCAGCGGAGTGACTTCCGTCCAGGCGCGGATTTCGCGCACGCTTAAGAGATCAAGGCCGTAATTCTGATCGCCGATGGTGAAAGTCAGGACTTCCTGGTTGCCGCGCAGGAGCGATGCACTCTGATCGGTCACTGCGGGTATGCCGGCGGCGGTGCCAGCGGCGGGGATGGTGGCGGGCGTGGACATGGCGCTCACACTTTCTGCTGTGGACGGTCTTGCTGTAGTCAATCTGGAACAACGCGGTAAACGAAACCTTTCGGCTCCGCTTCCCCCTGACCGCCGTCCTGGGTGACAAGGACGGCGCGGACCCGGTGGGGGTGGGGTTTCGAGTTTTGGCAGGGGCCCCTTCGGTGGTCGGTCCGGCAGCGGGCGTGACATACCGCGCTGCTTCAGGGGTACCGCGTTACAATGATTGGCAAACTTCTAATTGATCTGCAAATAAAATCCCACAGGGGAAACCGGGGGTTACCAACAATTCACCCCAGCTCCACAACCCGCATATACAACAAATAGCGGCTGCTCAGAAAACCAGCTCTATGAGTTGTGGCCCCTGCACCTCCAGCGCCGCCAGAAACGCCCGGGCGAAATCGTTCATTTCATCCACCCGCACGGCCGCAACGCCATGACCCTTGGCCAGCGCGACCCAGTCGGGGTCGGGGCGGTCGAGCGTCAGCATGTCGATGGCGCGCGGCCCGGGATTGGCAGCGCCGACATTCGCCAGTTCGTTGCGCAGGATGGCATAGGAGCGATTGGCGAACACCACCATGGTGACATTGAGTTGCTCACGCGCCATCGTCCACAAAGCCTGCAGGGTATAGAAGGCACTGCCATCGCCAGTCAGGGCGATGATCTTGCGATCGGGCGCCGCTATCGCCGCGCCGACGGCGACCGGCAGGCTGTAGCCGATCGAGCCCCCCATGTTGTTGAGCCAGTCATGCGGCGCGGCAGCCTGGGCGGCGGCGAAGATACCACGACCCGAGGTGATCGATTCATCCACCACCACTGCGTTTTCCGGGATCAGAACAGCCATGGCGGCAGCGATCTTGTCGGGTGTCGGCGCACCTTCAGGCAGGGCCGGTTTCGATGGCACGATGGCAGCCGGTACGCTTTTGGGCGCGCCAACCATATCTGCCAGACGCTCCAGCGCATCGATCAGGTCGGCTTCCACGTCGCAGACGGCGGTGATGTTGCAATCATCCTGCGTCAGGATGCTGGGCTTGCCCGGATAGGCGAAGAAAGCCACCGGACGCCGCGCGCCGACCAGCACCAGTTCGCGCACATCCTTCAGGTAGGCCACCGCCTGGTCGACCACGAAGGGGATGCGGCCAACATGCGGCAAGCCGCCGCCACGCTCCATGCGCGCGCTGTAGCCGGAATTCGACAATTTGCAGCCGGTGGCCGCCGCGATGCGGGCCGCCAGTTCCAACCCACGCTGGCGCAGGGCGATGCCGCCCAGGATCAGCATGCCGCTGGCGCCGGCTTTCTTCAGCGCGGCAGCGGCAGCACGCAAGGATGCCTCCTCGGCTTTCACGCGCGGCGGCACGGCCAGCGGCACGGCCACATCGACGGCCTCGTTCCAGGCCGTATCGGCCGGCAGGATGAGGCTGGCGATCTGGCCGCCATTGCTCATCGCCGCCGCGACCGCCTCGGCGCCCAGCGTGGCCACATCCGCCGCGCTGTCCGCCCGGCCGATCCAGTGCGACACCGGCCGGGCAATGCCCTCGATATCAGACGTCAGTGGCGCATCATATTGCAGGTGATAGGTGGCATGTTCGCCGATCACGTTGACGATGCCCGAGCTGGCCTTGCGCGCGTTGTGCAGGTTGGCAACGCCATTGGCCAGACCCGGCCCCAGATGCAGCAAAGTGGCGGCCGGCTTGTCGGCCATGCGCCAGTAGCCGTCGGCCGCGCCGGTCACCACGCCCTCAAACAGGCCTAGAACGCAGCGCACGCCGGGCACACGGTCCAGCGCCGCCACGAAATGCATCTCCGAGGTGCCGGGATTGGCGAAGCAGGTATTTAGGCCGGATGCAACCAGCGTCCGCACCAGACTTTCCGCGCCATTCATTGAACCGCACCCTCCTGTGAATCGAGGGCGCGATCAAACCAGAGTATCCGTATAAAGAGCAAGCCCTTACGATTACCGCCCCGCAGATGGCTGCATTCAGGTCCGGAAGAAGCCAACCAGTTCCGCCAACTGCCGGCCCTGATCCGCTAGGGACTGGGCCGAAGCTGTCGTCTGTTCGACCAGCGCCCCGTTGCGCTGGGTCATTTCATCCATGCTGCTGACCGCAGTGTTGACCTGATCCAGCCCGGTGGCCTGCTCACGGCTGGCGGCGGCGATCTCGGCCACGATGTCGCTCACCTTCTTGATCGCCGTGACGATCTCGGTCAGCGACGATCCGGTCTGGTTCACGAGAGTCGCGCCGGTCTTCACCTGCGCATTCGATTCCTGGATCAGCGCCTTGATGTCTTTCGAGGCGTTGGCCGAACGCTGCGCCAGCGCGCGCACTTCCTGCGCCACCACCGCAAAGCCCTTGCCGGCCTCGCCGGCCCGCGCCGCCTCGACCGAGGCATTCAGGGCGAGAAGATTGGTCTGGAAGGCGATCTCGTCGATCAGCGACACGATGTCCACGATCTTCTGTGAGCTCTCTT
>NZ_JANLJJ010000030.1:58820-64680 GCF_029255545.1 Ferrovibrio sp. | reverse complement strand
ACCATGGTCATCGCGGTGCCGACCGGCGTGAAGATCTTCTCGTGGATCGCCACGATGTGGGGCGGCTCGATCCGTTTCACCGTGCCGATGCTGTTCGCCGTCGGCTTCATCTTCCTGTTCACCATCGGCGGCGTGACCGGCGTGGTGCTGGCCAATGCCGGTGTCGACACCTATCTGCATGACACCTATTACGTGGTGGCGCATTTCCACTACGTGCTGAGCCTCGGCGCCGTGTTCGCCATCTTTGCCGGCTTCTACTACTGGTTCGGCAAGATGTCGGGGTATGAGTTGAGCGAGACCGCCGGCCAGATCCACTTCTGGACCACCTTCATCGGCGTGAACCTGCTGTTCTTCCCGATGCATTTCCTCGGCCTGCAGGGCATGCCGCGCCGCATCCCGGATTATCCGGATGCCTTCGCCGGCTGGAACTACGTCGCCTCGATCGGCGCCTATATCGCCTTCGCTTCGACGCTGTTCTTCGTCGGCTCGGTGCTCTACGCCTTCCTGCGCAAGAAGAAAGCCGCCGCCAATCCGTGGGGCGAGGGCGCGACGACGCTGGAATGGACCCTGTCCTCGCCGCCGCCGTTCCACCAGTACGAGAAGCTTCCGGTCATCAAGTAAGACCGGAAGACTCCACGCCCCGGGAGTTGAAGATTGTCCGACGCCAGTTTCATTGGACAGGGTAGCGAGGCCGGTCATGCCGGCCTCGATGCCGCTTATGCTGTCCGTGCCGCCGAAGCCCATCCAAGCGACTACCTCGCGCTGCTCAAGCCGCGCGTGATGTCGCTGGTGGTCTTTACCGGGCTGGTCGGCATGGTGCTGGCGCCGGGCGATTTGCATCCCACCCTGGCGATCACGGCTTTGCTGTGCATCGCGATCGGCGCCGGCGCCTCGGGCGCCATCAACATGTGGTATGACGCCGACATCGACGCGGTGATGGCGCGCACCCAGGGTCGCCCGATCCCGCAGGGCCGCATCAGCCGCGACCAGGCGCTCGGTTTCGGCACTGTCCTCTCGGTGGCCTCGGTGCTGGTGATGGGGCTGGCGGTGAACTGGGTGGCGGCCGCGATCCTGGCGCTGACCATTGGGTTCTACATTTTCATCTACACGATGTGGCTGAAACGCCGCACGCCACAGAATATCGTGATCGGCGGCGCCGCCGGCGCCTTTCCGCCGATGATCGGCTGGGCCGCGGTCACCGGCGACCTTTCGCTGCTGCCGCTGCTGCTGTTCGCCATTATCTTCATGTGGACGCCGCCGCATTTCTGGGCGCTGGCGCTGTATCGCTCTGATGATTATGCCCGTGCCGGCGTGCCGATGCTGCCGGTGGTGGCCGGCGACCGCGAGACGCGTCGCCAGATTCTGATCTACAGCCTGCTGCTGGTGCCGATCACCCTCAGCCCCTGGGCGCTCGGTCTGGCTGGCCCGCTTTATGGCGGCGTCACCGCCGCGCTCGGCGCCATTTTCCTGGCCCTGGCCGTGCGTATCTGGCGCGGCAACGACGAGCGGCCGGCAAAACACATGTTCGCCTACTCGATCCTCTACCTCTTCCTGTTGTTTGCCCTGCTGCTGGCGGAACGCGGGCTTGGCTGGGGGGCATGAGCGCGATGACGCAGCAAGACGAGCAGAAACGCCGCCGGGCGCGCAACATCGCGCTGGCTGTGGTGCTGTTTGCCCTGGTGATCCTGTTCTACTTCATCACCATCGCCAAGATGACGGGGCGCGCCGCATGACGCCGATCGCCCGCAGGAACCGTCGCATCGCCTTTGGCTGCGTCGCCGTGGTCGCCACCATGGTTGGCCTGTCCTTTGCCTCGGCGCCGCTCTACGACCTGTTCTGTCGCGTTACCGGCTTTGCCGGCACGCCGCTGCGTGCGGCCAGCGCACCCGGCAGCGTCGATGCTGACGAAACGACCGTCACCGTGCGCTTCAATTCCGATACGGCTCCCGGTCTGCCCTGGCAGTTCCAGCCGGTACAGCGCGAAGTGCGGGTGAAGCCGGGCGAGGAGACGCTGATTTTCTATCGCGCCACCAACCCGACGGCGCAGGCCATCAGCGGCCAGGCCAGCTTCAATGTCACGCCCGAGAAAGCCGGCCAGTATTTCAACAAGATCGCCTGCTTCTGCTTTACCGAGCAGCGTCTTGAGCCTGGCCAGAGTATCGACATGCCGGTCTCGTTCTTCGTCGATCCGGACATCCTGAAGGATCCGAAGACGCGCGACGTCACCACCATCACCTTGAGCTACACGTTCTTCCGCATGCCGGAAGAGAAACGCGTTTCCGATCGTGGCGGCCCGGGCCGCGCGGTCAACTGAGCCGATCAACACTTGCGTAACTAGGGGGTATGACCATGGCTGCAAGCAGCGCCCGCAATCACGATTACCATCTTGTCGATCCCAGCCCGTGGCCGTTCATCGGTGCGATGGGCGCCTTCGCGCTGGCGGTCGGTTCGGTGGCCGCGTTCCATGGCTACAGCTATCTTTGGGCCGTGCCCGGCCTGCTGATCGTGCTCTACACCATGGCTGCCTGGTGGCGCGACGTGATCCGCGAAGCCGAGCACGAGGGCCATCATACCCCGGTGGTGCAGCTGCACCTGCGCTATGGCATGGTGATGTTCATTGCCTCCGAGGTAATGTTCTTCGTTGCCTGGTTCTGGGCCTATTTCAATGCGTCGCTGTTCCCGACCGAGGCGATCGGCCATGTCTGGCCGCCGGCCACGATCGAGACCTTCGATCCCTGGCACCTGCCGTTCGTCAACACTTTGATCCTGCTGCTGTCGGGCACCACGGTGACCTGGGCGCACCATGCCCTGCTGCATGACGACCGCAAGGGCCTGATCCAGGGCCTGACGCTGACCGTCATCCTCGGCGCGCTGTTCACCACGCTGCAGGCTTACGAATACAGCCATGCCGCTTTCGGCTTCAAGGACGGCATCTATGCCTCGACCTTCTACATGGCGACCGGCTTCCACGGCTTCCATGTCATCGTTGGCACGATCTTCCTGCTGGTCTGCCTGATCCGCGCGATGAAGGGCCATTTCAAGTCGAACCATCATTTCGGTTTCGAAGCCGCGGCCTGGTACTGGCATTTCGTCGACGTGGTGTGGCTGTTCCTGTTCACCGCGATCTACTGGTGGGGCGCCGGCACGCCGGCCGCCCATTGAGCGATCAGCCGATGGCGGCCGCATTCTATCCGCCGCTATCGCCGTTCTCGACGGGGCTTCGCTGCAGGTGTCCCCGCTGCGGCGAAGCTCCGTTGTTCGACGGGCTGCTGACGGTCAAGCCGCGCTGCCCGTCCTGCGACCTCGATTATGCCAAGATCGACGCCGGCGACGGGCCGGCGGTCTTTGTCATTCTGATTCTCGGTTTCATCGTTGTCGGCCTGGCGCTGTGGGTCGAGTTGCGTTTCGGCCCGCCGCTCTGGCTGCATATGGTTTTGTGGGCGCCGCTGATCCTGGGCGGCTCCATTCTTATGCTGCGGCCCTTCAAAGCCACGCTCTTCGCGCTACAATTCCGACACAAGGCTTCGTCCGACATCGAATTGCTGCGCGAGTAATCCATTGAAATTTCTAGGTTTTCGGCCAGCCCTCTGGCCGACTCTGTTCACCGTTCCCGCCCTTATCCTGCTGCTCATCCTGGGCACCTGGCAGGTCCAGCGGCTGTTTTGGAAGCTTGAGCTGATCGAAAGCGTCGAAACCGGGCTGAAGGCGGCGCCGATTCCGCTCCCCGCCGGCCCGCTCGATCCGGCCGAATGGAGCTATCGCCCCGTCACCGTGCGCGGCAGCTTCGACCACAGCCGCGAGTTCCATTTGCTGGCCCATTCCGAGCGCGGCAATTTCGGTTATCACATCATCACGCCGCTCAAGCGCAGCGATGCGCCCGGCTGGGTGCTGGTCAGCCGTGGCTGGGTGCCGGCTGAGGACAAGGACCCCGCGCGCCGGACCGCGGGCCAGGTGGCCGGCGAGGTGGCGATTTCGGGCGTCACCCACGTGCCCTGGGGCAAGGGCTGGTTCACCCCTGACAACGACCTGCAGCGCAATCTGTGGTATTACGGCGACGCCGCCGGCATGCTGAAGGCCGCCGGCATCAGCGATGCGCCGGCGCTGTTCGTCGATGCCGATGCCTCGGTAACGGTGCCAGGCGGCTGGCCGCGCAGTGGCCATACAAGGCTGAATTTCACCAACAATCACCTGGCCTATGCGGTCACCTGGTACAGCGGCGTCATAGTCCTGATGGTGATTTATGTGTTATGGCATCGGCGCCGGGACCGCGAAGCGGCGGCAAAATCCGGCCAGCCAAAGGCCTGAGACATGAAAAGCTACAAGGCTCTGGAAACACGGTTCCGCCGCGTCAGCGCGGTGAACGGGGCGCTGGCCATGCTGGGCTGGGACCAGTCCACCATGATGCCGGAAGGTGGCGCCAAGGCGCGCGCCGAGCAGATGGCGGTGCTGAGCGTGGTGCGCCATGAATGGCTGACTGATCCGCAGCTGGGCGACCTGCTGGGCGAGGCCGAGGCGCAGCAGAAAAGTTTAAGCGACTGGCAGCGCGCCAACCTGCGTGAGATGCACCGGCAATGGCGCCATGCCACCGCGCTGACGCCCGAGCTGGTCGAAGCGCGCTCGAAAGCCAGCATGGCCTGCGAGATGGTATGGCGCAAAGCCCGCCGCGACGATGACTTCAAATCCTTCGCCAGGGCCTTCAAGCCGGTGCTGGAACTCACCCGCGAGGTGGCCGCCGCCAAGTCTGCGGCTTTTGGCCTGGATGCCTATGACGCGCTGCTGGATGAGTATGAGCCCGGCGGCCGGTCGGCCACCATCGACAAGCTGTTTGCCGATCTGGGCAGTTTCCTGCCCAGCTTCATCGACAAGGCCCTCGCCAAACAGGCCAAGCGGCCCGCGCCGCTGCCGCCGCAGGGGCCGTTTTCGACCGAAGCGCAGCGCCAGGTCGGCCTGCGCTTCATGAAGGCGCTGGGTTTCGATTTCAACCATGGCCGGCTGGATGTCAGCCTGCATCCCTTTACCGGTGGTGTGCCGGATGATGTGCGCATTACCACGCGCTATGAAGAGGCCGATTTCACCAAGGCGCTGATGGGCGTGCTGCACGAGACCGGCCATGCGCTCTACGAGCTCGGCCTGCCCAGGGCCTGGCGCGACCAGCCGGTGGGCGAGGCGCGTGGCATGGTGCTGCATGAAAGCCAGAGCCTGCTGGTCGAGATGCAGGTCTGCCGCGGCGCGGAATTCCTGCGCTACGCGGCGCCGATCCTGCGCAAGGCCTTCAATGGCAGCGGCCCTGCCTGGTCGGATGAAAACCTGCTTGGCATCTATGCCCGCGTGAAGCCCGACCTGATCCGCGTCGATGCCGATGAAGTGACCTATCCGGCCCATGTGATCCTGCGTTACCGCCTGGAGCAGGCGATGCTGCACGACCATCTGCCGATCGACGATCTGCCGGACGCCTGGAACGACGGCATGCAGACCCTGCTGGGCGTCGATGTGCCCGATTATGCCCAGGGCTGCATGCAGGATATCCACTGGGCGGTTGGCTCGATCGGCTATTTCCCGACCTACACGCTCGGCGCGCTTTCTGCCGCGCAGCTCTTCGCCGCGGCGAAGGAGCAGGATGGCGATATCCTGCCCGGCATCGCCAAGGGCGATTTCAAGCCCCTGCTGCGCTGGCTGCGCGCCAACGTGCATGGCAAGGGATCGCTGATCACCACCGATGAATTGCTGCGCCAGGCGACCGGCAAGCCCCTGGGCACTGCCGCCTTCAAGGCGCATCTCAAAGCCCGCTATCTGAACTGAGCCATCCCATGCGCTATGTTTCCACCCGCGGCCAGGCCCCCGACCTCGATTTCGAAGGCGT
>NZ_JANLJJ010000030.1:44089-58720 GCF_029255545.1 Ferrovibrio sp. | reverse complement strand
GCCATCGAGGGCTGCCGCGGCCGCGCCCACCTCGACATCTTCATCCTGTTCCCGCATGGCCGCGTCTCGGACGTGCAGCGGCGGCAGATGACCACGGTGCCGGATGCCAACGTGCATGCCATCGCGCTGGAAGGCACGTTCGACGATGCCCAGGCCATGGTGAAGGCGCTGTTCAACGACGCCGATTTTCGCAATGCAGCCGGGCTGACGGCAGTGAATTCGATCAACTGGGCCCGTGTCATGGCGCAGATCGTCTATTACGTGACGGCTGCCTTAAGCCTGGGCGGCCCGGATCGTGCGCCGGCCTTCTGCGTGCCGAGCGGCAATTTCGGCGACATCTTCGCCGGCTATTGCGCGGCGAAAATGGGGCTGCCGATCGCCAGGCTGGTCGTCGCCACCAACCGCAACGACATCCTGGCGCGTTTCTTCGAGAGCGGCAAATACCGCAAGGATGGCGTCAACCCCACCATCAGTCCCAGCATGGACATTCAGGTGGCGAGCAATTTCGAGCGCCTGCTGTTCGACATGCATGGCCGCGATGCAGCCCATGTGCGCAAGCTGATGGCCGATCTCGACCGGAATGGTGGTTTCACCGTCTCGGCCAATGCCCTGGCCGAAACCAAACAATTGTTTGCCGCCGGCCGGGCCGACGAGGGCGCCACCAAAATGATGCTGAAGACGGCTTTCGCGGCGTCGAACGGCCAGCTGGTTGATCCGCATACCGCCGTGGGTCTGGTGGTGGCGGCCGATCAGCGCGGCAAGGCCGCGCTGCCGGCGGATACCCCGCTGGTGACGCTGGCCACCGCCGATGCGGCCAAATTCCCGGCTGCCGTGGAAGAGGCAACCGGTCGGCATCCGGCCCTGCCGCCGCGCCTGGCCGACCTGCTCGAGCGGCCGGAGCGCCAGACCGTGCTGCCCAACGACGTGGCGGGGGTGCGCGCCTTCATCGAAAGCCGTAGAGTGAGGGCATGACAGTACGCATCAGCACGCTTTCGAATGGTATGCGCGTGGTCTCCGAAGCCATGCCGCTGGTCAAGACCGTGTCGGTTGGCATCTGGGTCGATGCCGGCGCGCGCGACGAGACGCCGGAGATCAATGGCGTTGCCCATATGCTGGAGCATATGGCTTTCAAGGGCACCGAACGCCGTTCGGCGCTGGCCATCGCCGAGGAAATCGAGGCGGTTGGCGGCCACCTGAATGCCTTCACCTCGCGGGAGCAGACCGCCTACTATGCCCGCGTGATGGCCGGCGATACCGCTTTGGCACTCGATATGCTGGCCGACATCCTGCAGCATTCCGTCTTCGATGCCGATGAGCTGGAGCGCGAGCGCGAGGTCATCATCCAGGAAATCGGCCAGTCGGAAGATACGCCCGACGACATCATCTTCGACCATCTGCAGGAAACGGCCTTTCCGGGCCAGCCGCTCGGCCGTTCGATCCTCGGTACGGTGGAGCGCGTCACGGCGATGCAGCGCGGCGACCTGCAAGGTTTTCTCGACCGTTTCTATCATGGCCCCAGCCTGGTTCTGGTGGCGGCCGGCGCGGTTGAGCATGACATGCTGGTGGCGGAGGCCGAACGGCTGTTCGCCCGTCTGCGCCAGACGCCCCGGGTCAGGCAGCAGGATGCCCGCTATGGCGGCGGCGGCGAGAAGCGCGCCGTGCGCGAACTGGAGCAGGCCCATGTCGCCATCGCGCTGCCGGGCCTGGCTTTCGACGATCCCGAATATTACGCCATGCAGGTCTATGCCACCGTGCTGGGCGGCGGCATGTCCTCGCGCCTGTTCCAGGAAGTGCGCGAGAAGCGCGGCCTGGCCTATTCGGTCTATGCCTATCCGAGTTCCTATCGCGATGGCGGGCTGCTGACGATCTATGCCGGGACCGGCGCCGATAAGCTGGCTGAGCTGACGCCGGTGCTGGCCGAGGAACTCGGCAAGCTGTGTGGCCGCGTTGACGATACCGAGTTGCAGCGCGCCCGTGCCCAGCTGAAAGTGGGACTGGTGATGTCGCTGGAAAGCTCGGGCGCACGGATCGAGCAACTTGGCCGCCAGATGCTGCTGTTTGGCCGCCCGCTTGATATCGACGAGGTGCTGGCAGCGGTCGACCGCGTCGATGGCGCGGCGGTGCGCAAGGTGGCTGAACGGGTGATGCGCACGGCACCGCCCACGGTGGCGGCGCTTGGGCCGGTCGAACGGCTGGAGCCATACACGCGCTTCGCCGCGCGGTTTGGCTGACGATAAAAAGGAAGGGAGAAGGCGTCATGCTGTTCGGGCGCTTTCTTCCCGGTGCGACACCTGTCCTGAATGGCGACCGCCTCTATCTACGGGCACCCGAGATCAATGATTATGAAGCCTGGGCAACCCTGCGCGCGATCAGCCGTGAGCATCTGCAGCCCTGGGAACCAACCTGGGCCGAGGATTCCTTAAGCCGCGATGGTTATCGTCGTCGTCTGGCCTGGTTTGAGCGGCTGCGCCGCCAGGAGCATGGCGAAGCCTATTTCATCTATCTGCGCCGCAGCGACGGCTTGCTCGGCGGCATCACGCTCTCCAACATCCGGCGCGGCGCTTCACAATGCGGTGAGCTGGGCTACTGGATCGGCAAGCCGCATGCGGGCCATGGCTACATGACCGAAGCGCTGGCCATCATGGTGCAGCATTGCTTCGTCACGCTGAAGTTGCATCGGCTGGAAGCCGCCTGCCTGCCCGAGAATGCCCCCAGCCGGCAGTTGCTTAGTCAGGCCGGCTTTCGCAGTGAGGGCATCCTGCGCGAGTATCTCAAGATCAACGGCGCCTGGCGGGATCATCAGCTTTATGCCCGGCTCGCAACTGACATGCCCGCGAGTTAACTATACCTGTTCGCGTACAACTTTATTTTGATTGCATCTTTCGTCTAAGCTCGGACCCAAGGGAGGCTGGATCAGACCGGCCCAGGGGATAAAAGCTATGACGGCCAGAACGAACTGCCGCATTGTCGGCATTGCGTCTTCAGTTTTCATGCTGTTTTTGGCAGGAGGGGGCCCTGCCCATGCCGCCGATCCCGGCATATTCCCGGACAAGATCGTTTTCGGTCAGGCCGCCGCCATCCAGGGGCCGGCCTCGGCGCTGGGCACCGGCATGCGAGACGGCATCATGGCGGCCTTCGCCGAAGCCAATGCTGCTGGCGGGGTGAAGGGTCGCAAGCTCGAACTCGTGATCCGCAACGATGGCTATGAGCCAGCCCAGTCGGCAGAGGCAACCCGGGCCCTGCTGACCGAGGACAAGGTCTTTGCCCTGATTGGCCCGGTCGGTACGCCGACCGCGGCGGCGGCCCTGCCGCTGGCGTCGGCGGATAACGTTCCCTTCATCGGCCCCTATACCGGCGTGGAGTTCCTGCGCAGTCCCTACAAACCGAACGTGGCCAACCTGCGCGCCTCGTATTTCCAGGAAACCGAGGAGATGGTTGAGCGGCTGACCAAGGATCTCGGCCATACCCGCATTGCGATCCTGTACCAGAACGACGCCTTCGGCCGTGCCGGCCTTGCCGGCGTCGAGCGGGCGCTGAAGAAACGCAATATGGAGCTGGCCGGCTTCGCCACCTTTGAACGCAACACGACGGCGGTGAAGCGGGGGCTGATCGAACTGCGGAAGGCGAAGCCTGAGGCCGTGATCATCATCGGACCCTATGCGCCGGCTGGCGAATTCATCCGGGTTGCCAAGAAAACCAATCTGAACGCCGTTTACGTGAACATTTCCTTCGTCGGTTCGGATGCCCTCGCTGACAGCCTGGGCCCCGATGGCGCCGGCGTCGTTGTCACCCAGGTGGTGCCATTCCCGCGTGACACCACCATTCCGGCCGTCGAGCATTATCAGAAGGCGCTGCGCGCGCATGTCCCCCAGGCTTTCTCGGGTTTCATTTCCCTGGAAGGTTACCTGGTCGGGCGCATGACGATCATGGCGCTGGAGCGCATCGAGGGCGAGCCGACCCGCGCCGCGCTGCTCAAGGCCCTGCAACAGGGCGAATACGACCTCGGCGGCATCAAGCTGGTTTTCGGACCGAATGACAACCAGGGTTCCGATCAGGTGTTCCTGACCGTCATTGACCGTGAAGGCCGGTTCCGCGCGGCCACCGCGCTGAAATAGCCGCGATCAGAAGGATCAGCAGTCATGGCAAATATCGATATGACCTCGACGGGCGGTTCCGACGCGCAGCCCGGAACGACATCCGGGCAGGCGATGCATCGCTTCGGCATCCGGCGAAAAATCTATCTGGCCTTTGGCGTCATTGCGGCAATGACCATCGTTTCGACCGTGATCGCCGAGCTGTTTTTCACGCAGATCAACGCGGCGCTGGAAAAGGTGACCGATGAAAGCCTGCCGGCGGTGATTATATCCTTGGAGCTTTCCGCCCAGAGCGCGCAGCTGGCTGCCAACGCGCCGGTTCTCGCCAATGCCGCTACCGAGGCCGAGCGGATCGAGCGGGCCAATCAGACCCGGGAACTGAGCGAAACCATCCAGGCCGGCCTCGATTCCATGCGGCGCAGTAGCGGTGCGGCAGAGGTGGCCAAACTGGAGAGCGCCGTGGAGAAGCTCAATCAGCAGATCACGCTGATCAGCGTGAATACCGCGCGGCGCCTGCAGATCGAGGCGCAGCGCGTTGAGCTGGGCCGCCGCATCGCGGCAACCGGAGATGCTTTCGTCGCCGCCACATCCAAGCTGTCTGACGATACGGCCTTCAACATTGTGACCACGCTGGAGGGCGTTGACCAGAGCGGGCGGAGCCCTGCCGATATTGCCGCCGACATGAAGGGGCTGGCCGAATTCGAATTCGCCATGGTCGACGGCCTTTCGGAGCTGACAGCCGGAATCAGCCAGGCGGCCAGCCTGCTCGAATCCTCGGGCAATGCACCGTCGCTGGCGGCCCTGAACGGCCTGCGTGACCGATTCGAGGGCGCCGTGACGCGCATGCGCCAATCCCTGAAGAAGGTGATGGATGCATACAGCGACGAGGCGATCAAGCTGCCTGTTGACGCCATGATCGCATTTGGCCGAGGCGATGACGGGATGTTCAGCCTGCGCCAGCAGGAACTTGAGACGGGTGCCGGCACCGCCCGAGCCCTCAGCGAGGCCCGCATGGCGGCCACAGTCCTGGGCGAGGAAACCAAGCGCTTTGTCGCGGTTGCCAATGACGGCGCGACGCAGGCCGCGCAGAGCGCCTTCTCTACCGTGCGGATTGGCATCGTCGTGCTCAGTGTACTGGCCGTGTTGAGCATCCTCGCCGCCGTGGCCGTGGCCTGGCTGTATGTTGGCCGCAAGGTGATCGCCAACATGGTCGGCCTGACCGAGGTGATGGGCCGGCTGGCGAACCGGGACTGGAACACCGATGTGCCGGATCGCAGCCGGGCGGACGAGATCGGCGACATGGCCCGGGCGGTGCAGATTTTCAAGGAAAATGGCCAGGAGAACGAAAGGCTGCAGCAGGAAGTCGAGCAGGGCCGTGTCGTGTTCGAGCGCGAGCGGCAGGCGCAGGAAGACCTGATCGACCGCTCGGTTGGCATGATCGTGGCCGCCGCGGCGGCCGGCGACCTCAATCAGCGGATTGATGCCGAACCGCTGAAAGGCGTGATGCGCAAGCTGGGCGAGGGCGTGAATACGCTACTCGATTCTTTTGCTGGCGCGATCGGCGCGGTCAACCGAGTGCTCGACGGCATGGCGCATGGCGACCTGAGCCGGCGCATGGATGGCGAATACCAGGGCGTCTTTGCCGAATTACAGGACAACGCCAACAAGACGGCGGAGCAGCTTGGCGAGGTGGTGCGTCGCATTGCCGACACCGCACGCACGGTGCGCGATGCTGCGGGTGAAATCTCGGCCGGTTCCACGGATTTGGCTGGCCGCACCGAGCAGCAGGCCGCCAGCCTGGAGGAAACTGCGGCCTCGATGCATGAAATCACCGCGACGGTGAAGCAGAATGCCGATAATGCCCAGGCTGCCAGCCAGCTGGCGACGGTGGCGCGCAACACCGCCAATACCGGGGGCGCGGTCGTGCAGGACGCGGTTACGGCGATGGGCGGGATCGAGACCAGCTCGCAGAAGATCGTCGATATCGTTGCCCTGATCGATGAAATCGCCTTCCAGACCAACCTGCTGGCGCTAAACGCTTCAGTCGAGGCGGCGCGGGCCGGCGAGGCAGGAAAAGGCTTTGCGGTTGTGGCGCAGGAAGTCCGCGGGCTCGCCCAGCGCTCGGCGCAGGCCTCAAAGGAAATCAAGGATCTGATCCAGGCCTCGAACACCGAAGTGCGGCGCGGCGCCGAACTGGTTCACCGCGCTGGTGGCGTGCTCAGTGAAATCGTCACCTCGGTAAAGAAGGTTGCAGACATCATCTCGGAGATCGCCTCGGCCAGTCGCGAACAGGCCACCGGCCTGGAGGAGGTAAACACTGCCGTGGCCAATATGGACGAGATGACCCAACGCAACGGTGCCCTGGTCGAGCAGACCACGGCCTCGGCCCAATCCATGGCCGCGCAGGCAGATCAGCTCAACGAGCTCGTGGCGTATTTCAGGTTGTAAGGAAAAAGATCAGGCGTGGCCGGAGACGCTGGCCAGCTTGGCCACGTCGATGCCAATCTTGCGCACCGCGCGCTCCCATAACGCCTCGAGCTCGCAGTCGAAGATCAGGTCGGGATCGGGGGGGGCCGCCAGCCACGCATTCTCATGGATTTCGGCATCGAGCTGGCCCGCTCCCCAGCCGGCATAGCCGAGCGCGAAAAGGCTGCGCTGCGGGCCGGTGCCGGCGGCAATCGCGCGGAGCACATCCAGCGTGGCGGTGAGGCCGATGCCGTTATCCTCGTCTATTTTCACACTGCCCTGGCGCATGTAATCGGTGGAATGCAGCACGAAGCCACGGCCGGTTTCGACCGGGCCGCCGAGGCGGACAATGATGTCGTTGTCGGCGGTTGATTCGATGCCGAGCTGGCTGAGCAGGTTGGGGAACGTCAGGCCGGGATAGGGCTTGTTGATGACAAGTCCCATGGCGCCCTCGGCATTATGCGAGCACATGTATATCACGGTGCGGGCGAAACGTGGATCGCCCATGCTCGGCATGGCAATCAGGAGCTGCCGCTCAAGATATCCGGATATCGCTTTGCTCTCGCCTGTGGTCATGCGTCTGCTCCGGTTTCACTGGAATGTTACTCCAGCCGCCCCGGATGTCTATATGCGAACCGGTTCTGGCCCTTGCAATTGGCGGGCCAGACCTCAGATTTACGGCATGATCACCATCATTCAATGTGCCCGTGGGCTGGCGGTTGGGACTATCGCGGTTTTGGCGCTGCTCTGGCCACCTGCCGCGCCCGCACAGGGTCTCCAGCTGCCGCATGCGCCCGTCCGCGCTGCCCTGATCCAGGGCAGCGGCGACGAGATCGGCCTGCAGGTCAGACTCGGGCCGGGCTGGAAATTCTACTGGCGTACCCCGGGCGAGGGCGGCGTGCCGGCGCAGTTCGACTGGAGCGGATCGCAGAATCTGGCCGGTGCCGATATCGCGTGGCCGGCGCCACAACGCATCACTATCGGCAAGGCGGATCTGTATGGTTATACTGATGAGGTGGTTTTACCGATCCGGCTGAAACCTGCCCAGGCCGGCCAGCCGGTCAGCGTGCAGTTGACGCTGGAATACGGCGTCTGCAAAGACATCTGCATCCTGCGTACCGATCACCTGCAGCATCATGGCCGGCCGCCGGCTGCGGCCGACCTGGCCCAGCTTGCCAAATGGCGCGCGCGCGTACCGCAGCCAGCCACGGCTGCCGGTCTGCAGCTGCTGACGGTCAGGCGGTTGCCGGATGCATTGCTTATCACGTTGCAGAGCGGCATGCCGCTGAGCAATCCCGACCTGTTTGTCGAAGGCGCGCCGGAAAGCTGGTTCGGCCGGCCCCAGGTATCGCTGAGTCCGGATGGCCGCGAGGCGCAGTTCAGATTGCCCACGACCCTTGCCAACGACGAGAGCCAGCCTCTGCGGCTGACACTGGTGGATCCGGCTTTGGCGGCGGAGTTGGTCCTCCGGCCCTGAAGCGCCCGCCGTTGTTATGCCCTTGTCATCGCAAGGGACTTGTTTCCGGCGCCGCACCGGACCATTTTATCCCGGCCGTTTCCGCGGCGTTGGACCTTCCGCTAAACAACAGACCCGCTAAACAACAGACGATAACGAGGAAACCATGACCATCAAGGTTGGCGACCGCATTCCCGAAGCCACGCTGTATGTGATGTCCGACCAGGGTCCGCAGGCCGTCAAGGCGAGCGAATTCTTCAAGGGCAAGAAGGTGGCGCTGTTCGCCCTGCCGGGCGCCTTCACGCCGACCTGTTCGGCGAAGCATCTGCCGGGCTTCATCGAGAAATATGACGACCTGAAAAAGAAAGGCGTCGAGACCATTGCCTGCCTGTCGGTCAACGATGCCTTCGTGATGGGCGCCTGGGGCAAGGCGCAGAATGTTGGCGACAGGGTGGTGATGCTGGCCGATGGGTCGGGCGAGCTGACCAAGGCGATCGGCATGGAATTCGACCTCAGCGCCCGCGGCCTCGGCCTGCGCTCGCAGCGCTATTCGATGCTGGTTGATGACGGCGTGGTGAAGCAGCTCAACCTGGAAAAGCCCGGCGCCTTTGAGGTGTCGGATGCCAATACCCTGCTTGGCCAGATCTGACGTCAGGCGCTTCAGGCAAAAAGCCGGCCCCTCCGCGGGCCGGCTTTTTTTATTTTGTGGGCAGGCTGCCGGCGATTTCGGTGGCTGCCGCGCGCGCCAGCACGTCGACGCGCTCATTCTCGACATGGCCATCATGGCCGCGGACCCAGTGCCAGTCGACCTGGTGTGGCGCCATGGCGGTTTCCAGCCGCTGCCACAGGTCGACATTCTTCACCGGTTTGCGGTCGGCGGTTTTCCAGCCGCGGGCCTTCCAGCTGCGCAGCCATTTGGTGATGCCGTCGATCACATAGCGGCTGTCGGCATACAGCGCGACATGGCAGGGACGCTTCAGCGCCTCCAGCCCCATGATCGCCGCCATCATTTCCATGCGGTTGTTGGTGGTGGCCGGCTCGGCGCCGCTCAGTTCCTTCTCAGTGCCGTTGAAACGCAACAGCGCGGCCCAGCCGCCGGGGCCGGGATTCCCCAGGCAGGCGCCATCGGTGAAAATCTCGACGTTCTCTTCGGTCACGGTTTCAGCGCTCGATGCCATAGGCCGAGGCGCCCAATACCTGGCGGTGGAATTTCAGCTTCTGCCAGTATTCCAGCGGGTCTTTCGGTTTGACCAGCGCGCCCGGCACCTGATTGAGCCAGTCATAGAGGCGCGTCAGCAGGAAGCGTAGCGCGGCGCCCCGGGCAAACAGCGGCAGGCTGTGCACTTCGCCGTCGGTGAGCGGCCGCACGCTTTCATAGCCGTTCAGCAATGCCCTGGCCTTGGTGACATTGAAGGCGCCGTCGGTCTCGAAGCACCAGGCATTCAGGCAGATCGCCAGATCGTAGGCGAAATAGTCGTTGCAGGCGAAATAGAAGTCGATGAAGCCGCTGAAACGCTCGCCCAGGAAAAAGACATTGTCGGGGAACAGGTCCGCATGGATCACGCCATGGGGCAGCGGCCGGTCGCCGGCGCGGCCGGGCGGGTCGGGCCAGCCCGCCTTCAGGCCATCGAACTCACGCAGGATTTCCTGCGCCAGTCCGGGCCGCACGCTGTCGGCATTGGCCTGGCAATCGGCCACCAGCTTGGCCCAGCCATCCACGCTCAGCGCGTTGACGCGCTGCATCGGGAAATCGCGGCCGGCCAGATGCAGCCGCGCGGTGGCGGCGCCGAGTTCCTGGCAATGGCGGGCATTCGGTTTGCGCGGCCAGACGCCCTTGAGGAAGCTGATGATGGCGCAGGGGCGGCCGGCCACCTCGTTCAGGGTGTTGCCTGCCCGGTCGTGGATCGCAGTCGGGCAGGCGAGGCCCTTGCCGGCCAGGTGATTCATCAGGTCCAGGAAATAGGGCAGGTCGGCGCGGTTCACCCGACGTTCGTAGAGCGTCAGGATGTAGGTGTCTTTCTCGGTGCCCAGCAGGTAGTTGGAATTCTCCACGCCTTCCGCGATGCCCTTGCAGGAGACCGGCGCTCCGAGGTCGTAGCGGGCCAGCAGGGCGGCCAGTTGATCGTCGTCGATTTCGGTATAGACAGCCATGGAGCGGGGTCAGGCGGCAGGAATTTCGAGGGCGGCGGGCAGCTTGAACTGCACGGATTCAGTGGCGGTTTCGATTTCGCGCAAAGTCACGTCGAAGCGCTGGCGGAAGGCATCGATCACTTCCTCGACCAGCACTTCCGGCGCGCTGGCGCCGGCCGTGATCCCCACGCTGCGGATGCCGTCCAGCGCGGTCCAGTCGATATCCGCTGCGCGCTGTACCAGTTGCGCCTGCCGGCAGCCGGCGCGTTTGGCCACCTCGACCAGGCGCAGCGAGTTGGAGGAGTTCGGCGCGCCGATCACCAGCACGGCCTCGCTATCGCTGGCAATCGCCTTCACGGCTGCTTGCCGGTTGGTGGTGGCGTAGCAGATGTCTTCTTTCTTCGGGCCTTCGATCTGCGGAAAACGCTGGCGCAGGGCGGCGATGATCTCGGCGGTGTCGTCGACGGACAGGGTGGTCTGGGTGATATAGGCCAGCGGTTCGCCAGCCCGGACCACCAGCGTGTCGACATCGGCCACGGTTTCAATCAGCAGCACGGCATCGGCCGGCAACTGGCCCATGGTGCCGATCACTTCAGGGTGACCGGCATGGCCGATCAGGATGATGCGGCGGCCTTCGCGGTGATGGCGCTCGGCCTCGCGATGCACCTTGCTGACCAGCGGACAGGTGGCATCGAGATAGGACAGCGCACGGGCCTGGGCGTCGGCCGGCACCGATTTGGGTACACCATGGGCCGAGAACACCACATGGGCGCCGGGCGGCACTTCATCCAGCTCGTCGACGAAGACGGCGCCCTTGGCGGCCAGGCTGTCGACCACGAAGCGGTTATGCACGATCTCATGCCGCACATAGACCGGCGCGCCGAATCGTTCCAGCGCCCGCTCGACGATCTGGATGGCGCGGTCGACCCCGGCGCAGAAGCCGCGCGGGGCGGCCAGCACAAGGGTGATAGAGGGGCGGGCGGCGGCGTTCATGACGGTGGGCCTTAAAATCAGCCTTTGCGGATCAACGGGTTGTGGCCCGGATGCGCAGGCCTGTCGCTTGTCTGGGGCGGTGCCCTCTTCTATACAGAGGGGGCCCTGAAACTGCCGGGCAAGCTAGTACACTCGTCGCGCGAAGGAAAGGCTGCCATGGTCTGCCGGCCGCTATCCCGAGCGCGCATCCCGACCGGTGAGTGCCGCGCCATGAAACTGCGTTTTTCCCGCCTGACGACGTTATCCGCTCTGGCCCTGCTGATCGTGGCCAGTCTGCTGGCGGGCTGCAGTTCCAAGCGCCCCAATCTGCCGCCCTGTCCGCGGGTCGGTATCCTGGGCGATGCCCAGAAGGCGACCCAGTTCCGCGATGGCCCGGGCCGCGACCTGACCGATGTCGCCTTTGAGACCGAGCTGCTCGATTATAACGGCGAGTGCAAATACGAAGACCAGCAGAGCGCCGTGATCGTGAATTTCGTGCTGCAGGTTGCCGCCAGCCGCGGTCCGGCCGCCACCGCCGCCGAGGCGCAGGTGCCGTATTTCATTGCCATCGTCGACAAGCAGCAGAACGTGCTGTCACGCGAACGCTTTATCGCCCGCGTGCCGTTCCGCGAGGGCCGCCGCCGCGTCGCCGTGGCGGAGGAACTCGAACAACGCATCCCGCTTGCCGGCCGCCGCACCAGCGACATTGAGATCCTGATCGGCCTGGAAATGCCGCGCGACCAGCTGGAAAAGAACCGCCTGCAGCGCGGCTTCTGATTTTCCGCAACAGATCATGGAACGCCTGCGCCGCCCCTTGCCCGGCCTGACGGTGGCGATCACCGTCGCGTTGGCAGTCGGTTTCATCGCCGATCATTACGGCGGCCCGCCTTTTCTTCTGGCGCTGCTGCTGGGCATGGCCTTCAATTTCCTCAGTGCCGATGCCCGCGTACGGCCCGGCATTGATCTGGCGGCGCGCAGCGTGCTGCGCATCGGCGTGGCTTTGCTGGGAATCCGCATCACGTTTGATCGCATCGCCGATCTCGGCCCGGTGCCGGTTTTGCTGGCGATCAGCGGCGTGGCGGTGGCCCTGGGCAGTGGCCTGCTGCTGGCGCGGCTGGCCGGGCGGTCCCCGGCCGAGGGCGTGCTGTCAGGTGGGGCCGTCGGCATCTGCGGCGCCTCCGCGGCGATGGCGATTGCCGCCGCGCTGCCGCGCTCGCCGCAATCGGAACGCCTGACCCTGTTGACGGTGATCGGCGTGACCGCGCTTTCCACTCTGGCGATGATCATCTATCCGCTGCTGGCCAAGACGCTGGGGCTGGATGAGACTGCTGCCGGCGTGCTGTTCGGCGCCACTATCCACGATGTTGCCCAGGTGCTGGGCGCCGGACTCACTGTGTCGCCGCAGGCCGGGGACGTGGCCACCTTCGTCAAACTGGTGCGGGTGGCCTGCCTGCTGCCTGTCGTGGTCATGGTAGGCTGGGCTTTCCGCGCTGCCGGCGATGGCCAGGCGGCGCAGACCCAGCCGCTGCTGCCGCCTTTCCTGATCGGCTTCGTTGCGCTGGTGGTGCTCGGCAGCGTGGTGACTTTGCCCGCCATCGTGGTGAGCGGCGTTTCCGAGGTGTCGCGCTGGTGCCTGCTGGTGGCGATCTCGGCACTTGGCGTGAAGACCTCGTTTGCCGAATTATTCGCCCTGGGCTGGAAACCGCTGGTGCTGATCCTGGCCGAGACAGTGATCCTGCTCGGCTTCGTGCTCCTGGGCCTGTTGATCCTATTCTAGGCTCGGGTTTTAGACCAATCCTCAGCCCAGTCGTTCAGCGCCAGCAGGGTGGGCATCAGCGCCCGTGCCGCAGCGGTCAGGGCATAGCCATCCCCGTCATGATCGACCAGTCCGGCCTGACGCAGATCCTTCAGCCGCTGCTGCAGCACGCTGGGCGAGACGTCATCGCAGGCGGCCTGCAGGACGCGGAAGGTCAGGGGGCCGTCCCGCAACTCCCACAGCACGCGCAGGCTCCAGCGCCGGCCCAGCAGATCCAGCACGGCCATGATCGGCCGGCCGGTGGTGGAGCCGCGGACAGGCCGGCGGGGCGAAGCAGGCATGCGAACCTCACAGGGGGCTTGCGCTACGAATTTCGTAGCATTATGTTGCTACTGAATCCGTAGCATACTGGAGAGCCTTCCGCCATGCCCCGCCTCAATCCCCTGGCGCTGCCTTATTCCGCCGAGGCCGCTGCCGCCCTGGCGCAGATGCCGGCCGATATCGCCCTGTTCCGCACGGTGGCCCATAACCCGCGCGTCCTGACGCGCTGGAAGGAGGGCGGGCTGCTCGACAGGGGCTCGATCACCCTGCGGCAGCGCGAGTTGGTGATCCTGCGCACCACGGCCCTGCTGAAGGCGGAATACGAATGGGGCGTGCATGTCGCCTTCTTTGCCGCCAAGGCCGGTTTCACGTCGGCCGAAATCGCCGCCACGGTGCATGGCCAGGCCAGCGACTGGCAGGGCGAGGAAGCCATGTTGATCAGGCTGGTGGGGGCGCTGGTGCATGGCGCCAGCATCGACAATGCCCTGTGGGGCGAGGCCAGCGCATATTTCGATGCCGCGCAGATGGTGGAGATCATCTCGCTGGTGGGCTTTTACCACATGGTCTCGTTCATGGTGAACGCGACCGGCGTGGCACGGGAACCCGGCGCACCGGAGTTTCCGGCGAGGGGGTAACTCCGTCATCCCGGCCAAGTGCCGTCGTTTACGGCGCGCGAGCCGGGATTCCATTCCGTGTCAGCAAAATGGGACCCCGGGTCTCGCCCAAAGGCTCGCCCGGGGTGACGGTTTTGAGTGGTGTCAGTACGCCAGTTCTCAATACGCGAGCGCGCAGCCGTCCTTGCGCGGATCCGAGCCGGCCTGCAGCACACCATTGGCGCGATCGATCATGATGGCCTGGCCGCCGCCATGGGGCATCTCGGCCATCTTGATCTCGTGCCCCAGCGCCGCGAGGCCTTTCAGCACATCCTCGCGGATGCCGCGTTCGGCCTCGAAGCGCCCCATCTGGAAAAAGCCGCGGGCACAGTCAATGGCTTCCTGCACATTCATGCCGAAATCCAGGATGTTGGTCAGCACATGCGACTGGCCAACCGGCTGAAAACCGCCACCCATCACGCCAAAGCACAGCCAGGGCCTGCCATCCTTCATCGCCATGGCCGGGATGATGGTATGCAGCGGGCGTTTATGCGGCGCGACACAATTGGGATGCGCCGGATCGACACGGAAGCCGGACCCGCGATTCTGCAGCAGGACGCCGGTTCTGGGGCTGCTCAGGCCGGTGCCGTAGGGCCAGAACAGCGAGTTGATGAAGGAGCAGGCATTGCCCCTGTCGTCCACCACGCTGATATAGACGGTGTCGCGATAGGTGGTGCCGCCGGCCGGGCTAAGTACCGGCATGGCTTTCTTCAGGTCGATGCGGCTGCGCAGGTCGTCGGCGAAACCGGCGGACAGGATTTTCTCGACGGGCACGTCGGCGAA
>NZ_JANLJJ010000030.1:0-43989 GCF_029255545.1 Ferrovibrio sp. | reverse complement strand
GCAGGTCGTCGGCGAAACCGGCGGACAGGATTTTCTCGACGGGCACGTCGGCGAACGCGGGATCGGCCACATAGGCATCGCGTGCCTGGAAGGCCAGCCGCGTGGCTTCCGCTTCGATATGGAACCGTTCGATGCCGACCGGATCGTATTTGCTCAAGTCGAAGCCGCTCAGGATATTGAGCATCAGCAGGGTGGTGATGCCCACGCCATTGGGCGGAATCTCAAGCAGCTCAATGCCGCGATAGCTGGTGCTGATCGGTTCGACCCAGAAAGCCTCCTGGGTGGCGAAATCCTCCAGCACATGGGTGCCGCCGAGGCTGCGCAGGTAGTCTACCATGTCCTCGGCGACCCAGCCGGCATAGAAGCCGTCTCGGCCCTTGGCGGCGATCTCGCGGAAGACCTTGGCATGCTCGGGCTGGCGGAACACGTCGCCGGCTTTGGGCGAACGGCCATCCTTCAGCCACATGTGCGCAGTATTGGCATCGGCCTTCAGCTTTGCCTCGTTGCGGCCCCAGTCGGTGGCGACGCGCTCGGTGATCGGGAAGCCGTCTTCGGCATGGCGGATGGCGGGCTGCAGCAGATCGGCCAGCGGCATGCTGCCGAATCGGGCATTCAGCTTGCTCCAAGCATCAACGGCGCCGGGGATGGTGACGGCATGCACCGAGGTCAGCCCGATTTCCCTGATGCCCTGCTTCAGCAGATGATCGGCGCTCAGGCCCTTGGGCGCCCGTCCGGAACCGTTCAGGCCATAAACCTTGCTGCCGGCGCGCAGGTCGGTGCCGGCCGGCGCATAGAGCACGAAATTGTCGCCGCCGATGCCGGTCGAACCCGGCTCGACCACGCATTGCACGGCGCAGGCAGCGATTGCGGCATCGGTCGCATTGCCGCCGCGTCGCAGAATCTCGATTGCGGTCTGCGTCGCCAGAGCATGGGAGGTGGCGGCGGCGCCGTTACGGCCCATGACCACCGAACGGCCGGGCAATTGCAGATCACGCATCGGAATCTTCCTGGACTCTGTTGTGCTCGGGGGAGCCTACACCAGAGCCATCCGCATGCGACAGAGTTTGCGCTCAGGCTTCGTCGCGTCTGGCACGCTGTTTGGCGAAGGCATCAGCCGCCCCGCTTTGCAGTTTGGCTTCTTCGCGTTCGCGGGTGCGCAATTGGTACCATTGGTCCCGCCCGGCCTCGTACTGCGCCGGCCATGCTGCGCCGCGCCAATCGTAATCGGCGGCCGCATGCAGGGTGAAATATGGGTCGGCCAGATGCGGCCGGGCCAGGGCGCAGAGATCGGCGCGGCCCGAGGCGACGATGGTGTTGACCTGGTCGGCCGTGGTGATGGCGCCGACAGCAATGGTGGCGATGCCGGCTTCCTGGCGGATTGCATCCGAGAACGGCGTCTGGAACATGCGGCCATATTGCGGCCGGGCTTCCGTCGAGGTCTGGCCGGCCGATACATCGACCAGGTCGCAGCCATGGGCTTTCAGCATTTTGGCGATGGCGACTGAATCCTCGACGCTCAGGCCGCGTTCGGGCACCCAGTCGACGGCCGAGATGCGCACCGACATCGGCTTGTCCTGCGGCCAGACGGCGCGCATGGCGTCGAATACCTCCAGCGGGAAGCGCATGCGGTTTTCCAGGCTGCCGCCATACTCATCCGCGCGCGTGTTGCTGAGCGGGGAAATGAAATTCGACAGCAGATAGCCATGCGCCATGTGCAGTTCGACCAGGTCGAAGCCAGCTTCGATGGCAAGCTTCGTCGATTGCACGAAATCGTCGCGTACGCGATCCATGTCGGTGCGGGTCATGGCCTTCGGCGCCGGCCCGTCGGGCAGATAGGGGATCGCCGAGGCCGACAGGATCGGCCAGGCCTGTTCCGGCGGCAGCGGCTGGTCGTAGCCGCCGGTCCAGGGCAGGCAGGTGGCGCCCTTGCGGCCGGCATGGGCCAGCTGGATGCCGATCCTGGCCCGGCTGTGACCGTGAACGAAATCGGTGATGCGGCGCCAGGCCCGGGCCTGATCGGTATTCCACAGCCCGGTGCAGCCAGGCGTGATACGGGCCTCGGGCGCGATATCGGTCATCTCGGTCAGGATCAGGCCCGCGCCGCCGATGGCGCGGCTGCCCAGGTGCACCAGGGTCCAGTCATTGGGCAGGCCATCGGTGGCCGAGTATTGGCACATCGGCGAGACCACCACGCGGTTTTCCAATGTCATGCCGCGCAGGCGAAACGGCGTGAACATCGGCGGCGGCGGATTGGTGCCGGCAGGCAGGGAGGTTCCCGCCTCACGCGCGGCCTTCTCGGCGAACCAGCGGTCGATCTGGGCGATGAAGCCGGGATCGCGCAGGCGCAGGTTGTCATAGGTGACGCGCTTGGAACGCGACAGCAGGCTGAGCGCCAGCTGGATCGGCTCGAAGCCGCGATAGCGTTCGGTCTGTTCAAACCATTCCAGCGAGACCTGGGCGGCATGCTGCAGGATCGAGACCTCGGTCAGGCGGGCATCCTCGAAGGCCTTCAGGGCCGTCGGCAGGTCGGCATGGCCGGCATGCAGGGCGCGGTTCAGCGCGATCGCATCTTCCATCGCCAGCTTGGTGCCCGAGCCGATCGAGAAATGCGCCGTATGCACCGCGTCGCCGATGATCACGACGTTGTCATGGACCCAGTGCTCGCATTTGATGGTGGGGAAGGTGCGCCAGATCGAGCGGTTGCTGAGCAGCCGGTGGCCCTTGAGGTGTTTGGCGAACAGGGCTTCGCAATAGGCGATGGTGTCTTCTTCGCTGGCCTGGTCCAGGCCGGCGCGGCGCCAGGTTTCTTCCGTGGTTTCGACGATGAAGGTCGAAAGCCCTTCCTCGAAGCGATAGGCATGCACCTGGAACAGGCCGTGCTGGCTGGCCTCAAAGATGAAGGTGAAGGTGTCGAGCGGCAGCGTCGTGCCAAGCCAGACGAACTTGTTGCGTCGCCAGTCCATGCCGGGGCGAAACTCCGCCTTCCAGGTCTCGCGCACCTGGCTGTTGATGCCATCGGCGCCGATCAGCAGGTCGCAGTTGCGGCGCAGGGCCTCGAAATCATGTTGCTCGGCGCCGAATTCCAGCCGGATGCCTTCCATCGCGCAGCGGGACTGCAGGATCTGCAGCAACCGTTTGCGCGACAGGCCGCAGAAGCCATGGCCACCCGAGCGGATGGTCTCGCCACCGGCGACCACGTCGATTTCGGTCCAGTAGGCAAAATTCTGACGGATAGCCTCGTAGGTGCCGGCATCCTCGGCCAGGAACTGGTTCAGCGTCTCGTCGGAAAAGACCACGCCGAAGCCGAACGTATCGTCCGGCTGGTTGCGTTCGTAGATGGTGATCTCGTGGCGGTTGTCCGCCTTTTTCATGAGCAAGGCGAGATAAAGACCCGCCGGTCCACCGCCGATGATAGTGACGCGCATGGGCTTCCCCCGTCAGATTGGCGGCACGGCCGGTATGGGGCCACCGAAGATCGTTCGGGAGATATTTTATATTTAAAATAAATTCCGACAAGCCGGATTGATCAGCCAAGTCGATTGCCCAGGTCGACTCTCAGGGGCGGCAGGCCGGTCAGCGCGCCCGGTAGGCGGTGATTCCAAAACCGAGCAGAGCCATGCCCAGGCAGATTTTCGCCAGGGCGAGCGGTGGGACGGGCAGAAAGCCCAGATAGCGGTAGCGCGCGAGTTCAGCCATCGCCATGGCCAGGGTGGCCAGCAGCAACCAGCGGGCCGGGACCGGCCGATGGCGCAGGCCGATCAGGGCGGCCAGCAGCAGCACGCCCAGAACGATCATGGGCAGGGGCAATATTCCTATTGGCAGCCGGTCTGCCCCAACGGCAATCAGGATCGCCAGGCCAATGCCGGTGAACAGAGTCAGGCGCTTGCTGCCCGGTGGCACGATCAGGCTGAACACGGCCCCCAGCGCCAGGCCGACCAGACCGAGGCCGGAAGCCAGGTATCGCAGGTCGCTCTCCAGCCCGGTGAAGGCCGACCAGCGCATGGCCGCGGCGAATTCGCTGCCGGCTACCCCCAGATAGAGAACAGCGCCAGCGCCCCAAAACAGGGCGGCTGGCAGTGGACTGCGGCTGACCAGGGCAAGGCCGGCGATGCTGCCGAACAAATAGACGGCTCGTGCAATCAAGATGATGTCTGGCATGGCTGCACTATGCCCGGTCGAATCCTTGCTCGGCAAGCCGACCGGGGGCAGGTCGGGCCGCCGGATGGGCTGGAAAAACCAGCCCGAATAGAGACTTTCTGCGGGGTTGACGCCTGCCGGGGGCGGGGCTATAACCCCCGCCTCGATTTATGCCGCAAGGCAGTATCAACTATCGGAAATCTCAAGCTATGGCTCAGCACAAGTCCGCGGAGAAGCGCGCCCGCCAGACCAAGAAGCGCACGGCGGTCAACCGCGCCCGGCGCACCAAGGTTCGCACCGCCGTCAAAAATCTGGAAACCGCGATCGCCAGCGGCGACAAGGCCGCTGCGTCCGCAGCCCTGAAGGTAGCGCAGCCGGCGCTCGACAAGGGCGTTGGCAAGGGTGTGGTGAAGGATCGCACCGCTTCGCGCAAGCTGTCGCGTCTGAACGCCCGCGTCAAAGCTATGGCTTGATCTGCCGCCGCGCGGGTCTCGCGCGGCTGCAGCCGGTATCGGTTCAAAACATCGCCCGCCTGGTGACAGGGGGGCGATGTTTTTTTATGCGACTGCGAAGGGCTTCATCGCTGACTTGCCGCGTTCGCGGACGTTTTCATCAAGGCGATTAGTCCGTGCGCTATACGCCCATTACGTCAAAACGCCGCAGCAAGTTCCAATTCTGCAACAAGGAAAAATTTTTTTCGGGGAGTCTTCATCTGTCCGCTTGCGTGGCCCCTGCTATTTCCCTTTAATGCCCCTGCAGCCGCGCGACGAAGGGGAATGAAGATGCCTCGTGAAGCGCAGGAAAGCGCTCCGCGATATAAGGCGGACGACCTTCGAGTAGCGGGCGGCACGCGTGACGGACAAGATAGATTTTTTAAACAATAAACGTGGCGCGAGGTTGGGGATGTTGGCTTCGGTGATGGCGGGGGACGCGGACTATGCAGGTGATGTCACGACTACCGAAGCCTGGAACCAGCTTGCGAGCAATCCTGACGCCCAACTGATCGACGTCCGAACCCAACCGGAATGGAGCTTCGTCGGCGCGCCGGATCTCGGCAAGCTTGGCAAGCGCGTCCTGTTCGTATCCTGGCAAGTGTATCCTGAAATGAGTGTCAATCCGCGGTTTGCCGATGAATTGCGTGCCCAGGGCATCCAGCCCGGCCAGGCGCTGTTTTTTCTTTGCCGCTCCGGTGCGCGGTCGCGGGCGGCGGCCAAGGCCATGACGGAAGCAGGGTTCTCGCCTTGCTATAATGTTGCCGGCGGTTTCGAGGGCGATCTCGATGCCGAAAAGCACCGCGGACGATTGGGCGGCTGGAAGGCTGCTGGTCTCGGCTGGATTCAGAGCTGAGGTCAGTCATGGCGAAGTCATCCCATCCACAGCCGCAATCTGTCTCCGTGCCTGACGAAACCGCGCTCGATGCGACCCGCGTTGCCGCCGCTAGCGAGCCGCTGGATGTGCAGTGGCAGCGTGTCCGCTCCCGCCTGCGCGTCTCGTTCGGTGACGCCGCCTTCAATTCCTGGCTGAAACCTCTGGCCCTGGCTGATGAAGGCCTGGCCGAGGATGGCGACGTGCATCTGGCGGTGCCGACGCGCTTCATGCGCGACTGGGTCGCCAATCATTACAGCGAGCGCCTGCGTGAAATCTGGCGGCTGGAAAACGCCGCTGTCCGTCGCGTCGTGATTCACGTCCGTCCGACCGGCGCCACCCAGCCGCAGAGCAAGCCACTGGCCGCCAGCGACCTGCCGGCCACGGCGCCGATCGTGCGGCCGACCGTGACGCGCGCCCCGTCCACCCTGCCGATCTTGCAGGTCCGCGACATGGACGATATCGAGCGCGAATTGTCGGCGCCACTCGATCCCCGTTTCACTTTCGACAGCTTCATCACCGGCAAGTCGAACGAATTGGCCCGCGCCGCGGCCCTGCGCGTCGCCGAGAGCCCGACGGTCACCTACAACCCGCTTTTCCTTTATGGCGGCGTGGGCCTGGGTAAAACCCACCTGATGCATGCCATCGGCTGGCATATCCGCCAGCGCTTCCCCGAACGCCGGGTGGTCTACCTGTCGGCCGAGAAGTTCATGTACCAGTTCATCCGTGCGCTGCGCTTCAAGGACACGATGGCGTTCAAGGAGCAGTTCCGCTCGGTTGACGTGCTGATGATCGACGACATCCAGTTCATCGCCGGCAAGGAAAGCACCCAGGAAGAATTCTTCCACACCTTTAATGCGCTGTGCGACCAGAACCGCCAGATCATCGTCTCGGGCGACCGCTCGCCGTCGGATCTGGAAGGCATCGAGGAACGCATGCGTTCGCGCCTGGGCTGGGGGCTTGTTGCGGACATCCATCCGACCGATTTCGAGTTGCGCCTCTCCATCCTGCAGGCCAAGGCCGAAAAGAATGGCCTGACCAACATTCCGCAGGACGTGCTGGAATTCCTCGCCCGCCGCATCACGTCGAATGTGCGCGAGCTGGAAGGCGCGCTGAACCGGATTTCGGCCTATGCCAGCCTGGTCGGCAAGCCGGTCACCGTCACCTCGGCGCAGGAAGTGCTGCAGGATCTGCTGCGCGCCAACGACCGCAAGGTCACGATCGAGGAAATCCAGAAGCGCGTCGCCGAGCATTACTCGATCCGCTTCGCCGACATGCACAGCCCCCGCCGGGCTCGTGCCGTGGCCCGCCCGCGCCAGGTGGCGATGTATCTGGCCAAGCAGCTCACCTCGCGGTCGCTGCCCGAAATCGGGCGCAAATTCGGCGGTCGCGACCACACCACGGTGATGCATGCCGTGCGCAAGATCGAGGAGCTGCGCGAGATCGACGCCGCGTTCGCGGAAGACATCGATTTGCTGCGCCGCAAACTGGAAAGCTGATCTAGAAAAAATATCTATGTAGTTCAGTAGTTTAATATAGCATCAAGGCCGCCGCAAGGCGGCCTCTTCGCATCTGCAAAAACAGCGCTGAACCGGGCCAAATCCCTCGCGTACAAAAGGGGGGTTTGGTATATTCTTTGGATTCGGCAAAACCCTGCCGAAACCAACAAAAAACATCACCGGTTTCCAGCCATGAAACTCACTATCGAGCGTGCCGTCCTGCTCACTGCCCTGAGCCACGTCCAGAGCGTGGTCGAGCGCCGCAACACGATCCCGATCCTGTCGAATGTGCTGCTGGAAGCCGAGGGCGACCGCCTGGCGCTCACCGCCACCGACCTCGATATCGCCGTGGTCGAGAAGCTGCCCGCCAAGGTGGCGCAGCCCGGCGCCACCACGGTGCCGGCCCATACCTTCTACGATATTGTGCGCAAGCTGCCCGAAGGGGCGGAGGTCGAGCTGACCTACACCCCGGCCGAGCAACGCCTTGATCTGCGTGCCGGCCGTTCAAGCTTCAAGCTGAGTTGCCTGCCGAAAGACGACTTCCCGGTGATGGCCGCCGGCGACCTGCCGCACAGCTTCATGCTGCCAGCCGAACAGCTGCGCCGCCTGATCGACAAGACGCGCTTCGCCATCTCTACCGAAGAGACCCGCTACTACCTGAACGGCATATACGTGCATGCGGCCTCCAGCGCCGGCGTGCCGATGCTGCGTGCCGTTGCCACCGATGGCCACCGTCTGGCGCGCGTTGAGGCGCCGCTGCCTGCCGGTGCCGCCGGCATGCCGGGCGTGATCGTGCCGCGCAAGACGGTGAATGAGTTGCGCAAGCTGCTGGAAGGCGGCGCGGCAGAAGCCAAGATCGAGCTGAGCGACACCAAGATCCGCTTCGCCTTCGGCGATCTGGTGCTGGTGTCCAAGCTGATCGACGGTGCCTTCCCGGAATATGAGCGGGTGATTCCGCGCGACAACGACAAGGTGATGGAAGTCGACAGCAAGGCCTTTGCCGCCGCCGTTGATCGTGTCGCCACCATCTCGACCGAGAAGAGCCGCGCCGTGAAGCTGTCGCTCAAGCCCGACGGCATCGAGCTGTCGGCCACGAGCCCTGACCAGGGCTCGGCCTCCGAGCAGCTTACTGCGGCCTACAGTTCCAAGCCGATCGAGATCGGCTATAACTCGCGCTATCTGCTGGATATCGCCAGTCAGATCGAGGGCGAGAATGCCCGTTTCCTGTTGGCCGATGCACTGGCTCCGACTGTCGTCCGCGATCCCAGCGACGATGGCGCGCTGTATGTGCTGATGCCGATGCGAGTCTGAGTTTGGTGCGTAGCGCAGCTCTGGTTGCGGAAAGGCCGTACGAAGGTGCGACAGCGGGCGGCACAGCCGTTCTCTCGCTCAGCCTGCGCGATTTCCGCAATTACGCCGAGCTGCATCTGCGTTTGAGCGGCCAGCCGGTGGTGCTGACTGGCCCGAATGGCGCCGGCAAGACCAATATCCTGGAGGCGCTGTCGTTTTTTAGCCCTGGCCGCGGTCTGCGCCGGGCCAGGCTGTCGGAAGTCAGCCGCACCACAGGCCAACCGGCTTTACGGTGCTGCTGGGCGGCTCATGCCGAACTGGCCAGCGTGATCGGTCCGGTTTCCATCGGCACCGGTCTGGCCGAGGCGGCGGGTGATGAGGACAATGCCGAGCGCCGCATCGTGCGGGTCAACGGCGAGCCGGCGGCCAGCGCCAATGGTTTGGCCGAGTATCTGGATGTGGTCTGGCTGACACCGCAGATGGACCGCCTGTTCGTCGAGGGCTTGTCGACGCGGCGCCGGTTCATGGACCGGCTGGTTTACGGCCTCGATGGCGGCCATGCCCGTCAGGTCGCTGCCTTCGAGCGGGCGATGCGCGAACGCAACCGCCTGCTGAAGATCGGTGGTGCCGATTCGGCCTGGCTGGCGGCGCTGGAGAGTCAGATGGCCGAACACGGCGTTGCCGTGGCGGCGGCGCGGCGTGACGGACTGGGGCGGATCGAAGCCGGCATGGCGCTGGCCACCGGGCCGTTCCCGCAGGCGCGACTGGCGGCGCAGGGCGTGATCGAAGCCTGGCTGGCCGACATGCCGGCGCTGGCGGCGGAAGAGAAATACCGGACCATGCTGGCCGAGCGGCGTGGCATCGACCGCGAGGCTGGCGCGGCCACCGAAGGCCCGCATCGCAGTGACATGGCAGTGTGGCATGCGGAGAAGGATCAGCCGGCGGCGCAATGCTCCACTGGCGAGCAGAAGGCGCTGTTGATCGCCATCACACTGGCCAATGCGCGGCTGATCCGCGCCCGCCGGCAGATGGCACCGCTGATGCTGCTGGACGAGATTTCGGCGCATCTCGACGCCCGGCGGCGGGCGGCGCTGTACGAGGAATTGCTTGCTCTGGGTGGGCAGGTATGGCTGACCGGTACCGATGACGACCTGTTCGCGGGTCTTGCGGGTCAGGCGGAGTTTTTCATGGTGGCCGATGGCGTGGTGACGCCGCGTGCCGCTTTCAGTTGAGGTAGCGACGATATGAGCGAAGCAGTGGCGCCCCGCAATGGCGGGGAAAACGGCGAGACCTACGATTCCTCCGCCATCAAGGTGCTGAAGGGACTGGACGCGGTGCGCAAGCGTCCTGGCATGTATATCGGCGATACCGATGACGGCACCGGCCTGCATCACATGGTTTACGAAGTGGTCGACAACGCCATCGACGAGGCGCTGGCCGGCTATTGCGATGAGGTTTATGTCGGCCTCAATCCCGATGGCTCGGTCACCGTGCGCGACAACGGCCGCGGCATCCCGGTCGATATCCACCCGGAGGAAGGCGTCTCGGCGGCGGAGGTCATCATGACCCAGCTGCATGCCGGCGGCAAATTCGACCAGAATTCCTACAAGGTGTCGGGTGGCCTGCATGGCGTCGGCGTCTCGGTGGTGAATGCCCTGTCGGTGATACTCGACCTGCGAATCTGGCGTGGCGGCAAGGCCTATGCCATGCGGTTCCGCCACGGCGAAGCCGAAGCGCCGCTGGCCGAGGTCGGCCTTGCCGATGGCAAGCGCGGCACCGAGGTCACGTTCCTGCCGTCGACGGAAACCTTCACCAAGACCGAATTCGATTACGGTACGCTGGAACACCGCCTGCGTGAGCTGGCGTTCCTGAACAACGGCGTCAAAATCGTGCTGGAAGATCTGCGCGGCGTCGAGCCCAAGCGCGCCGAACTGCGCTATGAAGGTGGCGTCGAGGCTTTTGTCGCCTATCTGGATCGCAACAAGCAGCCGCTGCATAAGCCGCCGATCGCCATCCGCGGCGAGCGGGATGGCATCGGCATCGAAGTGGCGCTGGAATGGAACGATGGCTACCACGAGACGATGCTGTGCTTCACCAACAACATCCCGCAGCGCGATGGCGGCACGCATCTGGCCGGCTTCCGCGGCGCGCTGACGCGCTGCGTGAACAGCTATGCCAATGAAAGCGGCATCGCCAAGAAGGAAAAGGTGTCGCTGACCGGCGACGATGCACGCGAAGGCCTGACCTGCGTGCTGTCGGTGAAGGTGCCGGATCCGAAATTCTCGTCGCAGACCAAGGACAAGCTGGTGTCGTCGGAAGTGCGTCCGGCGGTGGAAAGCGTGGTCAACGAATTGCTGACCAGCTGGTTCGAGGAGCATCCGTCTGATGCCCGCCAGATCGTCGGCAAGGTGGTGGAAGCAGCTGCGGCCCGCGAGGCGGCTCGCAAGGCGCGTGAGTTGACTCGGCGCAAGGGCGCGCTGGATATCTCGTCGCTGCCGGGCAAGCTGGCGGATTGCCAGGAACGCGATCCGGCCAAGGCCGAGCTTTTCCTGGTTGAGGGTGATTCGGCGGGCGGCTCGGCCAAGCAGGGCCGTAATCGCGCCTTTCAGGCGGTTCTGCCGCTGCGCGGCAAGATCCTCAATGTCGAGCGCGCGCGGTTTGACAAGATGCTGTCGTCGCAGGAAATCGGCACGCTGATCACGGCTTTGGGCACTGGTATTGGCCATGACGATTTCGATCCGGCCAAGCTGCGCTACCACAAGATCATCATCATGACCGACGCCGACGTGGACGGCGCCCATATCCGCACTCTGCTGCTGACCTTTTTCTTCCGCCAGATGAAGCCGCTGATTGACGCGGGCCATCTCTATATCGCCCAGCCACCGCTTTATAAGGTGAAGCGCGGACAGTCCGAACGCTACCTGAAGGATGAGGCGGCGCTGGAGGATTTTCTAATCAATGAAGGCATCGAGAATGCCGTGCTGCGCCTGCATGACGACAGCCAGCGTGCCGGGCCTGACCTGAAAATGCTGCTTGATCATGCCCGCATGGCGAAGGCTTTGTTGACGGCGATCGGCAAGCGCTACAATCCATGGATCGTCGAGCAGGCTGCCATTCTCGGTATGCTGCGGCCCGAGATCGTCGCCGATCCGGCCAAGGCCGGGCCGGCCGCCGAGGCGCTGGCGGTGCGGCTGAACGCGCTGACCCCGGACCTGGAGCGCGGCTGGATATGCGAAGTAACGGGCGAAGGCGCCATGAGCGTCAAACGCAGCCTGCGCGGTTATACGGAAAGCTATCTGCTCGATGGTCAACTCTTCCGCTCGGCGGAAGCGCGCAAGCTCAACGAGATGGCTGCCGAGTTGCAGGCCACTTATCTGCGACCGGCCGAGTTGCGCCGCAAGGACGAAGCCCATCCGGTGCAGGGCCCGCTTGACCTGCTGGAACGGGTGCAGGCCATCGGCAAGCGCGGGATCACCATGCAGCGTTACAAAGGCCTGGGCGAGATGAACCCGGATCAGCTCTGGGAAACCACGCTTGATCCGGAAGCGCGCAGCCTGTTGCAGGTCAAGGTCGACCATGCCGAGGATGCCGACAACGTGTTCGAGACGCTGATGGGCGATGTCGTCGAGCCGCGCCGCGACTTCATCCAGAGCAATGCGCTGAACGTGGTGAACCTGGATATCTGATGCCTGCGCTCATTCTGGCGCCGCGCGGGTTGACGGCTGAGGCCTTTGCGCCTTATGGCCGGGTTGTGGCGGCACCGGAAGGGGAAGGGCGCCTTTATTGCGGCGAGATGATCGAAAATCGCCGCGCAGACGCGAAGCTCGATTTTTCGCTGACCACGGTTGCATACCAGCAACTGCCGCTGGCCCTGCGGCTATTCGAGCGGCACGCCTTTTCATCGCAATGTTTCATGCCGCTGGATGTGGCGCGGTACCTCGTCGCCGTTTGCCCGGACGACGGCAATGGACGGCCTGATACGGGGCAAGCCACGGCTTTTATTGCCACTGCCGACCAGGGCGTCGTTTATGCACCTGGCACCTGGCATCATCCGATGACGGCGCTCGACCGGCCGGGCCGTTTCGCCATCGTCATGTGGGCCTGCGGCGATGCCGGCGATGAGGAACTGGTGCCGCTCGACCGGGCGATCGAAGTCCGCTCAGATTGAAGGCATCTGCACAACGGCTGCCCATTTTCCGTTTGCGCGTCGCGGCGGGCAGGCGTTTTTATGGCCGAAAGCATGTTGGCCCGCCGTTGGCAGGCAACTTGCTTGAAACAGAATCCTCATCCGCCCAGTTTTCTGGCCTCCCATGACCGATCTTTATTCCAATCCGCGTTGCCGGCATGACATTCCCTATCCCGAGCCACTGAAAGCCATCCAGTCGCTGGCCGCACATGAAGCGGCACGGCGGGAGATCGCGGCGTGGCCGGGTTTTGCCGTCACGCCGCTGCATGACCTGCGGGGACTGGCCGTGCGGCATGGACTGGGAGCCATCCGCTACAAGGACGAGGGCGACCGTTTTGGCCTGGGCAGTTTCAAGGCGCTGGGTGGCGCCTATGCGGTGCTGCGGCAGCTGCAGAAAACCATTGCCGCCACGTGCGGCATCGCGCCGGAAGCCGTGACGGTGGCCGACCTGCGGGCCGGTCGCTATCGCGACGAGGCTAGCCGCCTGACTGTGATCTGCGCCACCGACGGCAATCACGGCCGTTCGGTGGCCTGGGGCGCGTCCCTGTTCGGCTGCGCCTGCGTGATCTACATCCATGCCACGGTCAGCGCCGGCCGAGAAGCCGCCATTGCCGGCTATGGCGCGAAGGTGGTCCGCACCGCCGGCAATTACGACGACAGCGTCCGGCAGGCACAGCAGGCTGCCACGGCCAATGGCTGGCTGGTGATCTCGGACACCTCCTATCCCGGTTACCAGGATGTGCCACGCGACGTGATGCAGGGCTATTCGGTGATGGCCGCCGAGGCGCTGGCGCAATGGCCGGCAGGCGATATGCCGACGCATGTTTTCGTGCAGGGCGGCGTCGGCGGCATGGCGGCGGCGATCCTGGCTTATCTGTGGGAAACGCTCGGTGCAGCCCGGCCGGTTTTCGTGGTGGTCGAGCCGGATCGCGCCGACTGCCTGTTCCGCAGCGCCCGCGCCGGTCGGCCGGTGGTGGTCGAGGGCGCGCTGGACACCATTATGGCCGGCCTGGCCTGTGGCGAGGTCTCGCTGCTGGCGTGGCAGATTCTCGATCCCGGTGCCGATGCCTTCATGACGATCAGCGACGAGCAGGCAGCCGCGCTGATGCGGCGCTTGGCATCACCGGCCGCAGGCGATCCGGCCATTGCGGCTGGCGAATCCGCCGTGGCCGGGCTGGCGGGCGCATTGGCGGCGGCGGAAAATCCGGCATTGGCGGCAGCGCTGGGGCTGGATGCGGCGTCGCGGATTTTGGTGTTCGGCAGCGAGGGCGCCACCGATCCGGCGTTGTACCGGCAGATCGTTGGCCGCAGTCCGGAGGATGTGAAGGGGAGGGGCTGAACATGGCTCGTGTCATCACGGTTGGCGCCGCGCAGCTTGGCCCGATCGCGCGCAGCGACAGCCGCGCCCGGGTGGTCGAGCGCCTGATCGCGCATCTGCGCGAGGCCAAACGCATGGGCTGCGATCTGGTGGTGTTTCCCGAATTGGCGCTGACCACCTTCTTTCCGCGCTGGTACATGACCGACCAGGCCGAGATCGACAGCTTCTTCGAACGGGAGATGCCTGGTCCGGAGACGCAGCCGCTGTTCGACGAGGCCCGCCTGCTGCGGCTTGGATTTTCGCTCGGTTATGCCGAACTGACCGAGCAGGACGGCCGCCCGGCACGCTTCAACACCTCGATCCTGGTCGACAGGGACGGCCGGATAATAGGGAAGTATCGCAAGGTGCACCTGCCCGGCCATCGCGAGCATGAACCCTGGCGCCGCTTCCAGCACCTGGAAAAACGCTATTTCGATGTCAGCGATACCGGTTTCAGAGTGTGGCGCGCTTTCGACGGCATTCTTGGCATGTGCATCTGCAATGATCGGCGCTGGCCGGAAACCTATCGCGTGATGGGGCTGCAGGGTGCCGAAATGATCCTGCTCGGCTACAACACGCCGGTGCATAACCCGCCGGCGCCCGATCATGACAACCTGTCCCTGTTCCACAACCAGTTGGTGATGCAGGCCGGCGCCTACCAGAATGGCTGCTGGGTGGTGGGCGTGGCCAAGGCCGGCGACGAGGAAAATGTGCCGATGATTGGCGGCACCCAGATCATCGCGCCGTCGGGCATGACCGTGGCAGCGACGCGCGGCGATGGTGACGAGCTGGCGGTGGCCGCCTGCGACCTTGATGCCTGCGCCAGCTACAAGACCACGACTTTCAACTTTGCAGTTCACCGCATGCCGCAGCATTATGGCCTGATCACCGAACGCAAGGGAGCCGAGCCGCCGCCATGAAGCATAAATCCAAGGTCGTTGCCCTGCAGCCGGCTTCGCCGGCCAAGGCCGCCGTCGCTCTGCCGCCCCCGCTGGTCGCGGCGATGTTCGGCGAGGCCGGTGTCGCCCTGCGTGCCGGGCGACCGGAAACCATTTCGGCCACGCTGGGGCCGGCTGTGACGCGATTCCGCGCGCTGGCGCGCAAGCTGCCGTTTGAGCGCGAACCAGGCCTGTTTCCGGTGCCGGTCGCTGAACTGCTGAAGAACAGGAAGAAAAAGAAGGCCCGCGCATGAGCCAGGACCCCGCTCTCCTTGGCCTTGTCGAGGCCGCCCGCGCCGTGGCACAGGGTAAACTGACGGCGCAGGCGCTCACCGAAGCCTGCCTGGCACGCGTCGAAGCCTGGCAGCCGCGCCTCAACGCCTTCATCAGGCTGGAGGCCGAAGCAGCCATCAAGGCCGCGAAAGCCGCCGACCGCGCCCGCAAGCGTGGCGTGAAGGGTGGTCCGCTGGCTGGCGTACCGCTGGCGCACAAGGACATGTATTACCGTGCCGGCAGGGAAACCAGCTGCGGCTCGGCGATCCGCCGGCACTGGAAGGCGACAGAGACCGCGACGGCCCTGCAGCGGCTGGATGCTGCCGGTGCGCTGGATCTCGGCCGGCTTAACATGGCCGAATTCGCCTTCGGCCCGACCGGCCACAATTATCATTACGGCCATGCCCGCAATCCGTGGAATACCGACCGCATCACCGGCGGCTCGTCCAGCGGTTCCGCGGCGGCCGTCGCGGCCCGGCTGGTGTTCGGCGCGCTTGGTTCGGATACTGGCGGCTCGATCCGCCAGCCGGCGCATTTCTGCGGCCTGGTCGGGATGAAGCCGACCTGGGGCCGGGTCAGCCGGGCCGCCTGCATGCCGCTCAGCTATTCGCTCGATACAGTCGGCCCGCTGACGCGGCGGGTGGAAGACAGCGCGCTGTTGCTCAACCTGCTGGCAGGCGCCGATCCGCGCGATCCAACGGCCAGTATGGCGCCGGTGGAGGATTATCTCAGGGCGGCGCGCTCAGGTGCCGTGCGCGGCCTGAAGCTGGCGGTGCCACGGCGGTATTTCTGGGACAAGCTGAACAAGCCCAGCGCGGCCCTGCTGGAGCAGGCGCTCGGCGTGTTCGCGAAATTCGGCGTCAGGATTATCGAAATGACCCCACCGGACATGGATGCCATTACTGCGGCCGCCAATGTCATCGTTTCGGCCGAGGCGGCCGCCCTGCATGGCAACTGGCTGCGCACGCGGCCCAATCTCTACAGCGATCAGGTGCGGGCGCGGCTGGAGAACGGCCTCGCATTAAGCGCCATCGACTATATAGATGCCCAGCGCTGGCGCAGCGACGCGATCACGGGTTTTCTCAAGGCCATGAACGGCGCCGATGCGGTTTTCGCCCCGGTCGGCGACCGGCCGGCTCCCACCATTGAAGAGACCGACGTGGCGGGCAGGCCCGAGGCCGGCAAGACGATTGCAGCCCTCACGCGCCTGACCCGGCCGATCAACTATCTCGGCCTGCCAGCCATGACGGTGCCGGCCGGTTTCGTGCGCGGCGGGTTGCCCGTCGGCTTCCAGTTGATTGGCAGGCCTTTCGGCGAAGCCCTGCTTTATCGCCTGGCTGGCGCCTTCGAGATGAAGGTGCCGGCGCATGAGCGGGTTCCGGTCTGACGCTGCACATTTCTTCGGCAACAATGCACTGAGGCAGGCATCAACGCCTGCCTCTTTTATTTGTGCACGTGGAATCAGCCTGTTGGCCGCTGGCACGGAGTTTGCGTTGCTTGCCGCAACGTCAAAAACAGGATGTAGCCATGGCCTCCAAGACGAGCTTCCCCAAACTGTTATCCCTGCTTGCCGCTGCAGCTGTCACGGTGCTGACGGCCGGTTCGGCTTTCGCTCAGGGCACCTTGCGCATCGGCATGACCGCGTCCGACATCCCGCTCACCACCGGGCAGACCGACCAGGGCGGCGAGGGTATGCGCTTCATGGGCTATACGGTCTATGACGCGCTGATCAACTGGGACCTGAGCAAGTCCGACAAGCCGTCGGTACTGGTGCCCGGCCTGGCGACCAGCTGGGCCGTCGATGCCGCCGACAAGACCAAATGGACCTTCAAGCTGCGCGAAGGCGTGAAATTCCACGATGGCAGCGAATTCACCGCGGATGCGGTGGTCTGGAACCTGGACAAGCTGCTGAAGAAGGATGCGCCGCAATTCGATCCACGCCAGTCGGCCCAGGGCCTATCGCGCATTCCCGCCGTCGCCAGCTACAAGACGGCCGGCAAATATGCGGTCGAGATCATCACCAAGACGCCGGATGCCACGCTGCCCTACCAGATTGCCTGGGTGATGATGTCGTCGCCAGCGCAATGGGAAAAGCTCGGCAAGAGCTGGGATGCCTTCGCCAAGACCCCGTCGGGCACCGGCCCGTGGAAGCTGACGGCTTTCGTGCCGCGCGAACGCGCCGAACTGAGCCCGAATTCGGCATACTGGGACAAAGCCCGTGTGCCGAAGCTCGACAAGATGGTGCTGCTGCCGCTGCCCGAGCCGAATGCCCGCGTCGCCGCCCTGCGCTCCGGTCAGGTCGACTGGATCGAGGCGCCGGCGCCGGATGCGGTGCCGTCGCTGAAGCAGGCCGGCCTGCAGATCGTCACCAATGCCTATCCGCATAACTGGACCTGGCATCTCTCGCGCGCCGAAGGCTCGCCGTGGAATGACGTGCGCGTGCGCAAGGCGGCCAATCTGGCCATCGACCGCATGGCGCTCAAGGAGTTGCTCGGCGGGCTGATGATACCGGCCGAGGGCTTCATGCCGCCGGGCAACCAGTGGTTCGGCAATCCGACCTTCAAGGTGAAATACGATCTGGCCGAAGCCAAGAAGCTGATGAAGGAGGCCGGTTATGGCCCCGACAAGCCGCTGAAGACCAAGGCGCTGATTTCCCCCTCGGGCTCGGGCCAGATGCTGCCGCTGCCGATGAACGAATTCGTCCAGCAGAGCCTCGCCGAGATCGGCATCCAGATCGACTTCGAAGTGGTGGAGTGGAATCAGCTGATCAACATCTGGCGCGCTGGTGCGAAAAGCGAAAGCGCCCGTGGTGGCACATCGATCAACTTTACCTACTTCATCCAGGATCCATTCACCGGTTTCATCCGCCACCTGCAATGCAATCTGGTGGCGCCGAATGGCACGAACTGGGGGCATTACTGCGACCCGAAGATGGACAAGCTGTTCGACCAGGTCCGCAACACCTTCGATGCGGCAACGCAGGACAAGGTGCTGCAGAAGGTGCACGAGAAGTATGTCGACGAGGCGCTGTTCCTGATGGTGACGCATGACGTCAATGCCCGGGCGATGAGCCAGAAGGTCAAGGGCTTCGTGCAGGCGCAGAACTGGTTCCAGGACTTCTCGCCGATCACGATGGTGAAATGATGCTTGGCGTCCGGCCCCGTCTGCGGGGCCGGACGCGACAGTCTCCTGTATCACCATGACGGGCCGCCCATGCTGATTTATACCCTCAAGCGGCTGCTGTATGTCCTGCCGGTCGCTTTCGGCGTCAGCGTCGTCTGCTTCCTGCTGGTGCATATCACGCCCGGCGATCCGCTGACCGCTGTGATGCCAATTGATGCCAGTGCAGAGCAGCAGGCGGCAATGCGCGCCGCTTACGGCTTCGACAAGCCGCTGCCGGTGCAATATGTCATATGGCTTGGCAAGGTGATGATTGGTGATCTCGGCACCTCGATCGCCAGTGGCCGTGCCGTTCTGACCGAGGTTTCCCGCGCTGTCAGTAACACCTTGATCCTTTCGGCGGTGGCAACGGCCATCGGCTTCTTCTTCGGCTGCCTGTTTGGTTTTGTCGCCGGCTATTACCGCGGCTCGCCGGTCGACCGCCTGGCTTCGGCGCTCTCGGTGCTCGGTGTCAGCGTGCCGCATTACTGGCTCGGCATGGTGCTGGTGATCATCTTTTCGGTGCAACTTAACTGGCTGCCGGCGACCGGCGCCGGGCCGGGCGGCTCGGCCGACTGGGCCTGGAACTGGGACCATATCCGCCATCTGATCCTGCCGGCAATCACCATGTCGGTGATCCCAATGGGCGTGATCGCCCGTACCATCCGTGCCCTGGTGGCCGAAATCCTGTCGCAGGAATTCATCCAGGCACTGGCCGCCAAGGGCATGACCGATCGCGGCATCTTCCGTCATGTGGTGAAGAACACGGCACCCACCGCGCTGGCCGTGATGGGGTTGCAGCTCGGTTATCTGTTGGGGGGCTCGATCCTGATCGAGACGGTATTCTCCTGGCCGGGCACCGGATTCCTGCTCAACGCGGCGATCTTCCAGCGCGACCTGCCGCTGCTGCAGGGCACCATCCTGGTGCTGGCGATGTTCTTCGTGCTGCTCAACCTGCTGGTCGACGTGCTGCAGACGGCGCTCGATCCGCGCATCCAGCGGAGCTGAACCATGGCCGTTGGCGCAATGGACAGCAGGGCGACCATCACACCCATCCAGGTCTCCGAGGGCTATTGGCGCGGTGTCGCGCGGCGCCTGAGCCGCGACCCGGTCGCCATGGTGGCGCTGGCGATCATCGTGGCCCTGGTGCTGATGGCGGTCTTTGCGCCTTACCTGGCGCCGGGCGATCCGATCAAGGGCTCGATGCTGCGCCGGCTGAAGCCGATCGGCACACCGGGTTATCCGCTCGGCGCCGACGAACTGGGCCGTGACATGCTGTCCCGCCTGATCTATGGCGCCCGACTGTCGCTGTTCATGGGCGTCACCCCGGTTCTGGCGGCCTTCGCCCTCGGCTCGGCCTTGGGCATTTTCGCCGGCTATGTCGGTGGCGCCATCAATACCGCCATCATGCGGACCATTGACGTGTTTTATGCCTTTCCCTCCGTGCTGCTGGCCGTGGCGCTTTCGGGCGCGCTGGGCGCGGGCCTGACCAATGCGCTGGTCTCTCTGACCATCGTGTTCATTCCGCCGATTACCCGCGTGGCGGAAAGCGTTACCACCCAGGTTCGCAATCGCGATTATGTCGAGGCCGCGCGGGCCAGCGGCGCCCACGGCTTCACCATCGTGCGGGTGCATGTACTGGGCAATGTGCTGAGCCCGATCTTCGTTTATGCCACCAGCCTGATCTCGGTCTCGATGATCCTGGCCTCGGGCCTGAGTTTTCTCGGCCTCGGCGTACGTCCACCGGAGCCGGAATGGGGCCTGATGCTCAATACCCTGCGTACCGCGATCTATGTCAGCCCACTGGTGGCCGCCCTGCCGGGCGTGATGATCTTCATCACCTCGATATCCTTCAACCTGTTCTCCGATGGCTTGCGCACGGCCATGGACGTACGGACATGAGGAGGCCGACATGAAGGATGTCCCGCATGACCCGCGCGACCGCGGCGGCCCACGGCAGCCACTGCTGTCGGTCAATCGCCTGATCAAGCATTTTCCTGTGAACAAGGGCCTGCTGGGGCGCAGCAAGACCGTGGTACGCGCCGTCGATGGCGTTGATTTCGACCTGCTGAAGGGCGAGACGCTGGGGATCGTCGGCGAGTCCGGCTGCGGCAAGTCGACCACGGCCCGTCTGCTGATGCACCTGATCCCGCCGGACCATGGTGAAATCGTGTTTGATGGCGAAAGCGTCGGCCATGATCTGCCGCTGCCGGATTATCGCCGGCAGGTGCAGATGGTGTTTCAGGACAGCTACGCCTCGCTCAATCCGCGCCTGACCATCGAGGATTCGATCGCTTTCGCCCCGCGCGTCCATGGCGTGCCGCGCCGCGAGGCATTGGGCCGGGCCCATGACCTTCTGGCCCGGGTGGGGCTGGAACCCTCCCGTTTCGCCGGCCGCTATCCGCATGAGCTTTCCGGCGGCCAGCGTCAGCGCATCAACATCGCCCGCGCCCTGGCGCTTGAGCCGCGGCTGGTGATCCTCGACGAGGCAGTCTCGGCTCTCGACAAATCGGTCGAAGCCCAGGTGCTGAACCTGCTGCTCGACCTCAAGGAAGCCTTTGGCCTCACTTATATCTTCATCTCACATGACCTGAACGTGGTCCGTTTCATGGCCGACCGCGTGATGGTGATGTATCTGGGCAAGGTGGCCGAGATCGGCTCGGCGCAGCAGGTCTTCGCCCAGCCGAGTCATCCCTACAGCGCCGCTCTGCTGGCCTCGATGCCGGCGATGGATCCTGACGCGCGCACCGAAACTGCGCCGCTCTATGGCGATCCGCCCAACCCGATCAATCCGCCATCCGGCTGCCGTTTCCATACCCGCTGCGGTTCGGTGGCGTCGGTCTGCAGCCAGGTCGAACCGGCACTGGAAGACGCCGCATCGGGTCAACGGGTCGCCTGCCTGATGCGCCAGCCGGGCTCCGGTCATCCGGCCGCCATGCCGGCCCTGGAGGTGGCGTGATGAATGATGCCGCACCGATGATCGATATCCGCGACCTGACGGTTACATTCACCGGCGGGCGCAAGCCGGTACATGCGGTGAATGGCGTCACCCTCTCGGTGCAGCGTGGCGAGGTGGTGGCCCTGCTGGGCGAGTCCGGCTCGGGCAAGAGCGTCACCTTGCGCTCGCTGCTCAACATGCATCCGAAGCATCGCAGCCGGCTGAACGGCAGTGTGATTGCCGCCGGCCAGGATGTGCTGAAGCTTTCAGGTCGTGCGCTGGCCGATTATCGCGGCAGGGTCGCCTCGATGATCTTCCAGGAGCCGCTGCTGGCGCTCGACCCGGTCTATACCGTGGGGGCGCAGATCGTGGAAGCGATCCGCCGGCATGAGAAAGCGACGCTTGCCGTGGCGCAGGCGCGGGCATTGGCCCTGCTGCAGAAGGTGCGCATACCGTCACCCGAGCGACGGCTGCAGGCATTTCCCCATGAAATGTCGGGCGGCATGCGCCAGCGCGCCATGATCGCCCTGGCGCTGGCCTGCAATCCGCAGATCCTGCTGGCCGACGAACCGACCACGGCGCTGGATGCCACCGTGCAAATCCAGATTCTCCTTCTGCTGCGCGAATTGCAGCGTGAGCTGGGCCTTACCGTGATCCTTGTTACCCATGACATCGGCGTGGCGGTGGAAGTCGCCGACCGGGTCGCTGTGATGTATGCCGGCCGCATCGTCGAGACGGGGCCGGTGCGCGAAATCATCCGCAATCCGCGCCATCCCTATACCCAGGGCCTGCTGGCCTCACGCGCCCATGATGCCATGTCCGGCGCGCGGCTGGATGCCATTCCCGGTGCGCCGCCCGACCTGGCAGCTTTGCCGCCCGGCTGCGCTTTCGCGCCGCGCTGCAGGTTCAGCGCCGCGGCCTGCCTGGCCGAGGCGCCGGGCTCCGTCGCCGTCGGTCCGCAGCACAGCGCACGCTGCCTGCGCCTGGCCGAGTTGGCGGCAGCCTGAGGATTTTTCGCTTCATCCGGCAAACTTGACGCTAGGGCAGGTCGGCCACCGTATCTTGCGGCCGGGCCGGACTGCTATACATTGGCGCAAACAGAAAGTCCGGAGGCGAGGAAATGGATCTGAATTTCACAGCCGAGGAACTGGCTTTCCGCGACGAGGTCCGCCGGTTCATCGATCAGAATTTCGACAGCGAGATGCGTCAGGCCATGGCGCGTACCCGCACCGGCTATATCGCCAAGCATCTGCATATCCGCTGGCAGAAGGCCCTGAACGAAAAGGGCTGGCTGGCGCCGAATTGGCCGGTCGAATACGGCGGCCCGGGCTGGACGCCGACCCAGCGTTATATCTACGAGCAGGAGATGAGTTCGGCCGGCGCGCCGATCACGGTGCCCTTCGGTCCGCGCATGCTGGCGCCGGTGATCATGAAATTCGGCACCGAGGCGCAGAAGACGAAATACCTGCCCGATATCCTGGCCAGCAACACCTGGTGGTGCCAGGGTTATTCCGAGCCCGGCTCCGGCTCCGATCTTGCCAGCCTTCAGATGAAGGCCGAGGACAAGGGTGATCATTTCCTCTGCAATGGCAGCAAGATCTGGACCTCGGAGGCCCAGCATGCCGACATGATCTTCTGCCTGGTGCGCACGGCCCAGACCAAGAAGCCGCAGGAAGGCATTTCCTTCCTGCTGATCGACATGAAGTCGCCGGGCGTCACCGTCACGCCGATCGTCACGATCGACGAGGCCAGCGAGGGCATGCAGGAAGTTAACCAGGTTTTCTTCGACGACGTGAAGGTGCCGAAGGAGAACCTGGTCGGCGAACTGAACCAGGGCTGGACCTGCGCCAAATACCTGCTCGAATTCGAGCGCGGCAATGCCTATTCCGGTCATCTCAAGCGCCATCTGTCGCATCTTAAAAAGATTGCAAAGGCCGAACGCGCCTATGATCGCCCGCTGGCCGCCGATCCGGATTTCGCTGCCAAGCTGGCCGAGGCCGAGATGAGCATCATGGCCATGGAGATGCTGGAGTTGCGTGTGCTGGGCGGCACCAAGAGCGGCCAGAATCTCGGTGCGGCCTCATCGATGCTGAAGACGCGCGGCACCGAGCTGCAACAACTGGTCAGTGAACTCTCGGCCGAGGCGATCGGCTATTACGCCGCGCCCTACACGGCGCTGGTCGAAGGCCGGAATGAACCCGGCATCGGCCCTGATTACGCCGATGGCGTCGCCGCGCGCTATCTCAACATGCGCAAGGTGACGATCTACGCCGGCTCGAACGAGATCCAGCGCAACATCATGTCAAAGCTGATCCTCGGACTCTGAGGATTCACACCCGGGCGATGGCGGCGATCAGGCCGCCGCCATCGGGCCCCTGATGTTCGGCCCCGCCGGAAACGAAGATCCGGCCATCGCCCAGCATGCCTGCCACCAGACCGCCGACCGCGCCGCGGATATGGCGCTGGGCATTGATGTCGGTGTCGTCCAGCATGGTATGACGGTTGCCGCGCACCTGACCGCGCCGGTCGGGCTCGCATTTCACCAGCACGCCGTGAATCCGCACCGCATCGGCTGCCGGGACCTGTGGCGTGGCGCGGATGCCCAGATCATCCAGCACCGCAGCAACCGCCCCGATATCCAGCGCGTCCTGCATTGGCCGGTGCGCGATGGCCAACTCGCCGCGCCAGCGCGCGGAATTGCCCAGCAGGATCACCTCGTTGCAGTCGACCTCGACGCCGGATGAGATGCTGGCGCGGTCGGATTGCACAGTATAGTCGTTGAACATGGCCGCCTCGGTGATCCGTTCCACAGGCGCATCCCCTAGCGCCAGCGTTACGCCAAAGGTGCCGGCTACCCTGGCATAGGCCATCGAGCGGTTGGAATCGGCGGTAAGCACGCTGGCGCCACGCGCAGCCGCTTCCTGCGCGCGGGCTGAAGTGATGCAGGGTGCCTTCACCTGCACGAAATGCACGTCGCGCGGATCGTCGATGCCGGCGTCTGTCATGGCGCGCCGAACGGTTTCCGCCACCATCTCGACATGCATCATGCGGCCAACGGCTTCGGGCCGCATCGGCGGACTGAAGGCGACCCCGATGGCCAGGCGTTTCGCCGATGAAGCGGCCGGCCCGCCCGGCCTGCGCGCGAACACCAGATAATGTGGCGACAGGACGCCCTCCGTGCCGCCCGACAATACGCAGGGGATTCTTGCGACAATCTCCTGGCGTGGCCGGCCGGTCCGCTCGGCCAGCAGGCTGGAAAAAGCCAGGGTGAAATAACCGCGGGTGAAATCATTCACGCCGCCATTGCCCTCGGTCTTGCCGATCACGGCCACCACATGGGCGGGATCAAGCTGCCCCGCATCAAACAGGGCTGTCAGGGCGGAGAGATCGCCAGGATGGTTCATGGCGAGCCGGTAAACAAAAGCCTGCATCAATCGCACTCCACAAACGGACTGCTGCAGCAGAAGCAAGATGCATTCCGGCGGTTTCCACGGGCGATTCAGCATGCCGCAAGAGCGTGCGCCTAAATATTGGGCGTCGACTGCTGCTGTGATGGGCTGTCTGCAACCCCATGTCTGACCCGCTGCGCGGCAAAGCTGTGACACGCCCGAGTCAGGCCCGGATTCCTGCCATCGCCATGGCTGGCACATTGTATGCACAGCAATGGACAGCAAAATCGATGACGCAGCGTGTTATGTCGGGAACCATCACTGGTCTGTTCCATGTGGCGATCAAAACCGCGGATCTGGCAAGGACCCGCTGGTTTTATTGTGACGTGCTCGGACTGTCGGAAGTGACGCGGCCCGATTTCGGGTATCCCGGCGCCTGGATCGCTGTCCCGACGCCGGTGGGCGAAGCGATCATCCATGTCTATGCCGGCGGCCCGGCACTGGGTGCCGATGGCCAGGTGCCAAGCGGCACTGGCGCCATTGACCATATCTCGCTGACCGGCGTCGGCTATCACGATTTCATCGCGCGCTTCAGGAAACACGGCCTGGACTGGCGTGAGTTCCTCGTGCCCAACACAACCTACTGGCAGCTCTTTGTTTATGATCCCAGTGGCGTGCAGCTTGAGTTGACCTTTGACGGTCGTGCCGAGCAGGGCGCGCCACCCGATATGTCGCCCGGCCGCCGCTATGTCGCTGGCAGCAGCTTCTTCGTTTCCCCGCAAAAAGAATACGTCTGACCGACAAGGAGATACCAATGACCATCCGCTCTGTCCGAATTGCCGCTCTAGCCGGCGCCACGCTCATTGCCCTTGGCCTTGGCCAGGGTGCCGAAGCCGCCGATAAGGTGAAGGTCGGCGTCTTTCCGGTCTCCTCCGCGCTGCCGTATTTTGTCGCGGTCGAGCGCGGTTATTTCAAGGAGCAGAATATCGACGCCGAGATGGTCAAGCTGATGGGCGCGCCGCCGATCGTGCAGGGCATGCTGACCGGCGATCTGGATGCCGGCGCCAATCTTGTTACTGTCGATGGCATGAACGCCAATACCAAGAAGGAGGGGCTGGTTCATTACATATCGCTCTATGGGCAGAACAAGTTCGCCCAGATGGAGCAGTTCGTCGCCAGGCCCGGCCTCGCCGCGGCGTCGGTGAAGGATTTCAAGGGCTCGCCGAAGAAGATCATGTCGGCCCCGGGCGCCGGCAACATGGCCATGGCGCGCGCCGTGCTTGGCGCCGTCGGCCTGAAGGAAGGCGCGGATTATACGCTGACCGAACTGGCGATGAACCTGCATGTCGATGCCATGAAGGCCGGCACCTTCGATATCGGCTATACGCTCGAGCCCAATGCCACGGTGATGAACAATACCGGCGCGGCCAAGACCGTCGAGGCCGGCGTGGTGGCGAAATACATCATCGGCCGGGAAGAGGCTTATGCCTATATGGCCGGCGGCGCCATCACCGGCAAGTTCATGAAGGAGAAGCCGGATGTTGCCCGGCGTTTCTCGGCTGCCTGGCGCAAGGCGCTGAAGGATATCGAGCAGGATCCCACCACCCGCGAACTGCTGAAGGGCAATACCTTCACGCCGCCGGAGCTGGCCATGACCATTCCGCTGCCGCGCATGCTGATGGTCGACCAGCTCTCCGCGCAGGACAAGCAGGATTTCAAGAAGGTGATCGATTTCACCGTCGAGAGCGGTGTGATCAAGGACAAGGTCGACAGCCTGAAATACCTGGTGGTGCTCGACAAGAAGGCGGGTAGCTGATGATTGCGCGCACGCGGGCGGCGATGCGGCTGGTCACGGGCGGTGCGGCGGCTTCGGCTGCCGCACCAGGCAGCCCGCCGGCCGATCAGAGCGAGAAGTCCTATCGCTGGTTTCCGCCCGGCACGCATATCACCGTGCGGGGCCTGTCCAAGCAGTTCCAGGGCAGCCCGCTATATCAGGATTTCGACCTTGATCTGCCGCGCGGGAAGGTAGTCTCGGTCTTCGGTCCGAATGGCTGCGGCAAAAGCACCATCATCAACATGATTGCCGGCCTGATCCCGGTCGACAAGGGCGACATCCTGTTCGATGGCAAGACCATCGACGAGACCCGCATCGGTTATGTGTTCCAGAATTACCGCGAGGCGCTGTTTCCCTGGCTGCGCGCCATCGACAATATCCACTATCCACTCAAGCTGATGGGGTTGGGCCGCAGGGAGCGCGAGGAAAAGGTCCAGAAACTGCTCAGCCGCTTCCAGGTCAAGATCGATTTCAACCGTTACCCCTACGAGCTATCTGGCGGCCAGCAGCAGACCGTGTCGATTCTGCGCTCGCTGGTGATGGAGCCGGAAGTCCTGTTCCTGGACGAGCCCTTTTCGGCGCTGGATTACGAGATGACATTGTTCATGCGCGACCAGATGCAGAAGGCGTTCATGGAGACGAACACCACCATGGTGATCGTCAGTCACGACCTGGAAGAAGCCGTCTACCTGGCCGATTACGTGCTGCTGCTGACCCGGCGGCCCACGAAAATCGCTGATCTCGTCGAGGTGCCGCTGCCGCGACCGCGCTCGGCCGAAACGCTGTCAGATCCGAAATTCGTCGAGATCAAAAGCCATTGCCTCGATATCTTCCGCCGGGAGGCCAGATTGTGATGGACATCGCGGGAAAGCTCGGCCGGCTGCGGCCGATGATCGGTGTGGTCCTGCTGCTGCTGGTCTGGTGGGTGGCGACTGTGCTGGAGGTAGCCGACCCGGTGCTGCTGCCGCCGCCGCAGAAGGCTTTCAAGGCGCTGTATGACGGTCTGGTCGGCGGGCCGCTGCTGACCGATTTCGTCCAGACCATCTATCGCACCGTTCTGTCCTTCCTGATCGCCTCGGCGATTGCCATTCCGCTTGGCGTGGCCTTGGGCGCCGCCGACAAGTTTTACCGCTCGGTCGAATTCGTGATCGATTTCTTCCGTTCCACCCCGGCCTCGGCGGTGTTTCCACTTTTCCTCGTGCTGTTCGGCGTCGGCGACAAGACCAAGATCGCGGTGGCCGCCTTCGGCGCCGTGCTGGTGATCCTGTTCAACGTTGCCTATGGCGTGATGAATGCGCGCAAGACCCGCGTTCTGGCGGCCAGGGTGATGGGCGCCAACCAATTTCAGGTGCTGACTGACGTATATTTCTGGGAATCCCTGCCGCAGACATTCATCGGCATGCGCAATGGCATCTCGCTCTGCCTGGTCATCATCGTGGTGGCCGAAATGTTCATCGGCTCGACCGATGGCATCGGCCACCGCCTGATCGAGGCGCAGATGCTGTTCGAGATGCCGACCATGTATGCGGCGATCTTCGCGGCCGGGGCGCTGGGCTACGGCATGAACTGGATATTCCTCACCATTGAGAAAACCTTTGTGCATTGGGGCGGGAAATGAGCAGTCAGCGGAAACGCATCGTCATCGTCGGTTCCGGGGTGGCCGGCAGCATTCTGGCCTATGGCCTGCGCAATATTGCGGATGCCGAGGTGATCTGCCTGGAGCGTGCCAGCGCCGATGATCACAGCGATGCCGGCACCGGTCTGAATGTCGGTCCCAATGCGATTAAGGCCCTGCGGCATTTCCTGCCTGATCTTGCCGATTTGCTGGTTTCATCCAGCCTGCCCTGGTCGAACTGGCGCATTTCTCTCACCGATGGCCGGGAACTGATGAACCTGCCGTTGACGCAAGTGGCCGACAATGACGGCATCCGCATCCGCTGGTCGCAGCTTTATGCCCTGCTGCGCCAGCCGGTGCTGGACCGCGTGCGCTTCGGTGTCGAGGTGACCGCCATGCGCTATGCCCGCGCGGGAGAGGCCGGGCCGATCGTCGTCGAGACCGTGGATCGGCAGACCGGCGCTGAAGGCAGGATCGACGGCGTCGACCTGCTGGTCGGTGGTGATGGCCGCTATTCCCGGGTGCGCGAAACCTTCCTCGGCAAGCCGCAGCCCTATTTTCTCGGCGTCTGCATTTTCCGGCTGCTGATCGAGCAGAGCCGCCCTGATCTGGTCGACGATTACGAGCAGTGGTTCAACGGCCCGAACCGCCTGCTGGCTTTCCGCGTGCCGGGGAATGGAACCTATATCGCCGGTTCTTTCCCGATCCTGCCCGACCAGGATGTCCCATTGGAAGCCAGGCGGGCCGAGGTATTGCGCGCGCTCTATACGCCGCAGGATGCAGTGCCCAGCGACCAGTGCGCTTTCCTGATCGATGCCATCTGCAACAACCTGTCGGAAATCCATTGGGCACGGCTGCAGGAGGCGACCCCGGTATTCAGCGATCCGGGTCGCCGGATTCTGCTGTTGGGTGATGCCGCGCATCCGATGGTGCCAACCCTGGGCCAGGGGGCCACCCAGGCGATCGAAGATGCCTGCGTGGCCGTGAGCATGCTCGGTACTGCCCTGGGCGATGGCGGGCATGCCCTGGGCGATGCGCTGGAGGCCATCGAGCAGCGCCGTCGTGCCCGGGTGGAATTCGTGGTCGATTTTTCGCGCGATGCCACCGACACCATGCTGGCCGGCGCCGATCCGGTGGCCGGCAGCCTGGCCAAGACCAGGCCGGATTTCCAGGCCAAGCTGGCGAAGCTTTACCGCGACATTCCGGCGGCCTGAAGCGCCGCTTAACCTGCGATGGCTGGCCAGCGCTCGGCCCAGGGCGCGATCGCCTCGTAGCGTCGGCCGATCGCCAGCAGCAGCGCATCGCTGCCGAAACCGCCAACCAGCTGGATGCCGATCGGCATGCCATTGGCATCGGGTTCCGCCGGCAGGCTGATGCCTGGCAGTCCGGCCAGATTGACCCAGCCGGTATAGACCGCATGGCCGCGCGGACCGGCATCCTGTCCGGCGATCCGCTCGGGATAAACCTTATCTTTTGGCCAGGGCTGGGCCGCGGTGCTCGGCGTCAGGATAGCGTCATAGGCGCTGTAGAAGCCGGCAAGATCGCGGCGCAGATCGGTCGCATGATTGAGCGCGGCGAGATAGGCGCCGCCGCTGACCGCTTTGCCGCTTTCATACATTGGCAGCAGCGCCGGGGTGATCCGCTCCGGTCCGCCAAGGCGATCCACGATCATCGCCAGACCTGTTGGCATCAGCACGGCCAGGGCAGCAATCGCGGCATCGATGTCAAAGGGCAGGGGGCCGTTTTCGATCAGGCAGCCGGCACGGCGCAGGGCATCGGCGGCGGTATCGGTGGCAGCGACTATCCCGGAATCCACCGGATGCTGGTCTAGACGTGGCGCATACAGGATGCGCGGCGGCTTCGTCAGGTCCTGCGTTTCTTCCATCGCAACAGCGGCGCGGAAGGCCAGTGAATGGCGGTCGCGCGGATCTGGCGCGGATAACGCGCAAAGCATCGTTGCGACATCCTCGATGCGGCGGCCGAACAGGCCGATCACTTCCAGGTCGTTGTAGATTTCCGGGAAGCCGCCGGTGCGCGCGATGCGCCCCAGGCTGGGCTTCAGGCCGACCAGGCCGGTATGGCCGGCCGGCCGCCGGGTTGAGCCGCCACCATCGGTGCCCAGCGCCAGCGGGCCAAGCCCGGCTGCCACCGCGCTCACCGCGCCGCCGCTCGAACCGCCCGGCGTCAGCGCCGGATTCCACGGATTGCCCGTGGCGCCGAACAGCAGGTTGCAGGTGTAACCCTGCACGGTGAATTCCGGCACGTTGGTCTTGCCCAGCAGCACGGCGCCGGCGGCACGCAGCCGCGCCACAGGTAATTCGTCCTGTGCCGGGACATTGCCTTCCAGCAGCCGGCTGCCCCAGGTGGCGGGCATGCCGCCAACCAGCAGGCTGTCCTTGATCGAGACCGGCACGCCGTCCAGCGGTCCAAGGGGCCGCCCTGCCCGGTAGCGTTCGGCGCTGGCCTCTGCGGCCGCGATGGCGCTGGCCGCATCCAGATGGACGAAGGCGTTCAGGGTCGGATTGAGCGCTGCGATCCGCGCCAGCACGGCCTCGGCCACCACCACGGGGGACAGGCTCTGGGTGCGGAATTTTTGATGCAGGTCGGCAGCGGAAAGCTGCCAGGGATGGTTGGGTATCGGCATGGCTGGTTGGTTTTAATCAAATTCTCCTATTGATGGTATGTATACATTAATCATGATTTATTGCCGAATTATAAGAACAAAATACGAAAATTTGCCCTGAATTACACTTCAATGTATACATACTGCATTCAATAAAAGGGAGGATGAGTCGCAATGGCCGATCTGCAGCCATTCGCCTCGGATAAGGCGACGACAGCGAAATCCGGCAACCAGCCCTGGCCGAAAAATGCCTGGTATGCGGTCGCCTGGGATCACGAGGTCAAACGCAGCCTGCTGGCCCGGACAATCTGCGATGAAGCCATCGTGCTGTATCGCCAGCCCGATGGCAGCGTCACGGCGCTGGAGGATGCCTGCTGGCATCGCCTGCTGCCGCTCTCGAAAGGGCATCTGCAGCCTGACGGCAGCCTGGTCTGCGGTTATCACGGCCTGGTCTTCGATGCCCGTGGCCGCTGCACCCATATGCCGTCGCAGGACACCATCAACCCCTCCGCCTGCGTGCGCGGCTTTCCGGTGGTCGAACGCCATCGCTTCATCTGGCTGTGGCTTGGTGATCCGGTTCTGGCCGATCCGGCGAAAGTGCCGGATCTGCACTGGAATCATGATCCGGCCTGGACCGGCGATGGCGAGACCATCCATGCTCGCTGCGATTACCGGCTGGTGGTCGACAACCTGATGGATCTGACCCACGAGACCTTCGTGCATGGCTCCAGCATCGGCAACCGCGCCGTGGCGGAGGCCCCCTTCGAGGTGACGCATGGCGAACGGTTCGCCACGGTCACCCGCTGGATGCGCGATATCGAGCCGCCGCCATTCTGGGCCGGACAACTGGGCAAGCCGGGCCGGGTCGACCGCTGGCAGATCATCCGTTTCGAGGCGCCCTGCACAGTGGTGATCGATGTCGGCGTTGCGCCGACGGGTACGGGGGCGCCAGACGGCGACCGCAGTCAGGGCGTCAACGGCTATGTGCTGAATACGATCACGCCGGAAACCGAAAAGACCTGCCATTACTTCTGGGCTTTTGCCCGCAACTACCGGCTGGATCAGCAGAGCCTGACCACCGAACTGCGCCAGGGCGTGTCTGGCATTTTCCGCGAAGATGAAATCATCCTGGAAGCGCAGCAGCGGGCCATCGATGCCCATCCAGGCCGGCCCTTCTACAACCTCAATATCGATGCCGGTTCGATGTGGGCCCGCCGCAAGATCGATCGCATGATCGAGGCGGAGCGCGGGATGCTCTTCACGGCGGCGGCAGAATAATCATGTCGCAATCAATCAAGACGATCCTGTCCCTGCGCGAACTGATCCTCAGCGGCGAGCTCAAGGCCGGCGAGCGGCTGTCCGAGCTTTCCATCGTCGACCGTCTCGGCGTCTCGCGCACGCCGGTGCGCATGGCGCTGGTCAGGCTGGAGGAGGAAGGACTGCTGGAGGCACTGCCGTCGGGTGGCTATGCCGTACGGCATTTCTCCGAGGCCGATATTTTCGACGCCATCGAAACCCGCGGCACGCTGGAAGGACTGGCGGCGCGGCTGGCCGCTGAACGCGGGGTGCGGCCGGGGCAGCTTGCCGAGATCAAGGAATGCCTGCATGGCCTCGACCGCCTGGTGCAGGGCAAGCAGGACGAGGAGATGTTCTCCGACTATGTCACGCTGAACGAACGATTCCATCAATTGCTGATTGGCCTGGCGGGCAGCCGGGTGGTGACGCGCCAGATCGAGCGTGCGGTGGCGCTGCCCTTCGCCTCGCCCAGCGCCTTTGTCGAAGTGCAGGCGGCGCTGCCGGAATCGCGGGCCATCCTGCTGGTGGCGCAGGAGCAGCATCGTGGTGTGATCGAGGCCATCGAACATCGCGAGGGAGCCCGCGCCGAAGCCCTGATGCGCGAGCATTCCCGCGTCGCCCATCGCAATCTGGTTCTGGCGCTGGGGCACCAGGCGGCGCGCGATCTGGTGCCTGGCATGGCGCTGATCCGCAAATCGGCCTGAAGCGACGAGGAAGACGTCATGCAGAATGATCCGGTCTGGACTGAGGCGACCCTGACGGCAACCCGGGACCTGACGCCCGATATCCGGCTTCTTGAAATTGCGCCAGTTGGTGGCGCGCTTGCCTGGGATCCAGGCAGTCACATCGACCTTGCCGTCGATCTCAATGGCCGGCTGGATCGGCGCTCCTATTCGCTGGTCGGCACGGCTGACCCGGCGGTTTATCGCATTGCGGTCAAGCGGGTCGCGGCCAGCCGCGGCGGCTCGTCCTGGCTGCATGGTCTGTTGCCAGGCCAGCGCCTGCAGGTCTCCGCGCCGCGTAATCGCTTCCCGCTGCAACATGGCGCGGCATCCTATCTGCTGATCGCCGGCGGCATTGGCATCACGCCACTGCTTGGCATGGCCGAGGCGCTGCTGCAGCGTGGCGCCGACTTCCGCCTGCTCTATGCCGTGCGCAGCCGGCGCGACCTCGCCTTCGCGGACATGCTGACCACGCGGCTGGGTGATCGCCTCGGCCTGTTCGTATCCGATGAGGCGAACCGCATGGACCTGATGCGGGAGGTCGCGGTCCTGCCGGCACATGCAGACATTTACTTCTGCGGTCCATCCCGCATGCTGGCCGGCCTGCAGGACGTGCTGGCTCAATTGGACAGGTCCTCATCAAGCCTGCGCTTTGAAACCTTCGGCAGCGGCGGACTGCAGCCGAATGAACCGTTCTGGGTAAAGGTGCCGCGGCTTGGCATCGAAATCGCGGTGCCGGAAAACAGTACGATGCTTGACGCGCTGGAAGCGGCTGGCGTCGAAGTGATGTCGGAATGCCGGCGCGGGGAATGTGGTCTCTGCGCGGTGGATGTCGTGGCGGTGGAAGGCGGAATCGATCACCGCGATGTCTTCCTGAGCGAACAGCAGAAGCGCGAAAACCATCGCCTCTGCGCCTGCGTTTCGCGTGCCGTCCATGGTGGTCTGGTCATCGATACGGCCTGGCGCGCTGATCAGTGACGCCGTGGCCCGCAGATTCCGCTTGCATCCGCGTGGCGTTGCGCCAAAGTCCGCTACGGTATGAAAAAAGAGGCCGCCGTCGTGCGCATAACGCACGATGGCGGATCAATGAATAAAAACGGAGGAAACGATGAAACGCAGACAATTTCTTGCAGTCCTGCTTGCCGGGCTCGGTCTGTTCGGCGCGGCTGCGGCGCAGGCCCAGCAGACGGTGAAGATCGGTCTGCTGCTGCCAATGACCGGACCTTTCGCTTCCACCGGCCGTCAGATCGAGGCGGCGGCGCGGCTTTACATGCAGCAGAACGGCAACATGGTGGCCGGCAAGAAAATCGAACTGATCGTCAAGGACGATACCGGCGTGGCGGATGTCACCAAACGCCTGGCGCAGGAACTGGTGGTGACCGAGCGGGTCAACGTGCTGGCCGGTTTTGGCCTGACCCCGCTGGCGCTGGCCACTGCGCCGATTGCCACCCAGGCCAAGGTGCCGGCCATCGTGATGGCGGCGGCAACCTCGATCATCACCGAGCAGTCGCCCTATATCGCGCGGACCAGCTTCACCCTGCCGCAGGCCACTGTCGGTATTGCCGACTGGGCAGCCAAGAACGGCATCAAGAAGGTCGTGACCATGGTGACGGATTATGGCCCGGGCCATGATGCCGAGAAGGCCTTCAAGGAGCGTTTCACCAAGGCCGGCGGCCAGGTCGCCGCTGAATTGCGCGTGCCGCTGCAGAATCCGGAATTTGCCCCGTTCCTGCAGCGGGCCCGGGATGCCAAGCCCGATGCCCTGTTCGTCTTCGTGCCGTCGGGCGTCGGCGCGCTGGTGATGAAGCAGTTCGCCGAGCGTGAACTGGCCAAGGATGGCATCCGCCTGATCGCCACCGGCGACGTCACCGACGACGACATCCTGAACAAAATGGGCGACGTGGCGCTTGGCGTGGTCAATTCCCATCATTATTCGGCGGCGCACAAGTCGCCCGAGAACAAGGCCTTCGTCGATGCCTTCCGCGCCGCCAACAAGGACATGCGGCCGAACTTCATGGCGGTTGGCGGCTGGGATGGCATGCATCTGGTCTATCAGGCGCTGAAGAAGACCAATGGCGATGCCGACGGCACCAAGCTGATCGAGGCGATGAAAGGCATGAGCTGGACCAGCCCGCGTGGCCCGGTATCGATCGACCCGCAGACCCGCGACATCGTGCAGAATATCTATATCCGCAAGGTCGAGAAGGTGGATGGCGAGCTCTACAACGTCGAATTCGCCACGCTGGAAGCGGTGAAGGATCCGGTCAAGGCGGCCAAGCAGTAACCCCGGCCCCGTCGGGACGGCCGGCATACAAGCTGCCGGCCGTCCGTATCGCGAAAGAGATTCCCGTGCTGACCATCCTGTTCGACGGCTTTGCCTATGGCATGCTGCTGTTCGTCCTGGCCTGCGGCCTCTCGATTACTCTCGGATTGATGAATTTCATCAACCTGGCCCATGGCGCTTTCGCCATGGCTGGCGGCTATCTCACCGTCGTGCTGATGAACCGCTATGGCGTTTCATTCTTTCTCTGCCTGCCGGCCGGGTTCATCGCCACCGCGTTTCTGGGCGCCATTCTGGAGCGCACGCTCTATGTCCATCTTTATGGCAAGAGCCATCTCGACCAGGTGCTGTTTTCGATCGGCCTGGTTTTCATGGCGATGTCGGCAATCGACTATTTCATGGGCGCGCAGCAGCAGCTGATCACATTGCCCGATTCCCTGCGCGGCCGCATTGATCTGTTCGGCATCAGCATCGGCGTCTATCGGCTGTTCGTGATCGGTATCTGCCTGCTGCTGGCGGTGGCATTGCAACTGGTCCTCAGCAAAACGCGGTTCGGCAGCCAGCTGCGGGCTGCCGTCGACGATCCGCGCGTGGCCCAGGGTCTGGGCATCAACGTGAACCTGATCTTTTCGCTTACATTTGCCTTCGGTTCCGGCCTGGCTGGCCTCGGTGGCGTACTGGGCGCGGAAATCCTCGGCCTCGATCCCGGCTTTCCGGTCAAGTTCATGATCTATTTCCTGGTGGTGATCAGCGTTGGCGGCACCACGACGCTGACCGGCCCCTTCCTGGCTTCGATCCTGCTCGGCATCGCCGATGTCGCGGGCAAGTATTACATGCCCAAGATTGGATCCTTCATCATCTATACCATCATGGTGCTCGTGCTGATCTGGCGTCCTCAGGGCCTGTTTGGCCGCGCCACGGCGCGCTGAGGCCCGCCATGCCGCAATTCCTCTCCATGATCTGGCCCGGCCGCGCGACATCCCGCGGCAAACTCGCCGATGCAGCACGCTGGCATCCGCTGGAAATCGGCTTCTGGGTGCTGGCGCTGGCCCTGCTCTGGCTGCTGCCGACCCGGCTGCTGCTGCTCAACGAGATCGCCATCCTGGCGTTGTTCGCCCTGTCGCTGGATCTGATTCTCGGTTATGCCGGAATTGTCTCCCTCGGCCATGCCGCATTTTTCGGCCTTGGCGCCTACATCGCCGGCCTGCTGGCCAGACATGGCATGAATGATCCCATACTCGGACTGCTGGCCGCCGGGGCCGGCGCCGGCTTGCTCGGGTTGCTGTCCAGCTTCCTGGTGCTGCGTGGCACCGACCTGACCAAGCTGATGGTCACCCTCGGCGTGGCGCTCATCCTGCGCGAACTGGCCAACAAGTTCGACGCCATCACCGGTGGCGCCGATGGCCTGACCGGCGTGACGATGGGGCCGGTGCTGGGCCTGTTCGAATTCGACATCTTCGGCAGCACCGCCTATCTCTACAGCCTCAGCGTGCTGTTCGTGCTGTTCCTGGTGGCGCGCCAGCTGGTGCATTCGCCGTTCGGCCTGATGCTGCGTGCGATCAAGGGCAACAGCCTGCGTACCAGCGCCATGGGCGTGCCAACCAACCTGCGGCTGGTGACGATCTACACCATTGCCGCCGCCTATGCCGGCATTGCTGGCGGCCTGCTGGCGCAGACGACGCAGTTTGTCTCGCTCGACGTGCTGGATTTCCACCGCTCTGCCGATGTGCTGCTGGTGCTGGTGCTGGGCGGCAGCGGTCTGCTATGGGGCGCCATTATCGGCGCCGTCGCCTTCAAGCTGATGTATGACTGGCTGGCGGCGATCACCCCGCAATACTGGCAGTTCTGGGTCGGCATGGCGCTGGTCGCCATCGTGCTGTTCGGCCGCGGCGGGCTGCTCGGCCTGGCCGGCATGCTACGCGACCGCCTGCGCGGGTTGGGGGGCAGGGCATGACGCCGGCGCCGGAGGTTCCAGTTCTCGAAACGCGAGGCCTGCGCAAGGCCTTTGGCGGCCTGATCGCCACCAATGATGTCAGTTTCCGGCTGCCGGCCGGGGCCCGCCACGCCCTGATCGGGCCAAACGGCGCCGGCAAGACCACTCTGGTCAATCTGCTGACCGGCGTGCTGCAGCCCACCGATGGCCGCATCCTGCTCAACGGCCGCGACGTCACGACCCTGCCGTCGCATCGCCGTGTGCAGCTCGGCCTGGCGCGCACGTTCCAGATCAACCAGCTCTTCCCCGATCTCACGCCGCTCGAAACCCTGGTGCTGGCGGTGGCGCAGCGCGAGGGCAAGGCGACGGGCTGGTGGCGCCCGGTCGGCCGGCGCGGAGAGCTGCTTGATGAGGCTGGCGACCTGCTGGAGCGCCTTGGCATCGCCGAGGAGCGGGACCAGCCGGTGGCCACGATTGCCTATGGCAAGCAGCGCCTGCTGGAAATCGCCGTGGCGCTGGCGGCCAAACCTTCGGTATTGCTGCTGGATGAGCCGGCGGCCGGCGTGCCGGAGGCCGAGCGGCACCAGATCCTCGACGTCGTCGCCGCCCTGCCGGATTCGGTCAGCCTGGTCCTGATCGAACATGACATGCAGCTTGTGTTCCGCTTCGCCCACACGATCTCGGTGCTGGTCAATGGCGGGCTGTTCATGGAGGGACCGGCCGCCGAGGTTGCCCGTGATCCGCGCGTCAAGCAGGTCTATCTTGGCGAGGAGCCCGTCTATGGCTGAGCTTCTGACTGTCGAGCGGCTTGCCGCCGGCTATGGCGAGGCCGTCGTGCTGGACGGCCTCAGCTTCAGCCTTGCCGCCGGGGTTTCGCTTGCCCTGCTGGGGCGCAACGGCATGGGCAAGACCACGCTGATCAATTCCCTTGTCGGCGTCACCCGCTATCGCGCTGGCCGCATCCGGCTCGACGGCCATGACATCACGGCCCTGCGGCCCGATCAGCGCGCCGCCGCCGGAATTGGCTGGGTACCGCAGGAGCGCAACATCTTCCGCTCGCTGACGGTGGAGGAGAATCTCACCGCCGTGGCCCGCCCCGGGCCATGGGATGCGCGGCGGGTCTATGACATGTTTCCGCGCCTGGCCGAGCGGCGCCGCAACATGGGCAACCAGCTTTCCGGCGGCGAGCAGCAGATGCTGGCGATCGGCCGCGCGCTGATGCTCAATCCGAAAGTCATGCTGCTGGATGAGCCATTGGAGGGCCTGGCCCCGATCATCGTCGAGGAATTGCTGGCGGCGCTTGGCCGGATCACGCGCGACGAGGGCCTGTCGGCGATCATCGTCGAGCAGAATGCCAGGAAACTTCTCAGCCTGACCGACCACGTCCTGGTGCTGGAACGTGGCCGTATCGTCCATGCCGCAACCAGCGCGGCCCTGCGCGCCGATCCTTCGGTGCTCGAGGCCTGGCTGACCGTCGCCGAAGCCACTCACTGAACTGAAAGGGAGAGAAACCATGCAACGGACCAAACCGCCATTCCGCGCCGACCATGTTGGCAGCCTGCTGCGCACCGCTGAATTGAAAGAGGCGCGTGCCCAGCGCAAAGAGGGCAAGATCAGCGCGGAGCAACTCAAGGCCGTCGAGGACAAGGCGATCGAATATGTCATCCGGCGCCAGGAAGAGATCGGCCTCAAGAGCGTCACGGATGGCGAATTCCGGCGCTCCTGGTGGCATTTCGATTTCCTTGGGTATCTCGATGGCGTCGAATACTACACCTCGGCCGACAAGGGCATCCAGTTTGCCGGCGTGCAGACCCGGGCGGAAGGCGTGCGGGTGACCGGCAAGATCGGCTATTCCGGCCATCCGATGATCGAGCATTTCAAATTTCTCAAGGCGCATACCAGGCAGACGCCGAAGATGACCATTCCGTCGCCGAGCGTGCTGCATTTCCGCAGCGGCCGTAACGCGATCAGCCGCGACCTCTATCCCAATCTCGACGAGTTTTTCCGTGATCTCGGCCAGGCCTACAAAAAGGCAGTGCAGGATTTCGCCGCCGCCGGCTGCCGCTACCTGCAGCTGGATGAAACCAACCTGGCTTATCTGTGCGACCCCGAGCAGCGCGAACTGTCGCGCCAGCGCGGCGACGACCCGGATTCGCTGCCGATGAAATATGCCGAGATGATCAATACCGCCATCGCCGACCGCCCGGCCGATATGGTGATCTCGATGCATCTCTGCCGCGGCAATTTCCGCTCGACCTATATTTCCAAGGGCGGCTACGAGCCGGTGGCCGAAGTGCTGCTCGACAAGATCAAGGTCGATGGCTATTTCATGGAATACGACAACGAGCGCTCCGGCGGCTTTGAGCCATTGCGCTATCTGCCCAAGGGCCACAAGACGGTGGTGCTTGGCCTGGTCACCACCAAGACGGGCTCGCTGGAATCGAAGGATGCCCTGAAACGGCGCATCGAGCAGGCCAGCAAGTTCGCCGATCTCGACCAGCTCTGCCTCAGCCCGCAATGTGGTTTCGCCAGCACGGAGGAAGGCAATGTGCTGGCCGAGGACGAGCAATGGGCCAAGCTGCGCATGATCGTCGAGCTGGCCGAAGAGGTCTGGGGCAAGGCCTGACCGGTCGAGTCGCGGCAGCGTATCCCGGCGGCCCTGCAGCAACCTGCGGGGCCGCTGTCGTATTTGTCACGATGGCAAAGCCGCTTTCTGGCGTAAACTGCGCCGGTCAGACGGAGCAGACGAATGATTCGGCACAGCCTTTCTGCCATCGCCATGCTGTCGGCCGTTATTGCAGCCATTATTGCAGCCATTATTGCAGCCGTGCCGGCGGCCGCCCAGCCGGCCATCCTGCCGCTGATCGACGCCCATGTGCATTACAGCCATGATGCCTGGCAGATGGTGCCGACCGAAGACGCCATCGCCATCCTGCGCCGCGCCGGCCTGCGCAAGGTGCTGGTCTCCAGTTCCAGCGACGATGGCACCCAGAAGCTCTACCAGGCCGCCCCCGACCTGATCGTGCCGGAATTGCGGCCCTATCGCAGCCGCGGCGAGATCGGCAGCTGGATGCGGGATGAAACCGTGCTGCAGCATATCGAGGCGCGGCTGGCGAAATACAAATACGTCGGGATCGGTGAGTTCCATGTCTATGGCGCCGATGCCGATCTGCCCGTGCTCAAGCGCGTGGTGGCGCTGGCCCGGCAGCACAAGCTGTTCCTGCATGCCCACAGCGATGCCGACGCGGTTGAGCGGCTGTTCAGGCACGATCCGCAGGCGCTGATCCTGTGGGCCCATTCCGGTTTCGACCGCCCCGATGCGGTGCGCGTCATGTTGCGACGCCACCCTGCGCTCTGGGCCGATCTGGCTTTCCGCAACGATCATGCCGCACAGGGCCAGGTCGATCCGGCCTGGCGGGCTCTGTTCGAGGAATTTCCCGACCGCTTCATGGTCGGCACCGACACGTTCACGCCGGAACGCTGGTTCTATATCGAGGAGCACGCCAAATGGTCGCGCGGCTGGCTCGCCAACCTGCCCAGGCCGCTGGCCGAGAAGATCGCCTGGCGCAATGCCGAGGCGCTGTTTGCCCGCACCGGCTTCCGGCCAGTGGATTGAGGCCGGCGATGCGGCGGGCATTGTTTCTGGCCGCCACCTTGCTGGTTCTGCCTGTTCTGCCGGCAGCGGCCTGTGAGCAGATTCCAATCGCGGCGCGGGTGATCGAAGGGCCGCGTTTCAAGCTGGTCGTGCTGTCTGATCCCATGCCGATCCCGCTCAATGCGCCATTCGCCTTCGACATCCGGCTCTGCGATGCCCGCATGGCCGAATTGCCGCGACTGGTGCGGGTCGATGCCTGGATGCCGGCGCATCGCCACGGCATGAATTATGCGCCAAGCCTCACCAAGCTCGACTGGGGGCATTACCGCGCCGAAGGGCTGCTGCTGCATATGCCGGGTGAATGGGAGTTCGCGTTCGATTTCATCGCCCTTGAGCGCGAGGAACAGCTGAGTTTCCGTTTCGATGCCCAATGATGCTGTTCCGTGTCTGGCTCGCCTTGTTGCTGACCGTCACTGCCTGCCGGGCGCAGGCCGTTGAGCCGCCGGTCTTTGATGCCACCCAGCTCCGCCTGATCCGCAGTTTCGGTCCCTGGCCGCCGGCCTTCCATCCTGATACCGGCAATCCGCTGTCTGGCCGTCCATCGGCTGTACTGCTGGGCGCGGCCTTGTTTGGCGAGCCGCGCCTGTCAAAAGACGGCGGCATAGCCTGCCAGAGCTGCCACCAGCCGCAGCAGGGCTGGTCCGATGGCCAAGCGCGCAGTCGCGGACTGGAGCGGCTCGATCGCAATGCGCCGGGTCTGCTCGACAGCCGGTTGCAGCGCTGGTTCGGCTGGGATGGCGCCAGCGACAGCCTGTGGGCGGCGGCGATCCGTCCGATCCTCGATCCGCGTGAGATGGGCGGCAGCGTGGTTGCCACGGCCACATTGCTGCGCGGCGATCCGGTGCTGGCCTGCCTGGCCGGCCATGCGGCGGACGGAGCACAGTTGGCGCAGAATGACGAGGAGCTGCTGGTCCTGGCGGCCCGGGCATTGGCGGCTTTCCAGGAAACCCTGGTCAGCCCGCGCACGGCCTTTGATGATTTCCGCGATGCCGTGCTGGCCGGCGACCGCGATGCCATGGCGCGTTATCCCGCTTCGGCGCAGCGTGGCCTGGCATTGTTCACCGGCCGGGGCCAATGCGCCACCTGCCATAGCGGGCCGGCTTTCAGCAATGGCGAGTTCCATGATACCGGCCTGCCGTTTTTTATCACTGATGCGGATGGGGTCCGCCGGGTTGATCCCGGCCGGCATCGCGGTATCGCCCGACTGAAGGAGAATCCGTTCAACCGCCTGGGGCGCTACAATGCCGATCCCGGTTCTGCCGCCGTCATTCCCGTGCGACATGTCGTGCAGCAGCACCGCAATTGGGGGGAATTCAAGGTGCCGACCCTGCGCAGCCTGCTGTTCACCGCGCCTTACATGCATGATGGCAGCAAGCCCGACCTGGAATCTGTGGTGCGGCATTATTCCGAGCTCGACGAAGACCGCCTCCATAGCGACGGCGAGGCGATCCTCAGGCCGCTGCGGCTGGATCGCCAGGAGATCGATGATCTTCTGGCCTTTCTGGGCAGCCTCAGTGCGTCACTGGATGCGCCGGCCGCCGATTATGCCGCCCGGCGGGCGGACGCGCGCCGGTTATGCCCCTGAGCCATGCCCAGGCGTGATCCTGCGCAAGGGCAGGATCACCGTCGCCACCGTGCCCTGGCCGGTCTCCGATGCCAGTTCCAGCCGACCGCCATGCAGTTCGGTCAGGGATTTCACCAGCGGCAGGCCAAGTCCGGTGCCCTGATGTTCGCGCGTCAGCACGCCACGCACCTGTCCGAACGGCGCCAGCGCCTTGGGAATATCCTGCGGTGCCATGCCGATGCCGGTGTCGTGCACGCTGATGCTGAGGGTTTCCGTATCGGGTCGGACCGTCACCCAGGCGCGGCCGCCGCGCGGCGTGAACTTCACGGCGTTGCTCAGCAGGTTGAGCAGGATCTGCCGCAGCATGCGTTCATCCGCTGGCAACAGCGGTAATCCGGCTGGCAGGTCCTCGCTCAAACTCACGCCGGCCTGCTCGGCCTGGCCGCGCATCATTTCCAGGCTGTCTCCGATCACCAGGGCCGGGTCGACCATTTCGACATGCGGCTCCATCCGGCCGGCCTCCACCTTGGCCAGGTCGAGCACGTCGTTGATCAGCTGCAGCAGGTGGATGCCGGATTTATGGATGTCATCGACATATTCCGCCTGTTTGGCCGAGAGGGCGCCGAAATAGCCGCCGAGCAGGGATTCGGAAAAGCCGATGATCGCATTCAGCGGCGTGCGGAATTCATGGCTCATGTTGGCCAGAAAGGCGCTTTTCGAGCGGTTGGCGACTTCCGCCATTTCCTTGGCGCGCAGCAATTCGCGTTCGGTTGCCTCGCGGTCGGCGATATAACGGGTCAGCGCTTCGGTGCGTTCATCGATGCGGGTCTCCAGCGTATCGGCCAGGTCGCGCAACTGGTCCTGCGCCCGGCGCAGGTCGGTGATGTCGGAATAGGATGTCACGAAACCGACCCCCGGGATCGGGGTGCCGATGACTTCGATGGTCCGCCCGTTCGGGCGCCGTCGCTGAATCCGGTGCGGCAGGAAATGGCGCGCCAGTTCGACCCTTTCCCGGGTCATCGCCTCCACGTCGCCCACGTCGTATTCGCCATGCTCGGCATTCCAGCGCACGAAGCTCTCGAATTGCGTACCCGGTCTGGCGAGTTCAGCCGGATAGTCGAGCAGGTCCATGAAGCGCTGGTTGCAGATCAGCAGTTTCAAATCAGTGTCGAACAGCGTGATGCCATGGCTGATATTCTCCACCACCACGTCAAGCAGGCGTTTCTGGTCCTGCAATTCGGCGGTGCGCTCCAGCACCTTCCGCTCAAGCTCCTGATGCGCCAGCAGCAAGGCCCGTTCATTGCGCCGGGATGCGGTAATGTCGCTGTATACCGTCACCCAGCCGCCGCCCGGCAGGGGGGTGCCACGGATATCGAGGATTATGCCGTTGGGCCGCTGGCGTTCCAGATGATGAGGCAGGAATTGTCGCGCCAGTTCGACGCGTTCGCGCACCAGGGTGTCGATGTCGCCCGGCCCATATTCGCCGCGCTCGGCATTCAGGCGGAAAAAGCGTTCAGCGGAAATGCCCGGCACGCCGAGGTCATGCGGGAATCCCAGCAGATCGAGATAACGACGGTTGCAGGCAATCAGTTTCAGCTCCCGATCGAAGATGCTGATGCCCTGATCGAGATGGTCGAGACCCTGCAGGAGCAGCGCATTCTGGTGCACGCCGCCGAGCTCCATGGTTGTTCAATACAAGTGTAGAATAATCCCTGTGGGGAGGGGATGGGAAAGGCTCATGAAAAAAGCCGCCCGGAGGCGGCTTCATTCCTGCCACGCAGAAATCTGCGTCGGACTTACATCGAACCTTCGCGCTGGGCGCGCTTGCGGGCCAGCTTGCGGGCGCGGCGGATCGCCTCGGCCTTCTCGCGGGCGCGGCGCTCGGACGGCTTCTCGTAATGGCCGCGCAGCTTCATCTCGCGGAAAATGCCCTCA
>NZ_JANLJJ010000029.1:62756-64746 GCF_029255545.1 Ferrovibrio sp. | reverse complement strand
ATGTCCTGCTGCACCTGGCGCAGGATTGCCGCCGCTTCGGAGCCTTTCATCTTGGCGATGTCGTCCTGATATTTCAGCAGCACGCCAAGCGTGTTGTCGATCGTTTCAGGATCAAGCGCCACCTTGTCGAGGAATGCCAGCGCGCGCGTCCAGTCGATGGTTTCCGCCACGCCAGGCAGCTTGAACAGCTCGGTCTCGCGCAGATGCTGCACGAAGGCGACGATTTCGCGACTCAGGCGCTGCGGCGCGCCGGGCACCTTGCGCTGCAGGATCGCCAGTTCGCGCTCCGCGTTGGGATAGTCCACCCAGTAATACAGGCAGCGGCGCTTCAGCGCGTCGTGGATCTCGCGCGTGCGGTTCGAGGTGATGATCACGATGGGTGGTTCGGGCGCCTTCACGGTGCCGACTTCCGGGATGGTGATCTGGAAATCGGACAGCACTTCCAGCAGATAGGCTTCGAAGGGCTCGTCGGTGCGGTCGAGTTCGTCGATCAGCAGCACCGGCGCGCCGTTCGGGTCGGGCTTCAGCGCCTGCAGCAGTGGCCGTTCGATCAGGAAATCGGCGCTGAACAGGTCATGGCTCAGGCTGCCCTTGTCGCCCTCGCCGGTAGCCTCCGCCAGGCGGATTTCCAGCATCTGGCGCGGGTAGTTCCACTCATAGACGGCGGAGGCGAGGTCGAGGCCTTCATAGCATTGCAGCCGCACCAGCCGCCGGTTCAGCGTGGCCGCCAGCACCTTGGCGATCTCGGTCTTGCCGACGCCGGCTTCGCCTTCGAGGAACAATGGCCGGCCCATCTTCAGGGCCAGGAACAGCGTGGTAGCCAGCGAACGATCGGCGACATAGTCGCCACGGGCAAGCAGGGCTTCGACATCGTCGATGGAGGCGGGCAGGCCGGAAGTGTTCTGTGCGGTCATGATGATGATCTAGGGCGAGGGAGGGGGAAATCATGCCCGGTTCATGGCCCCCTCACAAGGCGCGGCTGTCACAGGCCGGCGGCCTGCCGCGTCTTCCCGTTATCGCCCTGTGGAGAGAACCATGACCAAGCCGCCTTCCAGCCATCCCAATCGCCTCATGCTGCAACGGCACTTGGCGGCCGAGAATGCCCATGACATGGCGGCCACCCTGGCCACCATTCACCCCGACTGCGTGTTCCGCGACATGGCCACCGGACAGGTGTTTCCCGGCCTGGCCGGCGCCGAGCGGCATTACCGGCAATGGTGGGATGCTTTTGGCAATGTGGTGGAACGCTCGGCCCTGGGCGGCGCCCATTGGATAGACGAGGAAACCTATGTGGCCGAACCGCAATATGTCGGAAGGCATGTCGGGCCGTTCCTGGGGCTGGCGCCGACCGGGCGCGGCTTTACGCTGCCTTTCGTGGTGTTCGTCAGATTCCGCGATGGGTTATTCGTCGAGGAGCGGTTTTATTACGATCTCGCCACGCTGCTGCGTCAGCTCGGGCAGGATGGCCTGACGGCGGATCAGCTTGCCGCGGCCCAGGCCTGGGCCGCCGGCGGGCCCTGATCTTTCAGCGCGCGAGGATGGTGTAGCCGCGCTCGATAACCCGTTTGGTCGCTTCGAAGGCGTGGACCATCTCGTCATTGGCCTCGCGCGCGGCCTTCAGCCGGGCGATGTCCTCGGTCGTGGGATTGGTGATGGTCGAGAGCTCAAGGGCGATTTTCACATAACGGGCGCGGGCCTCGGCGACGCGCACGGCAAAAGCCATGAAGGATTCCCGGTTGAGCTCCGGAACGGCCTTCCGCATCACCTCGCGGTTGGCGCTGAATATGCCCATCTCGATTTCTTCGAGGAATTTCTGAAGCTTGCGTGTGGATTCCCGGTCGAGCATGTCCTTGCTGACGAAATGGTCGACCTTGTCCTTGCCGTAACCGATGATTTTCATCGTCGCCTCCTGCCGCGAGTCGCGGCCTTTCAACAAGATAAGGGGGCGGAGGCGGGTATAGAAGAGGGGGGATTTGCCACGGGGAGGGGC
>NZ_JANLJJ010000029.1:59300-62656 GCF_029255545.1 Ferrovibrio sp. | reverse complement strand
TGCGGCAGCCCCGGGAAAGTGGAGGTCCGGGCCGGAATTGAACCGGCGTACGCGGATTTGCAGTCCGCTGCGTCACCACTCCGCCACCGGACCTTGAGAACGCGCCCCTTACTAAGGGTTTCGGCCCAGTGGGGTCAAGGGCTTCCGCCCAGCCCGGGGCCCCTGGTCCGACCCCTGTCCCGGCCCCTGGTCCCGGCCCCGGTTCAGGGGAGGCTGACGGGCCGGGCCGTGGACGTGACGCCGATCACCGGCTGCCCTGACGAAGCCGGCTAACCCATAATACGAGCATTGTTTTTGCGGCATCGCAGCATTATAACGGCGCCAGTATTCCATCGCGTATCTTACCCGCGTCCCAGCCCGGATTCCGACCCCATGGCACAAGCCGACCGCCAATTCGCCGAAGCGCGCCGCCAGATGGTGCTGACCCAGCTCCGCCCCAACAAGGTGATCGACGAGCAGTTGATCGCCGCGATGGCAGCCCTGCCGCGTGAGCAATTCGTTCCCAAGGCCTATCGCGGCGTCGCGTATATGGACGAGGATGTGGCGGTTGCCCCCGGTCGTTACCTGATGGAGCCGATGGTGCTGGCGCGCCTGCTGCAGGAGGCTGAAATCCAGCCCGCCGAGGTGGCCCTGGTGGTGGGTTGCGGCACCGGCTACGAGGTCGGCGTGCTGGCCCGGCTGTGCAGCACGGCCATTGGCCTGGAAAGCGATTCCACCCTGGCGCAGCAGGCCAGCCAGACCCTGCAGGCCCTGAGCATCGACAACTCGGCCATCGTCGAAGGCGCCCTGAAGGACGGCCTCGCCAAGCAGGGTCCGTTCAACGTCATCCTGATGACCGGCTCGGTGCCGGAAATTCCTGCCACCCTGCTGGCGCAGCTGACCGAAGGTGGCCGCCTGATTGGCGTGGTTCGCCCGACCGAAGCGCCGATCGGCCATGCCGTGCTGGTCAAACGCAGCGGCCCGCTGTTCCCGCAGCGGGTTCTGTTTGATGCCGGCACGCCGCCGCTGCCCGGTTTTGAGCGTCCGGCCGGTTTCGTGTTCTGAGCCGATGTCGCAAGCCCAGCAACCGCTTGAGATCGACGTTGCCGAGTTGAGCGCATGGCGCAAGGCCGGTCGCGATGTGACGGTGCTTGATGTGCGCGAGGATTGGGAAATTTCCACTGTCGCGCTCGACGGCGCCCGGCATATCCCAATGCGGCAGGTGCCCCAGCGTGCGGGGGAGCTGCCCAGTGACAAGCCGCTGGTGGTGATGTGCCACCATGGCGGTCGCAGCCGCCAGGTGACCGCCTGGCTGCGGCAGAACGGGTTTTCGCAGGCGATCAATCTGGCCGGCGGCATTCATGCCTGGGCCGAACGGATCGATCCATCGCTGGCGACCTATTGAGTGGCGTACCCAAACAAACGAATAAATAAGATTTCAGGGAATACGATCGGGGCTCGGCGCGTCGTGACGATGATGAATGGAAAAAAGGACGGGTGGGCGTTATGAGCTTCAAATCTGCTTTGCTGGCGTCGGCATTGGCATTCGGTTGCATCGCCGTCGTACAGCCTGCCGCGGCGCAGTCGCTCAACGAGGCCCTGAGCGCGGCCTATAACAACAACCCGACCCTGCTGGCCGCGCGCGCATCGCTGCGGGCCACGGATGAAGGCGTGCCGCAGGCGCTGTCCAACTGGCGCCCGACCGTCAGCGTCACCGGCGAAGTCGGCCGCTTGAACCAGGATTACCGGCAGAACTCAGCGACGCAGCCCGATGGCGTGATCACGCCGCGCACGCTGTCGCTCACTGTTTCGCAGCCGCTTTACCGTGGTGGTCGCACGGAGTCCGCCACGAATGCCGCCGAGGCGCTGGTCCTGGCCGGCCGGCAGGATCTCGCCAGCACCGAGCGGCGCGTGCTGCTCGATGCGGTGACGGCCTATATGGATGTGGTGCAGAACCAGGCGGTGCTTGATCTTAATCGCAACAACGAGGAAGTGCTGCGCCGGCAGCTGGAGGCGACACGTGAGCGCTTCCGGGTTGGCGAGATCACCCGCACCGACGTTGCCCAGGCGGAATCGCGCCTGAGCCGCGCCACTGCCGACCGGATCTCGGCCGAAGGCGCGCTGATTTCCGCCCGCGCCGTCCTGGCCCGCGTGATGGGCGAAACGCCGCGCACCCTGACGCCGCCGCCGCCGCTGCCGCAATTGCCCGGCAACGAGGAAGAGGCACTGGCCATTGCCTATGATGATAATCCGGATCTGCTGGGGGCCCGGTTCCGCGAGGTTGCCGCGAAACACGACGTGCGCACGATTTCCGGCGCTCTGCTGCCGACGGTGTCGCTGAACGGCACCGCGACCAAGGCGGATGAAACCACCACCAGCCATGTCGATTATGAGTCGGGTAAGATCGCGTTGTCGGTAACCATGCCGCTGTATGAGGCGGGCTCGACATACAGCCAGACCCGCCAGCGCAAGCAGACCCATAACCAGCGCCGCATCCAGGTGGAGGAGCAGCGCCGCAGCGTGCGCCAGTCAGTGACCCAGGCCTGGGAAAACCTCACCACCGCGCGCTCGAATATCGTGGCGCGCACGGCCCAGGTGGACGCCGCCCGCATCGCCCTGGAAGGCGTGCAGCAGGAGGCCGAGGTCGGCTCGCGCACCACGCTCGACGTGCTGGATCAGGAGCAGGAATATCTCGACGCCCGGGTGGCCGAGGTGCGCGCCCGTCGCGACGAGTATGTCGCGGGCTACACGCTGCTGTCGGCCGTTGGCCGGCTCGGCGCTCGCCAACTGGCGCTGCCGGTCGAGTTCTACGACCCCGAGACCAACTACAAGCGCGTGCGCGACAAGTGGTTCGGCACCGATGGTGGTCTGAACGCGGAATGAGGGCTGGCATCCGGCCGGATTTCGCGGCGAATCGGGCGAAAAGCGCAGCCGGACCGGGAATTTGGGAAAAATCCCTTAACCCAGGTTAACAGTTCGGTTATCTTTCCTGCGCATACCATTGACCGATGATTCGGCGGTGGCCTGCATCGTTGCGATGGCCGTCCGTCACGGTTTCCGGCCGCCGCCAAAATGTAACGCGACCCCGGCCCTTTGATGGGTCCCGGGTGCAGGATGTGTCAGGCGAGGGATGAGCGACCCAAAAGCTGGTCAGAATGAACCGACGATGGAGGAAATCCTTGCCTCCATCCGACGGATCATTTCCGAGGACGGAGCCGATCAGCAGCCCGCACCGCCTGCCGAGGAGGAGCCGGCCGCGCCGCCGGCCGAGCCCGAGTTCGAGCCCGAGCCGATGATGGCTGAGCCGGAACCCGAGCCGGAGCCGGAACCCGAGCCGGAACCGCTGTTCGAACCCGAGCCGATGCCTGAACCGGAGC
>NZ_JANLJJ010000029.1:47449-59200 GCF_029255545.1 Ferrovibrio sp. | reverse complement strand
CGGCGCAAGTCTGGACTTGCGCGTCCGGATCGTCTTTATTTTGCGCCCTTTCCCAGCCTTACCCCGAGTTGTCGCCCATGTTGGACAAGACCTATTCGCCGCAGGACGTCGAAGCCCGCCTTTACAAGGCCTGGGAAGCGGCCGGTTGCTTCAAGCATGGCGTCAAGGCGGGGAAGCCCTACACCATCGCGCTGCCGCCGCCGAACGTGACCGGCAGCCTGCATATCGGCCATGCGCTGAACCACACCCTGCAGGACGTGTTGATCCGCTGGCAGCGCATGCGCGGCCGCGACGCGTTGTGGCAGCCGGGCACCGACCATGCTGGTATTGCGACCCAGTTGATTGTTGAACGCCAACTAGCCCAGCAGCAGACGAACCGTCACCAGATGGGGCGCGAGAAATTCGTCGAGCGCATCTGGCAGTGGAAGGCGGAATCCGGTGGCATGATCACCGGCCAGCAGCGGCGCCTGGGCGAAAGCTGCGACTGGAGCCGTGAACGCTTCACCATGGACGATGGTCTGTCGGCCGCCGTGCGCAAGGTTTTTGTCGAACTTTACCGCGAGGGTCTGATCTACAAGGACAAGCGGCTGGTGAACTGGGATCCGAAAATGCAGACTGCAGTTTCGGACCTGGAGGTCGAGTCCATCGAGGTGAAGTCGCACCTCTGGTATTTCCGCTATCCCGTCGAGGGTATGGCCGATACCTTCATCACCGTGGCGACCACGCGGCCCGAGACGATGCTGGGCGATACCGGCATCGCCGTGCATCCGGAAGACGAGCGCTACAGGCACCTGGTTGGCAAATTCGCCATCCTGCCGCTGGTCGGCCGCCGTATCCCCATCGTGGCGGATGAATATTCCGACCCCGAGAAGGGCTCGGGTGCGGTGAAGATGACGCCGGCGCATGACTTCAACGATTTCGAGGTGGGCAAGCGCCATGATCTCGAGATGATCAACATCTTCGACAGGCACGCCCATCTGAACGAAAACGTGCCGGAGAAGTATCGCGGCCTGGAGCGTTTCGCGGCGCGTAAGCAGGTTGTCGCTGATCTCGAAGAACTTGGATTGGTCGAAAAGATCGAACCCAACACCCACATGGTTCCTCATGACGAAAAGTCCAAAACCGTCGTCATTGAGCCATACCTCACCGAACAATGGTACGTGAACGCCGCCGTGCTGGCGAAGCCGGCCATCGAGGCGGTGGAGCAGGGCGACATCCAGTTCGTGCCAAAGAACTGGGAAAAGACCTATTTCGAATGGATGCGCAACATCCAGCCCTGGTGCATCTCGCGCCAGCTCTGGTGGGGGCACCAGATTCCGGCCTGGTACGGGCCGGACGGCAAGGTCTTCGTCGCCTATGACGAGGCCGAAGCACAGGCAGAAGCCCATACGCATTACGGCAAGGCCGTGACGCTGACGCGCGACGAGGATGTGCTCGACACCTGGTTTTCGTCGGCTTTGTGGCCGTTCTCCACGCTGGGCTGGCCCGAGCAGACGCCGGTGCTGAAGTCGCATTACCCGACCGACGTGCTGGTCACCGGCTTCGACATCATCTTCTTCTGGGTCGCCCGCATGATCATGATGGGCCTGCACTTCACCAAGAAGGCGCCGTTCCACACGGTCTACATCCATGCCCTGGTCCGCGACGAGAAGGGCCAGAAGATGTCGAAGACCAAGGGCAACGTGCTCGATCCGCTCGTGCTGATCGACAAATTTGGCGCGGATGCCCTGCGGTTTGCCCTGACCATCTTCGCCGCACAGGGCCGCGACGTGAAAATGTCGGAGCAGCGCGTCGAGGGCTATCGCAACTTCGCCACCAAGCTGTGGAATGCCGCCCGCTTTGCCGAAATGAACGGCTGCGCGCTGCCGGATGATTTCAGTCCGAAATCCGTGAATGGCACGGTCAACAAGTGGATCCTCGGCCGGCTGGGCCAGGCGGTGCGCGACGTGGATGCCGCGCTGGAGGCTTATAAATTCAACGAGGCCGCCGGCGCGCTGTATCATTTCACCTGGGGCACCTTCTGCGACTGGTATCTGGAGCTGATCAAGCCGGCCCTGACCGGCGAGGACGAAGCCCAGAAGGCCGAGACGCAGGCCACCTGCGCCTATGTGCTGCGCCAGCTGATCCACCTGCTGCATCCCTTCATGCCCTTCGTGACGGAAGAGCTGTGGGAAAAGCTCTATGGCGCGCAGAAAGAACAGGCAGGGGGCGGTTTCCTGATGTTGCGCGACTGGCCGACCGATGGCGCGCGGGCGGAAGACAAGGTGGCGGCGGCCGAGATCGACTGGCTGATCCGCCTGATCGATGCCGTGCGTGCAGCCCGCTCGGCGCTGAACGTGCCGGCCGGCGCCAAGATCGCCATGCAGGGCGTGGGCGACGATCCCGGACTGATCCGCCGCTTGCTGCGCCACAACGACCCGATCAAGCGGCTGGCCCGCATCGAAACCATCACCATGGAGCAGACTGCGCCGGCGGGTTCGGGCTGTGCCCGCATCGTGGTCGATGGCACCACCTTCGTGCTACCGCTGGCCAACGTGATCGACATCGCCAAGGAAAAGGCGCGCCTGGCCAAGGAGCGCGACAAGGCGCTGACCGAGATCGCCAAGATCGACGCCAAGCTCGGCGATGCCACCTTCGTCTCGCGCGCGCCGGAAGCGGTGGTGGAGGAGCAGCGCGAACGCCGCGCCGCCCAGACCGCCATGGCCGAGAAGCTGGCCGAGGCGCTGGCTCAGTTGGGCTGACATATGGCTGTTGCGATCACCCCAGACGACCAGGCACTGATCGATGCCGCCACGGCGCTGATCAGCAAGCGCTATGCGGTTGGCCGGCATCACATCGCGGCAGCCCTGCGCACGCGCTCAGGAAAAATCGTCACCGGTCTGCATCTGGATACCTATGTCGGCCGCGCCTCGGTCTGCGCCGAGGCGGTGGCGGTGGGCCAGGCCATGGCCGACGGCGCCGGGCCTGACGATCCGATCACGGCCATCGTCTCGGTGCGCCATCCGCGACCAACGGAGCAGCATCAGACCGTGCAGATCGTGGCGCCCTGCGGCATCTGCCGCGAGATGCTGCGCGACTTCGCGCCCGAGGCCCGCGTGCTGCTGGCCGATGCCGAGCACGGCCTGCGCGCCTATCACCCTTCCGAATTGCTGCCGCTGAAATACCACCGGCAGCCGTAAGATTGCGGCCTGATTGTCGGGATGCATTCCCGTGCTTGACCACGGCAATGGGCGCTGCTTTTCTGGGTTGCAGACAGGGAGCTGATCCATGAGCAATCCGCAGGTCAATGACATTCTCGCCACGGTGCAGATCTATCTCGATGGGCTGTATGAAGGCGATACCGCCAAGATCCGCCAGGCTTTCCATCCGGCCTCCAGCCTGTTTGCCGCCATCGACGGCAAGCTGGTGAACGTGCCGCGCGAGGACTGGTGCAGGCTGATCGAAAGCCGGCCTTCGCCCAAAGCGAAGGACCAGACCCGTGAGCATGACCGCGTGCTGTCGGTCGACATCACCGGGCCGGACACGGCGATGGTGAAGGTCAATTGCGCCATCCTGCCGCGTTTCTTCACCGACTATCTCAGCCTGATCCGGTTGGATGGCCGCTGGCAGGTGATCAACAAGACCTATACCGCCGAGATGCTGGCGGGGTAATATGCTTGGGTGATGCCATGCGTACGCTGACTCTTCTCTCGTTCCTGCTCCTGCTGTCCGCCTGCGCCGATCCGGCGACAACGTTTGCCAGCGGCCTGCGTGGCTGGTGCAAAACTGCATCCAACAACTGCACGGTTCATGACTCAAACTGAGCGCCATGTCTGAGCTTCGACAGGGCGTGATTGCCTGCGACGGTTTCAATCTGCAATATCGCATCGAGGGTGAGGGACGGCCGGTGCTGGTGGTCGGCAGCGCGCTGTATTACCCGCGCTGTTTCTCAGGCAATCTGCGCCGGCACCTGAAGCTTGCCTTCATGGATCATCGTGGCTTCGCGCCGGGTAATGCCTGCGCCGACAAGACGCAATATGCCTTGCCGCTGCTGATCGACGATATCGAGCACGTGCGCAGCGAACTGGGCCTGGGCCAAGTGGTGATCCTGGGCCATTCCGGCCATGCCTTCATGGCGCTGGACTATGCCAAGGCCTATCCGCAACATGTCTCGCATGTGGTGATGCTGAACGTGGCGCCGGATTATGCGCCGGTCGGCCATGCCGCCGCCGAACGCTATCTCGAAGAATCCGTCTGCCCGGAGCGCAAGGTCCTGCTGGCGCAGAACATGGCGAAACTGCCGGCCGCCATCGCCGCCGCGCCGGACAAGGCCTTCGTCACCTACTGCCTGCTGATGGGACCAAAGAGCTGGTTCGACCCCGCCTTCGATGCCGCTCCTCTGTGGGACGGCGTCGAGACCAACATGGCGATGTTCGATCACGTCTGGGGCGAGGCCTTCCGCGATATCGACATCACAAAAGGCCTTGATGCGCTGGACAAGCCGGTTTTCCTCGGCCTTGGCCGCCACGATTTCCTCGTGCCGCCGCCCTGGCTCTGGGAATCGGTGCGCGACAGGTTCCGCGATCTCACCATCCGCGTTTTCGAGCGCAGCGGCCATGCGCCGTTCCTGGAAGAGCCAGCGCTGTTCGATGCCGAACTGCTGGGCTGGCTGGCGGCGCGTTAGGTCGACTGCGACGCCTGGGAGCGGCTGCGCACCGTGATGGCGGTGAGGGTGCCGCAGGCCAGTACGGCGGCGACGAATACCAGCACCATGTCGGCATGGCCGTGATCCAGCAACTGGCCGATCACCAGCGGCGCGATGGCCGAGCCGGCATCCAGGCCGGAATAGACGAAACCGAAGACGCGGCCAGAGGCGCCCTTCGGGGTGGCGCCACGCACGATCAGATCGCGCGACGGCACCGTGAAGCCGATCAGGAAGCCGGCTGCGGATATGACGCCGACCAGCAAGGCGGTGGGCAGGTTGATGAAGGCGACCACCAGCATCAGCGCGGCACCGCCCAGCATGCCAGCCATGACGATGACTTCGACCTTCATGCCGCGATCGGCCGCCCAGCCTCCCATGATGATGCCGATCGCCGAGGCGAGCAGGAAGCCGGTGAGCGCCATGGTGCCGATCGCCAGTGGCGTGTCAAACAGGGTCTGCAGCGTTGCCGGCAGGAAATTCTGCAGGCCGATCGAGACCGTCGAATTGAACATGAAATAGATGAAGCACATCATCACCGGCAGGGTGAGCAGCGGGCCAAGCGTGGCGGCGCTGCCGCCCGCCGACCTGGCTTCCCGCCGCGTGGCGGCGGCGTCATCCTTCAGCAGGTCGCGGTTCAGCACCAGGGCGGCGAGAATGCCCAGGCCGACCACGGCCGCCACCGCGGGCGCGGCATGCCAGCCGGCAAAGCTGGCAACGCCGCCCATCAGCGCCGGCGCCAGGGCCCAGCCGATATTGCCGCCAAACGTGTGCGTGCCATAGGCCATGCCCAGGCGTTTCGGATCGATGCTGGCGCTGAGGATCGAGTAGTCGGCCGGATGGAACACGCAATTGCCCAGGCCGGCGATCAGCATCACGGGAAACAGCATCCAGTAGGCCGGAACCAGCGAGAGCAGCAGGATGCCGACGCAGAAAATCCCCAGCCCGCCGATCAGCACGTTGCGGGCGCCGATGCGGTCGACCAGATAGCCGGCCGGCGTCTGCAGCAGGCCCGAGATGACGTAGAACATGGTCGTCACCACGCCCAACTCGGTATAGCTGACCTGGAAGGCATCCTTCAGGAAGGGAAACAGCGAGGGCAGCACCAGCTGGAAAAAATGGCTGCAACCATGCGCGGCGCCCACCAGGGCCATCACCTTGATATCGCGGTTCTGGGTCGTGGGCTGGCCGGCGGGGAGGGCGAAATCGGTCATGGTGCCTGCGGGACGGAATGGCGTGCTTTTCTCTCCGGCTGTGTCGCCGGTTGCATCAAGCCTAGCAGATAATCCGCATGCGGCCAGCGTAAAGTCCGCTTAGTCGACCTGCTGCGCCAGCCAGTCCAGATAGGCCTGCAGGATGTAGCTGGCGGCCAGCTTGTCCACCAGCTCGGCGCGACGGGCGCGGCTCAAATCCGCTTCCTCGGTCATCATGCGCTGCACCGCCACCGTGCTCAGGCGTTCGTCCCACAGGGCGACGGGCAGGGGGATGAGCTGCGACAGGTTGCGGGCAAAGGCGCGCGTCGCCTGGCAACGCGGGCCCTCCGTGCCGTCCATGTTCACCGGCAGGCCGAGCACCAGGGCGCCGACGCCTTCTTTGGCCACGATCTTCTGCAGTTCGGCGGCATCCTGGGTGAATTTCCGGCGCGGCAGGGTCTGGTACGGGCTGGCGATCCGGTGCCCGGCATCGGAGAGCGCGAGTCCAATGGTTTTGCTGCCCAGATCGAAGCCCAGATAGCGCTGGCCGACATTGAGCCGGATCGGGCCTTCTGCGGGCTTGAACAAGGACTTAACGGGCTGGGGAGCGGGGTTGCCGGGGCCGGTCACGAGTGATACTTTCCGCCGCAATTTCAAAGGGATTCTCCCCAGTTTTTACCACGGAACGGACAGCGCATGTCACTGGATAGAACGGCGGTGGCGAAAATCGCCAAGCTGGCCCGGCTGAAGATGGAGCCGGAGCGGCTGGACGCCATGACTTCGGAACTGAACAGCATCCTCAGCTTCGTCGAGGAGCTGCAGTCGGTGAATACCGACAACATTCCGCCGATGACCTCGGTGATGCCGATGAAGCTGCGCCAGCGCGAGGACGAAGTGACCGACGGCGGCAAGCCGGACGCAGTGCTGAAGAACGCGCCGCAGCGCCAGGGCGATTTCTATACCGTGCCGAAGGTGGTCGAGTGATGGCCATCGATCCGAGCACGCTCACCATTGCCGGCGCCCTTGAGGGACTGGCCAAGAAGGATTTCACCTCGGTTGAACTGACCCAGGCCAGCATCGAGGCCATGCAGGCGGCCAGGCCGCTGAACGCCATGATCACCGAGACGCCCGAGAAGGCGCTGGAGATGGCCAAGGCATCCGATGCCCGCCGCGCCGCCGGCAAGGCGGGGCTGCTGGAAGGCATTCCGCTCGCCATCAAGGACCTGTTCTGCACCGAAGGCGTGTTGACCACGGCGGCCAGCCATATCCTCGACGGTTTCAAGCCGGCCTATGAAAGCACCGCCACCGCCAATCTGTGGCAGGCCGGCGCGGTGATGCTGGGCAAGCTGAACCTCGACGAATTCGCCATGGGCTCGTCGAACGAGACCAGCTACTATGGCCCCGCCATCAATCCCTGGCGCGCGCAGGATGGCACCAGGCTGGTGCCCGGCGGCTCGTCGGGCGGTTCGGCCGCGGCCGTTGCCGCCGGTTTTGCTTTGGGCGCCACCGGCACCGATACCGGCGGTTCGATCCGCCAGCCGGCCTCGCTCTGCGGCATCACCGGCATCAAGCCGACCTATGGCCGCGTGTCGCGCTGGGGCATCGTGGCCTTCGCCTCATCGCTCGACCAGGCCGGGCCGATGACCCGCAGCGTGCGCGATTCCGCGCTGATGCTGCAGGCCATGGCCGGCTTCGACCCGAAGGACAGCACCTCGGTCGATACGCCGGTGCCGGACTACGCCGCTAACCTGGAAGCCGGCGTGAAGGGGCTGCGCATCGGTATTCCGCGCGAATACCGCATGGACGGCATGAACCCCGAGATCCTGGCGCTGTGGGAGCAGGGCAAGGCCTGGCTGAAGGATGCCGGCGCCGAGATCGTCGACATCCACCTGCCGCACACCCATTACGCGCTGTCGGCCTATTACATCGTCGCGCCGGCCGAGGCCTCGTCGAACCTGGCCCGCTATGACGGCGTGCGCTACGGCCTGCGCGTGCCGGGCAAGGACCTGATCGAGATGTACGAGAATACTCGCGGCGAAGGGTTTGGCCGCGAGGTGCAGCGTCGCATCATGATCGGCACGTATGTTCTGTCGGCCGGTTATTACGATGCCTATTACACCAAGGCGCAGCGCGTGCGCACGCTGATCAAGAAGGATTTCGAACAGGCCTTCCAGCGCGTCGACGCCATCCTGACGCCCACCGCGCCGAACACGGCTTTCCCGCTGGGCGCCAAGACCGACGACCCGATCACCATGTACCTGAACGACGTGTTCACGGTGCCGGTGAATCTGGCCGGCCTGCCCGGCATGTCGCTGCCGGCGGGCATGGGCGCCGACGGCCTGCCCTGGGGCCTGCAGCTGATCGGCCGCCCGTTCGACGAGGCGACCCTGCTGCGTGTCGGCCGCACGGTCGAGAAGGCCGCGAATTTCACCGCCAAACCCACCGCCTGGTGGAGGGCTTAAAGATGGCTGAGAAAGATTACATCCAGGGTGCCACGGGTCCGTGGGAAATCGTCATCGGCATGGAAGTCCATGCCCAGGTGCTGTCGAAATCCAAGCTGTTCTCCGGCGCTTCGACGGTGTTTGGCGCCGAGCCGAACCATCAGGTCAGCCTGGTGGATGCCGCCATGCCCGGCATGCTGCCGGTGATCAACAAATACTGCATCGAACAGGCGGTGCGCACCGGCCTGGGCCTGAAGGCGCAGATCAACCTGCATTCGGTATTCGACCGCAAGAACTACTTCTACGCCGACCTGCCGCAGGGCTACCAGATCAGCCAGTACAAGCAGCCGATCGTGGGCGAAGGCAAGTTGCTGCTCGACATGCCCGACGGCACCACGCGCGAGATCGGCATCACGCGGCTGCATCTGGAGCAGGATGCCGGCAAGAGCCTGCATGACCAGAGCCCGCGCGAGACCTTTGTGGATCTCAACCGTTCCGGCGTCGCGCTGATGGAAATCGTCTCCGAGCCTGACATGCGCAATTCGGAGGAGGCGGGGCTATACCTGAAGAAGCTGCGCACCATCCTGCGTTATCTCGGCACCTGCGACGGCAACATGGACGAAGGCTCGATGCGCGCCGACGTCAACGTGTCGGTGCGCCGGCCGGGTGAGGGTCTGGGCACGCGCTGCGAGATCAAGAACGTCAACTCCGTGCGCTTCGTGCAGCAGGCCATCGAATACGAAGCCCGTCGCCAGATCGAGATACTGGAAGAGGGCGGCCAGATCGACCAGGAGACCCGCCTGTTCGACACGGGCAAGGGCGTGACGCGCAGCATGCGCTCGAAGGAAGAGGCGCATGACTACCGCTACTTCCCCGATCCCGACCTGCTGCCACTGGAACTCGACGGCGAATGGGTGAACCAGATCGCCCGTGGTCTGCCGGAGCTGCCCGACGAGAAGAAGGCGCGCTTCATCGAGAAGCTGGGTCTCAGCCCCTACGACGCCTCCGTGCTGGTGGCCGAGAAGGAATCGGCCGACTTCTACGAGAAGGTCGCCAAAGGCCGCGACGGCAAGCTCTGCGCCAACTGGGTAATCACCGAGTATTTCGGCCTGCTCAACAAGTCTGGCCAGTCGATGGATGATTTCGTCATCACGGCGGAGAAGCTCGGCGGCCTGATCGACCTGATCAGCGACAACACGATCTCGAATCGTTTGGCCAAGGATGTTTTCGCCCTGATGGTGGAAACCGGCAAGGATGCCGCCACCATCGTGGAAGAAAAGGGCATGAAGCAGGTCACCGATACCGGCGCGATCGAGGCGGTGATCGACGCGGTGATGGCGGCCAATGCCGACAAGGTGGCGGAATATCGCTCGGGCAAGGACAAGCTGTTCGGTTTCTTCGTCGGCCAGACCATGAAGGCCTCGGGCGGCAAGGCCAACCCGAATGCCGTGAACGAGCTGCTGAAGAAGAAGCTGGCGGGCTGATCACCGCGACATGCGAATGACAAAAGGCCGGGGCCAAAACCCCGGCCTTTTTTCTGCCGTTTTTCTACGGCAGACAGAGGGTATCCCAGATCAAGGATGCCCGATGCTCCGCAGCCTGTTCCTGCCTGCCACGCTCTGTCTGTTGCTTGCCGCCTGCTCGACCCAGCGCACCACCGAGCCGGGGCGCACTGCCACCGAGCAGCTGCTGTTTTCGACGGCTGCCGAACGCGCGGCCGACAAACTGGCTTTCAATCTGCCCGAAGGCAGCAAGGTCTTCGTCGATCCCGCCTATGCCGAAGGCACTGACAGCAAGTACCTGCTCGGCACAATCCGCGACCGTATCCTGCGCCAGGGCGGCGATCTGGTCGACGACAAGGGCAAGGCCGAGATCGTGATCGAGCCGCGCATCGGCGCCAGCTCGGTCGACCGCGACAAGACGCTGTTCGGCATTCCCGATTTCGGCGTGCCGATCCCGCTGGCCGGGCAGGTACAGATGCCCGAGATCGCGTTGTTCAAGCGTGATACCCAGCAGGGCGTGATCAAGGTGGCGGCAACGGCCTATAACGCGAAAACCGGCCTGCTGGTCCAGTCGCTCGATCCCGTCTATGGCTTCGCGCACAAGAAGGAATGGGCTGCGCTGATCTTCTTCTCCTGGGACACCAACGATCTGGTGCCCGAGCCGGCGCGTGAGGAGTGGGTCGGCAAGTAAGATCAGGTCTTGGCTTGCCTTGGATAAAGCGAGGCGTCACTTGTTTTGATCGGCAGATTAAGCGTCTTCTGGTAGTATTCGATCTCCCTCGGGTTTCCCGGGTTGCACAACTGCCGGCTATGCCGTTATTTGGGCCAGCCATTCCCTGAATTCCGCCAGAAAGGCGGGCCATGTTCTGCGAAACCGAAGCTGAAACTTTTGCCGATCCGGCGCGTGAATTGATCTTCCAGGTTGCCCGGGCTTACCTGGAGCGGCGCGGTATCACGGCAACCGAACTGGTGTTCGAGCCGGCGCAGCATCGCGCCCTGCTCGACGATGGCCCGCGGTTTCAGGAAATCCTCCAGCGCGTCGCCCTGCTGCAGGGCCAACATACCAAGCGGCCGGTTCTGGAGCGCATGAAAGAGCTCACCGCGCTGGCCGAGGCGGCCATGCAGCGGGTCGAGACCCAGGCGGTGGCGCTGCCGGTCCTTGCGGGACTCGCCGAGGCACAGCAGCACGGCCTGTTGCAAGGCGCCAGTCTCAATGAATGGGTGCGCGATGGCATCGCGGTGGCCCGCCTGGTGTCGGCGCGTGATTCCTGGGAAGACAAGGTCACGCTCTGCCTCGACCTGCTGGGGGCCGGCCTCGGCAACGAAAGTCATGCGCTGGCCGATCAGACCTTGGCGGAAATCCTGCGTCTCAAGCCGGCGGCGCCGGCGCTGTATGGCGATGCCAACCGCCGTCGCGTGATCGAGATCTGCCTTGGGCTGGCCGGCAGGGATCTGCCGCCCGATGGTCCCGCCGTGCTGCAGCACCTGCGCCGGGTGCTGAACGCGCAATCCTTGCCGCATACGCGGGCCGCTGTCTGCGAACGCCTGGCCGAAGCACTGGATAGCAGCCTGCCGCTTTACAGCAGCGAGCCTCATCTGGAATGGCAGGGGATGCTGACCCTGCGCGAGCGCCTGCAAGGCCTGCCGCTGCTGGATGGTGATCCGGCGATCCAGACCAATCTGGCGCGGCGCTTTGCCCGTTTCGCCATGCCGGAACTGCTGAATCCGATCTTGAGCCGCGAGCCGGATATCGCGCGCAAGCTGCTGTTCCTGCTCCGGCTCTATCGCGAGATCGAAGAAGGCAATGCCCGCTTTGAACTGCAGGGCATCCTGTCGCATTACATGGAGCACCGCGATTTCAGGACGCAGTTCCTCGGGCCGCAGGCGACCCGCGAGGAATTCGCCACCCTGGCCGCCGGCATCTCCGAGGCGCT
>NZ_JANLJJ010000029.1:30422-47349 GCF_029255545.1 Ferrovibrio sp. | reverse complement strand
CGCAGGCGACCCGCGAGGAATTCGCCACCCTGGCCGCCGGCATCTCCGAGGCGCTGGTGCGGGCCGATATTCCAGATCCGCGCAAAACCCGGTTGCTCGATCAGTTCCGCACCCAGCTTGCCGGCGTGGCGAAACCCAGCGGACCGCGCAATGTGCAGCGCGGCCAGGGTGGTCCCAATGATGTCGTGATCGTGCAGGGCCTGCGCATCCCGCTGCGCAACTGGAGCCCGGTCGGCATCCTGTTCGGCCCCTGTCCGCCAGGTGTCGCGCTCGGCGACAAACTGGCCATCGCCGTTGAAATCCGCAATGCCGCGCTCACCCTCGATTTCAGCGCCGATGCGGAAGTCCTGCGGATTACCGATGGACTTGTGGCTGCCCGCTATGCCTGCAGCGATACGGCCATTGCGCAGCGCATCAAATCCTATTTCGCGGTCTGAGCCTCGGGTTGTCCGGCCGGCGCCGCTCGCCTAGTCTGCTGCGGCAGACAGACAGGGGAGGCGGCCTTGCGGGCAGCTTGGTACGGCAGAAATGGCGCGGCGCGTGATGTGCTGGAGATTGGCGAACTGCCGACGCCAGTCCCGGGCCCCGGCGAAGTGCGGGTGCGGCTGCACAGCTCGGGCGTCAATCCCTCGGATGTGAAAAGCCGTCGCGGCCGGCCGCTGATCGCGGAGAAAATCGTGCCGCACAGCGATGGCGCCGGCGTGATTGATGCGGTCGGACCGGATGTGGCGGCCGCGCGCATCGGCGAGCGGGTCTGGATCTGGAACGGCCAGTGGCAACGGCCCTTCGGCACGGCCGCCGGCTATATCGTGCTGCCGGCGCGTCAGGCTGTTGCCTTGCCGGCGGATACCGATTTCGCCGCCGGCGCCTGTTTCGGCATTCCGGCGCTGACCGCGATCCATGCCGTCAACCTGCTGGGCGGGATCAGGGAAAAGACCGTGCTGGTGATTGGCGCCGCCACCTCGGTGGGCCATTACGTCGCCCAGGTCGCCGCCCATCGCGGTGCCCGGGTGATCGGCACGGCGGGCTCGGCGGAGAAGGCCGCCCATGCCAAAGCCGGCGGCGTGGCGGAGGTCATCGACTACAAGCACGACGACGTCGCCCAGCGGGTGAAGGACCTGACCGATGGCGTCGGCGCCGATGCCGTGATCGACATGGATTTTTCCACCACGGCTGGAATGCTGGCCCACGGCATCCTGCGGTCGCATGGCGAATTGGTCAGCTACGGCTCGAACAGCATGGAGCAGGTGCCGGTGCCGTTCCGCGACCTGCTGTTCCGCAGCATCACCCTGCGATTCTTCGTGGTCTATGAATTGCTGGTTGCTGAGCGCGACAAGGCGATCGCCGATCTCAACGACCTGCTGGCGGCCAAGGCCTTGCGTCACACCATCGCGGCGCACTACCCCCTGCATGAAATAGCCGTCGCCCATGAAGCGGTGGAGCAGGGCCGCTTCACGGGCAACGTGGTGCTTGATATCGCCTGACCCGGCTCAGATCAGGACAATCTCTCAGCGTATGCCGGCCAGGCTCTGGCCGTGCTGGCCACCCGGCTCGGAAATCTTGCGCACCATGTCGACGGTATGGCGTGGATGGGCGTCCAGCGCGATATCGCCCAATGAAACGATACCAACCAGCCGCTTGTCGCGATTGAGGACCGGCAGGCGCCGGACCTGGATGTCGCCCATATTCTTGGTGACATGCGCCAGCTCTTCATCTTCGAAGCAGTATTTGATGTCGCGGGTCATCACATCGCGGATCGGCGTATCCGGCGCGCAGCCTTTGCCCACGCCGCGGATGGCGATGTCGCGGTCCGTGATCATGCCCACCAGCTCGTCATTCTCCCCGACCGGCAGGCTGCCGATATCATTGGCGGCCATCGCCTGGGCCGCCTCGGCAATCGATTGCTGGGGCGAGGCGATCAGCACGTCGCGGCTCATGATTTCGCTCACACGCATGGCATCCTCCTTTTTCTGATTGAGCCAGCCAGATGTGGGGACGGACCTCTGGTCGGCAAAGCGGTTTCGGCGCCGGCAAAGCCATTCTCCCATAAAAGTCACAGCTGTTTGCCGCGCGGAACCATTCCGCGGCGGCATGGTTGTTGGCACAGGCATATTTTCATATGGGAGAAAAACATGCCGCGCGGTGATAAGTCGAAATACACGGACAAGCAGAAACGTCAGGCCGAGAAGATCGAGACGGGATACAAGACGCGGGGCGTCAGCGAAGACGAGGCCGAGCGTCGTGCCTGGGCCACCGTCAACAAGATGACCGGCGGCGGCCGCAGGGGCGGGTCTGGCGAAGGCAAAAAGACCAACGCGGCGCCAGCGAGGAAAGGTGGCCGCAAGGGTGGCGCGGCCTCGGCGGCGCGCCCGAAAGCGGCCCGCGTGGCTTCAGCCAAGAAAGCGGCGGCAACCCGGAAACGGCGGGGAAGCTGAAACCGGTGGTTACGGCCGGGTGCCTGCTTTACCTTTCTGCTCCGTCGCGTATCTGATCCATGGCAAACCGGCAGGAGGGGGAAAATGGCGACAGCCGAAGCCGACATCACCGATATTCTGACCACCTATTTCGACGGCCTCTATCACAGCGACACGCAGCGGCTGCGGCAGGCGTTCCATCCGAAGGCGATCTATGCCTGCGCCACCGACGGCACGCTGCTGCATCTTACCATGGATGAATATTTCCCGGTGGTCGACCGGCGTCCGTCGCCGGCCAGCCGCAACGAGGCGCGGCGCGACCGCATCGTTGCGATCGATTTCGCCGGCCCGGTCACCGCGATCGCCCGGGTCGAATGCGCCATCGGCCCGAAATTTTTCACCGATCTTCTCACCCTGGTCCGGCTGGACGGTCGCTGGCAGATCATCTCCAAGGTGTTTCACTACGACCTGCAGGAAACCGGCTGAAGCAGGTGGTCACTCGATTCCGTTGACCCGTTGCACCTCGCGCACGAAACGGATGATGGCCAGCGCCTCCTCGCGACCTACATCGGGCTGCGGCGGCATGTTGCCGAACCGCCAGTGATGCTGGCGCGTGCCCTGCGCCATGGCGACCAGGAAGGCCATGTCGCCGTGATGGGAGGATTCGTAGATCCTGTGGATCAGCGGCGGGCCCTGCTTCGCATTACCCCCGTTTGAGACTCCCTGGCCCCAGTCGCCGTGACATGACGCGCAGGTCTTGCCGAAGGCCACGCGGCCCTGCTCGGCCAGCGGGCTGAGCTGCGCCGGCTTTTGCACCGCGACCATGCCATCCTGCGCAACGGCGGTTGCCGTCATCGCCATGCCGATCAGGGCGAAAAATGGATAACGCCACATTTCACTTCTCCGGTTCCGCCGAGAGAATCCAGTAGCCGCCCTCATCCTTGCGGATGACGAACCGGCCCCTGTCGCCGGGTTTCAGGCGATCCAGCAGGGCAGGGTCCTTGGTCTGGAACACCATGCTCATGGCCGGCATCTCCAGCGCGCCGGTGATGGGGCCGTGGCGCAGGGTGACCTTGCCGGTCGATTTGTCGACGCGGCGGACCTCGCCCTCGGTATTGCCGGTCTGGGCAAACACCGAGGTGCTGGCAAGGATGACCATCGCGGCGATGACGGTTGCGATAATCTGTTTCATGGCGTTCTCCTGCGATCAGCGGACGGTGATCCGGCCCTTCATGCCCGCCGGCATGTGGCCGGGCACGAGGCAGCCGTAATCGAAGCTGCCGGCCTTGGTGAATTTCCACAGGATGGTTTTGGTTTCGCCGGGCTCGACGGTCACGGCATTCGGATCGTCATGTTCCATGTCCGGATGCTGCTCCATGACCTTTGCATGCTCGGTCAGTTCGTCCATGGTGCCGAGCGTCATTTCATGCCTGAGCTGGCCATCATTCTTCACGATAAATCGGATGGTCTCGCCACGTTTGACCGTCACGGTTCCCGGCGTGAAGCGCATCTCGTCGGTCATCACGACATTGACGGTGCGCGCCTTTGCCTTCGGGTCGCCCGGCTCGCCCAGGGCAGCGGCATGCCCGTCATAATGGCTGTGGCCGCCGCCATGGCCGGGCCCGGCAAGAGCCGGCGCAGCCGGCAGGCCAGACGTCAATGCAAGAGCAGCCAGTGCAAGAGTAGTGATCTTCATGGGATTATCCTTTCCATTTGTAAGCGACGGTGCCGGGTGGGTTCCTGTACCAGCCAGGATCGCGGTAATCGCCACGCGCCAGGCCCTCGCGCACCTTCAGCACGCTGAACATGCCGCCCATCTCGATCGGGCCGAACGGGCCGCGCCCGGTCATCATCGGCAGGGTGTTGTCGGGCAGCGGCATTTCCATGTCGCCCATATCGGCCATGCCGCGTTCACCCATCACCATGTAGTCCGGCACCAGCGTCACCATGCGGCGCGCGACATGCCCGTGATCCACGCCGATCATGGTCGGCACGTCATGGCCCATGGCGTTCATGGTGTGATGCGACTTGTGGCAATGAAAGGCCCAGTCGCCCGGATTCACGGCGTCGAATTCGAAGGCGCGCATAGCGCCCACCGGCATGTCGATGGTCACTTCCGGCCAGCGCGCCGAGGGCGGCACCCAGCCGCCATCGGTGCAGGTGACGGCGAAGTCGTAGCCATGCAGGTGGATCGGATGGTTGGTCATGGTCAGGTTGCCCATGCGAATGCGAACGCGGTCGCCCTGCCGCACCACCAGCGGGTCGATGCCGGGAAACACCCGGCTGTTCCAGCTCCACAGGTTGAACTCGGTCATGGTGGCGATCTTGGGCGTCGCCGCACCGGGCTCGATGTCATAGGCGTTGATCAGGAACACGAAATCGCGGTCGACGCGGTGCTGGTTCGGATCACGCGGATGCACCACGAAGAAGCCCATCATGCCCATCGCCATCTGTACCATCTCGTCGGCATGAGGGTGGTACATGAAGGTGCCGGATTTCTTCAACTCGAACTCATACACATAGGTCTCGCCCGGCTTGATCTGCGGCTGGCTCAGGCCGCCCACGCCATCCATGCCGCTGGGCAATATCTGGCCGTGCCAGTGCACCGTGGTGTGCTCGGGCAGCCTGTTGGTGACGAACAGTCGCACCCGGTCGCCTTCCACCGCCTCGATGGTCGGGCCGGGCGACTGGCCGTTATAGCCCCACAGGTTGGCCTTCATGCCCGGCGCCATCTCGCGCACCACCGGCTCGGCGACGAGATGGAATTCCTTCCATCCCTGGTTCATGCGCCAGGGCGCCGACCAGCCGTTCAGCGTGACGACCGGATGGAACGGCCTGCCGCTCGGGGGCAATGGCGGCGGTTCGGTCTGTGGCCCGGCCGGATAGGCCGGCTCGGGCAGGGCCGCCAGCGCCGAACGCGCCACGCTGGCGGCGGCGATGCCGCCGGTGGCGGCCAGCAGGGATCGACGGGTGAACATGGTTATCTCCCGGTATTGGTGGCGGCGAGGGTGACGAAGGTGAGATCGGTATCGGCGATCCAGAAATCACGCTGCGCTTCCAGCGCGGCGGTGACATCGGCGATCTGCTCGCGCGCGTCGGCCAGCAGGTCGAACACGCTGACCAGCATGCCATTGTAGCGCAGCACCATTTCCTCGCCGATCTTCTGCCGCAGCGGCAGGATCTCGGTCTGGTAATGCCGCGCCAGGTCATAGGCGGTGCGATAGCCGAGCCAGGTCTCGCGCGCCGCCGAGCGGGCGTCCACGGCGCTGTCGGTCAGGCGGTTCACCGCCTGTCGCCAGGTCTGTTCGGCCCTGGTGGCCTTGGCGTCGCCGAAATCGAAGATCGGTATCTCGAGGCGGATTTCATAGCCGACCTGGTCGGAACGGCCTTCCTCGCTTTTGCGCACGAAGCCGGTTTCCAGCACGTTGACGAAGCGCAGCGCATTGGTCAGGCCATAGGCCTTGCGCACCGCGTCCAGCTCGGCCTGGGCCTGCTTGATGTCGAGCCGCCCGGCAATCGCCGCGGCCTCGATATTGCCGGCCTCGCGCGGCTTTGCCGGCAGGACCGGCAGGCGCCCGGGCAGGGTGAAGCCCAGGTCGTCGCCCCACAGGCCCATCAGCCGCGCCAGCTTTTCCCGCGCCGCGGCGGCAGCCATGCGGCTGCGCGCCAGCCGCGCTGTCGCATCGGCGTAGAACAGCTGCTCGCGGGCGTAATCCAGCATGCCCCAGTTGCCGGCCTGATACATGCGCCGCGCCAGTTCGGCCTGCACCGACGCGGTTTCGCGCGTCGACTCGATGTAGCGCGCGGTCTGCTCGGCGGCGACCGCCTCGTACCAGGCGCGTTTGGTCTGCGCAGCGAGAGTGAGTATTTCACCGGCGGTCTGCAGTTTGGTCCGTTCGAACTGCCGGGCTTCGATACCGGCGCGCAAGGGCAGGGCGATCAGGCTCAGGGCGTCGATGCTGAAACTGCGTTCGATCTCAACCTCGCCACTGCGTTGCAGGCGGCTGAAGCCGATGCCGGGATTGGCCGGCCGCCACGACGCGGTGAGATCGGCGGCGCCAATGCCAAGTTCGGCCAGGCGGCCCTGCAGGCGGCGATTGTTCAGCAGCGCGATCTGCACGGCATCATCGGCGCTGACCGGTTTGGCCAGCAGGCGGTCCAGTGTCTGGCGCGCCGCCTGTTCGTCTTTCTCATCCCTGATCCAGACCGGGCGCTGGCCGATCTGCTGTTCCGTCTGGGTGGCGATATCCTGGAAGGCGCGATCCGCCACCGGTCCGGCGCAGGCGCCAAGCAGGATCAGGATCGGCAGCGCAAGCAGGGCAGGGCCTGCAGTCATCCTTTGCATGGCGGGCCTCAATGCTTGTGGCCGGCATGGCCGGCCGGGGATGGCGTATCGGGCTTTGCCGCTGGTGGTTCAGGCTCTTTCAGCGCGCCGGCATGGCCACCGGTGCGGGCCACCGCTTCGTTGACGGCGCGCCAGTCCTGTGGCGGCGTGGCCAGCATGGGCTGGTAGGCGCTGAACGCCGAATGGTAGATGGGCGTTTTGCCGGGGGCGGCCGGATCGGCCGCAGCCGGCCGCTGCGGTTCAGCGACGGCGGTCGCCGCCATTGCGCAGGACAGGACCGCGCCGAGCAGGGCCGGTCGAAACAGATGGGACAGCATGATTGCCCTCTCCGGAGTAAAAGACGCATCAGGCATGCTGCCGCTGATTGCAGGGCAGCACGCAACTCAGGATTTGCGTCAGACTCGCGGAGGTTCGGCGGGAGGTGGCGGAGCAATGCCCGGCATCAGACTGGCATCTGCGATGGCGTGCCGAGCCGGTTGATAGGCGGGGGACGGCGTGGTGCCGGCATGCTCTGGCATCGTCATCGTGCAGAGCGTGCAATCGGTGCAGTAACCGCAGCCCGGTTGATCGGCCATCCCTGGCGCGGGCATGCTGCCATCGGCGCCGGCGTGTTTGGCCTCGGCGTGTTCGGCCCCGGTGTGTTCAGGCCCGGTGTGTTCAGGCCCGGTGTGTTCGGCCATGGCATGATGATCATGGCCGGCATCCTGACGGGCATGGTCATGTCCGACGGCGCCGGCCACGATGGGCGGGGCCATCCGGGCGGTAGCCGGACCCGCGGCATGGGCGGCCGGCAGCAGCAGGATGGCGGCCAGCATACCGACAAGCGCGGCCCCGGCGGCAAAACGCCGCCCGGCCAGTCGTCCCAGAATGCCGGTGCGTCTGATCATGACGCCAACATATTGGCTTCCCATATGGCAGGGTCAAGCCTTGTTGCGGCACTGGTTATGCTAAAGTGGCCCTAGAATCGAGAGGCCGGCATGAATCTGATGGAAGCCACCATTTTTGCCATCGTAATCAGCACACCGCCCGCCGACGCGGGCAGTTTCGGCTGCCGGCTGACGGACGATCCGAAACAGGCGCTGTGCAGTAACGACCTGGTGATCCGCGAATTCGACGACGGCACCCTGGAATACGGCAGCAAGGTCAGGGTTTCGAAAAACCGCCGGCGCGAGCTGCTGTTTTCCAACGGCCTCAGCGCCTATTTCGACAGCTTTGGCTGGCTGCAGTTTTCCAATAATTATGCGGTGCGACGCATGGAAGGCGATATTTTCAAGGTCAGCCAACCGAATGGCCGTGACCTGACCTGCCGCTATTCCCTGCCCGGCAAGCAAACGCGCTGCACGCGCGGCTGATCCTTAAGGCGGATATCACCGTTTCATGTCGATGGCCCGCGACCACATGCTGTCCGCGGCGCTGATCACCTGGCCATTCATCGAATAGGCCTGTTGCGCCACGATCAGCCGCGTCATCTGCTCGGCGACATCGACGGTGGATTCTTCCAGGGCGCCGGGGCGGATCACGCCGACGCCTGCATCGTTGGTGCCATCGCCCGGAATGCCAAGAACGGCCGCGCCTGACCGGGAGGTTTGCGTGAACACCGTTCCGTCAAGGCGGTCCAGGCGGTCAGGCTCGGGGAAATTGGCCAGCAGCAGCTGAGCGCCCACCTGGCTGCGACCGTTTTCGTAATTGTAGATCACGCCGCCGTCCTCGGCGAAGGTGACATACGTGAACTCGCCGCCTTTCAGGCCATTCTGGTCGATATTCAGGTTGGTCAGCGTGCTGATGTTGCCGCCATACTGGGTCAGGCCGCTGACGGCGGCGGCATCGAAAGCGCCATTGAAATCGCCGAGATTGATGGTGATCGCCTGCGCGCCATTGCCGAAATCCGGCGACAGCGAAACCGTGGCGGCGCCGGCGGCGGTTACCGTCAGGTTTGTGTCGGCGGTCGTCATGGTGCCGAGCAGGCCATTGGTGAAGGTGACATTGATCGGGCCAAAGCTGGCCGGCGTGCCGCCGGTCGTGTTGATCGTCAGATCCCAGGCATTGGTGCCGGTCTTCTCCCAGAGAAGCTGGAAGTTCCGTTCTTCGCTTTCGGAATCGATCACCGCAATGCCGTTCGAGAAGGTGCTGTTGTTGGCGGCGTTGGCGGGCAGATTGGCGCGGTAGTTCACCGTTGTGGTCGGCACGGCGGCGATCGCTTCGTCATCGATCTCAAGGGGCGAGATCGTGGTGCCGCCGACCTCGGCAGCCATCAGGTAGAAGCCCGCCGAATTGACCAGGCGATTGTTGTCGTCAAGGCGGAAATCGCCCAGCCGGGTGTAATAGGTGGTGGTCTCGAAGCCGGTCGGCTCGCCGGTGACCGAATCGATGCCGGTCGCTTTGGCCACCGGGATGAAGCCGTTGCCGTCGACGGCTATCGCCGTGAAGCTGTTGTTGCTGATGATCTGGCCCTGCTGGCGGTGGGCAAAAGCCGCCGAAGCCGATACGCCCATGTTCCGGTTGGAATCCAGCACCGCGCTGTCGCCCAGCACCTTGTTGTGGACCAGGTCGTGGAAGTCGGTTCCCACCTGCTTGTAGCCAACGGTGGTCGCATTGGCGACGTTGTCGGAGATATGACCGATGGCCGCCGCCTGGGCGGTGATGCCTTGCACGGCTGTACCGAGCGCGCCGAAATAGGACATGACTGGACTCCCAAGTCCGTAAAAATGTGTCTCGGCTGTTGCAAAGCAAAGCCCGTGCCGCGCTGGAGTATTTCCTATCTATCTGATATATTTGAAAAACTATGGACTTCCCGCTGCCGCCGCTAGGCAATATTTGCCCTCTTGCTTTGCCCGGCCGGCCTGGCGGTCATAATATGCCGGCCCGGGGTCCCGCATCGTCATGCTGCAATCGTCTTTTCCTTCGCTGACGTCACTGCCGCCTGCGGCGGATGATCCGCGGCTGTTTGCCTGGAGCGGCGAATTCCGGGATCGCCGCGTCGAGCAGATGTATCGGCAGAGCCGGCTCGTGCCGATGCGCAGCATGCTGCAGACCTGTGGTCTGGCGGCGACATCGGTTTTCTGCCTGCTGCTGGTGCGCGATTACATCGTCCACGGTTATGGGCAGACCTTTCTGTTCTTCGCGCTGGTCCGCGGCCTCGGCCTGTTCGTCGGCATATTGTTCCAGTATCTGCTGCGCCGTCTGAACGATGTGCAGATGCTCGATATTGTGGCCGGCATTGGCATGGCCAGCCTGAGCACGCTCACCTTCATGACCTGGATCATCAGCGCGCCGCCGGCCCTGAATGCCGGATCGCTGATTTTCGCCTATCTGCTGGTCTACTATCTGCTGGTGCCGTGCTCGGCCCGCCTGACCCTGGCCAACGTTGTCTATGTCACGGCGGGGACCGCCATACTGACCGCGGTCTGGCTGCCGTTCCGGCCGGAGAATGTATACAGCCTGCTCCTGTTCGTGCTGATCGGCAACGGGCTCGGTTTCGTCGGCATGCGCCAGATCAAGCTGGAGCGCCGCCGCAATTTCATGGCTCACGAAGAGGCCAGGCGGGTCACCGAGGCCCTGACCCTGGCGCGCCAGGAAAGCCGGCGCCGCAACGAGTATCAGGCCTGGGCATTGGATGCGTTGCCGGTTGGAGTCATGCTGTTCCACCCCGATGGCACGATCCACACCATCAACCGCCGCGCCGCCGAGTTGCTGGCCCTGCCGCCCGGCCTGCTCAATCCGGGCGACAGTCATGAGGCCTTGCTGCGCTTTCTCAGCCAGCGCCGCGATTTCGGCGACACCGAGATCAGCGACATGCGCTATCATATCGACCGCTTGATGCGTGGCGCCGCCGGTGCGGCTGCGGCGCGTCACATGCCGACGGGCAAGGTGCTTGAATTCACCGTCGGCCGGCTGCCGGATAACTCGGTCGCGGTCACCATTTTCGACGCCACCGAACGCTATGCGCTCAATCGCCGCCTGCGTCATGCGGTCGAAGTGGCCGGCGATGGTTTCGTCATCTACGACGTGCAGGATCGGATTGCCATCTGCTCCAGCCGCTTCGCCGCCCTGTACGGTCTGACCTCGGATCAGGCCGTCGGCATGAGCTTCGACGAACTGGTCGAGCGTGGGTATGACCGCGGGGTATTCAGCCGCGACGAGAAGGACCAGGGCGCCGCGGCGGCGGCCACGGTATCGCGCCGTCGTATCCCCGAGCGCATGATCGAAATCCGCACCAATGCCGGCGAATGGTTCTTGGTGCATGAGCGGGTGACGCCATCGGGCGATCTGGTCGTGGTGCGCACCAACATCACGGCGCGTCGTCGCATGGAAGACGAGCTGCGCCGCGCCAAGGAGGATGCCGAGCGTGCCCTGGCCGATCTGCGCGGCGCCCAGGCCAGCCTGATCCTGGCCGAGAAGATGGCCTCGCTCGGCTCGCTGGTGGCCGGCATGAGCCACGAGATTTCCACGCCGCTCGGCATCAGCGTGTCGGCGGCGTCGCATATGGCCGAAGAGGTGGAGCAGCTGACCATCCGGTTCCGGGATGATCAGCTGCGCCGCAGCGATCTGGAGGGCTTCCTCGACACCGCCACCGAAGCCACCCGCATCATGCAGGGCAATCTGGCCCGTGCCGCCCGGCTGATCCAGGCGTTCAAGCAGGTGGCGGCCGACCAGAGCACCGACGACCTGCGGCTGTTCGATATCGGCGAATATCTGCGCGAGATCATGCTGAGCCTGGCGCCGGCGCTGCGCCGTTCGCTGCACGATGTGCGGATCGATTGCCCCGACAAGCTGGTGATCCGCAGCCGGCCCGGCGCGCTGGGCCAGATCGTCACCAATCTGGTGATGAATGCCCTGCAGCATGCCTTCGAGGGCGGCGGCCGGCCGGGCGTGATCTCGATCAACGTGACGCAGCCGCGCGAGGGCCGTATCGCCGTCGAGTTTCGCGACAATGGCCGCGGCATCGTGGCGGATGACCTGCCGCGCGTGTTCGATCCTTTTTTCACCACCAGGCGCGGCACCGGCGGCACCGGCCTGGGCCTGCATATCGTCTACAACCTGGTCAGCCAGGTGCTCGGCGGCACCATCGCGGTATCGAGCCGCGAAGGCGAGGGGACCCGGTTCACGATAATTTTCCCACAGGACGTGTCGGCTTAAGCCCCGGCCTGGGCTATATCGACGGACATGAGCACCAAAGCCGCCATCCGCCGCCCCCTGTCCCTTGCGCCCTGGCGCGATGCCGGTGGCCGGCTCGTGCCGCTCAAGGCGGCGGTTTTCGTTCTTCTGCTGCTGCCGGCGCTGTGGCTGCTGTGGCGGATCCAGCAGCACGATCTCGGCCCCCGGCCGCTGACCGAGCTGATCCACCAGACCGGGCTCTGGGCCTTCCGTTTCCTGTTGCTGTCGCTGGCCGTCACGCCGCTGCGGCAGATGCTGCGCCATGGCCGGCTGGCGCTGGTGCGCCGCATGATCGGGGTCGCCTCCGCCCTCTATGCCGCTTTTCATCTGGGGCTGTATTTCGCCAACCATGCCTTCGACCTGGAAAAAGCGGTGCTGGAAATCGCGAAATCGAATTACCTGCTGATCGGCCTGGCCGCCCTGACCGGCCTGCTGGTGCTGGCGGCCACTTCGACCGACGGGATGCTGCGCCGGCTTGGCGGCCGGCGCTGGCAGGCCTTGCACCGCATCGTCTATCTGCTGACGCCGCTGGCTTTGTGGCATTTCTTCCTGCAGGCCAAGGCCGATGTGGGCGAGCCGACCCTGATGGCCGGCCTGCTGCTCTGGCTGCTGGGCTACCGGCTGCTGCGCCGGATATTCCCCGCCGGCGCGGTCTTGCCCTGGCCGGGGCTGGTGGCGCTGGCCCTGGGCAGTGCGGCGCTCACCATGGGCGGCGAGGCATTGTATTTCTGGTTGCGCAGCGGCGCGCCTTTGCTGCTGGTGCTGGAAACCAACCTGAGCATCGACATGGGCCTGCGGCCCGGCATGGCTGTTTTGCTCGCTGCTGCAGGGGTGACACTCGCCGCGCTGACCGTCAGTATACGACTCGCCCGCCGCTGAGCCGGCCGGGGCGTATCAGATGGTTCAGATCGGGGGAGCCCTGCCTTGCGTGCCGTTTTCGTTGATGCCAATCCCACCCTCGGCGATCTGGCCGAGCGCCTGCGCAAATCCTCCGATCCCGCTGTTGGCGTCAACCGCCAGCCCGATGTGAAGCCCGAGCAGCTTCCCGCCGTGCTGGACGGCGCCGCGATCGCCTGGATCGACCATACCTACCTGCCCACCGCCATCGCCGCCCAGTGCAAGGGGCTGAAGCATGTCGTTTTCCTCGGTACCGGCGCGCGCAGCTACATGCATGTCGAGGAGCTGGCGGGCTTGGGCATCGAGGTGCACCTGATCAAGGGCTATGGCGACACCGCCGTGGCCGAATGCGCCTTCGCCCTGATGTGGGCGGCCGCCAAGGGTTTTGCCCGCATGGACCGCGAGATGCGGACCGGCAACTGGCTGCGGCTGGACGGCGTCGAACTCACCGGCAAGACCATTGGTCTGGTCGGTTATGGCGGCATCGGCGCCGAGATGGCGCGGCTCTGCCGTGGCGCCGGCATGAAGGTGCTGGCCTGGAACCGCAGCGCAAAAAGCGCCGAGGGCGTGACCTTCCTGCCGATCGACGAATTGCTGGCGCAGAGCGACGTGGTTTCGATGCACCTGCTGCTCAATGACGAGACACGCGGATTCCTCTCGGCCGAGCGCATCGCCAAAATGAAACGCGGCGCCATCCTGGTGAATACCGCGCGCGGCGCGGTGGTGGACGAGGCGGCGATGATCGCGGCGCTGAAATCCGGCCAGCTTGGCCATGCCGGCCTCGATGTCTTCGATGTCGAGCCGCTGCCGAAGGACCATCCGCTCACCCGACTCGACAACGTGACGCTGTCGGCCCATTCCGCTTTCCGCACGCCCGAGGCCAGCATGAACCTGATCGAGGCGGCGCTCAATCACACAAGAAGGATCGCCGGATGACCCGCCGTTACGACCTTGCCATCCGCAATGCCCGCATCTTCGACGGCAGCGGCGCGGCCTCTTTCACGGGCGACGTGGCGGTCAGCGGCGACCGTATTGCCGCCATCGGCGATCTGGGCGCTGACTCGGCCGACCGCGAGGTGGATGCGAAAGGCCTGGCGATCGCGCCGGGCTTCATCGATGCCCATACCCATGACGACGGCGCCGTGCTCTGCGGCCCGGACTGCATGCATTGCAAGCTCAGCCAGGGCGTCACCAGCGTCGTGGTCGGCAATTGCGGCATCAGCCTGGCGCCGGTGATCATGACCAAACGTCCGCCGGCGCCGCTCGATCTGGTCGGCGGCCCGGAATCCTGGCAGTTCCCCAGCTTCGCCGATTATGCCGAGCGCCTGCGCAAGGTGCCGCCGCCGACCAACACCTATGCGCTGGTCGGCCATATGTCGCTGCGCGTGCAGGCGATGGACCACGACATCAACCGCGCCGCGACGACCAAGGAAGCCGCGCAGATGAAGCAGCGCCTGGCCGAGGCGCTGGAGCAGGGCGCTTCGGGTTTCTCGACCGGCCTGTGGTATCCGCCCAGCCGCCACGCGCCGACCGACGAGGTGATCGCGGTGGCCGAGGCTTTGCGCTCGCGCGGCGGGTTGTACGTAACGCATATGCGTGACGAGGCCGATGGCGTGGTCGAGAGCATCGAGGAGACGCTTAAAATAGGCCGCGATACCGGCTCGGCCGTGGTGATCAGTCACCACAAATGCACCAACCCGGAGAATTTCGGCCGCTCGACCGAGACGCTGGCGCTGATCGACCGCGCGGCGAAATCCCAGACGGTGGATTTCGACGTCTATCCCTACATGGCCAGCTCGACGGCCCTGCTGCCCGACCGCCTGCGCGACGACATGCCGGTGCAGATCGCCACCTCCGAGCCTTATCCGGAGATGGCCGGCCGCATGCTGGCCGACATCGCGAAGGAATGGGGCGTCGACATCGTGACGGCGGCGCATCGCCTGCTGCCGGCCGCCGCCATCTATTTCATGATGGACGAGAAGGACGTGCAGCGCATCATCGCCCATCCGCGCAGCATGATCGGCTCCGACGGCATCCCCAGCAACGACATGCCGCATCCGCGCCTGTGGGGCACCTTCCCGCGCGTGCTGGGGCATTACGCGCGCGACCTGAAACTGCTCTCGCTGGAGCAGGCGGTGCACAAGATGACCGGGCTGACCGCCAGGGTCTTCGGCATGGTGGATCGCGGCGCGATCCGCGCCGGCGCCTATGCCGACCTGGTGCTGTTTGATCCCGGCACGGTGATCGACACCGCCACCTTCACGGCGCCGAAGACGCCGGCGAAAGGCATCACGGAAGTCTGGGTCAACGGCGTGTCGAGTTATGTCGGAGAGCAGGGCGTCACCGGCGCCAGCGCCGGCCGGCTGATCACTCGTAACGAGGCTTGAAGAATCCGATTACCCTTCGGCGATTGTCTGTTCCGCACCGCCGAGCGGCATGAGGGGAAACTTGGGCAGATTGGGATCAATCATGTCCCAGGATGGGCCTCTGCTGGCGTAAACGACCATCTGCGGCTTGGCGATTTCCGGGTCATCCAGCGCCGAGGCGCGTGGGAAGATCATATCGGGCATGGCGCTGTTGATCGAGTAGAGGGCGCAGCCGCAAGTTGGGCAGAACATACGCGTGACGATGTTGCCGCTGTCGGCCGGCCGGGCATAGCTGGTGACGCTGCCGGTGATACTGAAAGCGGACTTGGGCGCGACGACATGGGTGCAATGGCCAGTGCCGCTCGACTTCCGGCAGTCTAGGCATTGGCAATGCCCGCTGAGGACCGGCGGGCTGGAACACGTGAATCTGACGCCGCCGCATAGGCAGCCACCGGAAAAGCTTTGCGTCATGTCTGTTATCCCATCATTAAGCATTGGTCCTTAAATTCTATTCGCAGTAACTTGTAAATTGCAAGTAACAAGTGAATGGTGCGCCATGGCAAACAGGAAAAGCCGCTCGGGATGCCCGATTGCATCCACACTGGATCTGGTCGGTGACCGCTGGAGTCTTGTGATTTTGCGCGACATGCTAAATGGCAAATCTCGGTTCGCCGAGTTTTTAGACAGTCCAGAGCGCATCACTACGAATATCCTTACTGACCGCCTAGTGCAGATGGAAGAATTTGGTCTGGTCAAGCGCGAGGCTTATCAGTCGCGTCCTATGCGTTATGCCTATCGGCTCACTGCAAAAGGAGAAGGGTTGCTTCCTGTGTTGCAGGAAATTTGCCGTTGGGCCAACCGCCACATACCCGGTACATGGGTTCCGCCGAAAGTATTCATGGAACGGCGGCCTGCCAAGGGAGCATGACGACCTAGCGCCGGCGCTCCAGTTCCTCGGCCAGCGCGGTTTCGAACGCGCGCACCACCTCCGCGTTGCCGTCCAGTTTCGGCGCCGCCTCGCGCAGGCTCGCGCGCCGCGTGTCGCGCGCGATGGGATAGCCGCGGCTTTCCTGCGCCAGCATGGCGGCGATCTTCACATAGCCATCGGCGTCCTCGGCAATCGTCTCGGTCTGCTCGATCTGGCGCAGCGCGCCGGCGGCCAGCCGCTGGCGCATGAAGCGGCCTTCCAGCGTCACGATCGGCAGGCAGCGATGCAGCGCCTGCCAGGCGGTCGTGTAGCCGGAGAATCCGGGGCAGTCGAGATAGACATCCATCGCGTCCAGCAGGCTGTAGAATTGCGGCGTCGGCAGCCAGGGCAGCGGCACCAGCGCCTCGGCGCCGTTCACGCCCTGCGCCGTGCAGGCCTGGCGCAGCCGCGCCAGCAGCCGCTCGCTCTGCGTCGTTTCGTCCGGCCGCAGCAGGATGAAGATGCGGCAGGGCGCGGCCACGCGGGCGATGCGGGCATACAGCGCATCGTCGGCCGGATCGAACTTGAAGGCATGCTGGCACAGGATCAACCGCGTGATGTCGCGGTCGGCCGGCAGGTGGCCGGCGATCTCCGGCGGCAGCGCCTGCGCCAGCACCGGTGGCGACAGCGTGCAGGCGCCGGTATCGGGCAGGCGGATCAGCTTTTCGCGGTAATGCCGGTCGGCGCCCGGCGGCTCGAGCAGGTCGCCGGAGAGATAGAGGTCGATCCCGGGCAGGCCGGTGGTGATCGGATGGCCCCAGCCGGCCGCCTGCAGCGGCGCCAG
>NZ_JANLJJ010000029.1:25842-30322 GCF_029255545.1 Ferrovibrio sp. | reverse complement strand
CGGGCAGGCCGGTGGTGATCGGATGGCCCCAGCCGGCCGCCTGCAGCGGCGCCAGCCGCAGGTTGGCCAGCTGGTTGGTCAGCGCGTCCATGCCGATCTCGGGGTAATAGATGATGTCCGGCTGCTCGCCGCGCAGCAGCTCGAGCGCGGCGCGGAAGCTTCGTGGATTCGGATGCAGGCGGTCCACCATCGCCCGCGCCGCGACCATGTCGCCCTCGGTCGCCGCGCCGGTATGCAGCAGCACGGTCTCGAAGCGCGTGCGGTCGATCTGGCTCAGCAGGCCGTTCAGCACCACGGTCCAGACCGAATGGCCGCGGATGTATTTCGTCACGATGACGAGCCGGATGCGCGGTCGTTCCGGCGGCGCCGGCGCCGGCAGCGGCCAGGCCTGGCGCATCAGCGCGCTGGTGACGTCGCCGAAGGCCGACAGGCGCGCGCGATGGTCGCCCGGGCGATAGGCCAGGTAGAAGGGCTGCTTGTGGCCGACATGGTCGGCGGCCGCCTGGCGGTGATCGGGATGCAGCGCATACTGCGACCAGCGCTGCAGTTCGGCATCGAAGTCGCGCAGCGCGGCCTCGGCCGCCGCCGGACTCTCGGGCAGCACCGGCAGGCAATGCATCAGCCGGGTCAGGCGCAGCAGCGCATGGTCGGGCGCGGCCAGCAGGGCGGCATCGATCACCAGCCGGGCCTCGGCGCTGTCGCCGCGCTGGTGCAGCAGATCGGCCAGGTTGATGCTCAGCGAGGTATCCTGCGGCGCCTGGTGCAGCGCCAGCCGCAGCAGCGCGATGGCTTCCTCGGCCCGGCCGGTCTCGCCCAGCAGCAGGCCGAGATTGTTCATCGCCTGGGTCAGGCTCGGGTCCTGCGCGATGGCGCGGCGATAGGCCTCCTCGGCTTCCGCCAGCCGGCCCTGTTCCTGCAGCAGGTTGGCCAGGTTGTATTCCGCCCGCGGGTAATTCGGCTTCAGCTCGAGGGCATGGCGATACCCATGCTCGGCCTCGGCGGCCTGGCCCAGGCCATGGCGCAGGGCCGCCAGGTTGTTGGCCGCCTTGGCATAGCCGGGCTGGCGCTCCAGCGCGGCGCGATAGGCGGCCTCGGCCTCGTCATGGCGCTGCTGCGCCGCCAGCAGCGTGCCGTAATCGTTCAGCGCCAGCGCGGCGGCGGACGCGTCGGGCGCCAGCTTGATGCTGCGGCGATAGGCGTATTCCGCCTTGCCGAGTTGTCCCAGCCGGTGCTGCAGGCCGCCCAGCGCGCGGTGCAGCGCGGCATCCTGCGGCATCAGCTCGACGGCGCGGCGATAGATCGCCGCCGCCTTGGTCGGCATCTGCCGGCGCTGCAGCAGGTTGGCCAGCCGGGTCCAGGCGGCGGGGTCCTGCGGCGTCGCCTGCACCGCGCGGCGGCGATAGGTCTCGGCTTTCGCCAGGTCGCCCAGCGCCTCGGCGCAGCCGGCCGCCAGGTCGAGCAGCACGGCATCGCCGGGTTGCTGGACCAGCAGCGCCTCGGCCTGGGCCAGCGCGGCGGCCAGGTCGGGCGGCATGGCGGAAACGGACGAATCCTCGGTCATGGCCGAAGCCTCGCCTGCCGGGCCGGGTCTGGCAACAGGTTCGGGCCGGGTTCGCGCCTTACGCCAGCGCGCGCAGGAAGGCGGGCACCGGCCGTCCGATGCCCAGCAGCCAGCGGGCCATCGCGCCGGCCACCTGCCGCACGCTGGGCCGTTCGCCCACGCGTGCGCGCCAGGCTATCAGGCGGGTCGCGTCTGCGGGGATCGGCGCGCCCATGCGGTCGCCGAAAATCTGCGCCATGTAGAAGGCGATGTCGGCATAGGTGAAAGCCGCGCCGGACAGCCAGGATTGGCCATCGCCCAGCAGGTTTTCCATCCGCGCGTAGAACTGCGCCGCGCCATCCCGTGCCGCCACCGCTGCCGGATCGTCGGGCGTGGCCTGCAGGCCCATCAGGCGGATGATGTGCGGGAAATAGACTTCGTCGGATTGCAGTTCCAGCAGGCGGGCCCGCGCGCGGCCGGCGATGTCGCGCGGCCATATTGGCGGCTCGGGGCAGAGGTCTTCCAGGTATTCGAAGATCTGCGTGGAATCGAAAATCTCGACATCGCCATGCACCAGCACCGGCACCTGGCGTTTGGGGTTGATGCGCAGCACCTCCGGATGTTTGGGCTCGTACAGCGCCTTCATCTCGAATGGCACCATCACGACCTCGGCATCGAGGCCCTTTTCCAGCAGGGCGATCTGGGCCTTGGCGCCAAACATGCTCAGCGGGCCGGAATACAGGCGGATCGGGGCGGGGGGATGCTGCGCCGCCGGTGTCGGTTGCATTGGCATGATCACGGTTTTTGGCTCTTGATGTAGGGGAGGAATGGAATTCGTTCGCGCTTCACCACACGCGGCGCCAGTTCCTTGATGGCGGCCTCAAAATGCGTCGTCTTCTGATGCTCGTCCCAGCCGGCTTTGTCACGGTAGAGCTCGAAGAGAAAGAATGAGGCCTTGTCCTCCGGCGATCGGTAAGGCAGGAACAGCTTAACCCCGGGTTCAGCCATTGTCGGGTTCACCAGATCCTCGAGAATCCTGGCGACACTTTCTTCTTCCCCCGGCTTTGCAACGATCCAGATGGCAACAACAAAACCTTCATTGTAGTAATCGAATTTCGGCAGTTGATAGCCTGGGCCTTTCGCCGGCGCATTCATGACATCCTCATACGCATTGTGTGTTGGCAGCAGGATGGCATGGCGCGATCCCCATTCTGGCAGCAGTCTGGCAGGCGCGGTCAGCAGGGGGCGGTCAGTAGATCGTCGCCAGTTCATGCAGGGCGATGACGATGGCCAGGATTGCCTGCGCGATCTGCAGCACCAGCAGCATGTCCTTCATCATCGCCTCCTCCTCTTGTTGCTTGTGCGGGGCCGGATGAGGGGGCGGGCAGGGCGGAAAACCGCCAATTTCCAGGCTAAGCCCCTGATTATCCGGAATAAAATCCGATATAGAACATATAGCGAAAATATGCTATGTTTATTTTCCTAGAAAAAGGAGTTGTCCGTGAAAAGTCACAGCCAGGATCCATTCAAGGATCCGTACATCCATTTGCGGCCTGGCGCGGCCCCAGACGCGGCCGAAGACGAGGCCGACAGCGATGCGGCACCGGCGCGGCGCCGCTATACCCCGCTGGAACTGGAAGCACTCGGGATCGAGGACTATCCGCGCATTCCGAATAGGCCGGCGCGCGGGCGCAGTATCAACTGGGGCAAGGCGGCCGAGGTGCTGGCGAAAGGGCATACGGTGGAGACGGCGGCCTATCTGTGCGGCTGCGATGCCGACCGCATCTGGCGCAACCTGCGCCGCAGCCGCAAATTCCGCGCCCGCATCGATCTGGCCGCCGAGCGGCTGCGTCTGCTGGTGGAACTGCGTTTCCGCACCCTCAACGACAATGCCGTGCGCCAGATGCAGCAGCAGGCCGGCAAACTGGATGTGAAGACACTGCACTGGCTGGCCGAGAAGCTGCGGCTGGGGCAGGGGCCGGAACTGGCGCCCGAACAGGCGGGCAGCATTGCCGACTGGATCGCATCGGTCGCGGCCGTGCCCGGCCATCGTCACGGCCGTCGCCGGCGATTGTCCGATGCGGCGCAGGACGAACGGGATCGAACCGGATCGAACGGGATCGAACTGGCATCCAACGGGATCGAACTGGCATCGAACGGGATCGAACCGGCCGGCAACGGGATCGGCCTGGCCGGCAATGGGTCTGCATCGGCAGTTGATTGCCATCGGGTAACTGCTTGTTCGGTTTCGGCTTCGCGCTAACTGGACGACGCCTGCGCCTTGCCGTGCCGGTGATCCTGTTCCATCCTTCCGCCCTGTTCAGCCCGGAGCCCGCCCATGATCGACCTGTATTACTGGCCGACCCCCAACGGCCACAAGATCACCCTGTTCCTTGAGGAAACCGGCACGCCCTACACGATCAAGCCGGTCAATATCGGCAAGGGCGAGCAGTTCGAGCCCGGTTTCCTGAAGATCGCGCCGAACAACCGCATGCCGGCGATTGTCGATCACGCGCCACTCGATGGCGGTGAGCCGATCAGCGTGTTCGAGTCCGGCGCCATCCTGCTTTATCTGGCCGACAAGTATCAGAAACACATCCCGCAGGACCTGCGCGGCCGCATCGCCTGCACCGAATGGCTGATGTGGCAGATGGGCGGCCTGGGCCCGATGTGTGGCCAGAACCATCATTTCAGCCAGTACGCGCCCGAAAAAATCCCCTACGCGATCAACCGCTATGTAAATGAAACCAATCGTTTGTACGGTGTTCTGAATAAACGGCTTGAAGGTCGCGCCTTCATCTGCGGCGACGCCTACACGATTGCCGACATGGCCGCCTATCCCTGGATCGTGCCCTATGAGCGCCAGGGCCAGAAGCTGGAGGATTTCCCCAATCTCAAGCGCTGGTTCGACAGCATCTGGGCGCGCCCGGCCACCAAGGT
>NZ_JANLJJ010000029.1:6275-25742 GCF_029255545.1 Ferrovibrio sp. | reverse complement strand
TCCCCAATCTCAAGCGCTGGTTCGACAGCATCTGGGCGCGCCCGGCCACCAAGGTGGCCTACGAGAAGGGCAAGGCGATCAACCAGGGCGTTCCGGTGATGACCGAGGAAGCCAAGAAGGTGCTGTTTGGCCAGACCGCCAGTGTTGTGAAGGGGTAGGCGCACCAAAACAATCGTCATGCCCGGCACAAGGCTGGGCATGACGATGATGCAGGAGAAGCGAGGAGCCATGCAGAACGCCAAAGTCGAAATCGCCGATACCGACGAAAAGATCGCCGCCTGTTTCCCGGTGATGCATGAGCTGCGGCCGCATCTGAAGGATGCCGCCGAGCTGGTGGCGCGGGTGAAGCGCCAGCACGGCGAAGGCTTTGTGCTGGCCTATGCCGCCGACGGCAACGGCGTGCCGGCGGCCTGCATCGGCTTCCGCCGGCAGGAGCGGCTGGTGCATGGCCCGCTGATCTATGTGGATGATCTCGTCACCACCGCCACCGGCCGCTCGCGTGGTTATGGCGCGCTGCTGCTCGACTGGGTGGAAGGCATCGCCAAGGACGAGGGCCGCAAGGTGGTGGACCTCGATTCCGGCACGCATCGCGCGGAAGCGCACCGCTTCTATTTCCGCCAGCGCTACAGCATTTCCAGCTTCCATTTCCTCAAGAAGCTATGAGGCCGTAAAAGTTATAGAAAATGTCATGCTCGGGCTTGGCCCGAGCATCCACGAGTTTTTTTTGAAACATAACTCATGGATGCCACGGCCAAGCCGTGGCATGACGAATGTCGAAGAACCAAGAACCAAGAACAAGGACTTCCGCTGTGATTGACTTCTACACCTGGGGCACGCCGAACGGCCGCAAGGTCTCCGTGATGCTGGAGGAAAGCGGCCTGAAGTATCAGGCCTTCCCGGTCAACATCACCAAGGACGAGCAGTTCGATCCCGATTTCCTCAAGGTGAATCCGAACAACAAGATTCCCGCCATCGTCGACCACGAGCCGCCGGCAGCCTACGGCACCAAGCCCTATAGCGTGTTCGAGTCCGGCGCGATCCTGATTTATCTTGCCGAAAAGAGCGGCCAGTTTCTCCCTAAGGACGCGCCGTCGCGCATGCAGGCGATCCAGTGGCTGATGTGGCAGATGGGCGGCTTCGGCCCCATGCTGGGCCAGACGCATCATTTCGTGCGTTTCGCCAAGGAGAAGGTGCCTTACGCCATCGACCGTTTCACCACCGAGACGCAGCGGCTCTACAAGGTGCTGGACGGCCATCTGGCGAAAAACGAGTTCCTCGCCGGCAGGGAATACTCGATTGCCGACATGGCGACCCTGCCCTGGGCGGCGCGCCATGAATGGCACCTGATCGACCTGGCGACCTATCCGAACGTGAAGCGCTGGTACGACCTGCTGATGGCGCGCCCGGGCGTGCAGCGCGGCTTCGAGGTGCCATGAGCGAGACGGCCGAAAGCGCGGCCGTTCTGGCCAGCGCCTCGGTGCAGCGCGTGCAGGCGGCGCTGGCCGGGCATGGCGCGCATGGCCGCATCATCGTGCTGGACGGCGCGGCGCGCACGGCGGCCGAGGCGGCGGCCGGGCTGGGTTGCGCGGTCGGCGCCATCGTAAAGTCGCTGGTGTTTGCCCATGAAAGCCAGGAGGGAGAAAAGCGCCCTGTGATGGCGCTGGTGGCGGGCGACCGGCAATGCGATGTCGCCGCGCTTGGCCGCGCGCTGGGTCTGGATGCTCCGCCAGGCCGGGCCGATGCCGCTTTGGTGCGCCGGGCCACCGGTTTTGCCATCGGCGGCGTGGCCCCGCTGGGCCATGTGGAAGCCCTTCCGATCGTGATCGACGACAGCCTGCAGCGTTTCCCGCTGCTGCATGCGGCCGCCGGCCATCCGCATGCCGTTTTCCCGTTGTCCTACAGCGAGTTGGTGGCCTGGACCGGCGGCAAGCCGGCTGCCATTTCAGCGGCTTAGGATCGTTGACAGGCCAGTCCCCGAGCCTTAGAAGAGGCCCCGCATACACTGTGTGAATACCCACTCGCGTGCGGAGGGGTGGCCGAGTGGCTGAAGGCAGTGGTTTGCTAAATCACCGTACGATGTCAAGTCGTACCGCGGGTTCGAATCCCGCCCCCTCCGCCATTTCCTTTCCACATTCCAGATCGAGTCAGGAATTAGCGGGAGACGATATACGCCTCCCGCTGCCTCTCAGGTCCCGCGCCTGGCCCGGCTCCGCCCGACCAGTCCCAGGGCGATCAGGGCAATGGCCGCGCCGCCGATGGCCATGAGGGTTGGGGTCGGGACGTAGAAGGTCGTGAATACCTCCCAGCCGAGCATGCGCAGGGCATCGGAGACATGGGTGTGAATCCCGACGAGATGGCCGCCCAGCGTGCCGGTGATGCCGAGCAGAATGCTGCCGACCAGGGCCAGGCCCGCCATGATCCAGCGCGTGAAGCCTTCCCAGACCGCATCGCCCTTGAGCCAGCGGGTTACCAGTAGCAATGCCCAATAGGCGGTGGTCCATGCCGCCAGCAGGACATGGTTGCGCCCGAGCGGCGTGGCAGAGATTGTCTCCCAGGGCCATACCTGCGTGCCGACAAGAAAGGCCAGCACGCCAGCGAGAAGGCCGAGCGCCAGCAATGGCACCAGGGCCCGGTCAACCGCCAGCGCCAGCGGCCCAGCGGATGCGGCCCGCCACAATATGGCGAGGGCGGCGGTCATCCAGAGCGCGATCGGGAAATGCACAAGAACGACGTGATAGGCATCCATGATCGTGATCCTTACTTGCGCTGGATAAGCAGGTTGAGGGCAATGCCGAAAGCGGCGAGCAGGCCAATGCCGGCGAGCAGGGTCAGACGCCATTGCGTCTTGATGGCTTCGGCGAATTCAGCCTCGATGCCGTAATGGGCAAGCTGCTCCTCGGTGTGCCGGTAGCGCACCGGTACGCCCGCCTTGATCCTCTCGGCGCCTGCATGGCTTGCGCTGTTCAGGTGCGGCCAACTGACCTGGCCAGGATAGAACAACGTGGCCCTGAAGGGCGTCTGATGCCAATCTGGAGCATCGCCCTGAAAGTACGTGGGCTGGATTTCCGCCCGCCGGCCAAAGCCAACCGTGTAGGGCAGGGAAACATAATGCCAGCGGCCACCGGTAGCCTGACGGTGAATGGCGAAGGCCACCTGGTATGCACCGCCATCGCGCAGGATCTTGTCTTCAAGCGGTTTGCCGGTATCCATCTTGCGCTGCAGGGTGACATCCCAGAAGCCATTCTCCCAGCGGGCGCGTCCGGCGATGCTGATATCGGCCCGCGATCCCTGCGGCAACCGAAGAATGCGGCGTGGAATGGTGTCTCCCTCTTTCCAGCCGGCATTCGGATCGAACGGCAATGCCTGGTCTTCGCGCAGATAATAGACATCATCCTGACCTACGCGGCCCTGTGTGATGTCGTCCCAGTTCAGGGCCGCCTTGCCGACCTTTGCGGCATCCAGCATCAAACGCGGCTGTTTGCGTTCGCGATCCCAGTTCGTTGCATAGGCGCCGCGTCCGGAATCGCCGAGGCGGGCTACGCCGACCAGCTGGTCGTCGGAATAGCCGACCGGCGCGCCGCGATGCGCCCGCCAATGCCAGAGATCGAGAAAATAGCCTGCGGCGCGCAGACGATCCTGCTCGGTCTCCGGCACGACGGCAGCCCAGTCCGACAGATCCTTGCGGGTGTCCGGCAGGTACTTTGTGGATTCATCCAGGCCCAGTTTCTTGCCGAGATAGGGGTGGTTCTTCACATCGCGGCTACTGGCTTCGTCAGAGAATCCGGTCAGGCTCTTGCCGATCGTTACATAGCCACCATAGCGCCCGAATTCCGGTACGCTGCCGTCGTCCATCATCATGGCGACGCGGTCTTCATGTAAGCCTTCCGGCTGCGATCCGGGGACCGCTTCGCCCTGCGTCACCCAGGCGCCATTCGTGTAGCGCAGCATGTCATGGAATATGCCGGCATTGGGGGCCGGCCAGCGGTAGCGAAAGAACACGTCAGTACCGTTATAGGCGGCCCAAACCTCGAGCGGCACCGTCAGCTGCTTTGGAATGCTGATGTGATGTTTCGGATCATCGCGGACAACGCCGTTGCCATGAGTCAGCCACGACAATCCGAGGGCGCCTAGAAATATCACAAGCGCCGCATACAGGCTTATCCGTTGCATATCTCTCTCCCGCTGTTCTGCTGCGCTGATTCTGCGTGCGGGGATGCTGGGCTTCCGAGGCCGGCCTTTATTTGATGCAGATCAAATTTTGATGTATTCCCCGAGTCGGGCCACGCGGCTTTGACGGCGCCGGTCGCCTGAATTAATAAAATGGGCTGTCTTCACGATTTGTCCTATCGCGTCAGCCGCCGCCAGCGCGACCTTCACCCGAGGTTCATTGATGGCTGCTGTTAACCTGACCCGACGTGGAATCTTGCAGGCCGGTCTGGGGGCTGTCGCCGTCGCCCTGCTGCCGCGTGGCGCATCGGCCCTGCCGGTCAGTTACCAGCTCACGGCGAAGCGGGTGGCCAAGACATTGCCGGGCTGCGTCGGCCCGTCCGATCTCTGGCTTTACGATGATGGCCGCAACGAGACCCTGCCCATCGTGCTGCGCGCCGCGCGCGGCGAAAATTTCACCGCTGCGCTGAAAAACGAGCTGGCCGAGCATACCGCGATCCACTGGCATGGCGTGCGCGTGCCCTTTGCCATGGATGGCGTGCCCTATATCACCCAGCCGCCGGTGCGGCCGGGCGAGAGTTTCGAATACAGCTTCGCGCCGCCCGATCCCGGCACCTTCTTTTTTCATCCTCATTGCAACACCGTCGAGGCGCTGGGCCGCGGCCTGGCCGGCGTGCTGGTGGTGGACGATCCGCGCGACCAGGGCCTGTTCGACGTTGAGCATGTGATCGCGCTGAAGGACTGGCGCGTGCAGCATGATGGCGGCTTCGAGGATTTCCTCACCGATGCCGGTGCCGCCAAGGCCGGCAGCTTCGGCGCCTTACGCACCGCCAACGGCATGGTGACGCCCAGCATCATGGTGCCGCCCGGGGCAAGGGTGCGGCTGCGCATCCTCAATCTGGATTCCACGCGCATCCCGCAGCTTGATCTGCCGGGCGTGAAAGCGGTGATCGTCGCCACTGATGGCAATGCCTGCGCGCCCTTCGCGCTGCAGGGCTGGCGGCTTGGGCCGGCCATGCGCGCCGACGTGGCCTTCATCGCGCCGGAAAAAACCGGCGTTGCAATCCTGCTGCAGGATATCTTCAGCACTAAGCCACGTGTGCTGGCGAGGATCGTCACCGCCGGCGAAGCGATGCGCAGCACCAAGGCCGTGCTGCGCCTGCCCGAGGCGGACTTGCCGCAACCCGACCTGAAAGCGGCGCAGACACTCGAATTCACCCTGCTGGCGGGCAATCCCGATCCGGCCTTGCAGGCCTGGGCGAAGCAGATGGGCGTCAGCGCCGATGAAATCTGCCTGACGCAGAAGGTGTTCTGGTCGATCAACCGCCAGGTCTGGCCGGGGATGGGCCAAGGAACGGGGCAGGGTGCGTTGCCACCACCGCTGGCCGAGCTGAAATCAGGCCGCAGCTATATCATTGAGCTGTTCAATGGCACGCCGCACCAGCACCCCATGCACCTGCACGGCCATACCTTCCGGGTGCTGGGCTCGTCGGAACGCGACCTGCCGCCGCACTGGGCCGATACCGTGCTGGTGCGACCCAAGGAGCGCGTGCGCATCGCCTTCGTCGCCGGCCAGCCGGGCGACTGGATGATGCATTGCCACATCATCGAGCACCAGGAGACCGGGATGATGGGTTATCTGCGGGTGGCCTGAAGGCGAAGATTAAATTTATTTAATCCGGCGTTCAGGCGCCGTGAGGACGGAGCTGCCTATCTTGCAGGGACGGATTTTCCCCTGACAGGAGTAGACCCATGCAAGCCAAACGCCCCCCCTTTAAACGCACTGTCGTCGCCATTCTGCTGGCGAGCACCATCCTCTCGGGCGGCGGCGGTTATCTCGCCGCCCGTGCCTTCGCTGCGAATGATGCGGCCCTGCCGGCCGCACCGGTGGAGCAGCTGGTCGCCAAACCCTCCTTCGCCGATCTGGTCGAAAAGGTGAAGCCGGCCGTGGTGAACATCGCCACCACCGAGAAGCCCTCGCGTCAGGCCAATCGCCTGCCGCAATCGCCGTTTCCGCCCGGCTCGCCGTTCGAGGAATTCTTCCGCCAGTTCGGCGAACAGCAGCAGCGCGAGCGTGGACCGCAGCATGCGCTGGGCTCCGGCTTCATCATCGACCCCAGCGGCTATGTGGTGACCAACAACCACGTGGTGGATGGCGCCGACAAGATCGTGGTGACTCTGGAGGACGGGCGTGAGTTGCCCGCCACCGTGAAGGGCCGCGATGCAAAAACCGATCTGGCCCTGTTGAAGATCGAAAGCAAAACGCCGCTGCCCTATGTGGCCTTCGGCGATTCCGACAAGGCGCGCATCGGCGACTGGGTGGTGGCCGTGGGCAATCCCTTTGGCCTTGGCGGCAGCGTTTCGGCCGGCATCGTTTCGGCGCGTGGCCGCAACCTGAATAACGGTCCTTACGATAACTTCCTGCAGATCGACGCGCCGATCAATCCGGGCAATTCCGGTGGGCCGCTGTTCGACCAGTCGGGCCGCGTGATCGGCATCGCCACGGCGATCTACACGCCCAATGGCGGCAATGTCGGCATCGGTTTCGCAGTGCCGTCCAACCTGGCCGGCAATGTGATCGCCCAGCTGAAAGCCAGCGGCAGGGTCGAACGTGGCTGGCTCGGCGTCACCATGCAGCCGATGACCGAGGCCCTGGCGAAAGCGGTTGGCCGCAGGGACAGCAACGGCGTGCTGGTCAACGACGTGCAGGGCGAAGGTCCGGCCGCGAAAGCCGGCCTGAAGCAGGGCGACGTGGTGACCGCGCTGAATGGCAGCCCGATCCGCGATCCGCGCGACCTGGCGACGCAGGTGGCCGGGCTGAAGGCCGGCGATACGGCGAAGCTGCAGATCTGGCGCGAGGGCCGCGAGAAAACGCTCAGCCTCACCGTCGGCAGCCAGCCGGCCGAGCAGACCGCGGCGCTGGACGAGGCCGGCAAGGAGGGCCGCGTTGGCCTGAGCCTGGCGCCGATCACGCCGGAACTGCGCTCGAAGCTGGGCATCGAGGGCGCGGCGAAGGGCGTGGTGGTGGCCGAGGTGACTCCGGACAGCAAGGCCGAGGAAAGCGGCGTGCGGCCGGGCGACGTGATCGTCGGCATTGCCGGGCATCCGGTCGCCAGTCCGGCCGAGGCCGCGAAGGAGATTCGGGCCGCGCAGCAGGAGAAGAAGGAGGCCGTTACCCTGCTGGTCATGCGCAACGGCACCACCTATTATCTGGCGTTGCAACTTGCCTGACCACGATGAAGATTCTGCTTGTCGAAGATAATCCGCAGGTCGCCCAGTTCGTGCGCAAGGGACTGGGCGAAGCCGGGCATACCGTCGACCATGCCGATAACGGCCGCGACGGTCTGTTCCTGGCGACCTCGGAAGGCTACGACGCGATCATCCTCGACCGCATGCTGCCCGGCGGCATCGACGGACTTGGCATCATCGAGGCGCTGCGCCGCACCGGCAATGCCACGCCGATCCTGATCCTGAGCGCGCTGGCCGATGTGGATGAACGCATCCGCGGCCTGCGCGCCGGCGGCGACGATTACCTGACCAAGCCGTTTGCCTATGGCGAGCTGGAAGCCCGGTTGCTGGCGCTGGCGCGGCGCGGCAAATCGGCGCCGGCGCAGACCGCGCTCGAGGTCGGCGATCTCAGCCTCGACCTGCTCAAGCGCCAGGCCTCGCGCGGCGGCAGGGCGATTGCGCTCAAGCCGCGCGAATACAAGCTGCTGGAATACCTGATGCGCCATGCCGGCCAGGTGGTGACCCGCACAATGCTGCTGGAGAATGTCTGGGACTACCATTTCGATCCGCAGACCAACGTGATCGACGTGCATATCAGCAATCTGCGGCAGAAGCTTGACGCCGACAGCGACAAGCCGCTGCTGAAAACCGTGCGCGGCGCCGGCTACATGCTGAGCGCCGATGCTTAAGGTGATGCGCTCGACCTCGATGCGACTGGCGCTGGGTTACGCGGCGCTGTTCATCGCCTCGTCGCTGCTGCTGGTTGGCCTGCTGTGGTGGAACACCACGGGCTATCTCGACCGCGAGACCGATGCGGTGATCGCCGCCGATACCCGCGCGGTGGGCGACCGGCTGCGCGATTTCGGCCTGGCCGGCGCCATCCAGACCCTGAACGAGCGCGTCGCCGCCGATGCCGATGGCAAGGCGATCTACCTGCTGGCCGATCCGCGCCTGCGGCCTCTGGCCGGCAATGTCGATGCCTGGCCGCTCAAAGTAGGTCCGGCGCCGGGCTGGTACGAGGTGGAGCTGGTCTATCGCGACCGACTGCATGCCAGCCGCCTGCTGCATGTGGTGCTGCCGGGCAATTTCCAGCTGCTGGTCGGCCGCGACGTGCAGGAGCGCGTGGCGATCCGCAACCTGTTCCTGCAGAATCTGGTCTGGGCCGGACTGGCGGCGCTTGGCCTGGCCCTGCTGGGCGGCTGGCTGATCCGCCGCGCCGTGCAGCGCCGCATCGAAAGCATCAACCGCACGGCTCTGGCCATCGTGCAGGGCGATCTCGGCCGCCGCGTGCCGGCCGGGGCGGGCGATGACGAATTCGACCAGCTGGTACATACCATCAACCGCATGCTGGACCAGATCCAGCAGCTGATCGAGGGCGTGCGCAATGTCTCGAATGCCATCGCCCATGACCTGCGCACGCCGCTGGCCGAAACGCGGTCGCGGCTGGAAACGTTGCTGCGCCGGCCTGCCGATCAGGAAACCACACTGGACGAGATCGCCGCGGCGATCGGCGACATCGACCGGCTGATCGGAATCTTCAACGCCCTGCTGCGGCTGGCCGAGATCGACAGCGGCCTGCGGCGGGCGGGCTTCGCCAGGGTCGACCTGGCGGCCCTGGTGGCCGATGCCGCGGAACTCTACGGCCCGGCGGCCGAGGCGAAGGGCATCGATTTCGTGCTCGAAACCGGGCCCGGCCTGAGCGTCGACGGCGATCCCTTCCTGCTGGCCCAGGCGGTCGGCAACCTGCTCGACAACGCGGTGAAATACACGCCGGCCGATGGCCATATCCGGCTCGGCCTCGCGCGGCTGGCCGATGGCGGCGCGGCGATAACCGTGGCCGACAGCGGTCCCGGCATGTCGCGCGAGGAAACCGCCCGGGCCACCGAACGCTTTTATCGCGGCGACCGCAGCCGCCCGGCCGCCGAGGGCGTTGGCCTGGGCCTGAGCCTCGTTGCTGCAATTGCGAAGCTGCATGGCGGGAGCCTGAGGCTGGAAGACAACGAGCCGGACCAGGCCCCACGGGGCCTGCGCGCGGTCTTGGCATTGCCGGCGCCGGCTTGCTAAGCTCAGGCCATGAACCAGCATGATCACGACCATCATCACGATCACCACCATCACGATCACCACCATCATGGCAGCGAACTGAGCGACGTGGAGCTGCGCGTCCGCGCGCTGGAAAGCATCCTGGTCGAAAAGGGTTATGTCGACCCGGCCGCGCTGGATGTGTTGATCGAGACCTACGAAACCAAGGTCGGGCCGCATAACGGCGCCCAGGTGGTGGCCAAGGCCTGGAGCGATCCGGCCTATCGCGACTGGCTGCGCCGGGATGCCACGGCGGCCATCGTGTCTCTGGGCTACGCCGGCCGCCAGGGTGAGCATATGGTGGCGGTGGAGAATACGCCCGACACCCACAACATGGTCGTCTGCACGCTGTGCTCCTGCTATCCGTGGCCGGTGCTGGGCCTGCCGCCGGTCTGGTACAAATCGGCGGCCTACCGTTCGCGTGCGGTGATCGACCCGCGCGGCGTGTTGAAAGACTTCGGCGTCACCCTGCCGGCCGACAAGCAGATCAAGCTTTGGGATTCCACCGCGGAAGTGCGCTACCTCGTCATCCCCGAGCGTCCGCCCGGCACCGAGGGCTGGAGCGAGGAAAGGCTGGCGAAACTGGTGACGCGCGACAGCATGATCGGTACCGGACTGGCCCGCAATCCCGACGAGGTTTCGCCATGAACGGCGCGGCCGACATGGGCGGCATGATGGGCTTCGGTCCGGTGCAGCCAGAACCCGAACACGTCCGCTTCCATGCCGCGTGGGAAAAGCGTGTGCTGGCCATGACGCTGGCCATGGGCGCGACAGGGCAATGGAATATCGACCAGTCGCGCTCGGCGCGCGAAAGCCTGCCGCCGCCGCAATACCTGGCCAAGAGCTATTACGAGATCTGGCTGGCTGGCCTGGAGAGGCTGATGGCTGAACGCGGACTGGTCAGTGCCGAGGAGATCGAGGCTGGCCGCGTGCTGGCGCCGCCGAAACAGCTGCCGCGCATCCTGAAGGCCGAGGCCGTGCCGGCTGTGCTGGCGAAAGGCGGCCCGACCGAACGCGAAACCACCCAGCCGGCGCGCTTCAAGATTGGCGACCGCGTGCGGGCGAAGAACATGCATCCCGCGGGCCATACCCGCCTGCCGCGCTACGTGCGCGGTCATGTCGGCATCGTCGAGCTGCTGCATGGCATGCATGTTTTTCCCGATGCCAGCGCGCGCGGCGAGGCCGAGCAGCCGCAATGGCTTTACACCGTGCGCTTCGCGGCGCGTGAACTCTGGGGCGAGGCCGCCGATCCGACGCTCTCGGTCTCGGTCGATGCCTGGGACAGTTACCTGGAGGCGGCATGAGCGATCTGCGGGCGCTGCTGCCCGATCTGCCCTGCGACGAGACGGCGGCGCCGGTTTTCCGTGCGCCGTGGGAGGCGCAGGCTTTCGCCATGGCCGTGGCGCTGCACCAGAAGGGTCTGTTCACCTGGCCGGAATGGGCCGAGACCCTGAGCGCCGAGATCAAGCGCGCACAGGCCGCCGGCGACCCCGATACCGGCGAGACCTATTACCGCCACTGGCTGAACGCGCTGGAAAAGCTCGTTGTGACGAAGGGCGCAACCTCGGATGCTGCGCTGCAGGCGCGCGCCGAGGCCTGGGACCGCGCGGCCAAGGCCACGCCGCACGGTCAGCCGATCATGCTTCCCCGAAGCTAATCACAAAATTATCACGTCTGGTCACAGCATGATCGGTCGCCGTCCGTCCGGCGCGACCTGACAATGCCGGTGCATCGCTGGATTCGGTGGAATTCATGGGAATTCCGGCCGCCAGCCTATCGGACGCAAAAAAATGCAAAGCATAGCCCGGCGCCTCGCAATGCTTGGAATCGTCACAGGCTTGCTCGGGGGGTGCGCGGCTGCCGGCCTCACGGTCGCCGGCGCGGGCGCCGGGGTGGCCATGGGCAGCGGCGTGGAGCACACGCTATCCGGAATCACCTACAAGACATTCACGGCTTCCGCCAACGAAGTTCGTTTCGCTTCGCTAAAGGCGCTGGACCGTATGGGCATGAAGCTCACGTCTGATACCGAGACGCCGGAAGGCTGGAAACTGGTCGCGGCAGCGAACCAGCGCACCATCGAGATCGAAATCGAGCGGCTTACCAATACGGCAAGCCGCATGCGGGTCGTCGCCAACAAGGGTGACATCTTCTTCAAGGACAGCGCCACGGCGACCGAGATCATCCTGCAGACCGCCGAGGCGCTCGATACGCCGCGCGCGGTTGCCGGCCGCAAGAAAATCTAGCGAGGAGGGTCCATCATGAAACGACGCATCCTGCATGTCTCGGTCCTGGCTCTGGCTCTTGCATCCCCCGCCATGGCGCAGACCACGGATCCAGCCATCGGCGCCTATGAGAATCTTCCGCCCGGAGAGCAGAAGATCGCGCGTTCGCTGTTCGAGAACCAGACCGTGACGGCCACCGGGCCGACGCCGATGAGCCTCGACCAGGTCGCCGCCATGAAAGGCAGCGGCACGGGATCCGGCTGGGGCAATGTCTTCAAGCAGATGCAGGCCGACGGTCTGATCCAGGCCCGCAATCTTGGACAGGTCGTCAGTGGGCATTATACGGCGCCTCCTCCTGGCGCCGTGCCCGTAAGCGGCAGCGCTCCCGCGCCGGCGGTCGAGGCAGGCCCTGCCGTCCGCACGAGCGGCGGCAAGGACAAGGTTGCGATCACGACGGCTTCGGGCCGGACCGTGGCGGCGACCGGCGGGAAGGGCGACAAGACCGTCAAGACCGATGGCGGCGTAACTTCGGCCTCTTCGGGCGGCAATGCCGGAACCGCAGTCCAGACTGCGTCGGGGAATGGCGCCGGGAGGATTTCCACCGGCCTTGGCAAGGCGACCGGCCAAGCCGGAGTTACCACAGCAGGCGGCGCTTCCGCCGGCGGGGCTGGCTCAGGGGCTGGCAAGGCCGTGGGCCGCAGCAAATAATCGAAAGCGCAGCGCTGAAACGCGGAACGCCGGGCTTGCGGCCCGGCGTTCGCGTCCTCGCAGGATGCCTGCGGGTCAGCCCAGCGCGGCCTGCACGGCGCGTTTGGCGATCACGCCCACCAGATGGGCGCGGTATTCCGAGCTGGCATGGATGTCGTTGTTCATGCTGCCAGGATCGGTCTTGATGCCTTTCAGCGCATCGGCCGAGAAGGATTTGGCCAATGCGGCTTCCATTTCCTTGTGGCGGAAGGCGCAGGGGCCGGCGCCGTTGATGGCGACGCGCACGCCGTTCGCCGTCTCGGCCACGAAGGCGCCGACCATCACATAGCGCGAGGCCGGGTTGGGGAATTTCACGTAGCCGGCGCGCTTCGGGATCGGGAATTCCACCTTGGTGATGATCTCGCCTTCCTCCAGCGCGGTCTCGAACATGCCGGTGAAGAAATCATCAGCCGCGATCTTGCGCTTGCTGGTGTGGATGGTGGCGCCCAGGCCGAGCACGGCGCCGGGATAGTCGGCTGCCGGGTCGTTGTTGGCCAGCGAACCGCCGATGGTGCCCATGTTGCGCACCTGCGGGTCGCCGATGCCGCCGGCCAAAGCCGCCAGCGCCGGGATCGCCTTCTTCACCTCGGCCGAAGCCGCCACGGCGGCATGGCGCGTGGTGGCGCCGATGGTGACGCTGCCGCCAGAAACCGTGATGCCGTTCAGTTCGGCGATGCCGTTCAGGTCGACAAGATCGGACGGCGAGGCCAGCCGCTGCTTCAGGGTCGGCAGCAGGGTCTGGCCGCCGGCCAGGAACTTGCCGTCGGTGGCGCTGCCCAGCAGCTTGGCGGCATCAGCCAGCGAGGCCGGGCGGTGGTAATTGAACGCATACATGGGGATTCTCCTCTGAACTCTATTCCGCGGCGGCGGCCAGGTGACGGCTCTGGATCACTTTCCAGACCTTCAGCGGCGTCGCCGGCATGGTGATCTCCTCGGTGCCGAGCGCATCGGTGATGGCATTCATCAGCGCCGCCGGGGCGGCAATCGCACCGGCTTCGCCGCAGCCCTTCACGCCCAGCGGATTATGCGGGCAGGGCGTCTCAATCATGCCGACCTTGTAGCTCGGCAGATTGTCGGCGCGCGGCATGCAGTAATCGAGGAATGAGGCGGTCAGCAACTGGCCGCTTTCCTTGTCGTAGACCACGCCTTCCAGCAGGGCCTGGCCGATGCCCTGGGCGATGCCGCCATGCACCTGGCCCTCGACGATCATCGGGTTGATCACCTTGCCGAAATCGTCCACCGCCACCCAGTTCGCCACGGTGGTGACGCCGGTGTCGGAGTCGATCTCGACCTCGGCGATGTGCACGCCGGCGGGGAAGGTGAAGTTGACCGGATCGTAGAAGGCGCTGGCCTCCAGGCCCGGCTCCAGGTCGGCCGGGTAGTTATGCGGCACATAGGCGGTGAAGGCCACCTGCGCCATCGGCACCTGCTTGTCGGTGCCCTTCACCGAGAAGGTACCCTTGTCGAACACCACGTCGTCGACCGAGGCTTCCATCAGATGGGCGGCGATCCTCTTGCCCTTCTCGATGATCTTGTCGGCCGCGCGCATCAGCGCGGAGCCGCCGACGGCCAGCGAACGCGAGCCATAGGTGCCCATGCCCATCGGCACCTGGGCAGTGTCGCCATGCACCACCTCGATATTCTCGATCGGCACGCCCAGCTTGTCGGAGACGATCTGGGCGAAGGTGGTCTCATGGCCCTGGCCATGGCTGTGCGAGCCGGTATAGACGAACACGCTGCCGGTGGCGTTGAAGCGGATCTGGCCCGACTCCCACAGGCCGACGCCGGCACCGAGCGAACCGACGACGCTGGAGGGCGCGATGCCGCAGGCCTCGATATAGGCGCAGAAGCCGATGCCGCGCAGCTTGCCCTTCTTGGCGGACTCCGCCTTGCGCTTGGCGAAGCCGGCATAGTCGGCCGCCTTGCAGGCTTCATCCAGCGCCTTGGCATACTGGCCACTGTCATACACGCAGGCCACCGGCGTTTGGTACGGGAAGGCGTCAACCGGCACGAAGTTCTTCTTGCGCAGCTCGACCGGGTCCATCTTCAGTTCGCGCGCCGCGGCTTCGACGATGCGCTCCACCACATAGGTGGCTTCCGGTCGGCCGGCGCCGCGATAGGCATCCACCGGCGTGGTGTTGGTGAACACCGCCTTCACCTCGGCATAGACCGCCGGCGTGGTGTATTGCCCGGCCAGCAGCAGGGCATAGAGATAGGTCGGCACGGCCGAGGCGAAGGTGGACAAGTAGGCGCCCATATTCGCCTTGGTGTCGACGCGCAGGGCCAGGAACTTGCCATCCTTGTCGATGGCCAGCTCGGCATGGGTGACATGGTCGCGGCCATGGGCGTCGGTGAGGAAGGCCTCGGTGCGGTCCGAGGTCCATTTCACCGGCTTCTTCAGCTTGCGCGCCGCCCAGACGCAGACGGTCTCTTCGGGATAGTTGAATATCTTCGACCCGAAGCCGCCGCCGACATCGGGCGCGATCACGCGCACCTTGTGCTCGGGCAGGCCGAACACGAAGGCGCACAGGATCAGCCGCAGCACATGCGGGTTCTGCGAGGTGGTGTAGACCGTGGTGGTGTCGGTGCCCGGATCGTATTCGCCGATGGCGCTGCGTGGCTCCATCGGGTTGGGCGACAGGCGGTTGTTCAGCAGGTCGATCCTGGTGACATGGGCGGCCTTGGCGAAGGCTGCCTCGGTGGCGGCCTTGTCGCCGAATTCCCAGTCATAGCAGAGATTGCCGGGCGCATCGGGATGCACCTGCGGCGCGCCGGGCTTCAGCGCGGTGACCACGTCGACCACCGGCGTCAGCACGTCGTAATCGACTTCGATGGCCTCGGCGGCATCCTTGGCCTGGCTCAGGCTCTGGGCGATCACCACGGCGACCTGGTCGCCGACATGGCGCACATGATCGATGGCGATGATGTCATGGCGCGGCGCCTTGTGCGGGTCGCCCTTCTTGTCCTTCACCGTCCAGCCGCAGATCAGGCCACCGACCTTGTCGGCCGCCACATCCTGGCCGGTATAGATGGCGACGACGCCCGGCATCTTCTTCGCCGTGTCGAGCCGGATGGCGCGGATCTTGGCGAAGGCATGCGGCGAGCGCAGGAAAGCGGCATGAAGCTGGCCAGGGCGATTGATATCGTCGGTGTAATGGCCCTGACCGGTAATGAAGCGGAAATCTTCTTTACGACGTACGGATTGACCAATGCCCTGGTTTGTCATGACGCTTACCCCCGCATTGCCTGCGCCCCGGCCATCACGGCCTTGACGATGTTGTGATAGCCGGTGCAGCGACAGAGATTGCCTTCCAGCTCATGCCGGACGGTCTCTTCGCTCGGGTTCGGATTGCGCTGCACCAGGTCGATCGCGCTCATGATCATGCCCGGCGTGCAGAAACCGCATTGCAGGGCGTGATTTTCGCGGAAGGCTTCCTGCATCGGATGCAGTTTGCCGTCCTGGGCCAAGCCCTCGACGGTGGTGACCTTGGCACCCTGCGCCTGGGCGGCGAGGATGGTGCAGGATTTCACGCTGGTGCCATTCACATGCACCACGCAGGCGCCGCACTGGCTGGTATCACAGCCGACATGCGTGCCGGTCATGCCGAGATTTTCACGCAGGAACTGAACGAGCAGGGTGCGCGGTTCGACATCGCGCGTCACCGACTGGCCGTTGACGGTCATCGTCACGGAAATGGTCATATTTTCCTCCCATCAAGCGCGGAGCTGAAGATAGCGCGCGCCTCACCCGGACAAGAGAGTGGGCGAAACGCACGAAGGGCGTCAAGTTGCAAAACGAAGAAGCGCATCGTGATGGCTGAAAAGAATCAGCTGCGCAGCACTAGGACCGTTGCTGCGCATACGATCACGATCAGGCCGGCGATCCACAGCCAGCTTGGTATCCCGCCGGTGACTGCTGGCGGTTGCGCTGCAGCAGCCGGTGTTTTCCGCAGGGCCTCCAGGCTGGCCGAGGCGGCGATCGGCTCGGCCATGGCCATATCCTTCGCGGTTTCGGCGATCTGGGCCGCTTCTTGCGGTGCGGCAACGATCTGGTTGAACTTGGTGAAGAAGTCCTCGGCCATCTTGGCGGCGACGCCGTCGATCAGGCGGGCGCCGATCTGGGCCAGCTTGCCGCCGACCTGGGCCTGCACGCTGTAGGTCAGTTTCGTGGCACCATCCGGGGCGCCGTCCATTTGGGCATCGGCCAGCTGCACCCTGGCGCTGCCCTTGCCAAAGCCGGCGGCCACGCCGCCCTGGGCCTCGCCGTTGATCGTGCAACCATTTGGCGGGTCAAGGTCGGACAAAGTCACCTTGCCCTTGAACCTGGCCTTCACCGGGCCGACCTTGACCAGGACCGCGGCCTCGAACTCGGTATCCGAGGTCTTGGTGACGGTTTCGCAGCCGGCAATGCATTGCCGCAGGATGTCGGGGTCGTACAGGGCCGCCCAGACCTGCGGCCGGGGGGCGGGGATCAGCTGTTCGCCGGTCAGTTCCATGGCAAATCTCCAAAATACGCTGGCAAATTTACGGGGTAATTCGATTCACGAGCTGTTAAGCTTAGCTGCCTAGGTTTGCGATAACTAGGTTCAGGTCTGGCTGAGGGAATAGGGCGGCCATGGTCCCCGCAACGCGATCCGGTATCGATGTCAGTTTCTGGCTGCTTGAACGCGCGGCCTCGGAACGTATTGCCATGTCGCTGCCCAAGCTGCGCTGGCTGCTCTATCTGGCCCAGGCCCATTATGCCATTGCCCGCGAGGGTGCCAAGCTGATGCCGGCCACTTTCCTGGTTGGCGAGGACGGCCCGATCGAGCCGACGCTCGACCTGGTCTTCCAGGCCGGCATCGAGAATCCCTGGTCGCCATCCTTAAGCGAAACCACGGCTGCCTTCCTCGACGGCTTCTGGAAACGCTTCGGCATGCTGCCGGCGGTGGCCCTGCATAAACTGGTGGTCGGCGATCCGGCCTGGCGCAAGGCGCAGGAAAACGGCCCGGGCAGCGAGATCCATGTCGAGACCCACCGCAACCATGTCGCCCGGACCAGCGTGAAGACCAGCCAGGCGACCCCGATGGCCAACCGCCAGGCCGAGCTGCCGCCCTTCGAGGAAGCGGTGCGGGCGAAAATCGCACAGCATTCCGGCGGCCGCGCCGTCGCTGCCGCGCCGGCCAGTTCCTCCCATGCCCTGACCCGCGCCATGCAGGGCCAGCCGGCCAAGACGCCGCCGCGCACCGCATCGGTGCAGGAGGCTGCCGGCCACCTGCGCGCCGCGCCGCCCGACAGCCAGGAAGTCCGCTTCACCGCCGATGGCCGTTCGGTCACCCGCTGGCGTCCGAAACGCCGGGTCGACGGCCCCGGCGTCTGAGTCCAAAGTCGGGGCTAACCCACCGCACGCCTTGTTAGAATCGTTTTGGCAGCGCCCAAAAATGGTGTTACGCTGAGGGGCGTAGTGCGGCTATTGAAGGATTAGAAGAGTGGATCAAGGGGGCTTCGGCGACGCGGAAATCATCAAGATTTCTGGCAAAGTTAAGTGGTTCAACGCAGTCAAAGGTTTTGGGTTCGTCAGTCCAGACGACAATTCCGGTGACGTGTTCCTTCATCTCTCCTGCCTGCGGCAGGCCGGTTACGAAAGCATCGAGGAAGGCGCAACCGTGATGCTTGAGGTTGCCCGGCGGCCCAAGGGCATGCAGGCGATCCGCGTCCTGTCGGTCGACAACAGCACGGCCTCGCCTTCGGCCGGCCGTGGCGCCGGTGGCGGCATGGGCGGTGGCTTCGGCGATCGCGGCCCGCGTCCGCCACGTCAGCCCCGCTTCGGCGGCAACGACCGCTTTGGCGGCAACGACCGCTTTGGTGGTGGCGACCGTTTCGGCGGCGACCGGGGCGGTTTTGGTGGCGGCGGTTTCGGGGGAGACCGTGGTGCACCGCGCTTCCCGTCAGTCGTCGCCCAGGGCGATTTCTTCGAAGCCAAGGTCAAGTGGTTCAATGCCGTGAAGGGTTATGGCTTCGTGTCGCGCGGCGATGGCGAGCAGGACATCTTCGTGCATATGGAAGTGCTGCGCCGCGAGGGCATCAACGAATTGCAGCCGGGTGACTCGGTGCGCGTGCGCATTGGCCAGGGCCCGAAGGGGCCGCAGGTCGCCGAGATCCGCAAGGACTGAACGTTCGATTGCCGTATCACGCTGAACGCCGGCACGGTTACCGTGCCGGCGTTTTTGATTCCAGCGCCGATGGCTTGTCGATGTCCGGCCGGTCGGGCTTCGTGGCGTCGGGCTGTTCTTCCTCATGCGGGTAGTCGTTGAGGATGAGCAGCATGTCGACGGTCTCGCCGTCGCGCGCCAGCGGAAAATAGACCCGCTCGGTGTCGATGAAATCCCGGTCCGGATGCGGCATCGGGAAACGGTCGTAGACCGGTTTGCCCGTGGTGGCGCATTTGCGCATGTTGTTGCATATGCGATCCGCATATGCGGGCAGCACGGCATCCTCGACATACCGGCCGCTGATCTCGCGGCCGGCGATTTCGGTCTGCAGGGTGCCGGTCAGGCGGAAGCGGAACCGCAGGCCGTCGGGGCCGCGTTCGACATCGACCAGGTTGATGAACGGCAGGACCGCCTTCAGTTTTGCCGGGTCAATATCCTGCCGGCCGGGCAGCCGGCCCGGTGCGGCCGCCTGTGCCAGATAGTCCCGCATCCAGGAAAACCGCGGGTGCAGCTTGGCATAATTTGGTCGTTGCACCGGACATCACCTCCGTCCGCAGGACCACAACATACATTAGCATGGCCTTTTCAACGCATCTGGCAAGGGATGATCCATCCGCAGGCGGTGCAACTCGATCTCAATCAGCGCAGCTCCACCGCATAATCGTTTGCCGGCAGGGCTTTCGGGATCAGGCCCTGTTTCACCAGGTAATCGGCAAAGCGGCTGTAGCGCCGGCTGTCCAGCGCGCGCGGCGACTGGGCGAAGCGCGGCAGGGTGGCGGCCCAGGCGCGGCGGTTCAGCTCGTCGTCCAGCGTCTTGTTCTCCTTGATGA
>NZ_JANLJJ010000029.1:0-6175 GCF_029255545.1 Ferrovibrio sp. | reverse complement strand
GCGGCCCAGGCGCGGCGGTTCAGCTCGTCGTCCAGCGTCTTGTTCTCCTTGATGAAGGCCTGCCAGCTCTGCTGCGGCTGGTTATGCAGGACGGCCACGGCTTCCTCCACCGCATCCAGCAGGCGCGACAGGCGCTTGTCGTTGAGCTTGTCCTTGTGCGCCACCAGGATCAGTTCGTCATAGAGCGGCACGCCGTAATCTTCCGGATAGAAGGCGCGGCCGGGTTTGCCGGCGATGTCCATCTGGTTCAGCTCGAAATTGCGGAAGGCGCCGATGGTGCCGTCCACCTTGCCGGCGAAGATCGAGGGCGAGAGCGCGAAATTCACGTTCACCAGCGTCACGTCCTTCAGGGTCAGGCCGTATTGTCCCAGCATGGTCTTGAGCAGCGCATCCTCGAAGCCGCCGACCGAATAGCCGATGGTTTTGCCTTTCAGGTCGGCCACCGATTTCACCGGCCCGTCGCGCAGCACCACCAGCGAATTCAGCGGCGTGGCGACCAGGGTGCCAATGCGGCGCAGCGGCAGGCCCTGCGCCACCTGCACATGCAGTTGCGGCTGATACGAGATCGCCACATCGGCCTTGCCGGCGGCCACCAGCTTGGGTGGATCGTTCGGATCGGCCGGCGCGATCAGCTCGACCTGCAGGCCGTGGCGCTCGAAGATGCCGGTGTGTTTCGCCACCACCAGCGGCGCATGGTCGGGATTGACGAACCAGTCCAGCATCACGACCAGCTTGTCATCGGCGGATGCAAGGCCGGGTATCAGTACGGGCATCAGGCTGAGCAGGGTGGCAAGGGCAATCTTTCTGAACGACATCTTGAACTCCTTCACTTCAGAACATGGGTGTCCGCCTGCCAGGGCAGCAGGCGGCGCGAGAGATGGTCGACCGCCGCGTAGAGCGCGACGGCGCAGAGCGCCAGCGCAATCAGCGCGGCGAACATCAGGTCGGTCTGCACGCGCGCATTGGCCTGCAGCATCAAAAAGCCCAGCCCCGCGCTGGCGCCGACCCATTCGCCGATCACCGCGCCGATCGGCGCGACGGCGGCGGCGATCTTCAGGCCGCTGGCGAAGGCGGGCAGGGCGGCCATCAGGCGGATGCGCAGCAGTATCCGGTGGCGGTGGCGCGGCGCATTGGCCGTCATCACCTGCGCCAGGTCGAGCCAGCCCGGCTCGGTGCGGCGCAGGCCGTCATACAGCGTCGCCGCCACGGGGAAGAAGATGATCAGCATGGCCATCACGATCTTGGATGCCATGCCATAGCCGAACCACAGCACCAGCAAGGGCGCCAGCGCAAAAACCGGAATGGCCTGGCTGGCGACGATCACCGGCAGCAGCCAGCGCCGCGCCGTTTGCGAGGCCAGCAGGCCAAGCGCCGCCATCGCGCCCAGCAACGCGCCGAAAGCCAGGCCCAGCAGCATCTCGGCCAGCGTCACGGTCGCCTCAGTCAGCAGCACGTCGCCGCGCTTGATGAAGGCCAGCGCCACGGCATGAGGCGGCGGCAGGATGTAGGGCGGCAGCGCGAACAGCGTGACGATCAGCTGCCACAGCAGCACGAGGCCGAGCAGCGTGACCAGCGGGCGCATCATGGCAGCGGCTCCTGCAAGGCGGCATGGATCAAACGCAGGGCGGGCAGCACGGCGGGCGAGAGTGGATCACGCGGCGCGGGCATGGCGAAGTCCGTCACCGGGCGCAGCTGCGCCGGATGCCCGGCCAGCAGCAGCACGCGGTCGGCAATGCGGCAGGCCTCGGCCGGATCGTGGGTCACCAGCAGCACCATGCGGTCTTGCAGCAATTCGCAGGCCAGTTCCTGCATGGCGGCGCGCGTGATCGCATCCAGCGCCGAGAAGGGTTCGTCCATCAGCACCAGCGGCCGGTCTTCCATCAGCGTGCGGGCCAATGCCGCGCGCTGGCGCATGCCGCCCGAGAGGGCGGCGGGGTAGGCATCCATCCACGCGCTCAAACCCAGCCGGCGCAGCAGGGATTCGGCTCTGGCGATATCGGGCTGCTCGCCGCGCAGCCGCGCGCCCAGCAGCACATTCTCGCGGATGCTGGCCCAGGGCAGCAGCAGGTCCTGCTGCGCCATCCAGGCCACGGTCTCGGCAACGGGAGTCTCCAGTCCGGGCAGCAGCCCGGCCACCTGTTTCAGCAGGGTGCTTTTGCCGCCGCCGCTCGGGCCCAGGATCGCCACCGTCTCGCGGGCCCGCAGGTCGAGCGCGAAGGGAGCCAATACGGCATGCTGACCGTAAGAGAAGCCGTGGCCCCTCAATTGAAGGGCCGGAGGCGGACTCGGAGACGAGGAGGAGAGTGGCAAGGTCACGCCGCTGATCCCTACGCCGGTCTTAACCGGATCAGGTTCGAGGGGTCGTCCGGACAACCCGGACCTCTCAGCCGCCCATCGGCTCCCCCTCAGAGGCAAGGTCCCATTATAGGGCGATGCCGCCGCTTGTTAAGCCCCGCCACTTGTTAAGCCCGCCACTTGTTAAGACTGGGCTGGCCGCTAGATTCACGGCATATGCCGGCTCCGCTGCTGATCGCCAACGAGATCTACCGCCATTCCAGCCTGGGCGGGAAACACCCGCTGTCCATTCCGCGCGTCTCCACAATGCTCGACCTGGTGCAGGCTCTGGGCTGGCTGGCGCCAGCGCAATACCGCGACAGCCGCCCGGCCACGCCTGAGGAGCTGGCGCGGTTCCATCGCCCGGACTACATCGCCGCCGTGCAGGCGGCCGAGCGCGACCTGTGCATCAGCGCGGAGGATTCCGAGCGCTACAACCTCGGCCGTGGCGGCAACCCGGTCTACGCCACCATGTTCCGCCGCCCGGCCACGGGAGTCGGCGGCAGCCTGATCGCCGCGCGCCATCTGCTGGACCAGCCGGCTTCGCTCAAGACTCCGGGCATGATCTACAGCCCCGGCGGCGGCACCCATCACGGTCGTCCGGCCCAGGCTTCGGGCTTTTGCTATTTCAACGATCCGGTGCTGGCGATCCTGAGTTTCCTCGATGCCGGCCTGTCGCGCGTCGCCTATGTGGACCTCGACGTGCATCACGGCGACGGCGTGGCCGAGGCGTTTGAGGATGATCCGCGCGTGCTGGCGGTTTCCGTGCACGAGGCCGGGCGCTGGCCGCATTCGGGGACGCTGGAAGAAGAGGGCGCCGGCAACCTGTTCAACCTGCCGGTTCCGCCCGGCATGATCGACGACGAGATGGCGGCATTGGTCAATGACGCCATCGGCCCGCTGCTGGAAGGCTTCAGACCTGAGGCCATGGTGATCCAGTGCGGCGCCGATGCGCTGGCCGACGATCCATTGGCGAAACAGGAATTGTCCAACACCGCGCTGTGGCGGGCGGTGGCCGCGCTGAAAGGCATCGCGCCGCGCCTGTTGGTGCTGGGCGGCGGCGGTTATAATCCCTGGTCGGTGGCGCGCTGCTGGACCGGGATCTGGGCCGAGTTGAACGACCTGGAAAAACCCGAACGGCTGCCGGCCCCGGCGGAAAGCCTGCTGCGCAGTTTAAGCTGGAACCGCACGGCCGGGCGTAATCCGCCGGAGCACTGGTTCACCACGCTGGAAGACGCGCCGCGCCATGGCCCGGTGCGCGAGGAGACCCGCCGGTTGCTGCGGCGGGTGAAGGAAAGGATGAGGGCGTGAAACTGAAGTTCGTGTTTGCCGTTGTGCTGTCCATGACCCTGCTCTGTGCATCCTTCGCGTTTCCAGTCCGGGCCCAGCCGCAGCCGACCCTGCCGCAGAGCGACCTGGTGATCGTGACCAACGGCAAGGGGCCGCAGCATTTCACCGTCGAGCTGGCCGACAACGACCAGAGCCGGGCGCGCGGCATGATGTTCCGCCAGTCCATGGCGCCCGATGCCGGCATGCTGTTCGACTTCAGGCAGGAGCAGATGGCCTCCTTCTGGATGCGCAACACGCTCATCCCGCTGGACATGATCTTCATCAGGGCCGATGGCACGATCCTGAATATCCACCAGCGCGCCATCCCGCGCGACGAGACCGGCATCAACTCGGCCGGACCGGTGCGGGCGGTGCTGGAGGTCAATGGCGGCACGGCCAGCCGGCTGGGCATCAAGGCGGGCGACAGGGTGCAGCATGCCATTTTCGGCAACCCGCCGAAAAAGTAGCGCCGGGCCGTTAACCGGGCTTTTCCGCCCCCGGCATAGGCCCCTGCCATAGTCTGTTCGGACCGGCCGGAAGGCTGGCCCGGACCCGGGTGTCTGTGCTAAAAGGCCCTCGCTTTTCCGCCATTTAGGGCGGGGTGTAGCTCAGTCTGGTAGAGCGCCTGCTTTGGGAGCAGGAAGTCGCTGGTTCGAATCCAGTCACCCCGACCAACCGGCGGAACGAGTCACTGGCAGGATCACAAGGACGGTTTTCCCATGACCAAGGCGCGTATCTATCAGCCGGCCAAGACCGCGATGCAGTCCGGCCGGGCCAAGACCCGGCAGTGGGTGCTGGAATACGACACCGCCGACAGCCGCTTCGTCGAGCCGCTGATGGGCTGGACCGGGTCGCAGGGCACGCTCAGCCAGCTCACCCTGAAATTCGACACGCTGGACGACGCCAAAGCCTATGCCGACAAGCGCGGCATCGATTACGAGGTCGAGCTGCCGCACGAGCGCAAGCTGGCCAACCGCGCCTACGCCGATAACTTCGCGTATACCAGAATCCGCTAAAGCTTTATCCGGCGGGGCGCCCTGTTTGGCCGGCTCCGCCGGCCGTCAGCCCGCAATACGGCCTTGGGTGCCCTTAGCTCAGTTGGATAGAGCAGCCGCCTTCTAAGCGGCAGGTCGGTGGTTCGAATCCACCAGGGCACGCCATCTTTTCAATGATTTAGATGAAAATTTGGTGCCAAAAGTTTTGCAGCTAAGCCACTGAATCTCAATCAAACCCAGAGTACAGCATCGCGCTTTTTTGCTACGGCCAGACGCCACGGATGGCCTTTATCAGAAATACCAAGCAGGGAGTTCGCAGTCATAGTGCAGAGAAAAGAAAGAAAGATAGAGTGATTAATCTCGCTTTGTATTCTGCAGAGCATCGAATAGAAAACCATTCATTCTGGCTTCAACCACATCGACCAGTATTGAAATTATTATGTCGTCTAGTTTTTCCAGTTCTTCGACACTGGGAGCTTTGTCAAAATTATTAGTGTCTCCTCTAATCATTAGGTTGCCGTCCAAGTCGGTACCCCAGACGCCATGTAGGAGCTGATTTCGTTTTTCAGTGGCTTGTGCTGCTCTGGTGAGCAGAGCTTGCAACTTTACTAATGGCGTTCCTTCACCGAGGCGTTTTCTCGCTAATTTGTTGATGCGGTCGCGTAGTTCGCTTGATCCGTTCCTTCTGGTCGCATCTAAAGCTTCCTCTTTAGATACTCCGGTTAGGGAGCGTATGAGCATTTTTAACTGGTTATCGAGTTGACCATGTCGAAGCGCTATTCGTCCTATTGCGGCAAGGACCTCGGGTTCGTCGGGTAGCGCATGGGTCACCTTTTGCTGTGTTGTCTTAATTGACATTTGTTGTGTCCTGTTCTTCGCCGGCTAGATCTTTGCCGAAGTTCAAAATTCAATCAGATAGTTTAGCAAAACACATGCAAGCTATTGATTGGGAGCAGGGCGGAACCATCGGCTTTGCGTCTAAGTATGTGATATTGTTATAATTCGACTGATCTGAATATCCCCGCGTAGACGGTTCAATTTCGTCCTTGAGCCCTCCTAAGCACGGTGCAACCCGCATTTTTGCCACGCGGCCGATGGGGAATGATGCTCATCTCGGCGACCCCAGGTCTGACGCTCTACCTGCCGACGCTGTGGTGCCGGTGAGGGGCGGGGGTGGCGCGGCAGGCTTGTCTTTCGCCCAATATGTTGCTATATTGTTCTTTATGACGAATTCCCGATCTTTGATTATGGAAAATCTCTGTTTTTATGAAAATCAATGCTTTAACACATCAAAACCATCGCAAAACGACGAAACCCGACTGAAACGCGCCGCAGAACGGCCAACAATATCTGCGATCCATATGGTTCGGCCGGCCAGGCGTTCTCCCGGTGCTTTTCTGCCGCAGGCGGACGGGTATGGTAGACGGCTAAATACAAGCCCGGGCAGGTCGGTCCGTGGACTACAGGTTGGAGGAACCCAGAAATGACAACGGCAAAGGTTGCATTGGTCACCGGCG
>NZ_JANLJJ010000028.1 GCF_029255545.1 Ferrovibrio sp. | reverse complement strand
GACCAGCCACCACCCGACTGGCCGATGCAACCACACATCGCCAGCAGGTTGATGATGCCGCGATAGTTCATGTCGGCGTGGTACCAGTGATTCACCGCCGCACCGAGAATGACCATGGATTTGCCCTTGGTCTTGTCGGCGTTGTCGGCGAAAGCACGCGCCACGGCAACCACCTGTTCGCGCGGCACGCCGGTAATGCGCTCTTGCCAGGCCGGTGTATAGGGCAGATCCTCGTCGAAGCTTTTCGCGGTGTTCGGATCATTGATGCCGCGATCGACGCCGTAATTGGCCAGGAACAGGTCGTAGACTGCGGCCGCCAGAACCGGGCCGTTCTTGGTCTCAATCCGCTTGACCGGGATTTTCCGCTCGATCACATCGGGGTGGACGCTGTGATTGAAATGCTCGTGGACGATGCCGCCAAAATAGGGGAAAGCAACCGCCTTCATTTCGTCTTCAACGCCCTTCAGGCCCAGCCGCAGCTTGGCCTCGGTGCCGCCGGCCTCCTTCTCTTCCAGATTCCACTTGCCCTGCTCGCCCCAGCGGAAACCGATCGAGCCCAGCGGCGTCACCACCTTGCCACTGGCTTCGTCGATGGCGACGGTCTTCCAGTCCGGATTGTTGGTCTGGCCCAGATTGTCGGCAAAGTCGGAAGCGCGCAGAAAACGGTCTGGCACCAGCCGGCCATCGCGTTCAACCAGCATCACCAAGTTCGGCATGTCGGTGTAACGCCGGCAGTAATCCTGGAAATACTCGCTGCGGCCCTTGGCGTGGTATTCGCTCAGGATCACATGGCCCATCGCCATGGCCAGCGCCGCATCGGTGCCCTGCTTGGGATGCAGCCAGAGGTCGGCGAATTTCGACGCTTCCGAATAATCCGGCGTCACCACCGCGACCTTGGCGCCCTTGTAGCGCACCTCGGTCATGAAATGGGCGTCCGGTGTGCGCGTCTGCGGCACGTTCGAGCCCCACAGCATCAGGAAGGTGGAATTGTACCAGTCGGCCGATTCCGGCACGTCGGTCTGCTCGCCCCAGGTCTGCGGCGAGCTGGGCGGCAGGTCGCAATACCAGTCGTAGAAGCTCATGCAGACGCCGCCGATCAGCGACAGATATCGGCTGCCGGCCGCATAGGACACCATCGACATGGCCGGGATCGGCGAGAAGCCGATGATACGATCCGGTCCAAAGGCCTTGATCGTATAGGCATTCGAGGCGGCGATGATCTCGTTCACTTCGTCCCAGGTGGCACGGACGAAACCGCCCATGCCGCGGGCCGACTTGTATTCTTTCGCCTTGACCTTGTCTTCGACGATGGACTGCCAGGCCGCCACCGGATCACGGTGGGTCTGCTTCGCCGAGCGCCACAGCCGCATCAGCCGGCCGCGGATCATCGGATATTTCACGCGGTTGGCGCTGTAGAGGTACCAGGAATAGCTGGCGCCGCGCGAGCAGCCGCGCGGCTCATGGTTTGGCAGGTCTGGTCGCGTGCGCGGATAATCGGTCTGCTGGGTTTCCCAGGTGACGATGCCGCCCTTCACATAGATCTTCCACGAGCATGAACCCGTGCAGTTGGCACCATGGGTGGACCGCACGATGCGGTCATGGGCCCAGCGGTTGCGGTAGGCATCTTCCCAGGCGCGGTCTTCCGTGGTGACCAGTCCGTGCCCGTTGGAAAACTCGCCTACCTGTTTGCGGAAATAGGTGAGACGGTCGAGAAAGCGGCTCATGGTTGGGGCTCCATTGGCTCGCGTCAGCACGGACGCTCGGCGCCCTTGCGGGCGTAATACCACCAGTTGATGACAACATTGACCGCGTAATAGAAAGCGGCCCAGTAGAAGAAGGCATTCGGCGAACCGAACAGGCTGATCGAATAGCCGAGCATCAAGCCGGCGGCGAACGGCCCATAGGCCGCGATCGCGCTGGTCCACCCGATCACGCCGGCAGCCTGCCGCGGCTCGAACAGCATCGGCATCTGCTTGAAGGTCGAGGCGTTGCCTATCCCTGAAAAGAAGAACAAGCCAAGCATGAAAGCGAGGAAATAGGGGAATTCGGCCAGCGAGGTCGGCGATGTGTAGAAAGACACGCCAATGGCGCAGACGATCAGGCCAATGCCAGACCATTGCGTGACGATGGCACCGCCGAAACGATCCGACAGCGGGCCGGCGATGACACGCATGATCGAACCGATCAGCGGGCCGATGAAGGCATAGGCCAGCGGGTCAGGGCCATTCGGAAAGCCCGTATAAGTCTGACGGATCAGCAGCGGGAAGGTCGCCGAGAAGCCTGAGAACGAGCCAAAGGTCATGACGTAAAGCATAGTCATGAAGAAACCATGCTTCAGCTTGAAGATGTCGAGCTGGTCACGAAAATTGGCCCGCACCGGCACGCTGCGCAGCATGAACCAGGCCAGGATGCCGAACAGCGCAATCAACGGCACATAAACCAGCGCGGCATTCTGCAGCCAGATTTTGCTGTGTACGCCGCCACGGCTGAAATCCAGCGGATCGCCAGACAGGCTGCCGAATATCGCCACGCCGATAATCCAGGGCGTCACGAACTGTACGATGCTGACGCCGAAATTGCCGATGCCGGCCTGGATGGCCAGCGCCGTCCCCTGCAGGCGCTTGGGGAAAAACAGGCTGGTGCTCGGCATGAAGGAGGAGAAATTGGCGCCGCCCAAGCCGGCCAGGAACGACAGCGTCAGCAGCACCCAGTATGGCGTGGTCGCATCCTGCACCGCGTAAAACCAGCCGACCGCCGGGATCAGCAGGCTGAGCGTGGAGATCGCCACTACGTTGCGCGTGCCATAAAGCGGCACCAGGAACGTGTGGATGATACGCAGTGAGCCACCGGCCAAGCCGGGCATGGCAGTCAACCAGAACAACTCGCTCGGCGCCAGCTTGAAGCCCGCACCAGGCAGGCGCACCACCAAGGCACTCACCATGAACCAGACGATGAAGGCCATGGTCAGGTTGGCCGTGGTGATGATCAGGGTACGCCAGGCGATCGCCTTGCCGGTGGTTTCCCAGAATTGCGGGTTCTCAGGCTCCCAGCGACTCAGCCAGTGGCGGCTGCGGGCTTGGGTGTTTTCGTTTGAGATGGTCATGGCTCAGGCCTCCTTGGGCCGAACGCTGGCAGACGCAGTCTGCGGCTTGCCCGATACGGAAGCCGGCGCACCGCCTTCCGCGAGTTCGGGCAGATCCTGCGGACCACGCAGGGCCGGATGCTTGCGACGTTCCATGCGGATGATCGCGAAATGCATCCAGGTGAGCGCCGTGGCGACCAGGACGAACAGCAGCATGAAGCAGCTGGTCCATACGCCGACGATGTCGTTCAGCGCGCCGAAGGCGATGGGCAGGATGAAGCCGCCCAAACCACCAATCAGGCCGACCACGCCACCCACTGCACCCACATGGTTGGGGTAATAGACTGGGATGTGCTTGTAGACGGCGGCCTTGCCCAGCGACATGAAAAAGCCGAGCACGAAGGCGATCAGGGTGAACGGGATGAAGCCGATGGCGATTGTGAAGGTGATCGGGCCCTTGATGCCATGCACCGTATAATCGGTGGCCGGGTAGGACAGCAGGAAGGTACAGATCACCGAGACGATGAAGGTCCAGTACATCACCCGGCGGGCACCGTATTTGTCGGACAACACGCCACCATAGGCGCGGAACAGACTGGCCGGGATCGAGTAGGCAGCACCCAACATGCCTGCCGCTTTGACGTCGAGGCCGTAGACGCCCATGTAGTAGCGCGGCAACCACAGGGCGAGCGCGACAAAGGCGCCGAAGACGAAGAAGTAATAGAGCGAAAAGCGCCAGACCTGCAGGTTCTTCAGCGGCGCAAGCTGGGCCAGCAACGGCTCGGGCTTGGCGCCCGTGCGCTTGCGCTCAGCCAGGGCGGGATCATCCTTGGTCACCAGCAGGAACAGCACTGCCATCACCAACAGTGCCACAGCCCAGACCTTGGCCACCATTTCCCAGCCGAAGGCTACCATCACGAAGGGGGCCACGAATTTGGTGACGGCAGCGCCGACATTGCCCATGCCGAATATGCCGAGCGCGGTACCTTGCTTCTGCTTGGGATACCATTTCGACACATAAGCGACACCAACGGCAAACGAGCCGCCGGCGATGCCCACACCAAGGGCCGCAAGCAGAAAGGTTTCGTAGGAATAAGCCGTGGTGAGCAGCCAGGTGGCGGTGGCGGCCGCCACCATCACGACGGTGTAGACCAGTCGGCCGCCGTATTGGTCGGTCCAGATGCCGAGCAGCAGACGGCTGAGCGAACCCGTCAGGATCGGCGTGCCGATCAGCAGACCGAACTGGGTTTCATTGAGTCCAAGGTCTTTTTTGATTTGGATGCCGATGATCGAGAAGATCGTCCAAACGGCGAAGCAGACGGTGAATGCCACCGTGCTCATGATCAGGGCGGTGGATTGGCCGCCCAGATTGGCGGCAGGGGTAGCTTGAGAGGCCATCGTGGTTCTTCTCCTGCACCCCGAATTGCAGCCGCGGGATGCGACGCCACGATGCGAAAGCTGCGCGTAGAATTGATTGCGTTAGATCAAGCGCATCAGCGCGCCCGTTTTTTTGCAGCGCGATATCTTGATTTTTGTCAAAATATGCTGTGCTTGGGCTGCGGATTGTGCTTGATATCGGTCAATGCTGGCGCCGCCGCAACTTCTATTCTGCCCTGCCGATGGAGGTGGACAATGCGCACAGTCGATCAGGAACTTCTCGAAAAAACCGAGATTTATCAGCGTCTCGACCCAGCGATCGTCGAACGTCTGGTGCGTGACTGCCCCGTTCGCGAATACCCCAAGAACGCCATCCTGACCCAGCAGGGCGATGATTCGGAATATGTCCATCTGATCCTGAGCGGCCGCGTTGCACTCATGGCCGAATGCTGCGATGGCGAAACGACGGTGGTAACCACTTTTGGCAGCGGCGAGATCTTCGTCAGCGCCGCCACCATTCTGCAGATGCCGTATCTGGTTACCGC
>NZ_JANLJJ010000027.1:18699-67376 GCF_029255545.1 Ferrovibrio sp. | reverse complement strand
GGCGCTTCATCACCGCCGGCGGCGTCGGCCGCTCGGCCATCAGCACGGCCGTGGCACCGACATGCAGTGGGAAAGTCATGGCGTTGCCCATGCCATAGGCGAAGAACAGCTTGGCGGCCGAAAAGACCACGTCGTCTTCGCGGATGCCCAGCACCTCCTCGCCATACAACACGGCCGTATGCACCAGATCGCCATGCAGGTGCATGGCACCCTTCGGCGCGCCAGTCGAACCCGAGGAATAAAGCCAGAAGCCGATATCGTCCGGCGTGGTCTCGGCCGCGTCCAACTGGTCGGACTGAGCCTCCAGCAGCTTGTGCAACGGCGTCACGGTCGGCGGTACCTGGCCGGAGATCAGCACCTGCTGCAGATAGGGCTGGCCCGAAACGATGGGGCGGAATTTTTCCAGCAGCGCATCGGAAACCACCAGCACCGCGGCACGGCTGTCGCGCAGCAGGAAATCGTAATCCGGCGTGGTGAGCAAGGTGTTGATCGGCACCGGCACGGCACCGATCTTCATTGCGCCGAAAAACATCGCCGGAAAATCGATGCCGTCCAGCAACGCCAGCATGACACGCTGTTCGCGCTGCACGCCCTGGCTTTTCAGCAGATTGCCGGCGCGGTTCACCCGCGCCGCCAGATCGGCATAGGTGTAGCGACCCTTGTCGTCGATGAAGGCGGTCTTGGCCCCGCGGCCTTCGGCGATATGACGATCGACGAAATGGCTCACGGCGTTATACCGCCGCGGCAGCTCGATGAAGCGCGGCATTGTTTCCTCCCGGGAAATTGTGTTTTTTGCCGCCCGCTTTTATGTCAGCGGGCAGTTATGCGGCCTTGGCCAGCGGCGCGGTCTGCTCCGCCCATTCCAAAGCCCAGGTCACGGCTTCGTCTTCCGGCAGGCTGCCGCTTGAGGCGTTATGCTGCATGCGTTCGCCGACCAGCGTGGCGTTCAGGCTCTTCAGCAGGCTTTCGAATTGCTGGCCACCATGATTGAAGGTGTCCTGGTAGGTGCTGTCGCCCAGGCCGATGACGCCGACCAGCTTGCCGGTCAGGTCGGGCTTGGCGGCCTGTAGATCGGCGAAAAAGTCGCGGGCATTATCGGGCACGTCGCCCTGGCCATAGGTGGAGGTGCAGATCAGGAAGGCTCCGGGCCGCTCGAACACCTCGGCTTTCAGGTTGTCCATCAGCAGCACCTCGACGCTGTGGCCCTTGCCTTCCAGCGCCTTCTTCACGTCACCTGCAACCAGCTCGGCGGTGCCCGTCATGGTGCCGACCAGAATGGAAACCTGCATTTACGCTCTCCTGAACCTGCCTGACTTTGTAGCGGGCCCGAACTATAACGCAGTGTCTGCTGGCGCTCCAGCAAAAATTGCATTATAATGCATAGCATGAACGAGAGCCGCGACAAGGCCAGCCCCGACGACGTCGCTTTCCTGCAGGTTGTGGGCGAGCGCGTACGCAATGCGCGTGCAAGGCGCGGCATGAGCCGCAAAATCCTTGCCCGCGATTCCGGCGTGTCGGAACGTTACCTCGCCCAGCTCGAAGGCGGTGCCGGCAACATCTCGATCCTGCTGCTGCGCCAGATTGCCCGCGCGATGGACCTGCCGATCACCGATTTCCTCGGCGACCGCCCGCCGCTCGGCGTCGACCAGGCCCTGCTGCTGCGCCAGATCGAAGATTTGAGCGGCGAACAGTTGCAGGAATTGCAGGCTTTCGTGCGTGACCGCTTCGGCATTGCCGCCAGCGTCAAGCGCCATATCGCGCTGATTGGCCTGCGCGGCGCCGGCAAGACCTCGCTGGGCCAGCGCCTGGCTGCGGCTTTTGGCCTGCAATTCGTGGAGATGGCCAAGGAAATCGAAATCGAGGCGGGCCTCTCCTTGAACGAGGTTTTTGATCTCTACGGCCAGGCCGCCTATCGCCGCTTCGAACGTCGCGCGCTGGAGCGCGTAACGGCCGATACCGCGCCGAAAGTGATCGCCACCGGCGGCAGCCTGCCGTCTGAGCCGGCCACCTATGCCCATCTGCTGACCAATTGCTTCACCATCTGGCTGAAGGCGCGCCCGGAAGAGCATATGGGTCGTGTCGTCGCCCAGGGCGACCTGCGCCCGATCGCCGGCCAATCGGAAGCCATGGCCGACCTGAAGCGCATCCTGACCCAGCGCGAGGCGCTGTATGCCCGCGCCGACATGGCCTTCGATACCGCCGGCAAGACGCTGGAGCAGGCCGCCGCCGACCTGGCCGCCGCTTTGCGCGCCCATCCGGCCTGGCTGGCCCGCGAGGCAGCCGAATAAGAGGTGGCGACACAAAAACTGCAAAATAATTCTTGTCGCCCCGAAACTGTGTATTATAATGCATGTTAGTTCGAGGGAGGACAGGAATGGCCGACAGCCAGCAGAATGGCGCCGCTTTGGTGGATTTCCGCACCGAGCCCAGCCAGTACAAGCATTGGAAACTCAGCATCGACGGCCCGGTCGCCACCCTGGCGATGGACGTCAAGGAAGACGGCGGCCTACGCCCCGGCTATGAGCTGAAGCTGAATTCCTACGATCTGGGCGTTGATATCGAGCTGCACGACGCGGTGCAGCGCCTGCGCTTCGAGCATCCGGAAGTCCGCTCCGTGGTGATCACCTCGGGCAAGGAGCGCATCTTCTGCGCCGGCGCCAATATCCGCATGCTCAACCAGTCGGCCCATGGCTGGAAGGTCAATTTCTGCAAATTCACCAACGAGACCCGCAACGGCATCGAAGAGGCCACCGCGGAATCGAAGCAGACCTATATCGCCGCGGTGAACGGCCCCTGCGCCGGCGGCGGCTACGAACTGGCCCTGGCCGCCGACTACATCCTGATGGCCGATGACGGCAACACCTCGGTGTCGCTGCCGGAAGTGCCGCTGCTGGCCGTGCTGCCGGGCACCGGCGGCCTCACCCGCTTGGTCGACAAGCGCATGGTGCGCCGCGACCGCGCCGATTTCTTCTGCACCATCGAGGAAGGCATCAAGGGCAAGCGCGCCGTCGACTGGCGCCTGGTCGATGAAGTCGTGCCGCGCACCAAGCTGGCCGAGGAAGTGCGCGCCCGCGCCGAAGCCTTCGCTGCCAAATCCGACCGTCCGGCCAATGCCAAGGGCGTGGCGCTTTCGAAGCTGGCGCGCAAGATCGACGGTGAGCGCATCAGCTACAGCCACGTCGAGGCCAGGCTCGACCGGGCCAAGGGCATCGCCGAGATCACCGTGCATGGCCCGAAGGCGCCGCCGCCGACCTCTGCCGATGGAATCCAGGCCGCCGGCGACGGCTTCTGGTCGCTGGCGCTGGCCCGCGAGCTGGACGATCTGATCCTGCATCTGCGCACCAACGAAGACACGATTGGCATGTGGGTGTTCCGCACCAATGGCGATGCCGATCTGGTTGCCGCCTATGACGCGGCGCTGGAGCAGCACAAGGCGCATTGGCTGGTGCGCGAGATCCGCCTGTTCCTCAAGCGGGTGCTCAAGCGCATCGACGTCTCGTCGCGCTCGATCTTCGCGCTGGTCGAACCCGGCTCCTGCTTCACCGGCACGCTGCTGGAGCTGGTGCTGGCCGCCGACCGCTCCTACATGCTGGATGGCCGCTTCGAGGGCGACAACCGCCCGCCCGCCAGCATCCGCCTGACGTCGATGAATTTCGGCCCCTACCCGATGGCCAACGGCCTCAGCCGCGTCGCCAGCCGCAACCTGGATGAGCCGTCGCGGGTGGACGCGATCAAGACGCTGATTGGCAACGATCTCGATGCCCAGGCGGCCGACGAGGCCGGGCTGGTCACCTTCACGCCCGACGACATCGACTGGGAGGACGAGGTGCGCATCGCTATCGAGGAACGCGCCGCCTTCTCGCCCGACGCCCTCACCGGCATGGAGGCGAGCCTGCGCTTCGGCGGGCCCGAGACCATGGAAACCAAGATCTTCGGCCGGCTCACCGCCTGGCAGAACTGGATTTTCCAGCGCCCCAACGCCGTCGGCGAACAGGGCGCACTCAAGCTGTACGGTACCGGCCAGCGCGCCGCGTACGACCGCAAACGTGTCTAGGGAGAAAACAGAAAATGGCCATCGACTACAACTCGCGCATCCCCAACAACGTCAATCTCTCCGATAACCGCCGCCTGCAGCGCGCGCTGGAGGAATGGCAGCCGAAATTCCTCGACTGGTGGCAGGATATGGGCCCGGCCGGCTTCCAGGCCCGCGAGGCCTATCTGCGCACCGCCGTCAGCGTCGATGCCGAAGGCTGGGCGCAGTTCGGCTATGTGAAGATGCCGGATTACCGCTGGGGCATTTTCCTCGCCGAGCCGGAAGCCGAGCGCAAGGTGAATTTCGGCGACCACAAGGGCGAAGCCGCCTGGCAGGAAGTGCCCGGCGAATATCGCGGCGTGCTGCGCCGCCTGATCGTCACCCAGGGTGATACCGAACCGGCCTCGGTGGAGCAGCAGCGCCTGCTCGGCCAGACCTGCCCGTCACTGTATGACCTGCGCAACCTGTTCCAGGTCAATGTCGAGGAAGGCCGCCATCTCTGGGCCATGGTCTACCTGCTGGACGCCTATTTCGGCCGCGACGGCCGCGAGGAGGCCGAGGCCCTGCTGCAGCGTCGCTCGGGTGACGACGACAAGCCGCGCATCCTTGGCGCCTTCAACGAAAAGACGCCGGACTGGCTCAGCTTCTACATGTTCACCTTCTTCACCGACCGCGACGGCAAGTTCCAGCTCGCTTCGCTGGCCGAAAGCGGCTTCGATCCGCTGGCGCGGTCCTGCCGCTTCATGCTGACCGAGGAAGCCCATCACATGTTCGTGGGCGAGACCGGCGTCGGCCGCGTGATCCAGCGCACCTGCGAAGTCATGCGCGACTTCAAGACCGACGATGTGCGCAAGCATGGTGTGATCGATCTGCCGACATTGCAGAAATACCTGAATTTCCACTTCTCGGTCTCGATCGACCTGTTCGGCTCGGAAATCTCCACCAACGCCGCCAACTACTACACCATGGGCATCAAGGGCCGCTTCGACGAGACCCGGATCGGCGACGACCACAAGCTGACCGATGCCGCCTACAAGGTGCTGGAAGTGGATGGCGACGGCTTCCGCGAGAAGGAAGAAGCCGCGCTGACCGCCCTGAATGAGCGGCTGCGCGACGATTACGTGGCCGATTGCGCGCGCGGCGTGATGCGCTGGAACCAGATCATCAAGCGCCACGGCATCGATTTTGAGCTGAAGCTGCCGCACCGCGCCTTCCATCGCCAGATCGGCCAGTTCTCCGAACTGCGCGTCGACCCGCAGGGCCGCATCATCGGCCAGGCCGAATGGGATGCCCGCCATCACGAATGGCTGCCGACCGACGAGGATCGCCTTTACGTGATCAGCCTGATGAAGCCGGTGACCGAACCGGGCAAGTTCGCCAACTGGGTCGCCCCGCCGGCCCGCGGCATCAACAACCAGCCGATAGATTTCGAATACGTCCGCGCGTAAGTAACCGTTATCCTCCCCTCCCCTAAAAAGGCGCCCGGTTTCCTGCCGGGCGCCTCTTCTTTTTCCCGCTTCCGTGGCCCGGCCCGCGCTTTTTTTTCGCCGCTGCCCTCCGTATGATCCGCGGCCATGAGCCATCCGATCCCCGCCGATTCCGGCATCCCCGCCGCCCGGACCGACATTGCCGCCGCCTATGGTCCCGACCGGCTGTTCACCGTCGACCGCATCGTGCAATGGGGCGAATGCGACCCCGCCGGCATGGTCTACACCACCCAGTTCCTCGATTACGTGATGGAGACGCTGGAAGCGTTCTGGCGCGAGGTGATCGGGCTGGACTTCCTCAGCCTGCACCGCAAGCTGCGCCTCGGCTCCCCCACGGTGGGCACCAAGCTGGATTTCCAGCGCGCGCTGAAAGGCGGCGATCCCTTCCGCGTCGAATTGCGGGTCGAGAAGATCAGCCGCGCCACCGTGACCTATGACATCAAGGGCAGGAATGCCGGCGGCGAAGTCTGCTTCACCGCCACCCATGTCTCCTGCATCATCGACGAAATAAAAATGAAATCGGTCGATATCCCCGAGCGCCTGCGCGGGCCGATCGAAACCTATCAGCGCGCCACGACCGCGCCGTAAGACGGGGGAGCGTTTCCGCATGACCGAAGGCCATGGCTACACAAAATTCTTCCCGGTCTCGTGGGAAGAGCTGCATCGCCACTGCAAGGCGCTGGCCTGGCGCCTGCTGGACGCCGCCCAGGCGCGCGGCGGCTATCGCGGCATCGTTGCGATCACCCGCGGCGGCCTGGTGCCCGCCGCCATCGTTGCGCGCGAGCTGAATCTGCGTATGATCGAGACGATCTCCTGCTCGACCTATAACGAGCTGGAGCGCGGCTCGAAGGTCAATATCCTGAAAACCGCCGAGGCTGCGCTCGCCGATGAAGGCGAGGGCTGGCTGATCGTCGACGACCTGGTCGATACCGGCGTTACCGCCAAGGCGGTGCGCGCCCTGCTGCCCAAGGCGCATTTCGCCACCATCTATGCCAAGCCGAATGGTCGCCCGATGGTGGATACCTTCATCACCGAAGTGAGCCAGGATACCTGGATCCTGTTCCCCTGGGACCAGGAAGCGGTGATGTCGAAGCCGATCGTCGAACTGCGCAGCGGGTTGTAAGCCGCCTTACGCTGCCGGCTTCTTCGCCGTCATCAAGGTCCATTGCACGGTTTCGCGCAGCACATAGCCCAGCGCGGCATCGAAAGCCGCCACCACGGCCAGCAGCGAGGCATCCTTCGCCTTCACCCGCTGGCTGAAGGTCGCTGCGGCGATGATTTGCTGGCGCGGCTGCGCCACCAGCTTCACCTGCAATGATACATTGGCGTCCGGCAGGCTGCTGCCCTCTTTCAGCTCGGCCTGGAATTCGCGCAATTCGGCCTTCAGATTGAAATCCGAGCGCAGGCCAACCGAATGGCGGCCGACCGAGACGATCTTGCCGGTGTTCTCGAAGCTTTCCACCAGCAGGGTCTGCACCATGCGTGGCGCCCGCTCGGCCCAGCGCGCTTCGGCGTAATACTTCACCTCATAGGGGTTGGTGTAGATGGCGATCTTGTGGGTATCCAGCCCGCCCGCCGCAAACGGCTCCTCCACCACCAGCTGCCAGTCGGCGCGCGGCAGGGTATCGATGAATGTCGTCTTGGGCGACAGGTTGTAGAGATTGGATGGCGGCGCCTGCGGGATCAGGCCACCACAGGCGCCTAGCGGCAGGGCCGCGCCAGCCAGCAGAATGCCGCGTCGTGTGATATCGCTCATCGCCGCGTTCCTCCTTCATTACGGTATTCCGCATCGCGCTTGCCAAACAGGATCGCGCTCGGATCGTCTTCCAGGCGCTGCGCCACGCGCGACAGGCTCAGCACCAGCTCGCGCGCCTCGGCAAAGAAGCGTCGGAACTCGCCGAAGGTATCGGTGGTGAGGGTGTGCAGCGGCGCCCGGTTTTCTTCGGCAATCGCCTGCAAGGTCACCAGCGTGGCGCCGAGCTGCCGCATCGAGGTTTTGGCTTCGAGCAGCGCCTCGGCCGCATCGCCGTCCAGCAGGCGATTGGTCGACTTGAAGGTGCGCTCGGCCTCGCTGATCAGGCCGTCGAGCCGGCCGGCAATGTCGCCGGCGGCAGCCGCCACCTTGGAAATGTCGGTGCTGGTGCGCTCGAAACTGTCGATGGCGCGGCCGATACCCTCCTGGCGCGCCGCCAAGGTCTGCGATACCACGCGCAGATCGGCGATAAAGCCTGACAGGTTCTGCAGATTCTCGTCGCTCAGCACCTGGGCGGCCCGGGTGAACAATTCCGGCGCCGCCTCGACCAGCGCCTCGATGGCCGAGGGTTTCGAGTGGATGGTCGGATATTTGCTGGCATCGCGGCCACCCACCACCGGCAGGATCGGCGCATCGCGGCTGCCGGGCGATATCTGCACGAAGGACACGCCGGTGATGCCCTGCAGCTGCAGCGTGGCTTCGGAATCGGCGCGGATCGGCGTATCGGCATCCACCTCGGCGGTGACGCGCACCCGGCTGGTATTCTCGCGGTCGATGGTGATCTGCGACACGCTGCCCACCTTGATGCCGTTGAAGCGCACGTCGCCGCCCACGCCCAGGCCGGCCACCGAGCCGGTGAAGAAGATATTGTAGCGGGCGATCTCGCGGTCGACCTCGGATTTCGCCAGCCACAGCACGAACATCACGATGCCGGTCAGGAAGACCAGCATGAAGCTGCCGATCAGCAGATGATGCGCCCGCGTTTCCATCGCTTCACCTCTTGTCCATCGCCGCGGTGATCGCGGCAGCCCGGGCACGCGGCCCGTGGAAATATTCCATCACCCAGGGATGCTTTTCCTGCAGCATGGTCTCGATCGACCCGGTCACCAGAACCTTCTTCTCGGCCAGCACGGCGATACGGTCGCAGATGGCATAGAGAGAGTCGAGGTCATGGGTGACCATGAACACGGTCAGCCCCAGGGCCTGCTGCAGGTCGCGCACCAGCTGGTCGAAGGCTGCCGCCCCGATCGGATCGAGGCCGGCGGTCGGCTCGTCGAAGAATACCACTTCCGGATCCAGCGCCAGGGCACGGGCCAGGCCGGCGCGCTTGCGCATGCCGCCCGACAGCTCGGCCGGATATTTGTCGGCGGCATCCGCCGGCAGGCCCACCATATGCACCTTGGCGGCGGCGATCTCGTCCAGCAGATCCTGGGGCAGGTCGTAGAATTCCTTCAGCGGCACCTGGATGTTCTGCGCCACGGTCAGCGAGGAAAACAGCGCGCCATCCTGGAACAGCACGCCGAAGCGCTGGCGCACGGCGCGCAGGGCATCAGGGTCGCCGTCAATCATGTCGGTGCCCAGCAGGTCGATGCTGCCGGACACGGCCTGGTTCAGGCCAATGATGGTGCGCAGCAGGACCGACTTGCCGCTGCCCGAGCCGCCGACCACGCCGAGCACCTCGCCGCGCCAGACATCGAGGTCGAGGTTTTCGTGCACGGTATGCTCGCCGAAACGGTTGGTCAGGCCGCGCACCGTTATCACCCTTTCCCTTTCCGCCATGCCTACACCTTGAGGATGTTGAACATGATGGAAAACAGGGCATCGAACAGGATGACCAGGAAGATCGACTGCACCACCGAGCGGGTGGTGAGCCGGCCGACGCTTTCAGCATCGCGCTTGACCCGCAATCCCTCGTAGCAGCCAACCAGGGCGATCAGCGCGGCGAAGACCGGCGCCTTGACCATGCCGACGATAAAGGTGCGCGGCACGATCACCTCCTGCAGCCGGCTGAAAAACAGGTAGGGGTCGATGCCCAGCGTGTTCCACGCCATCAGCGCGCCGCCACACAGGCCCATTACGTCGGCGAAGAAGGTGAGCACCGGCAGAGTCAGCATCAGCGCGAACATCCGGGGCAGCACCAGCACCACCACCGGGTCGAGACCCAGCGTGCGCATGGCGGCGATTTCCTCGTTCACCTTCATGGTGCCGATCTGTGCGGTGAAGGCGCTGCCCGAGCGGCCGGCGATCAGGATCGCGGTCAGCAACACGCCCAGTTCGCGCAGCACCGAGATGCCGATCAGATCGACGACGAAAATCTCGGCGCCGAATTTCTGCAACTGGCTGGCACCCTGATAGGCCATCACCATGCCGATCAGAAAAGACAGCAGGCCGACGATCGGCAGGGCCTTCAGCCCGGTCTCCTCCATATGGTGCACCATGGAGGTGAAACGCATGCGGCCGGGTCGGAGGGCGGTGAGCATGGCGGTTTCGGTCACCTGGCCGATGAAGGCTGTAAAGCGCCGCGCCTCGCGCACGAAGAACATAGTCAGCCAGCCGAGATATTCGATCATGCCGATCAGGCCGCTGCCCGATGGCGGCCAGACCGTGATCGCCTCGCCGGCGCCACCGACATAATCGAACAGCGCGCGATGTTCGCGCCGTGCCTGCGGCCAGTCGATCTCAAACCCCTGATCGGCGACCTGACGGTACAGCCGCACCAGCAGGATCGCGCCAGCGGTATCCAGACGGCCCAGCCCGGTCGTATCGAGCACGGCCCGCCGCTGACCGCCGCCGGTGACATGCTCACTGGCCAGCCCGGCCGTCGCCAGTCCGCCCAGTCGCGACAGCAGGGCCGCGGCATGCGTCAGCGTCCAGTCGCCAGTCAGGCGCAGCCGCAATGCCGTTCCATCCCGTTCTGCTTGCAACCGGCCGTCGGCCATCGATCCTCGAAGGAAAAACAAGAAGACTTGCCCAACAGTTAGCAGAAATGACAGTCTCGGCAAACCGATGCTTCTGCGGAGACCGGATGACAATCCGGCCGCCGAGAGGCTGTTGCCCTGGGGGATGCCATGCCACGCTTTGCCGCGAACCTAAGCTTCCTGTTCCAGGACCTGCCCTTCCTCGACCGCTTCCCGGCCGCGGCCGACCAGGGTTTTGCCGCCGTCGAATTCATGTTCCCCTATGACCATGCCCCGGCAGCCATTGCGGCAGCCATGCGCGATGCCGGCCTGCAGGTGGCTTTATTCAATGCCCCGCCGGGCGACTGGACGGCCGGCGAACGCGGCCTGGCCTCCCTGCCCAACCGGCGCCAGGAATTCCGCGCCGCCATGGCGCGGGCCTTCGACTATGCCGCCGCCCTGAACTGCCCGCGCATCCATGTCGTGGCCGGGGTCGAGCCGGCCCGGCCCGACCGCCGCGCCATGGAGGCCTGCTACATGGACAACCTGGCCTGGGCGGCCGAGCAGGCCTCGGGCGCCGGCCTGCTGCTGCTGATCGAGCCGATCAACCGGCGCGACATCCCCGGCTTCTTCCTGAGCGACTTCGATGTCGCGCAAAAAGTGATCGAGGAGATCGGCGCGCCGAACCTGCGCCTGCAATTCGACATTTATCATGCCCAGATCATCCACGGCGACATCAGCAGGCGGCTGGAACGGCAGATGCCGTGGGTCGGCCATATCCAGATCGCCAATCCGCCCGACCGGCGCGAGCCGGGTAATGGCGAGATCGACTATCGCTATATCTTCGACCGGGTCGATGCGCTGGGCTATGACGGCTGGGTAGGCTGCGAATATCGCCCTGAAGCAGACACGGTGGCGTCGCTGGGCTGGATCAGGGAATACGGCGTGGTGCCGAAAAGGCGCTGATCAGTCCATAAGGCCCATCAGTCCATAAGGCTTGGCAGCCACAGTACGATCTGCGGAAAGCCGATCAGCAGACCGACGCGCACCAGATCGGCCAGCACAAAAGGCAGGATGCCCCGGATCACGGTCGGCAGCTTCACCTGCCCCACGCCCTGGATGACGAACAGGTTCATGCCCACCGGCGGCACGATCATGCCGATCTCGACGATCGTCACCATGTAGATGCCGAACCACAGCGGATCAATGCCCAGCGCCTGCACTGCCGGGAACACGAAGGGCAATGTCAGCAGCATCATTGCCAGGTCGTCCATCAGCGCACCCAGCACAACGTAGAAAAGCGTGAGCAGCACCAAAAACAATGCCGGGCTGACATTCAGCGCCTGGATCTGCTGCACCACCAGTTGCGGGGCGCTGGTCACCTCCAGGAAGAAATTGAACAGGCCGGCACCGATCAGGATCAGGAAGATCATCGCGCTGGTGGAGGCCGTTTCCAGCAGCGAATCCTTGAAGCGCGACAGGCCCATCGTGCGGCCGGCCAGGGCGAAAAGCAGCGCGCCAACGGCGCCCACGGAAGCGGCCTCGTTGGGCGAGAAGATGCCGGCGAACATGCCGCCGATCACCAGCACGAACAGCAGGAAGACCGGCCAGACGCTACGCATAGTACGCAGGCGCTGCGGCCAGGTCATGCGCTCGCCCGCCGGGCCGCTGGCCGGGTTGAGGCGTACGGTGGCCGCGATGGCCAGCATATAGAGCCCCGTGCCCAGCACACCCGGCAGCAAGGCGGCGACATAAAGCTTGCCCAGCGATTGTTCCGTCAGCAGGGCATAGATCAGCAGGATGATCGAAGGCGGAATCAGGATGCCCAGCGTGCCGCCGGCGGCAATGGTCGCGGTGGCCAGGCTGTCGCTGTAACCGCGACGCCGCATTTCGGGCAAGGCGACGCGGCACATGGTAGCCGCAGTCGCAATGGCCGAACCGCAGATCGAGCCGAAAGCGGCGCAGGCGCCGATGGTGGCCAGTGCCAGGCCACCGCGGAAATGCCCGAGAAAGGCATAGGCCGCATCGTAGAGCTGGCGCGACAGGCCCGCATAGGTCGCGAACACGCCCATCATGACGAACAGCGGCACCACCGACAGGCTGTAGGGGAACACGCTCTCGAACGGCGAGGAGCCCATCACATAGGCCAGGCCGTCCCAACCCTGCAGCAGCAGAAAGCCGGCCGCGCCGATCAGTCCCATGGCGACAGCCACCGGGACGCGCAGCAGCATCAGCGCCAGCACGGCACCGAAGCCAAGAATGCCGGCCAGTGCCGGGCTCATGCCGCCTCTCCTGCCCTGGCCGCCGCCACCGGATCGCGCCCCGTCAGCAACGTAACTGCGTGGCGCAATGCGACCACCAGCGCCATCAGCGCGGCAAACACCGCGCCGCCCAGCAGGGGATACCAGTACCAGGTCATCGGCAGCGCGATGGTCTGCGACCTGTCGCCCATCAGCGCCACGGTATTGAACTGCTGCCAGCCGAACCAGCCGATCGCCAGCATCAGCAGCGCGCCGCATAAAGCCGCCAGCATGCGGCACAGCGCCTGCAGCCGGAATGGCAGCCGCTCGATGCCCAGATCGACCGCCACATGGCTGTCCGAGATGAAGCCATAGGGAATGGTGAGAAAAGCGGTCGCCATGATCATCAACTGGGTGATATCGACCGTGCCAAGGATGCCCTGGCCGCCGGCCTGGCGAATCACCACATCAGCGCAGGTGGCAAGGCCTGCCAGAAGAGCGCAGAAGGCCCCGACACGTGCAGCCCAGGCCGCGCTCCAGTCAGCCGCACGATAGATCGGCATCATCCCGGCATTCCGTCTGCAAAAAAGTGCGGCCCGCCGAACCGGATAATCCGGAACGGCGGGCCGCAGGTTTACCTATACAGCTTCAGCGCTTGCCGCCTTCATACTTGGCAATGCGCTGCTGCATCTCGCGATAAATCTCGCGGGCATTCTTCACCCCCTGGCCCTCCAGATCGGTCAGCAGCTTTTCCGTGGTCGGCTTCAGGGCATCGCGCCAGCGGTTGCGCTCAGCCTCCGACAGCGACGACATCACGTTGCCTTTCCGGTTGGCCGCTTCCAGGCCCGGCGCATCCCACTGGTTCCACCAGTCGCCGAATTTCTCGGTCAACGCCGCGCCGGTGGTCTCGTCGATCGCCTTCTTCACCTCGGCCGGCAGGCTGTCGTACTTCCTCTTGTTCATCACGAAATAGAAACTGGCTGTGTAGGACCGCGCATCGAGGTGGTATTTCGTCACCTCGAACAGACGGAAGGAATTGATCGGATCCCACGGAAAGACGGCGCCATCAATCACGCCGCGCTGCAGATTCTCGTACACTTCGCCCGGCGGCAGGCCAACCGGCGTGGCGCCGAGCTGCTGCAGCATGGCGTTGATCTGCGGGCTGGGCGAACGGATGCGCAGGCCCTTCAGGTCGTCCATGCCCTTCACCTGCTTGTCGCGGGTGTGGATCAGGCCGGCATTATGGGCATGCAGGCCCAGCACCTTCACGGTATCGGGGAATTCCTGAGCGAAATGCTTGGGATACATCTCCCACAGGGTGCGGCTGGCGGCATTGGATGTTTCGACCAGGAAAGGGAACTCGATGATGCCCATACGGTTGAAGCGGCCGGCCGGCACGCCGCGCAGGCCATGGGCGATATCGACCACGCCGCTGACCGCCTGTTCCAGTTGGCGGGCCGGATTGCCGAAGGCGGAACCGGCCGGAAAGATCGTCACCTTGACCTTGCCATTGCTGCGCTTGGCCAGCTCTTCGCCCCAGGGCAGCAGCCAGTCGCGGTGGATGCCGTGGCCGGGCGGCAGGAAATGGCTCAGCTTGAGCTCGATGTCTTGCGCTGCAACATGCGGCGCTGGGACGGTGACGAACAGGGCGGCGCCCGAGGCAATCGCGACAATGGCCCGGGCCAGCATGGCCTTAAGGTTGTTTCGCACGGCAATTCCTCCCGAGGAATTTGTTCTTTGTTTTTTACCTTCCGGAAAGGTAGTTACAAACGAAACTAAGAGTCAAGCGAGTGGTGGGAAACGCCGCGGGCCAATGGACGACCGGGTTGCCCGCCGCTTATGGTGACGCCCGGCAGTTGCCGGCGACGCAGTATTGCTGATGCCCAGTATTACTGATGCCCGGTGGGAGATCAAAATTCATGGCGCGTCTGGTCACCGTTGCTGGCCTGGCATTGGTATTGGGTATCCTGATCGGTATCGGGGCCGTATCGCTGCGCCGGGCCGCCGATGCGCCGACGGCGCGCGCAATCAAGGAACCAGAGCCGACTGCCGTGCCGATGGCGGTGATCGAAGCGCCGGGCCACCGCCGCGTGATCAAGCTGGCCAGTCCGGCGCCCTCGACGGCGCCGCTGATCGGCACCATGGCCGTGGCCATGGTTGAAAAGCTGGCCACCGCCTCCGATGGCAATATCGAGTTCAAGCTGTTCGAGCCCAACACGCTGGCACCGAATGACGAACTGTTCGACAAGGTCTCGGCAGGCGATATCGACGCCGTGTGGTCATCGGCCAATTTCTTCGCCGCGCGTGATTCCGCCTTCTGGCTGTTTTCCACCGTGCCGTTCGGCCCGCCGGCCAGCGAATATCTGGCCTGGCTGTCCTATGGCGGCGGCCAGCAGCTCATGGATGAGAGTTTTGCCCGGTTCAATATCAAGCCGGTGGTCTGCACCATTCTGCCGCCGGAATCGGGTGGCTGGTTCCGCCGAGAGATCGCCTCGGCGGCCGATCTGAACGGGCTGCGCATGCGCTTCATGGGCATCGGTGCCCGGGTGATCAGCCAGCTGGGCGTCGAAGTCGTGCCGCTCAACGGCGGCCAAATCTTCGATGCGCTGCAAACCGGCAATATCGATGCCGCCGAATTCTCGCTGCCTGCCACCGATCTGCGCTTCGGCCTCGACAAGGCGGCCACGCATTTCTACTTCCCCGGCTGGCACCAGCAGAGTTCGCTTATCTCCCTGCTGTTCAACACGAAGGTATGGGAAAGCTTCACCGACGCGCAGCGCGGCCTGATCCTGAGCGTCTGCGGCGATACCGTGCGCGAAAGCCTGGCCGAGGGCGAGGCGCAACAGGTGAAGGCGCTGCAGGAGATCCGCGCCCGCGGCGTGACGATCCATACCCTGCCGCAGCCGGTGATGGGGGCGCTGAAAACCGCCTGGATCAAAGTCGTGAAAGAAGAAAGCGCCGCCAATCCAGAATTCAGCAAGGTTTGGGATTCCTATTACGGATTCCGCAAGGCCTATGCCGAGTGGCGCAATCTCGGCTACCTGCCGTAAACGTCAGGCTGCCATCGAGCGGCGCAGCTGCCGTACCCGACGTTCCACCGAGATATCCAGCGACGCCGTTACTTCCAGGCTGCGGTCTTCCAGCGCGTCGCCACGCGGATTCGCCCGGCCACGCGCTTCCACCGCTGCATCGCGGCGGCGGATCAGTTCGACGATCTCGGGCTGGAACAGACGCAGCAGGCTGCTCAGCCACCGGTTTACTTCCGGTACCGGCCAGTTATGGCGCAGCTCGAAACGCTCCAGCATGGCGATCACGTCGCGCGCCGAATACCAGGTTTCGTCGGTGACCCAGCGGTTGACGGTGAACAGCCGGATTGGCTGGCCGTAATGATCCATCGCCACGGCAATGATATGGGCCAGGGCGCGGTCACCGCGCGGCCAGTGCGGCCCGATTTTTTCCTTCGGCGAGCAGCGGCCAACGCCTGGCTTGACGTACCGCACCGGCTCGAATTTTTCCGGCAGCAGGTGCGGCCGCTGGAAGATATGGAAATGACCATGCTCACGGCCGTCATTGCGGTGTGCATGATAGTAATATTGCGCGCCCGTTTCGGGGTCGAACACGTCGCCGGCCGGGTAATGCTGCTGCTCAAAGAAATCCGGTTCGCCACGCAACAATTCAGCCACCAGGTTGCTGCGTCGGGCCGCCAGCGCCTGCTGGATCTGCAGCACGTCGCTTCCGGCAGCCGTCATCGCCTGCAACCGGCTGCGCCCCAGATTGGCCATCATGTTCATCTTCAGCCGAACTCCCGCTACGCTGGGGCGATTTCCTGCCCAGGCGGGGCAGACTAAGCAGCCGGCTGTTAAGCGGCGGTAAATGCGGCAATGCGCCGCTGTTGTTCGAGCGAGTCGCTATGCTATTTTCCATCCGGCTTCGGGAGTATCCGGGCCGCACAGGCAGGTTTTGCCCCCGAATCAACACAGAATCACGCGAGGAGCCCCACGAGATGTCGCGAGTCTTTTTTTCCGCCCTTGCCGCCCTAGCGGTGTCGTTCAGCCTCGCCGGCGCCGCCCAGGCTGCCGGTGATGTCGAAGCCGGCAAAAAATCCTTTGCCAAGTGCCGCGCCTGCCACCAGCTCGAGGCCGGCAAGAATGGCGTCGGCCCCAGCCTGGCCAAAGTTTTCGGCCGTAAGTCCGGCACCGTCGACGGCTTCAAATATTCCGATGCCATGAAGGCCAAGGCCGTGGTTTGGGACGAAAAGACCATTGCCGCCTATGTGGCCGATCCCAAGGGCTATGTGCCGGGCAACAAGATGGTTTTCCCAGGTATCAAGAAGGAAAGCGAAGTGGCCGACCTGATCGCCTACCTGAAGGACGCCACCAAGTAAGTTGCTGATTCTCCGGCGGCCTCCCTCACCGGGAGGCCGTTTTTTATTTAACATAAAATTATGTTAATATTTTTAATTACACAACAAAGAGCTATTTTATTTGCATTTCACATTCAAAGCCATATATTGCGGCTATGCCCACTGCGAATGACATGACCGTTCAATCCCCCGTCACTGTCGCTGCCGAAGCCGTGCAGGCTTGGCTGGCTGCCGGCGAGGCGATCCTGATCGACGTACGCGAACCGGACGAATATGCCGATGAATACATTCCCGGCTCGGTGCTGCTGCCATTGTCCACACTTGATGCGACCGCCCTTCCGGCCACGCCGGGCAAACGCCGCGTGCTGCAATGCCTGACCGGCAAACGCTCGGCCATCGCGCTGGCCCGTCTGGCAGAACAGGGCGTCGCTGACCTGCTGCATCTGGATGGTGGCCTGCTGGCCTGGAAAATCGCCGGCGGCAAGACCATCGAGGCCGACGAGGCCGTGGCAGCCTGACCGGATCATCTGACGGGCCCCCCTCCGCCCTTTTTCCCCCCGCCGCGCTTGGTTAAGGTCGTTCTCCAGAGATGGAGGAACAAAGATGCCCGTGCATGGCCCCGATGTGGTGCTGAACAATCCGGCCTATATCCACGACACCGCGCAGATTTACGGCAAGGTGCGACTGGAGGAAGGCAGTTCGGTCTGGATCAACGTCGCCATGCGGGCCGAGAATTACGAGATTGTCGTCGGCGCCTATACCAATATCCAGGACTTTTCGATGCTGCATGTCGGCAGCCAGACCGGCACATATGTCGGCGCCCATTGCTCGGTGACGCATCACTGCACCATCCACGGCTGCAGCATCGGCGACAATTGCCTGATCGGCATCGGCTCGACCATCATGGACGGCTGCGTGATCGGTAATAACTGCATCATCGGCGGCCACACCTTCCTGAAGGAAGGCACCGTGATCCCGGACAATTCGGTGGTGGTCGGCAGCCCTGGCAAAGTGATCAAGACGCAGAACAATTTCGTGCGCTGCCGCCTCAACGCCTGGCTGTATTACCGCAACGCCCTGGCCTACCGGCAGGGCCAATACCGCGACTGGGACCAGCCCGACATGGCCAAGGCGGTCGGCCAGGAAATCGCCCGCCTGACCGAGGAACTGAAGGCCCTGGAGGCGGCCGGCCAGGCCTGATCCGGGAAAATGGCAGACCTGCGCAGGATTTCCGGCCCGGCCCCGTATAGGGAGCATGGGAGAAATCCCGGCCCCCGTTTTGGCCAGAGCAGGAATGATCCGGATGTTTGCTTCTGTTGCGTTGCCCCGCCCAGACGCTTTGGCGGGTGTCTTCCCGACGACCCTGTTATCCTTTCCGCTGCGGCGGACTGAGACCGTGCAGGATGTCGACGCCGCGCTGATGCTGCGGGTAGCCAATGGCGACCACGCCGCCTATCGCCTGCTAGTCGACCGTTACCTGCGCCATGCCGTCACCATGGCCTATCGCGTGTTGTTCGATCGCGCCGATGCCGAGGAAGTGGCGCAGGAGGCTTTCCTGCGCGTCTGGCAGCATGCCGGCCGCTGGCGTGCCGATGGCGGCGCCAGCTTCAAGACCTGGTTGAATCGCGTGGTGGTCAATCTGTGCATCGATCGCAAACGCAAACCCGGCATGGCCGCGCTGGACGACCAGCCTGAACCCGCCGACGAGACGCAGCCCAATCCCTATCAGGCCAGGCTCGCCGCCGAGACCGGCGACCGCGTGGCCGCCGCGCTGGCGAAGCTGCCCGAACGCCAGCGCGCCGCTATTCTGCTCTGCTTCTGGGAGGGCGAGAGCAACATTGCCGCCGCCGAGGTGCTGGGCATCAGCGTCGGCGCACTGGAATCCCTGCTGGTGCGCGCCAAGCGCAGCCTGCGCGACGATCTCGGCGCCAGCTTCGGCGCAGCAGACTGATTTCGGAGTGAGACCATGAACCTCGACCGCTTCACCGATCTGCTCGACATCTACGGCGCCGACCCGCAGCTCTGGCCCGCGCGCGAACGCGCCGCGGCCGATGCCCTGCTGGCCGTTTCGCCGGATGCACGGGAGCTGCAGCACGCCGCCCTGCGTTTCGACAATCATTTGCTCAATGCCGCCTTGCCTGAACTGGAACCGAGCGACGCCCTGCGCGCCCGCATCTTCGCCCAGATGGCAGCCATGCCTGCTGCTTCCGCCGCCGCGCCCGGCTGGCGCATACAGATCACCGAAGCCCTCTCCTTGCTGTTTCCCGCTGGCCGCGCCATGCCGCAGCTTGCTGCGCTCGCCCTTGCCCTGTTCATCGGCATTGGCGCAGGCCTCAGCAATTTCTCTCTGATCGACACGCAGGAAGCCGAGCTGGTGGCCGTGCAATTGGCTAGCACTGCACCGCTTGTGTATGAGGAATAAGCGTCATGTCCGAAGCTCCCGTCTCTCCCCCGCCGGCACAGCAGCCTCCCCAGGCGCCGAAATCGCGGGCCAATCGCTGGCTTGCCATCGGCCTGATCGCCTCGGTGGCAATCAATCTCGCTTTCATCGGCTGGGGCGCTGTGCGCTTCGTCAAGTACAGCCGCTGGATGGACCGCGATCGCGCCCAGATCGAAGAGCAGTTTGCCCGCCGGCTGCCCGATGATGCTGGCAAGGCTTTCCGTAAAGCCTTTGAGAAAACGCACAAGGGCAATGCCTTCACCCTGCGCGAGATGAATCGCGAACTGGGCGCAGCGCTGGCTGCCGAACCCTATGACCACGCGAAACTGGAAGCCGCGCTGCTGGAACATCGCCGCCGGCTCGACCAGTTGCAACAGGGCCTACAGGCCGGCCTGCTGGCCGCCGCCGATGCGATGACGCCGGAGGAGCGGCAGAAATTCGCCAGGAGGCTGCTGCGCCATGGTCCACCCATGCCTCCGCCGCCGGATGGCCCCATGGGCGGTCCCGGCAGCCGCCACATGGACGGCCCGCCGCCGCACCGCCTGCCGCCGCCACAGGACTGAACCATCGCGTACCATGTCGGCCGGCTTGTTTCCGCCGGCCGGCATCGCTAGCGTGGACGCTTTCCCGGAGATTCACTGGGGGCGTTCATGCTCAATGTCGTCATCACCGGCGGTGCCGGTTTCATCGGTCAGAAACTGGCGCAGGAGCTGCTCAGGCGCGGCAGCCTGATCGGCCCGAGCGGCAAACCGGAAACGATCCACCGCATCACCCTGTTCGACACCGTGGAGGCAAACGGCCCGCAGGACGAGCGGATCGTCACCATGGCGGGTGATATTGGCGATCACGGCGAAGTACTGCGCCTGATCGGCCACAACACCCACTCGGTCTTCCATCTGGCGGCCATCGTCTCGGCTGGCGCCGAAGCCGATTTTGAAGGTGGCTATCGTGTCAATCTCGACGGCACCAAGCATGTGCTGGAGGCCTGCCGCGCCATCACCACGCATACGCCACGCATCGTCTTCGCCTCGTCCGTTGCCGTGTATGGCGGCGATGCCCTGCCCAAAACGGTAACCGACGAAACGGCACAGAGGCCCACCACTTCCTATGGCGTGCAGAAGCTGACCGGCGAATTACTGATCAACGATTACAGCCGCAAAGGCTTTGTCGATGGCCGCGCCATCCGCCTGCCCACCATCATGGTGCGGCCTGGCAAGCCGAACAAAGCCGCCTCCACCTGGGCCAGCTCGATCATCCGTGAGCCGCTGTCGGGCGTGGATGTGATCTGCCCAGTACGGCCGGACTCGCCCATGGCCTGCCTGTCGCCGCGCCGCACGGTGGATGCCTTCATCCGCGCCCATGACCTGCCCGGCGAGAGCTTCGGCAAGGATCGTACGCTCCTGCTCAGCGGCATCCGTGTCACCGCCGGCGAAATGGCCACCGCCGTGGAGCGCAACAGCCAGTTTCGCAGTATGGGGGGCAACCGCAGGATCGGCGCGATTCACTGGCAACCCGATGCCGCAATCCAGAGGATCGTCGATGGCTGGCCGGGTGAAACACGCTCGGCCCGCGCTGCTGCCATGGGGTTCACCACGGATGCCTCGATCGACGAGATCGTGCAGGGCTTCATTGCCGACGATCTCGACAACCAGATCAAAAGCCTGCAGTCCCACTAAACAAGAAAGCGTACCTCCCCCATGACCAAACCCAGCGCAGAAGCCCTCGAGATGGTTCGCCAGCTCATCGAGACGCCGACCGTCAGCCGCGATTCCAACCTGGCCCTGATCTACTGGATTCGCGAACATCTGGAAGCGCTCGGCGTGGAATCCACGCTGGTCTATGACGACAGCGGTAAAAAGGCCAATCTCTATGCCACGCTCGGCCCGCAGGACAAACCCGGGATCGTGCTCTCGGGCCATACCGACGTCGTACCGATCGACGGCCAGGAGTGGAATACCGATCCCTTCACGCTGACCGAGAAGGATGGCCGCCTTTATGGCCGCGGCACGTCCGACATGAAAAGCTTCGTCGCCGTCGCGCTCTCCTACGCACCAAAGTTCCTGGCGCAGAAACTGGAGACGCCAATCCACTATGCCTTCACCTATGACGAAGAAGTCGGCTGCCTGGGCGCCAAGAAGCTGATTGAAGTGCTGAAGGACATGCCGGTAAAACCCAAGGCCTGCATCGTTGGCGAGCCGACCGAGATGCAGGTGATCGCCCAGCACAAGGGCAAGAAAAGCTGGCGCGTCGATGTGCGTGGCTTTGAATGCCATTCCTCGCTCACCCATCTGGGTGCCAATGCGGTGGAAGCGGCCGCCGAACTGATCGCCTTCATCAAAAGCCTGGCGCGCAAGAAACGCGCCGAGGGGCCGTTCGATGGCGAATTCGCCCCGCCCTATACCTCGCTGCATACCGGAACGGTCAACGGTGGCACCGCGCTCAACATCGTGCCGAAGGATTGCAGCTTCCTGTGGGAGATCCGCTATCTGCCGCAGGATGATGTGGACGCCCTCTACGCCGAAGTGGTGGCCTATGCCAAGAACAAGCTGGAGCCTGAGCTGAAGGCGATTGATCCGAATTGCGGCTTCACCTTCACACAGATTTCCGAATTCCCGGGTCTTGCCACCGATGACCGCGCCGGCGTGGTCGAACTCGCCAAGGCGCTGACCGGCGCCAACCGGGTGCAGAAGGTTGCTTTCGGCACCGAGGCCGGCCTGTTCTCCGAACTTGGCATTCCTACCATCGTGTGCGGCCCCGGCTCGATTGAACAAGCGCACAAGCCCGACGAGTTCATTGCCCTGGAGCAAATCGCGTTATGCGAGGCTTTCATGGCCCGGCTGCTGGAGCGGGTAAAACAGGGTGGCGCGGCTTTGCCGGTCTAGTGCCGGATAATCAGGAAAAACTCTGCCTGACTACGGGATTGTGACGGCGAGCACGGCAAGGCAGCCCTGCATGGATGGCAATGGTGCAGCGCAGCAATAGTTGCTACGCCAGCCGCCACTTTTGCCACCGAAAGGCTGCCGCCGTGTCCCACGCTTCTGCCTTGCGTAAGCCGAGTCCCACACCGCATCCCAATCTTGTCACCATCGCGCGCGTGCTGCATGTCGCGCGCGATGAAAAGATCGCTGACTTTCTCGCCTATTACCGCGGCATCCATCCGGCCGACCGCTTGCCATCGCGCCGGGATTTCGACCCGATGGCCGTGCCGCGCCTGCTGCCGCATCTGATCCTGGTCGAAGTCGTGCATGGCGACCGGCCCGGTTTCCGCATCAAGGTGGCCGGCGAGGAAATCGTCCGCGCCTTCCGAATGCCGCTGCAGGGCCGCCGCCTCGAAGACATTGCCGAGGAGGATGAGCCCGGCAGGCCATACTCGATCCTGACGCGCGCAGCCGTGGCGAAAAGCGGTCTTGTGGCGCATTACTGCGGCGCGCCGCGGATGCGTTTCGCTCTCGATTTCGCCGACATCGAGTATGTTCACTGCCCGCTGGCCGAAGACGGCGTCACCGTCGACCAGATCGTATCGGTATTTCATTACCACGGCTTCGATTCCGAGCCCTGATCCAGGCCAGCGCATTGATTACCGATCAGCCGCGCGGTCATACTCCGGCATGCCTTCCCACCCAAATATCGTCGCCATAGACGCCATCCTGGGTAAATCGCAAAGCAGTGTGGTGCGCGATTTCCTGCGCTACATGCGGCAGATTCATCCGCCTGGCCATCTGCCGGCGCGGCGCGATTTCGACATGGCGGCCCTGCCGCATCTGCTGGCCAACATCGTTCTGGTCGAGGTCGAACGGAAACCTGCTCCGCAGCCGGCGCGGTTCTTCGTGCGAGTTGCCGGCGAAGCGGTACTGGATGCCGCGCCGTCGCCGATGATGAATCGTTATATCGACGAGATCGTGGCCACCAACACCCGCTTGTCGGGCCGGGATGCCGGCGTGATCCTCGACGTGCGCCAGCAAGTCTTGTCAACCGGCGTCACATATTACTGGCACGGCCCGCCGCGCATGAAGTTCCGGCATGATTACGCCGATCTGGAATATGTCCATTGTCCGCTGGCCGATGACGGCATCACCATCGACCGCATCATCTCGGCTTTTTACTACGAGGGCGCTGTCCCGCTCTGAGCGCAGGAATTTGTAGGTCGCGGCCTACCAGCGCGTGAAGCGCACCGCCGCCAGCGTCGCCAGCCCATAGAGCACCATGGCCGCGCCGGCCAGAGCGAACAGCGTCCAGGCCGGCGCGCCATTCACTGTCAGCAGCCAGCCGCCTATGCCAACCAGCACCAGCCGCAACGTACCGGCAAGTACCGGGCCGACCAGCCTGCCGGCGCCCTGCGAGGCAAAATACAGGCACAGGCCAAGGCCAAAGAAGGGAAAACCGGCGCCGGCGGCCGTGAGGTACTGCCGCGCCGCCGCGATCACCGCTTCATCCTGCGTGAACAATCCGGACCAGGCATCCGGCACCACGATCACCACCAGGCCAATGATGCTGAGTGCGCCGAAAGCCAGGCTGCCTGCCGTCCAGGCGACATGACGGGCGCGCGCCACATTTCGTGCGCCGATCGCCATACCCACCATCGGCACGCTGGCGACGCCGACCGAGAAGGCAATCGGGATCAGCAGGAATTCCAGCCGCGCACCAATGCCATAGCCCGCCAGCGCGACAATACCGAAACGCGCCACCAATCCGGTGAAGATCAGGATGGTCAGCACGGTCTGCAGCGATGACAGGCAGGCCATGGCGCCAACTTTCAGGATATCGGCAAACATCTCGCCATGGGCCACAAAGGCGCGTGGCACCAGGCGCAGCCGTGCGTGGCCCGCCAGCAAATGCCAGGCCAGATACAGCGTGCCGAGGCTGAAGGCGACCACCTGCCCCAGTCCGACGCCGAGCATGCCGAGCCGCGGCAGTGGCCCGAAACCCAGCCCAAGCGCGCCCCCGATCACAATCTGCAGCACGGCCACTGCCAAGCCAAGCACGGATGGCACCGCCATGTTGCCGGTGCCGCGCAGCACCGACGACAGCGTGTTGAACAGCCAGACCGACATGGCGCCGGCGAACACCGTGTTGGAATACAATACGGTCTGCTGCAGCGTGCCGTCGTGGCCGCCGAGCAGGCGGTAGATCGGCGGGCCCAGCAGCCAGAAGAAAACCGTAAAACCCAGTCCGGCACAAAGTGCGATCACCACGGCGTGCAGGGCCAGCATATTGGCCCGCGCGCGGTCGCCGCCGCCGAGGGCGCGTGCAATCGCCGACGAGACGCCGCCACCCATCGCGCCGGCCGACATCATCTGCATCAGCATGATCATCGGAAAAGCCAGCGCCATCGCCGCCAGCGGCTCGACGCCGAGCAGGCCGACATAGGCAGTCTCGGCGATCGCCGCCAGCGCGGTTGCTGTCATCGCCACCGTATTGGGCAGAGTGAGCCGCAGGAGGGTCGGCAGGATTGCTGCGATCAGCAGCTTTTCCTGCGCCGGCCGGGGCGCAGGTTGTGCGAATGGTCGCGGCACCGCGGCTTTAAGGCTCTGATCGTTCATGGCGCCGCCTGCGCCAGCCGGGCCTGCAGACTGGCGCGGGCGGAGTCGAGGACGCGGTCGGACAGGGCAGGATCGGTGGTGGCGCGAGCCAGCGCCACGGCCCCCGCCATCTCGGACAGCATTGCCATGGCAAAGCCTTCGGCATCGAAGCCATCATGCACGGGAAGATACGAGACAAACCGCGCGACGATGCCGCGCAGGCCGTCATCGAAGGCGGCACGCGCTGGTGCTTCGAGGCGGGCAGCATCGCTGGTCAGTGCGGCCAGCGCGCAGCCGCCGCCGGGATTGTCACGATGCGATGGCGAGACATAGGCGTCGACCCAGGCGCGCAATGCTTCGATACCCTGCTTGCCGGCGGTACGGGCGAAGAAGCGATTGCGTCCTTCCTCGAACATGGCGGTGATGGCAGCCGCCACCAGGTCGTCCTTCGATCTGAAATGGGCATAGAAGCCACCATGCGTCAGGCCGGCCTCATGCATGATCTCCAGCACCCCCACGCCGGCAGGACCACGCGTCCTGATAGATCGGGCCGCCGAATGCAGGATTCTCTCGCGCGTGGCCTGGCGGCGCGATGGCAGAGCGGCGGCAGGAGAAGGCTGGGCCATGGAAAAGCCTATATGATGATGATCATAATAAATGCCCTGATTTCCCCCAATGTCAAACCCCTCTTGTCACGCGAAGTCGCATATCGCGCCAAAATACGAAATAATCCATTGAAAATACTTATTATTTTATATGATCGACTCGCTGCCAGAGAAGGCGCAGACTTATTTAGCAAATCAGCACTGCACTATTTTTCCTTTCTCTAGCTCTGAAGTCAGATCTTGTCTGGGTAGAAAAAAGACACACGCAACATCACCGATGGACAGCACGCGTAGTTCCCTACTTCAGAAACTGGGGCATCTGCTTGGCGGCAACGATGCGCCGTCGGGCCCAGCGCCCCGGCGGCGCGAAATCGGTGCCGCCACCCCTGCCCCGGCTGCCACGGCGGGTCAGCACAGCCTGAGTATTCCTTCCAGTAAACTGACGGCCGGTTCCCTGCAGTTAATCGGTCTGGCCGATATCCGTACCGTCCTGGGTGACCACTGGGAACAGCAAAGCGCGCGGATTTTTCACCTGATCGAAGGAATTTTCCGCCACCGCCTTGATGTCACCGATGCTTATTACAAGGTGGACGATGAAAATTTCCTGATCCTGTTCACTCGCCTGCGCCGCCGCGAGGCCGAGTTCAAGGCACGCATGATCGCCGGGGAGATCGAGAAGCTGATCGTCGGCGAAGGCCAGGACATCACCGTGGTATCCCAGGTCGCCGAGATCGACCGGCAATTCGTACTGGAAAAAATCAATTCACTCGACGAACTGATCCACCATGTTCGCACCGCCGCCGAGGACGGCTGGTATGAATCCGATTCCGCCAGACAGGTCGCCGGATCAATGGCGGATACAACGGAACTGTCCTACATCCCCGAGTTGGAGCAGGATTTCAGCGCGTTGTTCCAGCGCACCACCGTTGAGGAATACCTCAAACATTGCAGTGCCAGCTTCCGGCCGATGTTCAACACGCGGCGCCGCGCTTTCACCTCCTTCCTCACCAATGTCATCAACAAGCGTACCGGCCGCATGGTGCTGGTGGACGACGATCCGATGCTCGACAAGCCGGAGGACCTGTTGCCGGCACTCGATCGTTTCACCCTTGGGGCGGCCTTGCTTGGCCTGCATCGCATGATGGCGGCAGGCCTGCAGACCAAGCTGGTGGTGCCGATCAGCTACGACACCATGAGTATCAGCCGCCTGCGCGAGCAGTATTTCAGCCGCCTGCGCGATCTTCCTGATGGCATCCGCACCTATATCGCCTTTGCCATCACCAATTTGCCGACCGGCATGCCGGCCAGCCGGCTGGCGGAGCTGATTTCCTATCTGCGGCCATTATCGTCCCTGCAGGTAGCGCATATGCAGCCCGACCCCCGGCTGGTCGACACCTTCGCCACCGCCGGCTGCTATGGCCTGAGCACCGAAATACCGGCCGACCAGTCCGACACGATGAAACTGCAGGCTGACCTTGGCACGTTCGCCAAGCGTATCCACCTGCATCGCAACATCGCGATCCTGGCCAATATCAACAACCGCGATTATCTGCGTACCGGCATTGCGGCCGGTTTCGACATCATCTGGGGCGATGCAGTCAGTGGCACGGTCGACACGCCAGGCATGCTGGAAGGGCTGCGCAGCGAACATATTCCAGGCTAGCATGCCGGCATGACCGATCCGACTGCCAGCACCAGACCCCGCATCACCATCACCTATTGCACGCAATGCCACTGGCTGCTGCGCGCCGCCTGGATGGCGCAGGAACTGCTTTCCACCTTTTCTGATGAGTTGGCCGAGGTGGCCCTGGTGCCTGGCACCGGCGGCATCTTCGAAATCTGTTATGACAATGTCACGATCTGGGAACGCAAACGCGACGGCGGCTTTCCTGATGTGAAGACGCTCAAAAAGCTTCTGCGCGATCGTCTCGATCCAGGCCGCGACCTAGGGCATGTCGACCGCTGAGCAGACAGAGGCACCCGGCAAATCACACCGCATCATCGTGCCCAGGCGGCAGAAAATTCCGCTTAACTGCCGTTTACCAAACTCCGCAACATTGTGATTATGCCGATTTCCGCAATATCCTGACACGCGACCACCCTGCAACCTTTGGCATGCACATTGCTTCCTGTGCCCACAAAGCAAGTGGAGGACAGCATGTCGGTTTCCGATATCCGCGGTGGCAGCAGTCGCCTGCAGCAGCTCAGCTTCGACAGCGAGACGATGGAAAGCTTCCTGAAGCTCGCAAGGGCGAAGAAGGAAGAAGCGAAGGGCAGTGATCCGCAGACCCGCCCGGCCTGGCTGACCACGGCAACTGGCCCAGTCGATGAGGCGCAGGCAACGCAGTCGTCTTCCGCGGCCCAGACCGCCGCCGCCGTAGCGGCAACCGCGCGGCCCGAAAAACCCGATGCCGCCCAGGACTTCCTGGATTACGCCAAGATGTCAATCCCCGAGCGCATCCGGGCGAAATACCTGGAAGAAAACGGCCTGACTGAAGAGGGCCTCGCCCAGCTCGACGAAAAGCTGCGCAAGAAGATCGAGGAAGAGATCCGCGAGCAGATCGAGGAAGCCGTCAAACAGGGCACCGGCAAGAGCGCCGGCGGCATCGCCGACATGCTGGTCTGAGCTGTCTAGATCAGAATTCTCTTCAGCGTCAGCGCAGCAGCCGCTGCACCAATGGCGGCGGCAAACGCCGCCACGCCAAAGGCAGCGGCATAATCCACGCCGCCGGAAACTGCGCCAAGCAGAGCGATGCCGATGGCAAAGCCAGCCTGCCGCAATGTCGTTGCCATGGCAGACGCCATGCCGGCGCGATCCGGCGGCGCCAGCGCCACCAGCGCGCCCGAGACCTGCGAATTGCTGATCCCCGCCCCGCTCGCCAGCAGCAGCATGGCGCCCAGCACGAACCAGAGCGATGCGGCCGTGAAAGCGGCATAGGCCAGCAGTGCCAGCCCGGCCGTGAGCAGCAGCATGCCGCCGGTGAACGTCGCCTGCCAGCCATAACGCTGGGTCAACCAGACGCCGACCGGCGGCAGCGCCAGCATCGGTAACGTGGCGGCCAGCATCGCCAACCCGCCCTGTTCGACATCGAGGCCGAAAGCCGCCAGCAGATATAGCGGCAGATAGATCAGCGTGGCCCAATAGCCGGCCGACAGTGACAGCAGCAGGCAGCCGATACCAATGGCCTCGCGCCGCCGGAACAGCATCGGGTCGAGCATCGGTTTCGCACGGCGCTTCTGTTGCCACACCAGCACGATCCCGAGCAGCACACCCGCTCCCGTAGCCAACCAGCGCCAGACCGGCGCACCGTCGCTGTGCAGCAGCGCCTGTACCGGCAGGGCGATGGCCAGCGTCAGCAGAGCCACGCCGGTAATATCAAGCGCCCGCCCCTCTTCATCGCGCGATTCTGCAATCACGCGACGAACCGCCCAGGCGCAGATCGCGCAAACCGGCAGATTGATCAGGAATATCCAGCGCCAGCCCAAGCCGGCGGCGACAAAGCCGCCCAGCGTGGGGCCCAGCGCCATCGCCGCGCCGCTGGTAACGCCGATGATGCCGAAGGCCCGGGCGCGATTTGCCGCGTTCGATATCGGATAGGCCAGCGAGATCGCAGCCAGGCCGCCGGTGATATAGAAGGCGGCGCACAGGCCCTGCAGTGCGCGGGCAAACCACAGCGACGGCCCGTCCCAGGTCAGGCCGCAGAGCAGCGACGCCATCGCGAAGCCGGCATTGCCCAGCAGCAGCATGCGACGGCGGCCGAACCGGTCGGCCAGCGCGCCGGCGGCGAACAAAGAGCCGGCAAAGGCCAGGCTGTAGGCGTCCATAACCCAGGCAGTGGCGCCGATCGAGAAGCCCAGTTCGTCACGTATGACCGGCAACACCACGGCGACGACGGTGACATCGAAGTTGGCCAGGCTGACCGACAGTGCCAGCACCCAAGCCACGGCCATGGGATGATTGAGGCCGAAGCGTGGCATCGGTTGCGCGAGATCGGACATGGCACTGCATCGCATGCCGCCGTGCGCCGGGCCAACGACATCGCTTCACAGTATCATGAATCTAATTCATAATACGGGCATGCGCTCCCTGCCGCCCTTCGACTCCCTCGTGGCCTTCGATGCCGTGCTGCGCCATGGCAGCATGACCGCGGCGGCCAGTGAGCTGGGCATCACCCAGAGTGCGGTGAGCCATCGCCTGCGCCGTCTGGAAGCCTTCATCGGCACATCTTTGCTGCTGCGGCGTCGTGCAGGCCTGTTCCCGACCCCGGCAGGCGCGGCTTTGGCTGAAGGGCTGGGCGATGTGTTCGACAGCATGGCCGGCCTGCGCGAACGTTGCCGCGCGGCGACAACACCGGGCCGCCTGCGCGTCAGCATCGGCGCGGCGCTGACGCAGCACTGGCTGGTGCGCCGCCTGCCGGCTTTCGCACGGCGGCATCCCGGCATCGAGATCGAACTGGTCATCGCCACCACCCAAGCGCAGATGAAGGCGCGCAGCGGCGATTGCGATCTGAGCGTGCTGTGGGTCAGGCCCGAGGAGGCTCGCAACACCAGCACCCAGCGCCTGCTGTTCCGCGAGCAGGTTTTCCCGGTCTGCGCACCCTCGGTGCTCAGGAAGCCGCTGCGCGATCCGGCGCAACTCGCGACCCTCCCCCTGCTCTACAAGGGCACCGAGGAGGGCAACACTCCGGAATGGGAATGGAGCACCTGGTTCAAACGGCTCGGCATTGCCGGCAAACCGAAAACCAGCCTGCGGTTCGTCGATATCGGCACGGCCATCAGCGCCGCCATCGAGGGCGGCGGCGTGGTGCTGGCCAGATCCCTGCTGGTCGATGATGCGTTGAAGGACGGCCGTCTGGTCAGGCCGCTAGGGCCCGGCTGGGGTATGCCCTGCAGCAAGGTGCATCTGGTGCGCTGGCCAGCGGCGCTGTCGGGCGATCTGCGGGTACGGGCCTTCGTGGCCTGGCTGGCGGCCGAAGCAGAGAAAACCGTGGCCGAAGGGGCGCCCGCCGCCCCTGCCCCAGCTAAGCTACGGATTCGGCGAGGTTAATTACCTGGCGCAATGCCGGCATGGCAGCCTTGCGCCGCCGTCACCGCGGCGCAACAAATCTGTCCTTGTAACAATCGGTCGCGCACCGTATATACCCGCCCAACCCTAGCCGATCTAAAGGAATCGCGCCCGGCCGCCTGCCCCCAGGATGGACCGGGCCTTTTGTGTAAGCCGCATGGACATCCGCAATATCGCCATCATCGCCCACGTCGACCATGGCAAGACCACACTCGTCGACGCCTTGCTGCGTCAGTCCGGCTCGTTTCGTGAGAACCAGCAGGTCGCCGAGCGCGTGATGGATTCCAACGACCTGGAGCGCGAGCGCGGCATCACCATCCTCGCCAAGTGCACCTCGGTCGAGTGGCATGGCACCCGCGTCAACATCGTCGACACCCCCGGTCACGCCGATTTCGGCGGCGAGGTCGAGCGCATCCTGTCGATGGTCGATGGTGTGGTGCTGCTGGTCGATGCCGCCGAAGGCCCGCTGCCGCAGACCAAATTCGTGCTGGGCAAGGCGCTCGGCTTAGGGATGCGCCCCATCGTGGTCATCAACAAGGTCGACCGCCAGGACGCCCGTCCGGTGGAAGTGCACTCCGAGGTCTTCGACCTCTTCGCCGCGCTGGACGCCTCGGAGGAGCAGCTTGATTTCCCCTGCATGTTCGCGTCCGGCCGCAGCGGCTGGGCCGATGACAGCCTGGAAGGCCCGCGCAAGGACCTCGCCCCGCTGTTTGACCTCGTCGTGCGCCATGTGCCGGCGCCGAAGGTGGAGCTAAATGCGCCGTTCAAGATGCTGGTCACCACGCTGGAAGCCGATAACTTCCTCGGCCGTATCCTCACCGGCCGCATCTATTCCGGTAAGCTGAAGGTCAACTCGCCGATCCATTCGCTGCGCGCCGATGGCACCGAAATCGAGACTGGCCGCGTCACCAAGCTGCTGGCCTTCCGCGGCATCGAGCGCGTGCCGGTGGAGGAAGCCGATGCCGGCGACATCGTCGCCATTGCCGGCCTGACCACCACCACCGTGGCTGACACCATCTGCGAACCCGCCGTCACCGAGCCAGTGCCGGCCAATCCGATCGATCCGCCGACGCTGGCAATGACCTTCTCGGTCAACAACTCGCCGTTCGCCGGCAAGGAAGGCAGCAAGGTGCAGAGCCGCGTGATCCGCGAGCGCCTGCTGCGCGAGGCAGAGGGCAACGTGGCGATCCGCGTGACCGAGACCGACGAGAAGGACGCCTTCCAGGTGGCCGGCCGCGGCGAGCTGCAGCTCGGCGTGCTGGTCGAAGTAATGCGCCGCGAGGGCTTCGAGCTTTCGATCAGCCGTCCGCGCGTGCTGTTCCAGAAGGACGAGAACGGCCAGCTGCTTGAGCCGATCGAGGAAGTGCATGTCGATGTCGACGACGCCTATACCGGCGTGGTGGTCGAGAAGATGAGCCTGCGCAAGGCCGAGCTGCGCGACATGCGCCCCTCGGGCGGCGGCAAGACCCGCATCACCTTCCATGCCCCTTCGCGCGGCCTGATCGGCTATCATGGCGAGTTCCTCACCGATACGCGCGGCACCGGCATCATGAACAAGCTGTTCCATGGTTATGGTCCGCATCGCGGCCCGATCCCGGGCCGCCGCAATGGCGTGCTGATCGCCAATGGCACCGGCGAAACCGTGGCCTATGCGCTGTGGTATATCGAGGAGCGCGGCGTGCTGTTCGTCGATCCGGGCACGCCTGTGTATGAGGGCATGATCATCGGCGAGAACAGCCGTGACAACGACCTTGAAGTCAACCCGATGAAGGCCAAGCAGCTGACCAACATGCGCGCCTCGGGCAAGGACGAGGCCGTGCGCCTTACCCCGCCGCGCAAGATGACGCTGGAACAGGCGATCAGCTACATCGGCGACGACGAGCTGGTGGAAGTGACGCCGAAGTCGATCCGCATCCGCAAGAAACTGCTCGATCCCAACGACCGCAAGCGCGCTTCACGCGCCGCGGATGCCGCTGCCTGATACAGTTCAAAATTCCAGAATGCGAAAGGCCGGGGTTCAACCCGGCCTTTTTCGTTTTATCCCTACTCTGCCACCACAGCGCAATAGCGCGTGCCGGCGCGCAGTTTGCCGCAGGCTGTTTCCGCCGCCTTACGGTCGGTGAAGCCAACCAATTCCAGTCGCGCGAAAGAACCCCGGCCCTGCAACTCAACCCAGGAAACCAGCGGATCATACTGGCCATAAAGCTGCGGATTGGCTTTCAGCAGTTCCTGCCATTCGTTGATCGCCGCCGATTCCGTGCGATGCGAAGCCAGATGCACACGCCATGTGCCGCCGGTGGCGTTGCCTGGCTGCTTCATGCTGCCGGCCATCTTCGGCGGTTCGGGCCCCATTTTTGCCGACTCCGGCGGCATAGGCCGGGCCCCGGTGGCGGCAGCCATTTTCTGCTGCTCCTGCGCCTGGGCCGGATTGTCGACCACGGATGGCGACGGGCTGTAGCCGGCCGGCAGGCCGGGCGTGGCCTCCGGCACTGCGGCCGGTGCAGGAGCGGCTGAGGTCGGCGGCGCCATCCGCATGGCGGCCGGCGGGGTCTTGGCATTGCTGACGCCGGATGCGGCAACCGCGGTTGTCGCTGGCGCCGCCCCAGGCGCGCCAGCAGCCTCTATCGGCTTTTCCGGTTCCTTATAACCCACCGGCGTGGTGTTTCCCTGGTTGGTCGCAGCCGCCGTGGCTGCGCGCTGCGCCGCCCAGTTCGCCTGCGCCACGCCACCGGGCATCACCGGCGCCGCAGGCTGGGCCGGTTGGCTCGCCACGGGCCGCTGCGCCTGCTGCATCTGGTACGGGCTCGGCGGGTCGACCGGATCGATGCCGATGTCACGACGCAAAGAATAATAGGTATCGCAGCCCGCCAGCAGGCCGGCGGCGACTAGAACCGCGATGACGTTACGGCAGGACATGACAGCCTTTCGGGACTCGCCGTGAGGCCCGCATTTTACGCTGGCGCGACAGGCACTTCCAAGGCAGAAACAGGGTTAACGAGCCAGGGAGGAAGCACCGCCGTTATCGACCTGCCGGATACCCCCGTGGACTCGCCCCCACAGGCAGGAATAACGGCCTTACCCCGGCCGACATTGCTCCAGCGCGGCCATGAAGATGTCGGCATGTTCCCGTCTGAAGACCAGAGGCGGGCGGATTTTCAGCACATTGCCATCAGGGCCGGAGGCGCTGATCAGCACGCGCCGCTGCCGCAGCCGGTTGACCAGACCCTGAGCCTCATCCCCGGCCGGCCGGCCATCGGCATGACGCAGCTCGACCCCGATGAACAAGCCGGCGCCGCGCACCTCGTGGATCAGCGGGCAGGCCTGCTGCAATGCCAATAACCGTTCCCGCAGATAGGCACCGGTATCGCGCGCATTCTCGCGCAAGGCCTCGTTCTCGATCACATCGAGCACGGCCATGCCAGCGGCAACCGAAACCGGATTGCCCCCGAAGGTGTTGAAGTAGCGCGAGCGGCGGCCGAATTCCGCCAGCAGTTCGGGTTTCGCCGCCATGCCGGCTACCGGATGGCCGTTGCCCATCGGCTTGCCCATGGTCACCAGATCCGGCACCACGCCATGGCGGGCAAAGCCCCACATATGACTACCGGTGCGGCCAAAACCGGGCTGCACCTCGTCGGCGATGAACAAACCGCCGGCGGCTCGGATGGCGGCTGCGGCCTCGCGCAGGAAACCGGGTGGGTCGGCGAAGACGCCATCACTGGAAAAGATCGTGTCGACCAGCAGGGCCGCCGGACGGATGCCATGCTGGCGCATATCCTCGATCGCTGCCTCGACATGGCCGGCGAAAGCGGTCGTATCGCGCGGCGGCGGGATCAGCCGCACCGGCGAGTCCGGTTCCGGCAGCAGGCCCAGCGACGGCGACAACGGCACCAGCGCCTGGGTGACGCCATGATAGGCGGCCTGGGTGGCGATCACGCCGGTACCGCCGGTGCAGGTGCGCGCCACGCGCAATGCCAGATCATTGGCCTCGCTGCCGCTGCAGGTGAACATGATGTTGCCGATGGCTGCGGGAAACGTCGCCAGCAGCCGCTCGGCATAGTCCAGCACGGCGCCATGCAGATACCGCGTATGGGTGTTCAGGATCGCAGCCTGGCGGGCGATGGCTTCCACCACATGGGGATGGCAATGCCCGACCGAGGCGACATTGTTGTAGACGTCGAGATAACGCTCTCCGGCCGGATCGAACAGCCAGACACCTTCGCCACGCACGAGATGCACCGGCTCGTCGTAAAACAGACGATAGGCCGGGCCGAGCAGCTTCTGGCGGCGCTGCAGCAGATTGGCAACTGATTCAGTCTTATCCATGCGGTCATTCCATGTTACAGGCGCGGCGTAGCTCTGCCCGCGCCCGTTCGGCCGGTCGCTGGGTCAGATGCCGCAACCTGGACCAGGCGCCGGGTGCATGGCGCAGGATGTAGTCGCGATTCGCCGGATACCGGGCAGCGCGCCAGCCGCCGATCACCACGGTCATCACGCTGCGGGCAACGATCAGGTCAAACAGGATGTCGAGCTCGATGTCCTGCAGCGGCGCGACGGCATGATAACCGGCCACCAAAGCCGCGGCCGGTTCGAGCGCGGCCTCGCCGCTGCCGACCTGATAAGTCGCCGCGATGGCCACATCGTTGATCAAAGCCGTCTGGGTCATGTCACCGAAATCAAGAATACCGGCCACGCGGGCATGGTCGGATGGATCAACCATGACATTATTCGGATTGAGGTCGTTATGCACCAGCTGCTGCCGCAGCCGTGGCAGTACCGGTGCGATCCGGGATACGAATCCGTCCAGCGCTCCGGCCAGCAGCCTGTAATCTTCCGCGTTCAGATCCCCGATCTCGTCCAACAGCGGCCGCAGCTGGCCAGCATGCTGCAGATCCCATAGCAGCGGATGACGGGCAGCCGGATGGTGGAAGTTCCGCAGGGCGAGGTCCAACTGCGCCGCGCGTCGCCCCAGGTCGCGGCATAAAGCCAGCGAAGCCGGCGCCTGATGCAACGGCAGGCCGGGCAGATATGACAGCAGCCGCACGATACGCGCCGGCCCGTCATCGACAGCAAGAGCCAGCTCGGCCGCGCCATTGCGGGCGGGGAAAACCCGGGGCACCGGTAGCCCTGGATCTGCCTTCGCCACATGCAGCAATGCCATGGTCTGCAGGTTGGTCACCTCCGGCGCCTCGGCAGGGCTGGCGATCTTGAGCACGAAGCGGCGGCCCGCGGCATCATCCATGCGGAAATTCTGGTCGCGTTCGCTGCTCAGGCGCGTCGCAGTTGCCGCCAGGCCGAAATGCTCGGCCGCCAGGGCAACCGCCTGCCTTTCCGACAACGGTGCCGGCGTGGTGTCGAGAGCGTGGATCAGATGCGCTGGGCGAGAGGAAGCAGGATCAGGCATGGCCGGACGCGGCTCAATAGCCCCGCTGCCGATCGACCGCATGCGGCGGCCGTTCGCCGGCCTGCACGGCCGTCGCGGTCGCCATCAGGGTCGCCGCCAGGGCATCGACACTGATGTCGCAGGCATCATGTGGCGTCATGAATACCTGCGGGTGATGCCAGAAGACATGATCCTGCGGCAGGGGCTCGACAGCAAAGACATCAAGAGATGCGCCGGACAGTTGCCCGGATTGCAGCGCCGCCAGCAGATCGGCCTCGACCAGATGCTCGCCGCGTCCAACCTGAATCAGATAACCGCCCGGCCGCATCGCGGCGAACGCATCGCGATTGAGGATGCCGCGGGTTTCCGGCGTCAGCGGCAGCAGATTCACCAAAACCTCGGTTTCAGCCAGCATCGTCAACAGGCCGTCGCGGCCATGGAAGCCGCGCAGATTGGCAGGCAGCGGCTTTTGCGTGCGACTCCAGGCCAGCACCGGAAAACCCAGCGCGGTCAGCTCTTCGGCGACGCGCTGGCCGATCTGGCCATAACCGAGCAGCGCGACGGAAACCGTCTGCGGCCGGCGTTGATCAAGCCGTTTCCAGATTTTCGCCTTCTGCTGCGCCATGAAGCTGGCGAAGCGGCGCTGATGCCAGATCACATGCCAAAGAATGAAGCCCGCCATCATCTCTGCCTGGGCCGGATCGACCACACGCACCACATCGACATGCGGTGGCAGGCTGGGACAGGCCAGCACGTTGTCGGCACCGGCACCGATGGTGCAGACCGCTTTCAGATTCGGATAGCTGGCAAAGGCATCGGCCGGCGGATGCCAGGCCAGCGCCATCTGCACCTGCTCGGCATGATCATCCGCCGGATGGTCGACGGCCTGGATGTGCTCGGCAATGCCATCCAGCGCCTTGCCGAAGTAAGACCGCAGGTCGAGGGTGCGACTGACCAGGGCGCAATGCATGTCAGGCCGCCGCCGAAGCACGGCCGGGCACTGCCGCCAGCAGCTCACGGGTGTAAGGATGCTCTGGCGCCGCAAATAATTCAGCGGCAGCTTTCAGCTCAACGATCTGGCCACGCTGCATCACCGCGATACGATCGCATATCTGTGCTGCCACGCGCAGGTCATGGGTGATGAACAGCATGGACAGGCCAAGCCGCTGCTTGAGATCTTCCAGCAGGCGCAGCACCTGTGCCTGCACCGAGACATCCAGCGCCGACACTGCCTCATCGGCAACGAGGATTTCCGGCTCCAGCGCCAGGGCGCGGGCAATCCCGATGCGCTGGCGCTGACCGCCGGAGAATTCATGCGGATATCGATCAATGGCGCCAGCGTCGAGCCCGACAATCTGCAACAGGTCGCGGGCGCGCTGCAGTGCCACGTCGCACGGCACGCCATGCGCCACTGGCCCATCGGCAATGATACGGCCGACCCTGCGCCGCGGATTGAGCGAGGCGAAAGGATCCTGGAACACCATCTGGATACGCCGCCGCTGTGCCCGCAGGGCCGCGCCGCCGATCAGAGTCAGGTCGGTGCCGCCCAGCCGGATGCTGCCGCTATCAGGCTGCACCAACCGCATGACCAGCTTGGCGACCGAGGACTTGCCAGACCCGGATTCCCCAACCAGGCCAAGGGTCTCACCCTGGCGGATGGCGAAGCTGACATCTCTGGCCGCCTCGACCCGGCGGGCCGGCCGCAGCCAGCCGCCGCCGGTCACATAGGTCTTGCCCAGGCCGATCACCTCAACCGCCTTGGGCCGGTCGGCCAGCGAGGGACGCTGCGGCGGCTGCATCGATGGCACGGCGGCCAGCAGACTGCGGGTATAGGCATGCTGCGGATTCTGCAGCACCTCGTGCGCCGCGCCCTGTTCGACCAGCCTGCCATGCTGCAGCACCACGACGCGGTCGGCAATTTCGGCGACAACGCCGAAATCATGCGTAATAAACATCACCGCCATGTTGCGACGGCGCTGCAGGTCGCGGATCAGCTTGAGTATCTGCGCCTGGGTGGTCACATCCAAAGCCGTGGTTGGCTCATCGGCCACCAGCAGAGTCGGCTCAAGCGCCAGCGCCATTGCGATCATGGCACGTTGACGCTGGCCGCCCGAAAGCTGGTGCGGATAGGCGCGCACGATCCGTTCCGGATCGGGCAGTCCGACCTCGCCGGCCAGCGCCACGACGCGCGCGCAGCGCTCCTTCGGCGTCAGCAGATTATGCGCCTCGAACATCTCGGCCATCTGATCACCGATGCGCATCAATGGATTGAGCGCCGTCATCGGCTCCTGGAACACCATGGCAATGCGGCGACCGCGCAGGGCCATCCAGGCTGGCTCATCAAGGTCGAGCAGATTGCGGCCGTCGAAGGCGATGCTGCCGCTTTCCGGTTTAACCGCTCTGGGCAGCAGGCCCATCAGGGCATGGGCGCACATCGACTTGCCAGAACCGGATTCGCCGACCACGCAGAGTATCTGGCCTGCCATCAGGTCGAACGACACATCGTCGACGGCATAGCGGCGGTCACCGCCGAACGGCAGGGCGATTTTCAGATTGCGGATCGCGGCAACGGGCTGCGTCGTCATGCTCAGCGTCCTTCCTTGGCAAGGCGCGGATTGAGCGCGTCGTTCAGTCCCTCGCCCACCAGATTGAGCGCCAGCACGGTGAGCAGGATGGCGATGCCGGGAAAAACCGTGATCCACCAGGCTTGCCGGATCACGGTGCGCCCCGCTCCGACCATATAGCCCCAGGACATCAGGTTGGGATCGCCGAGGCCGAGGAATGAGAGCGAGGATTCAAGCAGGATGGCGGTCGCCACCATCAGCGAGGCCAGGACGATGATCGGCGACAGCGTGTTGGGCAGGATTTCGCGCCAGATGATCCAGCCGCCGGTATGCCCAGTCACCACCGCCGCCTGGACATATTCCCGGCTGCGCAGCGACAAAACCTCGCCCCGGACCAGACGCGCAACTGGCGGCCAGCTGACGATGGCGATGGCCGCGACCATCGAATAGATCGAGGGCTGCAGAATGGCAACCAGCACAATGGCCAGCGCGAAGCTGGGGATGGTCTGGAAAAACTCGGTGAAGCGCATCAGGGCGTCATCGACCCGGCCGCCGGCATAGCCGGCTACGGCACCCAGCGGCACGCCGATGGCAAGCGCCGCCAGCGTCGAGACCAGGCCGACCAGCAGCGAGACGCGCGCCCCGTGAATCAGGCCGGCCGCCACATCGCGGCCCAGCGCGTCGGTGCCGAACAGGAAGCCATCTACAGCCATCGGCGCCAGAAATGGGCGCTGCACCATGCGCCAGGGCGATTGCGGGAAAATCAGCGGGCCGAGAACAGCCACCAGCAGCACAACGGCGAGAATCAGAAGGCCGACCACACTGCCGGGATTACGCAGCAGGTTTTTCCAGAACTGCTTCATGACGCCATCTCAATACGTGGATCGACCAGGCGGTAGATCAGATCAGTTACCAGATTGAAGGCCAGGACCATGGCGGAGGAAACGACGAAAACCCCGAGCAGCAGGTTATAGTCGCGCTGCAGCAGCGCCTCGTACATCAGCCGGCCAATGCCGGGCCAGGCGAACACTGTCTCGGTCAACACGGCACCGCCAACCAGGGTACCGGCCTGCAGGCCAGCCAGGGTGACGACTGGCAGCAACGCATTGCGCAGCACGTGCCGACGCTGGATCAGTCCCTCGCTGAGTCCCTTGGCGCGGGCGGTCTTGACGAAATCGAGCCGCACGACCTCCAGCATCGAGGCGCGGGTCATGCGAGCATAGGTGGCGGTGAAGAAGAGCCCCAGCGTGACGGCCGGCAACACCAGATGCGCGCCGACATCGAGTATATGCACCAATCCGGTATAACCGGCGCCGACCGTCTCGTACCCGAAGCTGGGCAGCCATTCCATGGTGACCGAAAACAGCAGGATCGCCATCAGCGCCACCCAGAAGAGCGGCGTGGCATAGAAAACCAGCGCCACCACGGTGATGACCGTGTCTGCCCAACTGCCGGCGCGGCGGGCCGCCAGGGCGCCGAGCAGAACGCCGAGCAGCAGGGAAATCAGGAAAGCGGAGCCAGTCAGCAACAGGGTGGCCGGCAGGCGGTCGAGGATCAGCTTCGAGACCGGCATCTGCTGGCGGAACGAAAATCCGAGATCGAAACCGGCCACGCCCTTCACATACAGGAAAAGCTGTTTCGGCAATGGCTGGTCGAGGCCGAACTTCTCGCGCAGCTGGGCGACGAACATCTCATCGCCGGCGCCAGCCTCGCCGGCCATGACCAGCGCCGGATCACCCGGCGCGGCGCGGATCAGGAAGAAATTCAGCACGATGATCGCCAGAAGGACGATAACGGCCTTCACGATCCGCTGGGCAACAAAGGACAGCATCAGGACTTTCGGGGCAGGTCAGGGAAGGACAAACGGGCGGCCAGGCGGCCCGCGGCGACCATCACAGGATGGCCGTCGCAGGCATGCCGGTGCTATTTGTCGATCCAGGCGTCGCGGAAGCCGTCGTTGACTCCAATCGCCGTGGTGATCAGGTCTTTCACCTTGCAGCGCGTGATGGTCGGGAAGGCAAGTTCAAGCTGCCAGGCCACCGGCACGTCCTCGACCAGGATTTTCTGCGCCTTGGTGTAAAGCTCCATGCGCTTGGAATCCGGCACGGCCACGGCGCCTTCGGCGAAGAGCCGGTCAATCTCAGGATTGGAGTAGCCCTCAACATTGTTGAACGGTGAGCCCTTGGCGATCTGACTGCTGACATAATTGCGGCCGACGCCCAGCGCGGGATCGCCATACTGGTAGAGATAAGTGAAAGCGATGTCGAAATCCCATTCCGAGGTTTTCTGATTCCAGCCCGGCACGTCGGTAGCAACCATTTCGACGTTGATACCGACATCCTGCAGGTTCTGACGCACGGCTTCGGCCCAGCGCTGCCAGGTCTCGCCATAGGGCAACGGCAGCAGGCGCACCTTCTCGCCCTTGTAGCCGGCTTCCTTCAGCAATGCCTTGGCCTTGGTGGGGTTCAGCGTATATTTCGGCACGTCGTCGGTATAGAAACGGATCGCCGAACTGGACGGACCGGTGGCAACCTTGCCGAGGCCGTTCCAGATCACGTTCTTGGCGAAGTCGCGGTCGATGGCATACATCAGCGCCTGGCGAAACGCCTTGTTCGCGGTCGGACCCGAGCGGTTGTTCAGCCACAGCCATGACAGCGGGCTGAAGAACTCCCAGCCCTTGCCGGTGACGCAGACATCCTTGAGCTTGCTCAGGCGCGGCACGTCAAAATTCTCAACCGAGCCGCCAGGCAGGATGTCGACCTTGCCAGTCTCGAAAGCAACCGCGCGCGCGGCCGCATCCGGGATGACATGCCAGTAGATTTCGTCCAGGTTCGGCTTGCCCTTGACATGGTAGTCGGGGTTTTTCACCAGCTTGATGAACGAGCCCTTCTGCCACTCCTTGAACATGTAGGGACCGGTGCCGATCGGCGTGTTGTTCGCCGGATTGGTCTTGAAATCGGTGCCTTCATAGATGTGCCTGGGCACCATCGGCATTGAGCCAACCTCGAAGATGCCGAGGAACGGACCGAAGGGCTGCTTCAGGGTGAAGACCACCGTGGCGGCATCCGGCGTTTCGACCTTCTCGAGCTGCACCAGATTGCCGCGGGCACGGGCATGGGTCTGCTTGAGAAACTCGATCGTGAAAGCAACGTCGGCTGAGGTAAAAGGCTTGCCATCATGCCATTTGACGCCGGGTTTCAGCTTGAAGGTATAGGTCTTGGCATCGGCGCTGACGGTCCAGCTTTCGGCCAGTCCCGGCAGCGGCTCGAGCTTGGGACTGTAGCGCAGCAGCCCCTCGTAGATATTGCCGGCGACCATCTGGGTCGGGCCGTTCTGCACCAGACCAACCATCAGGCTGGGCGGTTCCGGCTGGATGATGACGTTGGCGACGCCACCCGTCTTCGGTGTTTGCGCGGCGGCGGATATGGCAAAGCCGCATACGGCAATAAGACCAATCAGGCTATTCTTCAGCACAGCAACCCCCTCTGTGATGCACGGTTCAAGTCTGGTAATCGGAATCAGTGCGCTCCAACATGCGCTTGAAGGCTTCCCACTCGATGTCCCGGGCATTACCGGCTTCGAGTTTGTCGTATATTTTCTGGTATTGTCCGGCCGCCTTCTGCGGCACGCCGGCTGGCGGCGGCACAATGGCAGCGCCGGCGGACTGGATGGCAAGCTGGGCGCGGCAGGAGCGCTCCAGGTTATGCATCAGCTTGAAGGCCTCGGCGACCGAACGGCCGCAGGTCAGCAGGCCGTGATTACGCAGGATAAACACCATCTTGTCGCCCAGATCGGCGATCAGGCGGCGGCGCTCGTCGAGGTCGAGGGCGATACCCTCATAGGTATGGTAGGCGATGCGGTCGGTGAACTGCATCGACCACTGGTTCAGCGGCAGCAGGCCATCCTGCTGGCAGGAAACCGCCACGCCGGCCACCGTATGGGTATGCAGCACGCAGACCACATCGGGACGGGCCGAATGAATGGCGCTGTGGATGGTGAAACCAGCCGGGTTGATCCCAAGCCCCAGCGGATCCTCGATCACGCCGCCTTCGATATCCACCGTCACTAGGTTCGAGGCCTTCACCTCATCGAACCGCATGCCATAAGGATTGATCAGGAATTTCTCATGCGTGCCGGGCAGCCGGGCCGAGATATGGGTGTAGATGCTGTCGTCCAGCCCCAGTCGGTGCACCAGGCGGTAGGCGGCGGCCAGGTCGATCTTGGCCTGCCAGATCGCATCGTTGCCGGTATTCGAGAGGGCGCGAACGGTCGCCGTCATGACTGCATCTCCGAAGTTATGCGGCATACTGTCACGCGATAGCAGTGAGTCGCAACGCAAAAGTGTCGACAGTCGACACTTTTAACGATACAATATGAATCAAGGACATAACCCATGCGTCTCGCCTCAAAACCGGTCGGACTGCCCGCCGTCACCAGCCAGGATCTGGTCAGCCAGATCGCGGCCATGCTCACCGATGCCATCATTGCCGGCCATCTGCCGCCTGGCGCCAAAGTGGCCGAGGCCGCCATCGCCCGTGAACTCGGCGTCAGCCGCGCGCCGGTGCGCGAAGCCGGGCGCCTGCTGGAAAGCCAGGGCCTGCTGGTGGCGATCCCGAGCCGCGGATTCTTTGTACGCACCCATGCGCCGGAGGAAATCGACGACCTCTACGATCTGCGCATCTGCATCGAGAAACATGCCGCCGTGCTGACGGCACGGCGCCTGACGCCGGAAGGCCACGCCGCTTTGCGGCGGCAACTGGACGTGCTGTACGAAACCGCCGCCATCAATGACCCGGCCCGGCAGGTTGAGGAAGATTATCGTTTCCATCGTCTGATCTGCGAAATGTCGGGCAACCGCCGCCTGCTCAAGCTGTTTGACGACCTGGCCTCGGAACTGCGCATCGTGATCGGCCTGATAGGACGCCTTTACGATGATCCACATCGCATCGCCGAAACCCATGAGCCGCTGCTGGCGGCAATCGAAAGCGGCGATGAGGCCCGCATCCAGGGCAGCATGGAATACCATCTTGGCGATGCCTGGCGCGGCGTCGCCAGGCTGGTGCGCACCCTGCCGCCGGAACAATCCCAACCAACGGAGACAGGCCCGTGAAAGCGGTCTACAGCGACGCCCACCAGAGTCACGACCCGCAGTTCTTCCTTGTGCGCGGCACCGTGCGCAAGACCACCGAACAACCCGAGCGCGCCGCGCGCCTGCTGACAGGACTCAATACCGGCAAGCACAGCATCATTCCGGCGCAGAGTTTCGGCGCGGGTCCACGCGCTCGCGTGCATAGCCCCGATTATTTGGCCTTCCTCGCCGATGGCTATGCCGAATGGCAGGCGCTGGGCGATGCCGGCAGCGAGATGATCCCCAATATTCATGGCATGCGCAGCCAGATGCTGAGTTATCCCACCGGCATTGTCGGCAAGCTCGGCTGGCATACCGCCGATACCGCCTGCCCGATCGGCGCCGGCACTTTCGCGGCCGCCTGCGCCGCCGCCGATGTCGCCACCACCGCGGCCCAGATGGTGCTGGATGGCGAAGACAGCATCTACGCCTTGTGCCGCCCACCCGGCCATCACGCCTATCGCGACATGGCTGGCGGATTCTGTTATCTCAACAACAGCGCGATTGCGGCGGCGCATCTGCGGCAGAAATTCGAGCGCGTCGCCATCCTTGATGTCGACGTGCATCATGGCAACGGTACCCAGGGTATTTTCTACGAGCGCGCCGACGTACTGACCGTGTCGCTGCATGCCGACCCGTCCAGCTATTACCCCTTCTTTGTCGGTTACGCCCATGAGCGCGGCGCCGGCCCCGGCCTCGGCGCCAACCTGAATATTCCATTGCCGCTCGGCACCGGTGATGCCGATTACCTCAAGGCGCTGGAAAAGGCGATGAAGACCATCACGGTCTTCGCGCCCGGCGCCCTGGTGGTGGCTCTTGGCCTCGACGCCTCGGAGGAGGACCCGCTGCAGGGCCTGAAGGTGACCACGGCCGGTTTCGGGCGGATCGGCCAGGCCTTGGCCAGGATCGGCCTGCCAACTGTGCTGGTACAGGAAGGCGGCTATCTGTCCGATATCCTCGGCACCAATCTGGCCGCCGTGCTGGCCGGCTACGAGGCGGCACGATAATCCGGAGTACCCGGAGCATGTACAGACCCTGCCGGATCGCGGATCGCCGTCATGATCGAAATGATGGCTTCGGTCGGGTAACCGCCGTGGCTGCGGGATATCGCTTGTTCATCCCGGCGACCGACCACGAAGCCTGGGCGGGCCTTGATCTAAAACCACGAAATCCCGACACTCTTGCCATCAAGGGCCGGACATCGGCCGTTCCTGCTGGGGAGTGTGGAGTATATGCCCGTTATCGAGATCAAGGCCGATGTCACCGGCAAGGTATGGAAGATCGAGGCCGAGGCCGGCGCCAGCCTGGCCGGTGGCGACATCGTGATGATCCTGGAATCGATGAAGATGGAAATCCCGGTCGAAGCGCCCAAGGACGGCAAGCTTGCCGTCCTCACCGTCGCCGAGGGCGACAACGTGAAGGAAGGCCAGGTGCTGGCGAAGCTGGAGGCGTGAGGGCGCGACGCCCTCAGACCAGGATGCGCCAGTAGATCATCACTACGCCGACGGCGCTGGCATTCCAGATCAATGTGCGCACCCAGGGCCAGCCGGCGAGATAGGCACAAACGAACCCAATACGGGCGATCAGGAATATCCAGCAACCGAGCGCGGTCCAATCATCGGCCTTGTCCGCCAGATGCGCCACGAGCACACCAATCGCAAAAACTGGCAGGGCTTCAAGCAGGTTCCGATAGGCGCGGTCGGCACGGCCGGCGATGCCTGTCGGTGCAATTAGCTGATCGCGCGGCCCGACCGTATAGGCATTGCCCACCTGTGCCTTGTAGGTGAAGGACTGCAGGGCCATCTGCGCCAGCGTCAGAAGGCCGGTGTAAGTGAGAATCGTCAGGTCGGTTGTCATGACCATGTCCCTTCATGCAAATGGCCGGGACAAGGCCCGGCCATGATGCAGAATTTGCGGTGCAAAATGCCCCTGTCTCAATGCCCGCTTTTCGCCAGATGGTCGAATTCGAGCAGCTGTTCGAGGATCGGCTCCAGCCGGTCGAATTCCACCATGTTGGGGCCGTCCGACGGCGCACTGTCCGGGTCCTTGTGGGTTTCCATGAACACGGCGGCCACGCCGATCGCCACGGCGCCGCGCGCCAGCACCGGCACGAAGCGGCGGTCGCCGCCCGAGGCCGTGCCCTTGCCGCCCGGCTGCTGCACCGAATGGGTAGCATCGAACACCACCGGGCAGCCGGTCTCGGCCATGATCGGCAGCGCGCGCATGTCGTTGACCAGCGTGTTGTAGCCGAAGCTCACGCCGCGCTCGCACAGCATCACGTTCGGATTGCCGCAATAGTCGAATTTCTCGACGATGTTCTTCATGTCCCAGGGCGCGAGGAACTGGCCCTTCTTCACGTTCACCGGCTTGCCGGTCTGGGCTGCCGCCACCAGCAGGTCGGTCTGACGGCACAGGAAAGCCGGGATCTGCAGCACGTCGACATGCGGCGCCACTTCGCGGCACTGTTCTTCCGTATGCACGTCGGTGATCACCGGCAGGCCGAGCGTCGAGCGAATCTCGTCAAAGACCGGAATGGCGTTTTCCAGCCCGAAGCCGCGGTTGGAGCGGATCGAGGTGCGGTTGGCCTTGTCGAATGAAGACTTGTAGATGAAGTTGAGGCCGAGTTTCTCGGTCAGCTCCTTGAGCGAACCGGCCATGTCCAGCGCGTGCTCGCGGCTTTCCATGGCGCAGGGGCCCGCGATCAGCGTCAGCGGCAGGTCGTTGCCGATCTCGAACTCGCCGACCTTCACATGGCGAATGGGGTTCTGGGTATCGCTCATTCTGCGTCGCTCCTGATCACTCGCCCCGCAACCACTCTAATCCGTCATGGCCGGGCCCAGAAAGGGCTTCATGGCCGGCCATCCACGTCTTAACCCGGCCGGATTACACAAAAACGTGGATGCCCGGCCAAGAAGCAATTCCTGGGGCCGGGCATGACGGTAATATATTGGAGACGATGGTGTTTTTCCAGCCGCGCCTACACCAGCCGCGACTGGTCCAGCGCCGCCTTCACGAAGCTGGCGAACAGCGGATGCGGCTCGAAGGGCTTGGATTTCAGCTCAGGGTGATACTGCACGCCGATGAACCAGGGGTGGTTCGGCAATTCCACGATCTCGGGCAGCAGGCCGTCGGGCGACATCCCGGAGAAAACCAGGCCGCAGTTTTCCAGCTTGTCGCGATACTTGGTGTTGACCTCGTAGCGATGGCGGTGGCGCTCGGAGATCGTCGTGCTGCCATAGATCTCGGCCACCCGCGAACCAGCTTTCAGCGAAGCATCATAGGCGCCGAGCCGCATGGTGCCGCCCAGGTCGCCGGCCCTGCTGCGCTGCTCCAGCTCGTTGCCGCGCATCCATTCGGTCATCAAGCCGACCAGCGGCTCGTCGGTCGGACCGAACTCGGTGCTGCTGGCCTTTTTGATGCCGGCCTTGGAGCGGGCATATTCGATCACCGCCATCTGCATGCCGAAGCAGATGCCAAAATACGGCACGTTGCGCTCGCGGGCGAAGGTCACGGCGCGGATCTTGCCTTCCGACCCGCGTTCGCCGAAGCCGCCCGGCACCAGGATGGCATGCACGCCGTCCAGCGCATGCAGCGCCGTCTCGTCCTTCTCAAAGATCTCGCTTTCGATCCACTCGATGTTGACGCGCGCGTTGTTGGCGATACCACCATGCACCAAAGCCTCGGCCAGCGACTTATAGGCATCCTTCAGGCCGGTATATTTGCCGACGATCGCGATCTTCACCGTGTTTTCCGGCGCGGTGACGCGCTGCACGATATTCTGCCAGCCCTTCAGGTTCGGCTCCTTGCCGGCATCCAGCCCAAAGGCCTTCAGCACCTGCACGTCCAGCCCGGCCTCGTGATAGGCCAGCGGCGCGGCATAGATGGTCTCGACGTCCAGCGCGGGAATAACGGCTTCTTCCCGCACATTGCAGAACAGCGCCATCTTCTTGCGGTCGCCCTGCGGGATTTCGCGGTCGGCGCGGCAGAGCAGGATGTCGGGCTGGATGCCGATCGAGCGCAGTTCCTTCACCGAATGCTGCGTCGGCTTGGTCTTCAACTCGCCCGAGGCGGCGATGAACGGCACCAGGGTGACATGGATGTAGATCGCCTGGCCGCGCCCGGCTTCCAGGCCAAACTGGCGGATCGCCTCAAGGAATGGCAGGCTTTCGATGTCGCCCACCGTGCCACCCACCTCCACCAGCATGAAGTCGACATTGTCGCGGTCGGCGGCAATGAAATCCTTGATGGCATCGGTGATGTGCGGGATCACCTGCACGGTACCGCCGAGATAATCGCCGCGGCGTTCCTTGGCGATCACGGTCTGGTAGATGCGGCCGGTGGTGATGTTGTCGGTCTTGCGCCCGGGCACGCCGGTGAACCGCTCGTAATGGCCGAGGTCGAGATCGGTCTCGGCGCCGTCATCGGTGACGAAGACCTCGCCATGCTGGTACGGGCTCATGGTGCCCGGATCAACGTTGATATAGGGATCGAGCTTGCGCAGCCGCACGGTATGGCCACGCGCCTGCAGCAGCGCACCGAGTGCCGCCGAAGCCAGACCTTTGCCGAGGGAGGAAACCACGCCGCCGGTGATGAAGATGTACCGCGTCATGGGATTCCTGTTTAACCTAATCGTTCGACACAATGAAGGGCTTTGCGCACCGCGGTGCGCGATTTAATCCAGCTGTAAAAACAGCGACTTACTGCGAGAGCGGCACGGCCGGCTTGGGCGACTCGGCGGGCGTCGAAGTCGACGGGGCGGGCTGCGTGTCGAGAATCGAGCGCGGCTTGGTGTTGCCGCCGGACAGGATCGCCAGAACGATGCTGGTGCCAATGAACAGGGTGGCGAGGATCGCCGTCGTGCGGGTCAGCAGGTTGGCCTGGCCGCGCGCGGTCATGAACCCACCGCCACCGCCGCCCATGCCCAGACCGCCGCCTTCCGAGCGCTGCATCAGGATGACGCCGATCAGCGCCAGCGCCAGCAGGATATGCACCACCAGAAGGAAGGTCATCATGGTCTGAATCTCCGAAAGTCCGGGGGCTTTTACACCCTCACACCAGATAGGGAAAGCCCCTGCCGCCGCCAAGGTGGAGGATTCAACAGTTTTTTGTGCCTGACCAATAGGTTAACCCACCGCCGGATCATCATAGCGGTGGCTGCAGCCCCAGGGGTCGGTAACCTGCCAGGAGCCATCTCCCTGCGGCT
>NZ_JANLJJ010000027.1:0-18599 GCF_029255545.1 Ferrovibrio sp. | reverse complement strand
CGGTGGCTGCAGCCCCAGGGGTCGGTAACCTGCCAGGAGCCATCTCCCTGCGGCTCGGCGTAGGCCGGCCCAACCGGCACTTTTCCGTGCCCGCCTGGGATATCGAGGATATAGGTCGGCTGCAGCAGGCCCGAGGTATGGCCGCGCAGGCGGCGCATCAGTTGCTGTCCCTCTTCCAGGCTGAGGCGGAAATGGCTGGTGCCGCGCGCCAGGTCGCCGTGATGCAGGTAATGCGGCTTGATCCGGTTGGCCACCATGGCGCGGAACAGGTCGGTCAGCGCCGCCGGGCTGTCATTCACGCCCCTGAGCAGCACCGACTGGCCCAGCACGGGGATGCCGGCATCCACCAGGCGGCGGATCGCCACCACCGCCTCAGGCACGAATTCGCGGGCGTGGTTGGCATGCAGCAACAGCCACACGGCCTTGTCGCCGGATTTCAGCGCCGCGACCAGATCGTCGCCGATACGCCCGGGGTCGACGACCGGCACGCGGCTGTGGATGCGGATCACGCCCAGATGCGGGATGGCATTCAGCCGTTCGATCACCTCTTTCAGCCGGCGCGGCGAGACGATCAGCGGATCGCCGCCGGTGAGGATCACCTCCCAGATCGCCGGATGCCGCGCGATATAGTCGATGGCGGCATCGAGCTGGTCCGCGCTCAGGCCTTTCGAACCCGGCCCTACCATCTCGCGGCGGAAACAGAAACGGCAATAGACCGGGCAGACATTCACCAGCTTGAGCAGCACGCGGTCGGGGTAGCGGTGCACGATGCCGGCCACAGGGCTGTGCGCCTCGTCGCCAATCGGATCGCCGCGCTCATGCTCATGCGTCACCAGTTCCGCCACATCGGGCAGGAACTGGCGCGCGATCGGGTCTTTCGGATCGCTGGGGTCGATCTGCGCCTGCAGGTGCGGCGTGACGGAAACGGCAAACTGCGCGGCCACTTTTTTAAGTGCCGCGATGCTGCCGTCCCGATCCCGCTCCTCGGCGCCCATGCGATTACCTGAAGCCCTTGGCTTCCACGATGGGCCAGAAATCGTTCGCCTTCAGGCTGGCGCCGCCAACCAGCGCGCCATCGACATCCGGCACGGCCATCAACTGTTTCGCGTTGTCGGGCTTCACCGAGCCGCCATAGAGGATGCGGAAGCCCGCGCCGTCGTCGAAGCGCGCCTTCAGATCCTGGCGGATCGCGGCATGCACCTCGGCCACCTGCTCCAGGGTCGGGGTACGGCCGGTGCCGATGGCCCAGACCGGTTCATAGGCGATCACGGTGTTGGCGGCATTGGCGTCGTCGGGCAGCGAGCCGCGCAGTTGCGCGCCCACCACCTTCAGCGTATCGCCGGCATCGCGCTGGGCCAGCGTTTCCCCCAGGCAGACGATGGCCACCAGGCCGGCACGATGGGCCGCCTGCGCCTTGGCCCGCACCACCTCGTCGCTTTCGGCATGGTCGGCGCGGCGTTCGGAATGGCCAACGATCACATAAGCCGCGCCGGCGTCTTTGAGCATCTCGGCCGCGATGTCACCGGTATGGGCGCCCGAGGCCTTGGCATGGCAGTCCTGCCCCCCGACACCTATGCCGGTGCCTTTCAGGGTCGCCGCCATCGCCGCGACCAGGGTGGCCGGCGGGCAGAGGCCCAGTTCGGCCTGCGAGGCCTGCGCTTTGACCTTGCCGGCTAGCGCCGAGGCCTCGGCGAGGGAAGCCGCCAGGCCGTTCATTTTCCAGTTGCCGACAATCAGGGGGCGCCGCGCCACCATGGAAACCTCACAGGACTAGGGGTCGAGAGATGGGGAAAAACCGGGCTTGTCGTAGCAAGTTCCGCCCCGAAAGGCAAAGCCGGTGCCTTGCCGCCTCCGGGCCCCGGCCTTACTATGCCCGACCGTTTCGGCCGGGGTCGGAAGATCAGGCCAGAGCCTTTGTTTCGCTTCACTTTTTTGGGTGTTTCATGCTGCAGCAGATGCGTTCCGGCGCCGCCTCCTGGATTGCCAAGGGCCTGATGATTCTTCTGATCCTCAGCTTTGGCGTCTGGGGCATCGCGGACTATATCGGCGGCTTCAGTGGCGGCGGCGACGTCGCCACCGTCGGCTCTGCCAAGGTCAGCCAGCCGGAATTCGCCGATGCCTATCGCCGAGAGGTCAGCAGCCTGCAGCGCCGCTTCGGCAGCGCCTTCACGCCCGAGCAGGCCCGCCAACTCGGCCTCGACGAGACGGTGCTCAACCGCCTGATCGAAGACAAGCTCTATGTGCAGGCCGCCGACAAGCTCGGCATCATGATCACCGATGAACAGGTGCGCGCGGCGATCACCAACGCGCCGGCCTTCAAGGGCATCACCGGCCAGTTCGACCGCCTGGCCTTCGAGAGCTACCTGCGCAACGAGGGCTACTCGGAAGGCATGCTGGTCGCGCTGCTGCGTCAGGACCTGGCCCGCACCCAGTTGCTCGGCAGCCTGTTTGGCAGCATCACCACCGTGCCGAACGCCATGGTCGACACCATCCTGGGCTATCGCCTGGAACGCCGGCTGGCCGAATATATTGTGGTCGACGCCGCGAAACTGCCCGCCCCGGCCGCGCCGTCGGATGCGCAGATCGAGAATTACTACAAGGCCAATCCGCTGGCCTATACCGCGCCCGAGCGCCGCAGCCTGGCCTGGTTCGCCGTCACGCCGCAGCAATATGCCGCCCAGATGCCGGTCAGCGACGAGGAACTGCGCGAGGAATACGACGCCCATCGCTCCGCCTATGTGACACCGGAGAAGCGCGCCGTCGAGCAGGTGGTGTTCGCCACCGAGGCCGAGGCGAAGGCGGCATATGATGCCGTGCAGAAGGGCGAGGACTTCATTGCCATGGCGGCGCGGCTGCAGAAGCTGAAGCCCGATGATGTCAAACTCGGCACCCTGACCAAGACCGAACTGCCGGCCAGCATCGCCAATGCCGTTTTCGCGCTGCCGCTGAATACGGTAGGCGAACCGGCCACTTCGCCCTTCGGCTGGCATCTCGCCCGCGTCACCGCCATTCAGCCCGGCACCACCAAGAGCCTGGATGAAGCCAAAGACGAACTGCGCCAGCAGATCGCCCTGCGCAAGGCAACCGAAGGCCTGGTCAAGCTGCGCCAGCAGATCGACGACCAGATCGCCGGTGGCGCCACGCTGGACGAGATCGCCACGGCGCAGAAGACCACGCTGGTCCGCGCCGCCAATATCGATGCACAGGGCTTTGGCGCTGACGGCAAGCCGGTCGATGCCCTGCCGAAACTGCCGGCCTTCCTCTCCGAATCCTTTGACCTGGATGCCGATGCCGAGCCGCATATCGTCGACCAGCCCGATGGCGGCTTCATCCTGGTGAAGGCGACCGACGTGAAACCGGCAGCGCTCCGCCCGCTGGCTGACGTGAAGGACAACGTGATGGCGGCCCTGCAGCAGCGCAGCCGCAGCGAAGCGGCAGCCGAAGCGGCCAAGCAGATTGCCGAACGCCTGCGCAGTGGCGGCGACCTTGGCAAGGAAGCCGCCAGCGCCGACGCCACCGTGCAGCTCAGTGCGCCGCTGTCGCGCGGCGGCCAGCCGGCCGATCGCGCGCTGTCACCCGCCGTGGTCAGCGCATTGTTCAATGCCAGGCAGCCAGGTGACGTCGTGACTGGTCCCGCCGGCGCCAATCCGGCCAATGCCATTGTCGCGCGCCTGATCCGTGTCGAAGCGGCCGATCCGGCCGCCATTGCGCGTCAGAAAGACCAAACCGCGCAGCAACTCGCCGGCGGTATCGCGCAGGACCTGGTGCAGCAGTATCGCCAGACCGTGCAGAAGGATATCGGTGTGAAAATCGATCCGGCGGCCCGCGCCCGCGCCACTGGGCTGTAACCCAGCAACGTGCCGCCGATGAAGATCACGCCCGATTATGCCAGCTTCGCCAAGGCCTATATGGCCGGGGAAGCCCAGGTGCTCTCGACCCAGCTGGTCGCCGACCTGGAAACGCCGGTTTCGGCCTTCCTCAAGCTGGCTGATACGCGGCCATGGTCCTGCCTGCTGGAATCCATCGAAGGCGGCGCGGTGCGCGGCCGCTATTCGATCATCGGCCTGAAGCCCGACCTGCTGTGGCGCTGCCAGGGCCAGAAGGCGGAGATCAACCGCAAGGCGCGGTTCGACCAGACCGCTTTCGAGCCCTGCCCCGAGCCGACGCTGGTGTCCCTGCGCAAGCTGCTGGCCGAAAGCCGCATTGAGCTGCCCGGCCACCTGCCGCCGATGGCAGCCGGCATTGTCGGCTTCATGGGCTACGACATGGTGCGGCTGATCGAGCCGAAAGTGCCCGACACCAACCCGGACACACTGGGCCTGCCCGACGGGCTGCTGATGCGTCCCACGGTGATGGCGATTTTCGATTCCGTGCTCGACATGATCACGCTGGTCACGCCGGTGCGACCGCAGACCGGCATGGATGCCCGCGCCGCCTATGCCATGGCCAGCGAACGGCTGAGCGACATTGTCGCCGACCTCGATCGGCCGCTGGGCGCCGTGCGCGACCAGATCGCCGACCTGGATGCCCTGCCCGAGCCGCAGTCGAACATGTCGCCCGACGACTACATGGCGATGGTACGCAAGGCGAAGGACTACATCGCCGCCGGCGACATCTTCCAGGTCGTGGTCGGCCAGCGTTTCAGCCTGCCGTTCCGCCTGCCGCCATTTGCGCTCTATCGCGCGCTGCGGCGCACCAATCCCTCGCCCTTCATGTTCTATCTCAATCTCGGCGGACCGTGCCTTGTGGGCTCGTCGCCGGAAATCCTGGTACGCCTGCGCGACGAGACGGTAACGATCCGCCCCATCGCCGGCACCCGCAAGCGTGGAGCCACGCCAAGCGAGGACGAGGCCCTGGCCCAGGACCTGCTCAGCGACCCCAAGGAACTGGCCGAACATCTGATGCTGCTCGATCTCGGGCGCAACGATGTCGGCCGCGTGGCGCAGATCGGCACGGTGAAAGTCACCGAGCGCAACCAGATCGAGCGCTACAGCCACGTGATGCACATCGTCTCGAATGTCGAAGGCAAGATTCGCCCAGACCTGGATGCCCTGGATGCCATGTTCGCCGGTTTTCCGGCCGGCACGGTATCGGGTGCGCCAAAGGTGCGGGCGATGGAGATCATCGACGAGCTGGAGCCGGTGCGGCGCAGCTTCTATGCCGGTGGCGTCGGCTATTTCTCGGCCAATGGCAGCATGGATACCTGCATCACCCTGCGTACCGCACTGGTGAAGGACGGTACCATGTATGTGCAGGCCGGCGCCGGCATCGTGGCCGACAGCGACCCGATGTCGGAACATGTCGAATGCGTCAACAAGGCCAAGGCGCTGATCCGCGCCGCCGAGGAAGCCGAGCGCTATGCCAGCCGCGGCGGGCGCGGGCAGTAAAGCCGGAGGGATTTCGCATGGCAACCTCGTTCAAGACCATCCGGGCGAGAGCGGCCAAACGCAAAGGCGGCGAAGCAGCGCTCAAGAAACTGCTGCCGCCCCTGCCCGACCACAAGAAACTGGCCAGGCTGAAAGACGACCGCGCGCTGGCTGAAATGGCCAAGCGCGTCTTCTCCGCCGGCTTCGTGTGGAGCGTGATTGAGAACAAGTGGGACGGCTTCGAGGCGGCATTCCTCGATTTCGAGCCGCGCAAGCTGCTGCACAAGCCGGACGAGTTCTGGGAGAAGCTGGCCTCCGACAAGCGCATCGTGCGCAATCCGCAGAAGATTCGTTCCGTACGCGACAATGCGCGATTCGTCATGGATATCGCCTCCGAATACGGCAGTTTCGGCAAGCTGCTGGCGACCTGGCCGATGGATGACCAGCTTGGCCTGCTTGATCTGCTGGCCAAGCGCGGCTCGCGGCTGGGCGGAAATACCGGGCAATACCTGATCCGTTTCCTCGGTCGCGACAGCTGGATCGCCTCGCGCGACGTGATCCTCTGCCTGCGCGATGCCGGCGTGGAGATTTCCGAGAACCCGACCTCGAAGCGCGACCGGCTGAAGATTCAGGCCCAGATGAATGCCTGGGCAAAGGAAAGCGGCCTGCCGCTGACCCATATCTCGCGCATCTGCGCCATGTCGATCGGCACCAACTACGATGCCGAAACGCTGAAAAAGGCCATGGACGGCGAAGACTGAAAATGGTGAAAACCGGTTAACCACGCCGCAAGCCGGCGATGGTTATCAGGCGGTAAACGGCCGCAGCAATATTTCCAAATAATCCCATCGCATTGCACGGATCGCTACCCCAAATTCCGGGGTATGCAACATGATGTCACACTCGATGCGATCGGCTGGGAACAGCGCGGCATCCGCGCCCTGGAAGCGGGCTGCCATGCCGAGGCCGAAGGCTATTTCGCCAAAGCGGTGGTGAAGGCCGACCGGGCTTTGTCCTGGCTTGGCCTGGCCATGAGCCAGATCGACCTGAACCGTAGCGCAGCTGCCGTTGCCAGCCTGCAGCGCGCGCAGGCCCTGGCGCCGCAATCCGGTGTTGTCAGTCACCTGCTGGCCTCGCTGCAGGGCGACAAGCCCGAGCGGGCGCCGCCCGCTTTTGTGAACTGGCTGTTCAACAGCCGCGCCCCGACTTTCGACCGTCATCTGGCCCGCCTGGGGTATCGCGGCCCGGAGATGCTGCATCAACTTGCCATCAATGCCGGCTGGCCCGTCGATGGCGGCCGGCGCATTCTCGATCTGGGTTGCGGCACGGGCTTAAGCGGCGTGCCGTTCCGTCCCTATGCCGCCCGGCTCGACGGCGTCGACATGGTTCCCGCCATGCTGGAGCAGGCGCAGCGGCGCGGTATCTACGACAGCCTGCAGCAGAATGAGTTGCATGCCGCCCTTGATACGGCCCTACCCCTCTCCTACGACGTCGCGATTGCCGCCGACACCCTGATCTATGTCGGCGATCTCAGCGTGCTGTTCGAACAGCTGGCCAGCGCGCTGGCGCCCGGTGGCAGCTTCCTGTTCACCACCGAGATGGGTGCGCCCGGCAGCGGGTTCACCCTGCGGCCGAGTGGCCGCTACAGCCATGCCGAGGATTACCTGCTGGCCTGCGCCGGCGACATGTTCCGGCTGGAGGGGCGCGGCGAAGGCTGCATCCGCGTGGAAGACGGCCGGATGACGCCCGGCTGCGCCTACCACTTCATCAAGGACTGAATCGCCGGTTCATTTGGCCGTTGACCGGTTCAGGAACGGATTTGTGTAGCCACGCCCCTTGGGCGGAAACGCCTTGGCCAGATAATCCAGCGTCTTGTCCAGATCCTCGCCTTCCAGCGGCGCCATGTTGTGCTTCTCGACCATGATACCGAGCACTTCGGCCCAGCGCTCACGGCTGTGGCCCTGCGCGCGGACTAGATCCGAGCCATGGCAGGCGGTACAGACGTAAAACACCTCGTCGCGATTCTCGCCCTCGGGGAACACGGTGGGTTCTTCGGGTTCCCGCTCGGCGGATGATGACTGGGCGAAAACGGCGCCGCCGGCAGCAACAGCCAGCGACGCCGCCAGAACAACAGCAGCAAACCAACGCGTCATGTATATGCGATCCTCTCCGGTAATCAGGCGGGGATCAGCACGGCGATCCGGTGCATCACATTGCCGCCGTAACCCTGCGGATTCCAGTTGGCCGCCGCATGGCTCTGGCCACGGCCGGTGCTGTCGATCGCCCGCACCCAGAATTCGTAATACCCCTCCGACGGCACGGTGAGATCCGCGTTCCAGGTCTGCCAGGCGTATTTGTTCGCCGCCTTGGCAACCTTGGCCTTGCGCCAGGTCTGGCCGTAATCGCCTGACACATGCACCTCGGCCACGCTGTGCTCGCCGGCCCAGGCATGGCCACGCAGGGCAATCGCCCGCGTGCCGGCCTTGAGTTCGGTGCCGTTGGCGATGTTGGTGATGATCGAACGCACCGGCATCGATTCCAGGATGCGGAAATTCTTCGGATCGGCCTTGCTGCCCGGAATCATCGGCTTGATCGGCACGCGATAGCTGGTACCGGTCATGCCCTGCCCGTCATGCTCCTTGTCGCGGATCCAGATGCGGCTGAGCCATTTCTGCGAGGTCGAGCCCGGCCAGCCCGGCACGATCAGGCGCAGCGGCGCGCCGTTGATCTGCGGGATTGGCCCGCCATTCACCGCATAGGCGATGATGGTGTGCTCCTCCATCGCCTTGGCGATCGGCATGCCACGGCTGATCGCCGGCTTATTCGGATCCCCCGACAGGTGGCTGTCGCGACCATAATGGCCGGTATAGACGGCGCTGGATTTCAGGCCGGCCGCTTCCAGCACGTCTTTCAGCCGCACCCCGGTCCAGCGTGCATTGGAAATCGCGCCATTGGTCCACTGGTTGCCGCTGGCCTTGGGTTCGAAGAAGCTGCGGCCGTTGCCGCCGCATTCCATCTGCAGTGCATAGGTGACCGGCTTGAACTTCTGCTTCAGCTCGCCCAGCGTCAGTTTCAGGGCCTTGTTCACTTCGCCGTCGACAGTCAATTCCCAGGAGTCTGGATTGCCTGCCGCATCCGGCGGGGTGCCGTTATTACGGATGAAGATCTTGTCATTCGGCGTGATATCGTCGTTGAGAAGATGCTCGGGCGTCTCGGCCACGAAGGGCTTGTCGCCCAGGATCACCAGTTCGGCCTTGCCATCCATCTTGAGGATTTTCGGCGCCGCCGCGCTGCCTTGCGCCATGGCGGCCGGAATCAGGCCCGACGGCATGTTGCCGCTGAAGGGAATCGCACCCCCCACCATGGCACCCATCGCGGCCAGGCCGGTGCCCTGCAGGAAGCCACGCCGGCTGGCGCCCGTGCGGCGGCCAAAGACCAGCGCATCGGCGCGCTCCGGATCATCCTGATACAGTTCGAAAAAACCGCGTTCTTTCCAACCCTTCGCCATGGCGCTTCCTCCGGTTCTGCCCGCCTCTTCATGGACACGGGCTTGTGTGGAGTAAGACGGAAACGCGGGCCGGTTTATTCCGTAGCGACTGAAAAATTTCTACCGCCCGGGCCCGGAAGCCCGGCTCAGGCCGGGCAGGGCAAGGCCGGATCGGCGGATTGCTGCAACGCCATACGGGTCAGGTCGTCGACCTGAAAACGTTCGCGGGTGATCCGCGCCACGGCGGAAGCAAGCGTGACGAAACGTTGCGCATCCATGTCGCGGGTCATCAGGGCATAGCCCTTATGCTCCACGCGCCAGACATAGGCCGAGAGGCCGTCGATCTGCTGGCGCACCGGAACGGCAGCGAAATCGGGCAAAGCCTCGCCGATCCACAGGCTGACCTGACAGCCGCGCGGGCCGCGGAAGCCCAGCAGGATGCTGCGGCCCTGCCCTGCCACACTGGCCGGCATGACATGGCTGAGCGTCAGGCCGGCAGCGGTGAGATCGGGGATTTCCGTCAGTGTCGTGGCGGTCGCGACCGGGCTGGGTCGCATAGCGGCGCCGGCCGGCCCGCTGATCCAGGTGCGGTGCAAACCGGCGGCGGCCAGCAGGGCGGCGGGTGTTTCATCCCGCGCCGGCCAGACCGACAACAAGACGGCCACGCCAAGCCCAACCACCAGCAGCAGCGAAGCAGCGGCAAGCGCGATACGGGTGACGGGACGCGACCGGCGACTGCGCCGCAGCACCGGCAGGGGCGGCATGATCTGGGGCACGACCGGCAGCGAGGCCGCCGCACTTGCCTTCAGCCGGGTCAGCGTTGCCACCTGCGCCGCGATGTCGGGATCGCTGGCCACGGCAGCCGCCACCTCTGCGGCGGCCTCCGCATCCAGTTCGCCATCGACATAGGCGTTGAGGGTCTCCCAGGACGGTGTCACGACCGGCGTCTCCGCGCTTTCTCCAAAACTTCTACCTTGCCGCCAATGATTTCCAGCAGCAACAGGCGGGCCCGGCTCAGGCGGCTCATCACCGTGCCCACCGGCACATGCAGGATTTCAGCGGCTTCCGCATAGCGGAAGCCCTGAATATCCACCAGCATCACCACTTCGCGATGCGCCACATCGAGTTGCTGCAGCGCCTCGCGCACCGCCATGTCGTCCAGCAGGCGGTCGTCATAATACCGCGGAGTCTGGGCTGCGCCGATATCGACATCCACGATCGGCGAAGCGCGTTCCTGCCGGTATTGATCAATCCAGGCATTGCGCAGAACTCTGAAGGCCCAAGACTGCTCACGGCCGGTCTGCGGCGCCGTTGCGCGGGAGGTCAGCGCATTCAGCGCGGTCTGCTGCATCAGGTCGCGGGCCTTCTCGCGGTCACCAGTCAATGCCAAGGCATAGCGGAACAACGCCGCCCAATGCTCGATCAGTATGCTTTCAATGCCACGCAGCAAAGGCGAGCCATTCCGGATGCGTTTCCCTCAGGCAAGACTGCGCGGCGGCGCGTCAAAAGTCACGCCGTTTTTTCAGCGTTCCTGCTGCTGGCGGCGCAGCAGCACGGTGCTGACAGGCACCAGGCTGAAGCCCTTGGCCCTCGCGCTGGCGATCCAGCTTTCCAGCGCGCTGAGCGTCGTGGCATGGGGATGGCCGATGGCAATCACGTCGCCGCGGGCCCGCGCGATGCGTTCCATCGCGGCAAGTTCATGGCCGATGCCGGGCGAACGGTCGTCGTCGAGGAAGATATCGCGCTCGGCGGCATCCAGGCCGCGCTGGCGCGCCAGCGTCGGACCGGCGGAGCTTGGGCCTGACAGGCTGTCGAGCCAGAAGACCTGGCGGCGGCCAAGCGACTCCATCACCTGCGTCATGCGCGCGGCATTGGCGGTAAAGCGGCTGCCCATATGGTTGTTGACGCCGACATAACCGCTGAAGCGGTCGAGATGCCAGTCCAGCCGCCGTTGCAGTTCGGCCTCATCGAGATTCACATACAGCGCGTTCGGGCCGGGATTATGCCGTTTGATATCCAGCGGCTCCATCGGCAGATGCAGCATCACCTCGTGGCCGGCAGCACGCGCGGCGGCGGCCTGTTCCGACAGATCGGCGGCATAGCTCATGAACGACAGCGTGATCGGTTCCGGCAGTTTCGTGGCACGCTGCGTGCCGCGCCGATCAAGACCGGCATCGTCAATGATGATCGCCACATAGGGCGGTTTCGCGCCTGATGGCGGCGGCACGGCGCGGACACGCCAGGCATGTAGATTGCCGGCTGCGCGTGGCGCCATTGCGGGCGGCGGCACGGCGGCGGCAAGCTGGACCGCAGGATCGGCAGACCTGGGCCCGATGCGGTTTACGGCGACCGGCGTATCGGTTGCTGGACGCGAGGATTTCACGACTTCGGGCTTCGCGGCGACCGGTGCCACCGGAGCAGGAGCCGACACTGGCGGCTTCGCCGGTTCGGCGGGAGCGACGACCACAGCGATGGGCGCCTCGGCCGGAGCAGGATTAACGATGGCGGGCGGCTCGGTCGGCGGCAGGATGGGTGGTGGCGGCGGTGCCACGGCGACACGCGCCAGATCAGAAACCGGGCGCCAACCCTGGGCAGGTACGGCGGCGACTGGCCCTGACGGCGCGGCTGAGGAATTGGCGGCCGGTACCGTGCCGGGCAGCGGCGCGACCGCCGCCATGGCCGGCTTCGACGCCGGCGCCTGGCCAACCGCCATACCGACAGCAATGCCGCCAGCGAGAAGCGCGGCGGCAGCGGTCATCAACGGCCAGTTGACGGCAACGAAACCGCGGTTTTTTGCCAGCGTCCCTTTTGGCGCCCCTGTTGCAGTCGGCGACTGAGCCGGCATTACGTGACCAGGCGCGGCCTGCGCCTGCACGGCGCCATAGGCACCGGCGGCGGATTGCGCGGTGGCGGCGCGGCGCGGCTTCAGTCTCAGCGGCGGCGTGGTGGCAGGATCGCTCATCTGGACCCGGTTAAAGGATTGCGGCAGGCCGGGCAAGCGCGGCGTGCAACGCGTTGCCGCCATTGTCGTTTCCCCATGGTTAGCGAAAGGTAAAGACAGCGCGGGACGGCGATTCGCAACCCTGCTAGGATTCGCCCATGCCAAACGCACGCATTTCTGTCGTCATCGGTGACATCACGCAGTTGGACGTGGATGCCATCGTCAACGCAGCGAATGAAAGCCTGCTGGCCGGCGGCGGTGTCTGTGGCGCCATCCATCGCGCCGCGGGACCGGATCTGGAAGTGGAATGCCGCCGCATCGGCCGCTGCCCGACCGGCGAGGCGCGGATCACCGCCGGCTATCGCCTGCCCGCCCGCTATGTGATCCATGCCGTCGGTCCGGCCTGGCAGGGCGGCCATCGCGGCGAGCCGGAACTGCTGGGCGCCTGCTATCGCAACAGTCTGGCGCTGGCGCAGCAACACGGCCTTTCCAGCATTGCCTTCCCGGCGATCTCGACCGGCATCTTCGGCTACCCGCTGCAGGCCGCGACAGGGATTGCCTTGGCCGAGGCGCGCCGCTGGATATCGGAGCAGCCCAAACCCGAACGCGTGATCTTCTGCTGCTTCTCGGATCGCGATGCCGCAATCTATTCCGCTGCCCTCGCCGCCGCGTCCTGATCAAGCCGGAAGAAGGTGATCGAGGCCGCCAGGTCGCGCGCCTGATCGGCCAGCGACTGCGCCGACGCCGTGGTCTCTTCGACCAGCGCGCCGTTGCGTTGCGTCATCTCGTCCATCTGCGCCACGGCATCATTGATCTCGTCCAAGCCCGACGCCTGCTCCTGACTGGCAATCGAAATTTCCTCGATGATGCCGGCCACGCGCTTCACCGCCTCGACGATGCCGCTCAGGGAGGCGCCGGCCTCGTTGACCAGCTTGGCGCCATCCCGCACCTGGGCATTCGATTCCTGGATCAGCGCCTTGATATCCTTCGAGGCATCGGCGGAGCGCTGCGCCAGCCCACGCACTTCCTGCGCCACCACGGCGAAGCCCTTGCCGGCCTCGCCGGCCCGCGCCGCCTCCACCGAGGCATTGAGCGCCAGCAAGTTGGTCTGGAAGGCGATCTCATCGATCAGACCGACGATGTCGACGATCTTGCGCGCGCTGTCCTCGATCTGCCCCATCGCCTGCACGGCCCGGCCAACCACGGTACCGCCCTGGTCCGCAGTGTCGCGCGCACTGACGGCAAGCTGACTCGCCTGCCTGGCATTGTCGGCATTGTGCCGCACCGTGGCGGTGATCTCCTCCATCGAGGCCGCCGTACGCTGCAGGCTGGCGGCCTGCTGTTCGGTGCGCTGCGCCAGGTCGTTGCTGCCAACCGATATCTCGGCCGAGGCATCGCGCACATTACCCGCCGTCTGGCTCAGGCGCCCGACGATCTCGGCCAGTTTGCCGGCCAGTGTGTTGGCATTCTCAGCCAGCGTCTCGAACAGGCCGCGATGGCCGCCCGCGATGCGATGCGTCAGATCACCATGGGCCAGCGCCTCCAGCATCTGGCCCAGGTCGTTCAGCGCGCGCTCGACCGTGCCGAGCAGGTCGTTGACGCCGATGCCCAGCGTGCGCATCACGCCCTGCAATGACTCGGCATCGATGCGGCGGGTCAGGTCGCCGGCGGTGGCGGCCGCCACGATCTGGCCGATCGCCTGTTCCAGCAGCTCTTCCTGCGCCTTGCGCTGGCGCTCGAAATCGGCCCGGCCGCTTTCCACCTCGCGCTGCAGCTTCTCGTTTTCCTGGCCGCTGGTCTTCAGCACCTCGATGGCGCGCGCCATCTCGCCCAGTTCGTCGTTGCGTTTCGTCTCGGCCAGTTCGACCGACCAGTCGCGCTCGGCCAGCCGGCGGGTTGCCGCGGTCAGTCGCCCAATCGGCGCCGTCACCTGCGGTCCGACGAACAGCAGGCCGATCAGGGCGGCGATGCCGAGGCAAAGCACGGTGATGACGACCAGCACGATCTGCGCCGTGCTCGACTCGCCGGCCGCCTGGGTCGCCGCGCCATCGGCTGCCTTGCTGGCATCATCGACCAGCGCATGCACCTTGCCCGACAATTCTGCCGCCGCATTGCGGGCCTGGGTCAGCGCGATGCCGGCAGTATTCACCGTGCGCAATTCGCCACGGCGCACGCCGAACATGCTTTCGGTGCCCTGGCCATACCCCAGCAGCTTCTGCGTGGTGGCCAGCAGCTCGGAAATGTCGAACTGCTTGGAAGCCCAGTCGAGTTCCTCCAGCGCCGTGCTGTTCAGCTTGGTGAATTCGGCAAACAGCTTGTCCAACTCGGCATTGCTTGGTCCCTGGGCCGCCACCGCCAGCACGCCAACCAGCTGGTTCACCGCGTTGCCGGCCGCAATCAGTGCATTGGCGGCCTCGGCCACTTCCGGCTTGGCATTGGGCTGGCGCAGTTCGAAGATCGCGCGATCCAGCGCGGGGCGCATCTGCGCCTGAAAACCCAGATAGTCGGCATTGATCCTGGCCAGCAACTGCTCACGGTCGGTCGTGTAATTGAGCCGCGCGGTAACCGAGCGGTTGATCTGGGCCATCATGCGATCCAGCGTCTCGATCGCCTTGTCGATCGCCTCAATCTGCTCGGCCTGCTCGGGCGCGGCAGTCGCCTTCACTTTCTCGACCGCCTGCTTCAGCTCGTCCTGCTTGCCCTTCAACTCGCCGGCCGCCTTCTGGCGGGCGGCATCATTGGCCGCACTGGCCAGCGCCGGCGCGTTGGCGGTCAGTTCGGCGCTGGTCGCCGCCAGGTTCAGGGCCGCGACCACGGCCGGCAGATTGGTGGTGGTGATGCCGGCGTAACTGTCCTGCACCCGCCCGAAGAACAATCCGCCGATCACGTTGGAAACCAGGGTCAGGGCCGCCAGAACGGCAATGGCCAGGGTGAGCTTCTGCCGAATACCCATACTACTTTCCTCCCTCCCCTCGGGCCGGTGATCCGGTCCCGTCGGCCTTCTGGCCAAGCTGGGGCATTTGTTTATTGAGACATATTTCCCGGTACGGACAGTTCCGTAAAGCCCGGGCGACCAGGGTAGAGGCTGGTATCGACTCAACCTGTAGGAGATATCGACCATACCCTACCCCACATATATCCCTAGCCCTGTGGAAAAATACTTGACCCGAATGCAGAACCTCATTAGAACATTTCGTGGATTTCTTGTTCGTTCCGTCTGGCCGGTTCCCATTTTTCCGGCCTTCCGCTTTCGCGGGACCCGCGCGGTTGCGGGGCTGCGTTTACCGGACCAAGGGCGGCCGAACCCAGACCGAGGAGGCTGACCATGCTGACCCGCAAGCAGCACGACCTGCTGCTGTTCATTCACGAGAAGCTGGAGACATCCGGCGTATCGCCATCCTTCGAGGAAATGAAGGAAGCGATGAAACTGAAATCCAAGTCGGGCATCCACCGCCTGGTGACCGGCCTGGAGGAGCGCGGCTTCATCCGCCGCCTTGCCCATCGCGCCCGCGCCCTGGAAGTGCTGCGCCTGCCCGATTCCGCCGTGCCAACCCGTGGTGGCGTGGCCGGCGGCAATGTGCGCAGCGCCGCTCCGCGCAACCGGCTGATGCCGCGTGCCGTGGAAGGCAGCGGCCCGATGCAGGGCACGCCGGTGAATGTCAGTCCCTATAACGCGCGCGACATCGTCACCCTGCCGCTCTATGGCCGCATTGCCGCCGGCACCCCGATCGAGGCCCTGCGCGACATGAGCACGCAGATCGACGTGCCGATCGGCCTGCTCGGCAACGGCGACCATTACGCCCTGGAAGTGGCTGGCGATTCGATGGTCGATGCCGGCATCATGGATGGCGACACCGTGATCATCCAGCGCAGCGACAATGCCGAAAACGGCAGCATCGTGGTCGCCCTGGTCGATGAGCAGGAAGTGACGCTGAAGCGCCTGCGCCGCAAGGGTAACTCGGTGGCGCTGGAAGCCGCCAACCCGGCCTATGAGACGCGCATCTTCGGACCCGACCGGGTCAAGGTGCAGGGCCGGCTGGTTGGCCTGCTGCGGCGCTACTAAACACACCAGCACAGAATGAGGAAAAAGGCGGGATCATCTCCCGCCTTTTTTCATGCCGCTGTTTTTCATACCCGCCGTCAGCCGATCAGGCCACGATATTGCCGACCAGCATGAAGGCCAGGAAGGTGAGGATCACCAGCGCCACCATGCTGCCCGGTACCACGCTCCAGTTCCGGCTGTAGGGCCAGATCGGCAACACCAGCAGGAACAACACGGCCATCAGGGCGAGAATCGTGATCACGGCGGCCTCCTTGCTCTTTTTCTGTCGACCTTCGAACGCCGGACCGGCGCGATTGTTCCCCGCCGGCTAGCGATCCCCCTCGCCGCCTGCGCTGTCGTGCGCGGCGCCATGGCCTTTTGGAATTACCCAGGGCCTGCGGCCGCGCCGTTGCGCCACCGTGACGACGCGGATACCCGTTTCGCGATCCAGATACAGCGCATGGGTGCCGCCACGCCACAGGTCGTTGCGGTCGATCACCACTTTCGCCGAAGGGCAGCGATAGCGCACCGGCATCCGCGCCGCGATCACCACATCGGCATGGCGGCAGTCTTCCGTGATGGCGTGCGGCTGCTGCGGCAGGGCCACCAGAAATCCGGCATGGCGCCAGCTGCACCCGGCGGGATCGCAACGCAGGCTGCCATCGGCGCCGACGCTGCCATCGGTCTCGTTGCGGCGCAGGGTCGGCCAGGGGTAAAGCGGCGGCGCGCCGAGCCGTTCCCACCAGGTTTCGGCCGCGAATCCGCGCGGCGGCGTGCGACTCAGGTAAAAACGCCCGTCACCGCTCCGCGCCGCCAGCAGGCGGCCTTCCCCCGAGACCAGCATGTCGGGCTGCGCCACCAGCCAGGGTGACAGCGCGCCGGCGCAAAGACCAATGATGCCCAGCCAGCGCCAGCGACGCCGCCACAGGCAGAGCCACAGGCCGCCCAGCGCCACGGCGCTCAAGCCCCAGTTCGGCATCGCCGGCACGGTGCCGACCGTATCGGGCCAGCTGGCCACCCATTGCGCCAGCGCGATCAGCAGATCGACGCCCCAGACCATCGGGGTCAGCGCCAGAACCTCCAGTCCCAGCGGCATCAGGATGAAAGCCAGCACAACCAGCGGCATGATGAAGAAATCGACCAGCGGCGCCGCCAGCAGGTTGGCGACCAGCGCGTAATCGGCGACGCGGTTGAAGTGATAGGCGGCGAATAGCGACGAGCCGAGGCCCGCGACAAAACTGGCCGCCATAACGCCGAAAAGCCACAGCAACGCGATGCGCAATGGTCCGGCCTGCTGGCGCCAGCGCATCAGTCGCGACGCCATATCCTCGAAAGCCGCCACCAGCGCGGTGACGGCGGCAAACGACATCTGGAAACCAGGGTCGAGCAGGCTGTCGGGCCAGATGATCAGCAGCAGCAGCGCGGCCCAGGCCACGGCACGCAGGGTGATGGCGCGCCGATCGAGCATTACCGCCAGCAGGGCCAGCGCGATCATCAGCAGCGCGCGCAGGGTCGGAAGGGCCGCGCCCGACAGCAAGGTATAAGCCAGGGCGCCGAGCAAAGCCGCGCCGGCAGCCCATTTCTTGATCGGGTATCGCAGGGCCAGCGCCGGGTTCAGCGCCAGCGCGGCGCGCACCAGAAAGAAGAGCAGGCCCGCCACCAGCGTAAGGTGCAGCCCGGAGATGGAGAGGATATGCGCCAGTCCTGAATCGCGGAACGCGGCATCGACATGGTCGGGGATCGGGCCGCGCACGCCGGTCATCAGCGCGGTGGCGATGGCGCCCCCGGCTCCTTCAGACTGCGCCGAGATCCGGCGCGTCCAGTCCTGCCGCAACCCGCTGAGGCCCAGCATGGCCGCATCGTGCCAGCCGGTTTCCTCTTGCGCCGGCATCGCCTCCGGCGTGCTGATGGCATACCCGACGCCGCCGATCTGCCGGAACCAGGCATAGCGCGCGAAATCGAAGGCACCCGGCATGGCAGGCTCAGGAGGCGGCAGCAGCATAGCGCGCAGCCGGAGGCGGTCGCCCGGCCAGAGCAACTCGCCATCGCGGCGCAGGGTGATACGCAGGCGCTGCGGCGTTTCCGCCACGCTGAATCCGGGCAGCAGCAGATCATCGAGCAGCAGGCGATGGCCGGCGTCACGCGGCTCGACCTCGATCACGCGGCCTTCCAGCCAGATCGCGCCGCTCGGCCGCTGCAGCACCGGTGCCGAGACAGCCGCGCTGCGTTCTGCCCCCAGCCACAGGCCGCAGAGCATGGTCAACAGCAACAGCAGCGGCAGATGCCACAGGGCCTGCCATCTGGTGAGCAAAACTGCCAGCGCCAAGGCCGCAATGCCGAGCCGCAGCGGCAGCACAGGTGGCTCGACGGGCAGCAGGAAATAGATGGCGATGCCGCCGCCCAGCAGGGCCGGTAACCAGAGGAACCAGCGTTCCCGCTCCGCCAGGAAACAGGTCACGGCGTCGAAACCGCGCAGGTCGCGCCAGCCGGCGGTCAGGCCGGCGGCGAACCGCCGCCACAGAAGAGTTCGGGCTAGCCGTGCCATGGCTGAATTCTCTGCATGACAGCCCTGTGGCCGCCAATCCGTGCAAAACGGGAACGCGGCTTGCCCGCCTGCCCCCGTATGCTAAAACCCCTGCTTCCCAAGGTTTCAGTCCCCGATCGCCCCCAAGGTTTGCCCGATGAAAGTCGTTACCCGTTTCGCCCCTTCGCCCACCGGCTACCTGCATATCGGCGGTGCCCGCACGGCGCTGTTCAACTGGC
>NZ_JANLJJ010000026.1 GCF_029255545.1 Ferrovibrio sp. | reverse complement strand
CGACATTGCCGATATGCGGGAAGGTGAAGGTGATGATCTGGCCGGCATAGGAGGGGTCGGTGAGGATTTCCTGGTAGCCGGTCATCGAGGTGTTGAAGCAAACCTCGCCGACCGAGTCGCCCTCGGCGCCCAGGCCCTGTCCCCAGAACACGCTGCCATCCGCCAGCACCACAACGCCGGTATAGCCCGGGCCGGGGGGGGCGGCGTATTTCGGTGTCTCGGCCATCGGGGACTCCATCACTCAGTCTGGCAGGCTGCAGGCCGCAAAAAACCACCGGAGGGCGATACGGGGAACCCGGCTCCGGCGGTACGGCACAGCTATTCTACGGTGATTTCGGCGGCGGCGGGCGCCGCGTCAACCGAGGCCGGACCATATCAAAACCCAAGCCATCGTCAAGACCGGAGCATCGGTTAAAAAGGCTGAAAAATCATATATTTATTCCTTTTGCGAGTCGCCCCCGCTTGGGCTATGCTGCGCGCCTTTCAAAAACCGCTCCGATTCCGTTACCGCTGGGGGACACACGATGCTGCGCGAGACGCTCAACCAGGCGCTCAAGGATGCCATGAAGGCAAAGGACGCGCCGCGCCTGGCCACCCTGCGCCTGATTCTGGCGGCCCTGAAGGACCGCGACATCGCCGCCCGCACCTCGGGCGATGACCGCGCCGGGATCCCGGATACCGATATCCTCGCCCTGCTGCAGACCATGATGAAGCAGCGCCGCGAGTCGATCACTCTCTACGAGCAGGGCGGCCGCCAGGATCTGGCCGACAAGGAAAAGGCGGAAATCGCCGTCATCGAAAGCTTCCTGCCGAAACAGCTGTCGGAAGCCGAGGTCGAGGCCGCCGCCAGGGGCGCCATCGCCGAGGCGGGCGCCCAGGGCATCAAGGATATGGGCAAGGTCATGGCTATCCTGAAGACCAGATATGCCGGCCAGATGGACTTCGCCAAGGCCGCGGCTATTCTTAAAAGCCAGCTGAGCTGAGCGCCTCCGAGTCGCCCGAGTCGGGTCGGTCGGACAGGCGGAAACAGGCAGAACCGGCGCAGGGAGAAGCATGGCGTTCCCCGATTCCTTTCTTGAGGAACTGCGCAACCGGTTGCCGCTGTCGGGGGTGGTTGGCCGTTCCGTCCGCCTGATCAAGCGCGGCCGGGAATTCACCGGCCTCTGCCCGTTCCATAACGAAAAAAGCCCATCCTTCACGGTCAACGACGACAAGGGCTTTTTCCATTGCTTCGGCTGCGGCGCCCATGGCGACGTGATCGGCTTCGTCATGCGCAACAACGGCCTGGCCTTCCCCGAAGCTGTTGAGCAGCTGGCGCAGGAAGCCGGCCTGGCCGTGCCGCAGGTGCGGCCCGAAGACCGCCAGAAGGCCGACCAGGTCGCCACGCTGGGCAAGGCGATGGAAGAGGCCACCAAGTGGTTTCAGGCCCAGTTGCAGGCCAATGTGGGCGCCGAGGCCCGCGTCTATATCCAGAAACGCGGCCTGAAGCCCGAGACCATCGAGCGTTTCCGCATGGGCTATGCGCCGCAGAGCCGCACCGCCCTGAAGGAGGCCCTGCTGGCGCGCGGCATCCCGGAGCCGCTGCTGATCGAAAGCGGCCTGCTGATCAAGCCCGAGGATGGCGGCCCGAGCTACGACCGCTTCCGCCATCGGGTGATGTTCCCGATCGGCGACCGCCGCGGCCGCATCATTGCCTTTGGTGGCCGCGCGCTTGATGCAGACGCGCCGGCGAAATACCTCAACTCGCCGGAAACCCCGCTCTTCCACAAGGGCCGGAACCTCTACAATCACGCGCTGGCGCGCGAGGCAGCCCGCGAAAGCGGCACGGTCGTTGTGGTGGAAGGCTATATGGACGTGATCGCCCTGGCCCAGGCCGGCATTGAGCATGCCGTGGCACCACTGGGCACCGCGCTGACCGAAGAGCAGATCGCCCTGCTCTGGCGGCTCTCGGCCGAGCCGATCCTGTGTTTCGACGGTGACAATGCCGGCTGGCGGGCCGCCCTGCGGGCCGCCGACCGGGCCCTGCCCCTGCTGGAACCCGGCCATTCCTTCCGCTTCGCCATCCTGCCTGGCGGGCAGGACCCGGACGACCTGGTCCGCAACCAGGGCCGTCAGGCCATGGAGGAGGTGCTGGCCGCCGCCCTGCCGCTGGCCGATATCCTGTGGCGACGGGAAACCGAGGGGCGGCCATTGGATACTCCGGAACGCCGGGCCGCCCTGGAAGCCGCATTGTACAGCCTGGCTGGCCAGATCAGGAATCCGGCGGTACAGAGCCATTACCGCGACCATTTCCGTACCCGCCTGCGCACCCTGTTCGCCCCGCCACCCCGGACCTGGACCCCGCGCAATCGTCCGGCATTCACCCCCGGCGGCCGGCCGCAGCAGCCCGAAGGGTTCCGCGGCCCCATGGCGGCCAGCCAGGGAAGAACAGAAAAGGCCCTGATTGCCGCGGTTCTGGCCCATCCCTGGCTGCTGGACGAGCATGGCGAGGCCTTTGCCGCCCTGGCCTTCCCGCAAGGGCCGCTTGACAGCCTTAAGAGCCGGATTCTAGAAGAAGCCTCCCGCCATCCGGGTCTTGACGGCGAGGCCTTCGCAACCCATCTCAGGCAGCGAGGACTCGGCGCTCAGCTCGACCTTGTGACTGGCGAGGCCGGGCGGATTCTGGAGCCGTTTGCGCGCAGCGAGACCCCACCGGACAAAGTTGAGCGAGGGTGGTGGCAGGCCGTGCAGCGTTACCGGTTGGCGGAACTGGAGCAGGAGCTTGCTGCGGCGGAGGCCGAGCTGGCGAACAATACCAACCCCGAAGCATGGCAGCGTTTCGTGGCCCTGAAGGCAGAGGTCGGTTCGGCGCGCAGTCAGGTTTCGGCATCGGATACGGATTGAGCCGTTCCCTCAACGGGGCGGCTTTGTGTTTTTTACGAGATAGGAAGAGTTAGGAACCGGCATGGCGAAACAAGCAGCGGCACCTGACGCCTCGGAAGCGCCCGAAAAGGAAGAGACCGTCGACACTCCGTTGATCGACGCGTCGATGGCTGCGATCAAGCGCATGCTGGCGAAGGCCAAGGAGCGCGGCTACGTCACGTATGACGAGATCAATGCCGTGCTGCCGCCAGAGCAGGTTTCTTCCGAGCAGATCGAAGACACCATGGCGATCCTGTCCGAGATGGGCATCACCATCGTGGAATCCGAGGAGCAGGAAGAAGCGCCGGCCGACAAGGAAGAAGCCGAGGCCGAGGGCGGCGAGGTCGCCGAGGGCGAGACCGCGCCAGCCAAGGCCGAGGTCGATCGTACCGACGATCCGGTACGCATGTATCTGCGCGAGATGGGCTCGGTCGAGTTGCTGTCGCGCGAGGGCGAAATCGCCATCGCCAAGCGGATCGAGGCCGGCCGCGAGAAGATGATTGGCGCGATCTGCGAAAGCCCGCTGACCATCCAGGCCATCGTGAAATGGCGTGACGACCTGGTCGACGGCAAGATCCTGCTGCGCGACGTGGTCGATCTGGAAGCGACGTTGGGCGGCGGCGCCGGCCCGGACAATGCCGCGCTGGAGGGCGTCGAGGAAGAGGAAGCGTCTGGTGCTGCCGCGCCGGCTCCCAAGGTCGAGGCCAAGCCGGCCAAGGCCGAAGCCCCTGCCCCGGTGAAGGTCGAGAAGAAAAAGACCAAGGACGCCGAGCCCGAGGCCGAAACCGCGCCGGCGCCGGAAGAGCTGGACGAGGAAGACGAAGCCAACCTATCGCTGGCCGCCATGGAAGCCCAGCTCAAGCCGCAGGTGCTGGAAGCTTTTGACGCCATCGCCAAGCATTACAAGAAGCTGCAGAAGACCCATGAAGAGCGCCTGCAGGCCGCTCTCGTACATGCCGATATCGATGCCAAGAAGGACAAGTCCTATCTCAAGCTGAAGCATGAGATGGTGCATCTGATGGAGTCGGTGCATCTCAACAACACCCGCATCGAAATGCTGGTGGAGAACCTGTATGGCCTGAACAAGCGGCTGATGATGCAGGAAGGCAAGCTGCTGCGTTGCGCCGAAAGCTTCAAGATTCCGCGCGACGAATTCATCAAGCAGTATGAGGGCCAGGAACTCGACCCGAAATGGCTCGACAAGGTCGCCAAGCTGAAGACCCATAAGGGCTGGGCCCGCTTCGGCGAGGCCGCACCGCGTGAAGTCAATCCGATCCGTGAGCAGATTGCCGCCATCGCCACTGAGTTCGGCATGCCGATTTCCGAATTCAAGCGCATCTACAAGCAGGTGCGCGAAGGCGAGCGCGAAGCCAGCGTGGCGAAGAAGGAAATGGTCGAGGCCAACCTGCGCCTCGTCATCTCGATCGCCAAGAAATACACCAATCGCGGCCTGCAGTTCCTCGACCTGATCCAGGAAGGCAATATCGGTCTGATGAAGGCGGTCGACAAATTCGAATACCGCCGCGGCTACAAGTTCTCGACCTATGCCACCTGGTGGATCCGGCAGGCGATCACCCGTTCGATCGCCGACCAGGCCCGCACCATCCGCATCCCTGTGCACATGATCGAGACGATCAACAAGATCGTCCGCACCTCGCGACAGATGCTGCACGAGATCGGCCGCGAGCCGACCCCGGAGGAGCTGGCCGAGAAGCTCGCCATGCCGCTCGAGAAGGTGCGCAAGGTGCTGAAGATCGCCAAGGAGCCGATCAGCCTCGAGACGCCGATCGGCGACGAGGAGGATTCGCATCTCGGCGACTTCATCGAGGACAAGAACGCCGTATTGCCAGTGGATGCCGCCATCAACTCCAACCTGCGTGAAACCACCACGCGGGTGCTGGCCACCCTCACCCCGCGCGAGGAACGCGTGCTGCGCATGCGCTTCGGCATTGGCATGAACACCGACCACACGCTGGAAGAAGTGGGCCAGCAATTCTCGGTGACGCGCGAACGTATCCGCCAGATCGAGGCCAAGGCGCTGCGGAAGTTGAAGCATCCGAGCCGCTCGCGTAAATTGCGCTCGTTCCTCGATACCTGAGGTTCCCGCCCCGGCCTCGCGCCGGGGCGTCCCGCTCCGCCTTCTCGCGTGGGCCTGTAGCTCAACTGGTTAGAGCCGGCCGCTCATAACGGTCTGGTTGCAGGTTCAAGTCCTGCCGGGCCCACCATTTCCCCCTTCCCTTCGCATTCCACCCCCCGCCGGCGGCGTTTGTTGATCCAGCGCAAAGTCGGTTCCCGGGAAAG
>NZ_JANLJJ010000025.1:67931-69410 GCF_029255545.1 Ferrovibrio sp. | reverse complement strand
GCCGCCCACATCTGGTGCTGGCCGACCTCGGTGGTGATGAAGGTGTCGCGGTCCTTGGTCAGCTCATACAGCCGCTGGATGGCGTATTGCGGCTTGATGATCTTGTCGCCCTGATTGTATTTCAGGCAGTCGCGCGCGCGCCACTGGTCGATCTGCTGCCACCACTTGTCGAGCGCCTTTCGGTTCGGCTTGTAGCCACCCTGCTTCCAGGCGGCGATCATCTGCTCCAGCACGCGGCAGGCGTCGCCGACGATGGCGATATCGCAATGCACCGTCTTGTTGTGCGAGGACGGATCGATATCGACATGGATCTTCTTCGACCCCGGCGAGAAGGCATTCAGGCGGCCGGTGATGCGATCGTCGAAACGCGCGCCGATGGCCAACATCACGTCGCAATCATGCATGGCATGATTGGCTTCCCATGTGCCATGCATGCCCAACATGCCAAGGAACTGCTTGTCGGTGGCCGGATACCCGCCCAGGCCCATCAGCGTGTTGGTGATCGGGAAGCCGGTCAGCTTCACGAATTCGCGCAGCAACTCCGAGGCTTTCGGGCCGGCATTGATGATGCCGCCGCCGGTATAGAAGACCGGCCGCTCGGCGGCGGCCATCAGTGCGACGGCTTCCTTGATCTTGGCGTCGTCGCCATCCACGCGCGGACGGTAGGTTTTATGGCGGATATTGTCCTTGGCCGTATAGTTGCCTTGCGCCACCTGCACATCCTTGGGCAGGTCGATCACCACCGGGCCCGGGCGGCCATTGGTGGCAACATAGAAGGCCTCGTGCACCACGCGCGCCAGGTCGTCGACATTCTTCACCAGGTAATTGTGCTTGGTGCAGGGGCGGGTAATACCGGTGGTGTCGCATTCCTGGAAGGCATCGGTGCCGACCAGATGGGTGGCGACCTGGCCGGTCAGGCAGATCAGCGGAATCGAATCCAGCAGCGCGTCGGTCAGGCCGGTGACGGCATTGGTGGCGCCGGGGCCAGACGTTACGAGTACCACGCCCGGCTTGCCGGTGGAGCGGGCATAACCTTCCGCCGCGTGAACCGCGCCCTGTTCGTGGCGCACCAGGATGTGGCGGATGGCATTCTGCTTGAACAGCGCATCATAGATGGGAAGAACGGCGCCACCGGGATAGCCGAAGACGACCTCGACACCCTGGTCGATGAGGGCCTTGATCAGCATTTCAGCGCCGCTCATCTGCTCCTTTGGCATCTGAGCCTGCGCAGCCTGCGCTCCGGAAGACATGACAACATCCCTTGGGCCTTGCGGCCCCTTAGACAAAAATCGGCCGGAACACGCCGCTCCGGCCGTCGAAAAGCGCGCCAACCTAAACGGCCCCTCCGCGCACGGTCAATAGGTATTCCACAATGAATGGAAAGATTTCTGCCTCAGGGTTGAAATTTTCTTGCCCAGAAACATCATTTTCCACAACCAGGTCGGCCAGGAGCTGGTGCCGGAACCAGGTGGTCTGCCG
>NZ_JANLJJ010000025.1:56032-67831 GCF_029255545.1 Ferrovibrio sp. | reverse complement strand
CATTTTCCACAACCAGGTCGGCCAGGAGCTGGTGCCGGAACCAGGTGGTCTGCCGCTTGGCATAATGACGGGTGTTGAGTTGGCCGATCCGGATCGCCTCGTCGAGGCTGATTTTCCCATCAAGATATTGAATCAGCTCAGGTAATCCATGGGCCTTGCGCACCGGCGCATCAGCGGGGATGTCTGTTCGCGCCTGGAAGGCCCTGGCCTCGTCCAGCGCGCCGGCCGCCATCATGGCCTCAAAACGGCGATCGATCCGGGCATAGAGCGTCGCCCGGGGCGGCCGCAGCAGCAGCCGGTAGACCGGATTGGGCAAAGGCGGCGCGGCGGAGCTGGCCTGCCAGTCGGCTAGCGACCGCCCGGTGCCCAGCCGCACCTCATAGGCCCGCACCAGCCGCTGGCTGTCGCCGGGCTTGAGCCTTTCTGCCATGGCCGGGTCGATGGCCGCCAGGGCCGCATGCAGGACGGCAGAACCATCCCGCTCCAGACGCTGTCGCGCTTCGCTACGGGCTTCCTCCGGAATCGGCGGCAGGTCAACCAGTCCTTCGGTCAGGGCCTTCAGATAAAGGCCAGTCCCCCCCAGCAGGATGGGCACCCGGCCGGCGCGGATCGCCTCGTCGATGGCTTCCAGTGCCATGTCGCGCCACAGGGCGGCCGTCCCATGCACGCTGGCATCCAGCACGCCATAAAGGCGGTGCGGCACCCGGGCCATCTCCTCGTCGGTGGGCCGGGCGGTGAGGATACGCAGGTCGCGGTAAACCTGCATGCTGTCGGCATTGATCACGGTGCCGCCTATTTTCTCGGCCAGGCTTAAGCCGAGCGCAGACTTGCCGCTGGCGGTGGGGCCGGCGAGCAGGATGACGGGAGCGTGGCGGGTATCCATGGCGGCGAGTGACATGCAGGGCGGGTTGCGCCGCCCCTTCTACAGCCCTAGAACAGGCGGATGCAAAACATTCTCACCCTGATCACCGCGCCCCACAATGCCGTGCTGACGCCCCGCGTGGCCAATGCGGTGCGCGACGCCCTGGCGCTGGCCCGCGGCAAGGTCGGCCCGGCCGACTGGCTGGAACCGGGCATCGCCTGCGATATCCCCTTCGACAACGTGGCGCCGGACGAGGCCGCCAAGGCGGCCCGCACCGCCCTGCGCGCCACGCCGGTGGATGTGCTGGTGCTCAAACCCGAAAACCGCCGCAAGAAGGCGCTGGTGGCCGACATGGAATCGACCATCATCCGCAATGAGATGCTGGACGAGATCGCCTTCCTCGCCGATATCGGCGACCGCGTGGCCGAGATCACCCGCCGCGCCATGAATGGCGAACTTGATTTCTACGAAGCGATCCGCGAACGCGTGAACCTGCTGAAGGGCCAGCCGGCCAGCCTGCTCGACAAGGCTGCCGAGCGGATCAAGCTTATGCCAGGCGCCGTCGCGCTGGTCGCCACGCTGAAATCACATGGCGTGCATTGCGCGCTGGTCTCCGGCGGCTTCGATTACTACACGCAGCCGATTGCCCAGCAGCTCGGCTTCGATGAGCAGCAGGCCAACCACCTGATCCTGGAAAACGACGCCATCGCCGGCGTCCGCGAACCGATCCTCGGCCGCGAGGCCAAGCTGGAAGCCCTGCAGCGCGTGGCGCGCGAGAAGGGCATCAGCATGGAAGACTGCATCGCGGTCGGCGATGGCGCCAACGACCTCGCCATGCTGGGCGCGGCGGGCTTAGGAATTGCCTTCCACGCCAAGCCGAAGGTGCAGGAAGCCGCCCGCTTCAATATCCGCCACGGCGACCTGACCGCGCTGCTGTATGCTCAGGGCTATCGCCGCGACGAGATTTTCGGGCGGTAGGCAGCCCAATCATTCCAAATGCGTCATGCCCGGACTTGACCCGAGCATCCACGCGTTCTTCCCTGATCACCGCGCCGTCCAGCCGCCATCAATCGCGATCGCCGTGCCGGTGATGGATTTTGCCATCTCGCCACAGAGGAACAAGGCCAGCGCCGCCACTTCTTCGACCTCGATGAAGCGCTTGTTCGGCTGCGAGGCAAGCATCACCTCTCGGATCACCCGTTCGCGCGGCATGTTGTGCACCTTGGCCTGGTCCTCGATCTGGCCTTCCACCAGCGGCGTGCGCACATAGCCCGGGCAGATCGCGTTCACCGTGATATTGCTCTCGGCCACTTCCAGCGCCACCGACTTGGTGAAGCCGATCTGGCCGTGCTTGGCCGACACGTAAGCCGACTTGAACGGCGAAGCCACCAGGCCATGGGCCGAGACCAGGTTGATCACGCGGCCCCAGTTCTTCTGCTTCATGCCCGGGAGTGCCGCCTTGGTGGCATGAAAGGTGGAATTCAGGATGATGTTCTGGATCGCATGCCACTTGGCCTCGGGGAATTCGTCCACCGCCGCGACGAACTGGATGCCGGCATTGTTGACCAGGATATCGACGCCGCCGAAGGCATCCTCGGCCTTCTTGACATGGGCGGCGACGGCGGCACCGTCAGACATGTCGGCGCCGTCATAGAGCACCTTCACGCCGGTTTCTGCGGCCAGGCCTGCGCGGATATTCTCGATGGCGGCCGCATCGCCGAAGCCGTTCAGCATCACGTTGACGCCCTGCCCGGCCAGGGCCCGGGCGATCCCGAGACCGATACCGCTGGTGGAACCGGTGACGACGGCGGACTTGCCTTTCAGCATGGCGCGACCTTTCTTTAAGGGAGGCGGAAAACCGGCCGGAGCCTAGCGGAAAAGGCCGGGTCCTGCCTAGCGCCGGGCCTGCCTGTTACCGGGCCTGCCTGTTACCGGGCCTGTCTGTTACCGGGCGGTGCCTCGCCATCGGGGTGGCGGTTCCGGGCCTGAGCCTTGCACCCCCTCCCCGACCCATGGGATACCAATCAAAAGCCTGTAAGGAGCCTTCTGGCATGCTGAATCGCATTACCCATATGGACGACGATGACCAGCCGGAGCAACCGGAAAAAAACGGTGAGCCCGAGGCGAAAGCCAAGGACAAGATGCCCGGCGTGGAAGAACGCCTGTTCAAGGCCCGCACCATCCTGATCTATGGCGGCATTGACCAGAAGATCGCCAAGGAAGTCTCGGCCCGCCTGCTCGCCCTGCAGTCGGCCGGCGACGCGCCGATCACCATCTTCATCAACAGTCAGGGTGGCCATGTCGAATCGGGCGATACGATCTATGACATGATCAAGTTCGTGAAACCCGATGTGCGCGTGGTCGGCACCGGCTGGGTCGCCTCGGCCGGTGCCCTGATCTTCGCCGCGGCGAAGAAGGAAAACCGCTTCAGCCTGCCCAATACCCGCTTCCTGCTGCACCAGCCGTCCGGCGGCGCCGGCGGCACGGCCTCGGATGTGGCCATTCAGGCCAAGGAAATCATCCGCATGCGCAAGCGGCTGAACGAAATCTTCGCCCGCGAGACCGGCCAGCCGCTGGAGCGGATCGAGAAGGATACCGACCGCGATTACTGGATGAGCGCGGAGCAGGCTGTGGAATACGGCCTGGTCGGCAAGATCATCGCCAATGCCAGCGAGATCGACTGATCTCAACCGATCACGTCACGAACGAAAAAAGGCCGGCTTTCAAGCCGGCCTTTTTTTGGTTTCCGCTGCCCTGACTGCTTCAGAGCCTATGATTTCAGAGGAACGGGCACAAAGCGCGGTTCGCCGCTGCGCTGGATCTGCAGCAAGGCGACCTTGCGCTTGGCATCCTTGAGCGCCTTCAGCATCTCAACGGCGTCATCGGGATTGCGCACTTCCGACTGCGCCATCTCGATGATGACGTCGCCCACGCGCACGTCGCGCTTGGCCGCCGGCCCTTCGGGGTCGACGTCGGTGACCACCACGCCCTTCACGTCATCCTTGATGTCGTGCTTCTGGCGCAGCTCCTTGCTCAGCGGCGCGACCCGCAGGCCCAGATCGGCCAGTTCGGTCTCGTTGCGGCCGGGCTTGGCGCGGTTGGCATCCGCTTTCTGCCCGTTCTCGGCCTTGGCCGAAGCCAGCGCCGCCTCCAGCTCGCCCAGCGTGGCCTTCACCGTCTGCTTCTTGCCCTTGCGCACGATCTCGACATTCACCGTCTTGCCAACCGGCGTTTCCGCCACGCTGCGTGTCAGCGCATTGGTGGTAGCAATCGGCTTGCCGTCGAAGCCGACGATCACGTCGCCGGAATCGATGCCGGCCTTCTGCGCCGGGCCACCGGGCACCACCTTGGCCACCAGGGCGCCACGCGCCTGGCTCAGGCCCAGCGCCTCGGTCATCTCATCGGTCACCGACTGGATCTGGACGCCGAGCCAGCCGCGCTTGGTGCGGCCGAATTCGATCAATTGCTGCACCACCGGCCGCGCCAGATTGGCCGGAACGGCGAAGCCGATGCCGATCGAACCGCCGCTCTGCGAGAAGATCGCAGTATTGACGCCAATCACATTGCCGGCCTTGTCGAACAGCGGGCCGCCAGAATTGCCCTTGTTGATCGAGGCATCGGTCTGCAGGAAGTCATCGTAACGGCCCGCATTGATGTCGCGACCACGGGCCGAGACGATGCCGGCGGTCACAGTGCCGCCCAGGCCAAAGGGATTACCGATCGCCAGGGTCCATTCGCCGACGCGGATCTTGTCGGAATCGCCCCAGGACACGGCAGTGAGTTGTCGGCCGTTCTTCATCTCGACCTTCAGCACGGCAATGTCGACTTCCGGATCACGGCCGACGACCTTGGCCTCCAGTTCGGTATTGTCATGCAGGATGACGCGCACCTGGTCGGCCTCGGCGATCACGTGGTTATTCGTCACCACATAGCCGCGTGCATCGACAATGAAGCCAGAGCCCAGAGAAGAGACCTGACGTGGCGGGCGGTTGCCCTCGCCGCGCTGCTGGCGGTCAAAGAAGTCCTTGAAAAAATCCTCGAACGGCGAACCGGGCGGGAATTGCGGCAGTCCCTCAGGCAGACCGCCGCGGGCCTGCACCGTCTGCGTGGTCGAGATATTGACCACGGCCGGCAGCAGTTTCTCGGCCAGGTCGGCGAAATCGCCTTCCGGCGCTCGCGCATGGGCCGCACTGGCCAGACCGATGACGACAAACAGCGCCGCCGCCAGCGCCGTGCGGGCGCGGACCAAGCGGGTATGCAATACAGCATTCATAACTTACCTCCTCGCCGCGCACGGGCGGCGAACGCAACAGGCTTTATCGCTGCCCTGGACGGCGCGGCGCGCCGGTTGGACTGTCGAAATAGCGGAAAAACTCGGAATCCGGCGACAATACCATGGTGGTGTCACTCTGCTGCAGCGCCTTGGTATAGGCCTGCAATGAGCGATAGAAACCATAGAATTCCGGATCCTTGTTGGCCGCTTCGGCAAAAATCTTGGTCCGCTCGGCATCGCCTTCGCCGCGCAGGATTTCCGACCGCCGTCGCGCATCGGCCAGCAGGATGGTACGCTGGCGTTCGGCTTCGGCGCGGATCTTTTCCGCCAGCTCGAAGCCGGTGGCGCGTTGCTCATTGGCCTCGCGCTGGCGTTCGGTCTGCATGCGACGGAAGATCGCCTGGCCGATCGTATCGGGGAAGTCGGCCCGCTTGATGCGTACATCGACCAGTTCAATGCCAAGGCGGCGCGAGTCTTCCTGCAGCGTGTTGGTCACCTGCTGCATCGCCGACGGACGATCGCCCGAGATGATAGTGGCGGCATCCAGCTTGCCGAAGGCGCCGCGGAAGGCATTGGCCACGCTGGGCGCCAAACGGCCACGCAGGCCGAGTTCGTTGCGAACGGTCTGGTAGAACAGCAATGGATTGGTGATGCGATAGCGCACGAAGCTGTCGACCACCAGGCGGCGCTGGTCGGTGGTGAGGATTTCTTCCGGCTGCGCATCCAGGCCGAGAATGCGCTTGTCGAAATAGACCACGTCCTGGATCAGCGGGATCTTCACGTTCAGGCCGGGCTCGGAAATCACACGGCGCGGATCGCCGAACTGCACCACCAGGGCTTGCTGGGCCTGATGCACGGTGAACAGGGACGCCTTGACCAGGAAGCCGGCGGCCACCAGGACAATGACAATGATAGTGAGGAGGGAGCGGTTCATGATGGCATTCCCCTCAGCGCTGCGGCTGCTTTTTCTGCAGCTCAGGCAGCGGCAGATACGGCAGCACGCCCTGACCGGCCTGGCCGTCAATGATCACCTTGTTGGTGCCGCGTAACAGCTGTTCCATGGTTTCGAGATACATGCGCTTGGTCGTCACGTCCTTGGCCAAGCGATATTCGTTGTAGACTTGGGTGAAACGGCTGGCATCACCTTGGGCATTGGCGATCACTTCCTGCTTGTAGGCTTCGGCCTGCTGCAGCATACGCTGCGCCTCGCCGCGGGCGCGCGGGATGATGTCGTTGCGGTAGGCTTCCGCCTCGTTCTGGGCGCGCTCGCGATCGGCCTGAGCCGACTGTACATCGCGGAAAGCATCGATCACCGAGGCTGGCGGTTCGGTCCGCTGCAGCGCGACCTGGGTGATCACCACGCCGGCATTGTAGCCATCCAGCACGGCCTGCATGACACGACGGGTGTCATCGGCGATCTTGGTGCGGCCTTCGGTCAGGATGAACTGGATGTTGTTCTTGCCGACCACTTCGCGGATGGCGCTTTCCGCCACCTGCTTGATGGTGCGCGAAGGATCGACCACGTTGAACAGGTACTGGCCGGCATCTTTCACTTGCCACAACACGGTGAAGTCGATGTCGACGATATTTTCGTCGCCGGTCAGCATCAGGCTTTCTTCCGGCACATCACGCTGCTGCACGCCGCGGGTCGAGGACTCGCCCATGGAGCGGAAGCCGATTTCCTCGCGATTGACCGTGGTGACCTTTGGAGTCAGTACGCTGTCGACCGGCCAGGGCAGCCGGTAACGCAGGCCAGGCTCGGTGACGGCATGCACCTTGCCGAAGCGCAGCACTACGCCCTGTTCATCAGTGTCGACGCGGTAGAAGCCGGTGCCCAGCCAGATTGCCAGGGCGACCAGGATCAGGAGCAGAATACCACGGCCGGATACATCACCGCCCGGCATGAGGTTGCGGAACTTGTCCTGCCCCTTGCGCAGGATATCTTCCAGGCTGGGCGGATTGGGGCCGCCGAAGCCGCCGCCGCCAGGACCGGACGGGCCGTTGCCACGCGGTCCCTGTCCCCAGGGCCCGCGACCACCGCCGCCGCCTTGCCATCCCCCACCTTGATTGCTCCAGGGCATCCTGCTGTCCTTCTGTGCCGGGCCTGCCTGCCGAACCGCGTTTGATCCGGAATTCCAGCGCCCCTGCCGGGAAATGGCTGCGCCACCCGGCTTTTTGCCTCACGTCTGTTTACCTTTTGGCCGGCGAATTGCCGTTCCCGTACCGTCGCGATATATCACACGCAGGGCACAAGCGCCGCCTCGCTTGCCAACAGCCGACAATATTGGAACGTTTACAGGGATTTCAAGCATGACCGGAGTGACGGAAGCGCAGATCATGGGCGCGTTGCGCGGTGTGGTAGACGCCGATCATGGCAAGAATGTGGTCGAACTCGGCATGGTTGCCGGGCTTGTGATCAAAGGCGGCAATGTCGGCTTTGTGCTGGAGGTCGACCCTCGCGCCGGCGCCGCCAAGGAGCCTCTGCGCAAGGCCTGCGAACAGGCCGTGGCGAAACTGCCCGGTGTCACCTCGGCCACCGTGGTGCTGACCGCCGAACGGCAGGGTGAGCACCGGGGCAGCAAGAACCAGCCGGCGGCCGCATCCCACGACCATGCGCATGCGCACGATCATGGGGCCGCTGCCGCCCGGAAGCCGGGAGCGCACCCCGAAGTCGGCCCCCGGCCAGCCATCCCGGGCATCAAGTCGATCATCGCCGTTGCCTCGGGCAAGGGCGGCGTCGGCAAATCCACCACCGCGGTCAACCTGGCATTGGCGCTGGCCCAAAGCGGCAAGAAAGTAGGCCTCTTGGATGCCGATATCTATGGCCCGTCGCTGCCGCGCATGATGGGCATCACCGGCAAGCCGCATTCGCCGGACGGCAAACACCTGCATCCGATGCAGGGCTGGGGCATTCCCTGCATGTCGATGGGTTTCCTGGTGCCGGAAGACACGCCGATGATCTGGCGCGGCCCGATGGTGATGAGCGCGCTGGAGCAGATGCTGCGCGACGTCGCGTGGGGCGAACTAGACGTGCTGGTGGTCGACATGCCGCCCGGCACCGGCGACGCGCAACTGACCATGGCCCAGCGCGTGCCGCTGGCAGGCGCCGTGATCGTCTCCACCCCGCAAGACATTGCCTTGCTGGATGCGCGCAAGGGGTTGAACATGTTCCGCCGCGTCGACGTGCCGGTGCTCGGCATCGTCGAGAATATGAGCTATTTCTGCTGCCCCAATTGCGGCCATCGCAGCGAGATTTTCGCCCATGGCGGCGCCCGCAAGACGGCCGAGGAGCTGGGCTGCGATTTCCTGGGTGAATTGCCGCTCAACATCGCGATCCGCGAAACCTCCGACAGCGGCGCGCCGATCGTGGCCTCCCAACCCGACAGCGAGGAGGCCAAGGCCTACCGCGCCATTGCCGCCAAGGTGGCCGAGAAACTGGACCGTGACAGCGCCGCGAGCCGGATGCCGAAGATCACGATCCAGTAAACCCGACGCCGGGCCAGCATAAAAAAGGCCGGGCAAGAAGCATTTTTCTGGGCCCGGCCTTTCGTTTGTCTGGATCGCGCCGGATCAGGCCTCGCTGACCTTTTCCTCGCTGATCGCCGCCTGGGCGGCGGCAAGGCGGGCAATCGGCACGCGGTAAGGCGAGCAGGACACGTAATCCAGCCCAGCTTTGTGGCAGAAGCGCACCGACGACGGATCGCCGCCATGCTCGCCGCAGATGCCGAGCTTGAGATCCTTGCGCGTGGCGCGGCCACGCTGGGCCGCGATCCGCACCAGTTCGCCGACGCCCGACTGATCGATGGTGACGAACGGGTCACGTTCGAAGATGCCGGCCTTCAGGTAATCTTCCATGAACAGCGCGGAATCGTCGCGGCTGATGCCGAGCGTGGTCTGGGTCAGGTCGTTGGTGCCAAAGGAGAAAAACTCGGCCGTCTCGGCGATCTCGGCGGCGCGCAGGGCGGCGCGCGGCAACTCGATCATGGTGCCGACCAGATACTTCACCTTCTTGCCCTGTTCCTTGAACACGGCGGCGGCAACGGCATCGACACGGCGCTTCAGGATGTCGATCTCGGCCTTGGTGGCAACCAGCGGGATCATCACTTCCGGTTCGACCGGCTTACCGCCGGCCTTGGAGACCTGCACAGCCGCCTCGAAAATGGCGCGCGCCTGCATCTCATATATTTCCGGATAGCTGATGCCGAGGCGGCAGCCGCGATGGCCCAGCATCGGGTTGGTTTCTTCCAGCGCTTTCTTGCGTTCCTTCAGCGCGGCCACGCTCAGGCCCGTGCCCTTGGCGACGGCGTCGAAATCGGCCTCGGTCTTGGGGAGGAATTCATGCAGCGGCGGATCGAGCAGGCGGATCGTGACCGGCCGACCGGCCATGATCTTGAACAGCTGCGCGAAGTCGTCGCGCTGCATCGGCAGGATCTTGGCCAGCGCCTTCTTACGACCTTCGACATTGTCCGAGAGGATCATCTCGCGCACCGCGGTGATGCGGTCAGCATCGAAGAACATATGCTCGGTGCGGCACAGGCCAATACCTTCGCAGCCGAAGCGCACCGCCGTTTCGGCATCCGCCGGGGTCTCGGCATTGGTGCGGACCTTCAGCTTGCGCAGCTTGTCGGCCCAGGCCATCAGCTGGCCGAAATCGCCAGACAGCTGCGGCTCGATCATTGGCATCAGACCAAGGATCACTTCGCCGGTCGAACCATCGATGGTGATCACGTCGCCCTTGTTAACGACCAGGTCGCCGATCGTCATGCGGCCGGCATTGTAATCGATGCGCAGGCTGCCGGCGCCGGACACGCATGGCCGCCCCATGCCGCGCGCCACCACGGCGGCGTGGCTGGTGGTGCCACCGCGGGCGGTCAGAATCCCCTTGGCGGCATGCATGCCGTGGATGTCTTCCGGCGAGGTCTCGACGCGGCAGAGGATGACGGCCTCGCCCTTATGGGCCATTGCCTCGGCTTCATCGGCCAGGAACACGACCTTGCCCGAGGCGGCGCCCGGCGAGGCGGCGAGGCCCTTGGCGATCACCTTGCGCTCGGCCTTCGGATCCGGCGTCGGATGCAGCAACTGGTCCAGCGAGGCCGGATCGATGCGGTCGACGGCCTCGGCCTGGCCGATCAGCTTTTCCTTCACCATGTCGACGGCGATCTTGATCGCCGCCTTTGCGGTGCGCTTGCCTGAGCGGGTCTGCAGCATCCACAGTTTACCCTGCTGGACGGTGAACTCGATGTCCTGCATGTCGCGGTAATGCTTTTCCAGCTTCTGGAACACCGCGACCAGCTGCTTGAAGGTCGGCGGCATGGATTCCTCCATCGAGGGAAGCTCATTGCCGACCGCGACGCGGGCCGACTTGGTCAGCTGCTGCGGGGTGCGGATGCCCGCGACGACATCCTCGCCTTGGGCGTTGATCAGGTATTCGCCGTAATAGGTCTTCTCGCCCGTCGAAGGGTCGCGGGTGAAGGCGACGCCGGTGCAGGAGGTCTCGCCCATGTTGCCGAACACCATGGCCTGCACGTTCACGGCCGTGCCCCATGATTCCGGGATGTGGTGTAGGCTGCGATAGGTGATGGCGCGCTGGTTCATCCAGCTTGAGAACACGGCGCCGATGGCGCCCCAGAGCTGGTCACGCACGTCCTGCGGGAAGGGCTTGCCCAGTTCGTCCTGTACCTTCTTCTTGTAGGCAGCGACCAGCTGTTTCCAGTCCTCGGCCTTCAGCTCGGTGTCGAGCACCAAGCCATGCTCTTCCTTGTGCATCTCGAGCAGTTCCTCGAAATGCTCGTGCCCGACATTGAGCACGACGTTGGAATACATCTGGATGAAGCGGCGATAGCTGTCCCAGGCGAAACGCTCATTGCCGGACTGCTTCGCCAGCGCTTCGACCGTGGTGTCGTTGAGGCCAAGATTGAGCACGGTATCCATCATGCCCGGCATCGAGGCGCGGGCGCCCGAGCGCACCGAGACCAAAAGCGGCATCTTCGCGTCGCCGAACTTGGCGCCAACCAGCTTTTCGACGCGAGTGAGCGCGGCATCGACCTGACCAGTCAGCTCCTTCGGGTATTTCTGGCCATTCTTGTAATAGGCGGTGCAGACTTCGGTGGTGATAGTGAAGCCCGGCGGCACCGGTAGGCCGAGATTGGACATCTCGGCCAGGTTGGCGCCCTTGCCGCCCAGCAGTTCGCGCATGTTGGCGCGGCCTTCGGCCTTGCCATCGCCGAAGCTGTAAACCCACTTGCCCTTGATCGCGCTCGGCGCCTTGGGGGCGGCCTTGCGGGTTGCGACCTTCTTTTTGGCCACGACCTTCTTTTTGGCGGTAGGCTTCTTCGTGGCGCTCTTGGCCTTCACCACCTTGCGCGCGGCTACAGTCTTCGGTTTGGCCCTGAGCTTGGTCTTGGCTTTTTTCTGCTTCGGCTTGGCCATAGCTCTGTCACCCCTCGATCTGGGAAAAGTCGGCGATACGATCCATGCTTCCGACTGCCGCCGAAAGCAAACTCAGACGGTTACGCCGCACGGCGGCGTCGTCACTGTTCACGGTAACCTTGTCGAAGAAAACGTCGACCGGCTGACGTAGCCTCGCAAGTGTGGCGAGATAATGGCGGAATTCCGCCTCGTCCTGTGTCTTTCCGGCGGCAGCGCGATCCAGCTCGGCAAGAGC
>NZ_JANLJJ010000025.1:37563-55932 GCF_029255545.1 Ferrovibrio sp. | reverse complement strand
CAGCGGTCATTCGGGCCCTGCGGCGAATAATGCTGCGCGATCGCCTCGGCCACCGCCGCGTCCTCGCCATCATGCAGCGCGTAATAGCGGCCCATGATGCCCTGCAGTTCGGGGAATTCGCCGACCAGCCCGGTGACCAGGTCGGCCTTGGCCAGCTTGGCGGCGCGGCGCGCCTGCTTGGCATCGGCATGCAGGGCGGCAGCGATCTCGTAGGCCAGCCGCTCAACGCGGTCGACTTTCTGCGCCACGGAGCCAAGTTTGGCATGAAAAACGATGTCCTTCAGCGCCGGCAGGCGGCTTTCCAGACTCTGCTTACGGTCCTGGTCCCAGAAGAATTTTGCATCCGACAGGCGCGCGGTCAGCACGCGCTCATTGCCGGCGATCACCTGCTTGCCACCATCATCGGTCAGGGTATTGGCGACGATCACGAACCGCGGCGCCAACTGACCATCCCTGGTGTTGAGCGCGAAATACTTCTGATGCGCCCGCATCGTGGTGGTCAGCACCTCGCGGGGAACATCCATGAATTGTTGCGGGATACGGCCCAGCAACACCACCGGCTGTTCGACCAGCCCGGTCACCTCATCGGCCAGGCCGGCATCCTCAACCAGCAGCAGGCCTTCATTGCCCGCGGCAAAGCCGGCATCCTTCAGCACGGCGGCGCGGCGGGCGGCAAAATCCGGTTCGACATAGGCCTGGCGCAAACGGCGCAGGTAATCGGCGGCATCGCGCACGGCAAAACGCTCGGGTGCCTGGAAGCGGTGGCCGCTGGTGGTGTCACCGGCAGTGAGATGGCCGAATTTGAACGGCACGACCTCGCCCTCGAACAGGCAGATCATCGAATGCAGAGGCCGCACCCAGCGCAGGGCATGATCCCCCCAGCGCATCGATTTCGGCCAGGGCAACTGCGCCAGGGCGTCAGGCAGGATACGGAGCAACGCTTCCCCGGTGGCCTCGCCCGGCTTTTCGATCACGGCGAACCAGAATTCACCCTTGCCGGTATCGCGTTTCTCGCACTGGTCCAGCGAGGTCAGGCCAGCGCCACGCAGAAAACCCTGCACGGCGGCATCGGGCGAACCGACGCGCGGCCCCTTCTTCTCCTCACGCACATCGGCCTGCATGCGCGGCAGGCCTTTCACCACCAGCGCCAGCCGGCGCGGCGTGACATAGGCGGTGATGCTTTCGACATTCAGCGCGGCTTTTTTCAAGGCCTCGTCCACCAGACGCGTCAGATCCTCGGCGGCGCGCTGCTGCATGCGCGCGGGAATTTCTTCCGAATGCAATTCCAGGAGAAGTTCGCCCAGCATCTCAGGCGCCTTCAAGCATGTTGTGGCCGCGCGATGTCAGCCACTGGGCGCAGCAGGCCTTGGCCAGCGCGCGCACGCGGCCGATATAGGCGGCGCGCTCGGTCACGCTGATCACGCCGCGCGCATCCAGCAGATTGAAGGTGTGACTGGCTTTCATGCACTGGTCATAGGCCGGCAGGGCCAGGCCTTGAGCGATCAGCGCATGACATTCCTTTTCCACGTCGACGAAACGGCGGAACAGCTGCTCGGTATCGGCATGTTCGAAATTATAGGCCGAGAATTCGCGTTCGGCCTGGTGGAACACCTCGCCGTATTTCACGCCGCGGCCGTTGAAATCCAGGTCGTAGACATTGTCCTTGCCTTGCACATACATGGCCAGGCGTTCCAGGCCATAGGTGATCTCGGCCGCAACCGGATCACAATCGAAGCCGCCGACCTGCTGGAAATAGGTGAACTGCGTCACTTCCATGCCGTCGCACCAGACTTCCCAGCCTAGGCCCCAGGCGCCCAGCGTCGGGCTTTCCCAGTCATCCTCGACGAAACGGATATCGTGCCGCCTGGAATCGATGCCGAGCGCCGCCAGCGAGCCGAGATAGAGGTCGAGCACGTTGGCTGGGCTGGGTTTCAGGATCACCTGGAATTGGTAGTAGTGCTGCAGGCGGTTCGGATTGTCGCCGTAACGGCCGTCCTTGGGCCGGCGCGAGGGCTGGACATAGGCGGCATTCCACGGCTCAGGGCCGAGCGCGCGCAGGGTGGTGGCCGGATGGAAGGTGCCGGCGCCCACTTCCATGTCATAGGGCTGCAGCAGCAGGCAGCCCTGACGCGCCCAATAGGTCTGCAGCGTGAGAATCAGGTCCTGGAACGACGAAGCCGCGGCGATTCCGGTGGGCGTCATCGCAGGATCCTTTGCGCTCTCTCGCCTTCGCGTGCGTTTGGGGGTGACCGAAAAACGGGCGGACCTTAACCACCGCCCGCCATGGGGTCAAGCCATTGAGGCCCCGGACTTAAGCCCAAAAGCCTGGGCCAAAAGGCTAGGCTTGGGATCCCGGATAGGGGCAGTCGGCGCGGCCGCAGGATTTTGCCGTTCCGGGAGCAACATAGGCGCCACAAATCGGGCAGGCCGCCAGATCTTCGGCTTGCCCCGGCGGCGATTTCACCCGGGGCGGCGGAGCCGGCGGCGCCACTGGCGGCTTGGGTTTGTTGACGTAACGAAAGCCGTACCAGACAGCGGCAATCACCAGAATCAGCAGGAGAAATTTGAGCATCAGGGGCTGGGAATCGGAGCGGGGCTGGATCAGGCGGCGGGGCATCGCCGCACTGGTTGGTTAATATACTGAAGCCTGCAAGCCAAAGCCGCAAGGCCGCCGGCTCAGACCAGGTGTCCAGACCGGGTTTCAGGCCGGAAAGGCCGCCCCTTGCCGCAGCACGGCATCCACCTCGGGGAAATAGCTGCCATCCGGCCGGTGCAGCAGCACGCCGGGGTCGAAAATGAGTGGCGCCTTGCTGCCCTTGATCGCCCGCAAGATCACCCGTTTGGCCGGCTGGCCCGGCTTGGACCAGAGCGGAATCACCCGAATCGCCCCGGCTTTCGGGCTCAACGCCGCCAGCAGGTCCGGCAGGCGGTCGGCCTTGTGGATCAAGGTCAGGCCGCCGCCAGGCCTGGCATGCCTCAGCATGGCAGCAATCCAGTGGTCGAGATCGGCATCCTCCATCTCGGACCGGGCGGCGGCCCGACCGGCATGCGGCGACGCGCGGTGCCGCTGGCTGTCAAAATAAGGTGGATTGGCGAAGACGTGATCGTAACTGTTGGGCGCAATCCCGCTCACGCGCCGACGGATATCTCCGGCCGCCACACGCAGGCGTTCCTCCATTCGGTTGGCAGCGATGTTCCGTGCGCAGAGCGCAACCAGATCGGGCTGCAACTCGACACCGTCGACCTTCGCCGTCGGCACCCGTGCCGCCAGGCAGAGCATGCCCACGCCGCTGCCGCAGCCCAGTTCCAGCACCTGCTGGCCGGGCCGGGCCGGCACGGCGGCTGCCAGCATCACGGCATCAGCGCTGGCACGCTGGCCCTTGCGCGGCTGCTCCAGCTGGACCAAGCCGCCCAGCAGGGCGTCGCGGGTATGATTGCCATCAAGCATATGATCGGGAACAACAACTTAGAAAAGGGCGGCGCTTGACCGGTTTGAGCATCCCACTATGCTCCAGCCAGACTACTTAACACAATCATGGGCCTTTTCCGCGCGATGCAGACGGCATCAAAACCCCAGTTCGACAGCCGGCCGGCCACCAAATCCGCGCCCAGCATTGAGCCGCTGCGCGTCCTGGTCGCCGACGACATGGCCGCGGTGAACCGCGAGATCATCGCCCGTATGGCCAGCGATGTCAGCCTGATCCCGGAACTGGCCAGCCACCTGATCGCCTCGGGCGGCAAGCGCATCCGCCCGCTGCTGACGCTGGGCGCGGCCAGGCTGTGCGGCTACGGCGGCGACAGGCATGTACTGTTGGCCACCTGCGTCGAATTCATCCACACCGCCACCCTGCTGCATGACGATGTGGTGGACGAAAGCGACCGCCGCCGCGGCAGCGCCACCGCCAATGTCTTGTGGGGCAACCAGCCCTCCGTGCTGGTCGGCGATTTCCTGTTCAGCCGCGCCTTCCAGCTGATGGTCGAGACCGGTTCGCTGGAAGTGCTGCGCATCCTGGCCAATGCCTCGGCGGTGATCGCCGAGGGCGAGGTGCTGCAGCTGATGACCGCCAATGACATGGATTCCTCGGAGGCGGATTACCTCAAGGTGATCGAATCCAAGACCGCGGCGCTGTTCGCCGCCGCCTGCCGGGTCGGCGCGGTGATCGCCGGCCGGCCGGAGGCCGAAGCCCAGGCGCTGGACGATTATGGCCGTTATCTCGGCATTGCCTTCCAGCTGGTCGACGATGCTCTGGACTACGCTTCTGACGGCACGACGCTGGGCAAGAATACCGGCGACGATTTCAAGGAAGGCAAGGTCACCCTGCCGATCGTTTTAGCCTTCAACAAGGGCAGCACGGCGGAGCGCGAATTCTGGCGCCGCACCATCGAGCAGCCGGAGCAGCAAACGGCGGAAGACTGGCCTCAGGCCCTGCGCTGCATTCAGCGACACGGCACCATCGAGGAAACCCTGGCCCGCGCCCGCCATTACGGCCAGAAGGCCCATCAGGCCCTCGATCTGTTCGTCCCCAGCACCATGCGCGACGCGCTGGCCGAGGCTATCGACTTCGCCATCGAACGGGCCCTCTAAGCCCCTGATTGGACAGGCAATCGGCCAGCGGCCGATTTCTGGGGATTGATCTGGGATTCAGCAGCCGGGCCGCTTGCGGGGCGGTCGCCCAGGCGCTATACAGGCGCCCGCGCCGGTGTCGGAGTGTAGCTCAGCCTGGTAGAGCACTAGCTTCGGGAGCTAGGGGCCGGAGGTTCGAATCCTCTCACTCCGACCAGCGCGCGTCTTTCCCGAAAATCAGCTCCCTGCCCTCGCCGTCCACGTGATGCGGGTGGATCATTCCGTCACCAGCGGCGGCACAGGCGCGCGCTTCATCGTTTCGCGCCAGAGAATGTAGAGCCCGCTCGCTACTACGATGGTGCAGCCGAGCCAAGTCTGCAGGTCGGGGAAATCACCCCAGACATACCAGCCAAACAGTACCGACCACAGCAGATGGGTGTAATCGAACGGCGCCACTGCCGCCGCCGGCGCAAGACTGTATGCCCGCGTCATGAACAGTTGCGCGGTGCCGCCGAAGATGCCGACGCCGATCAACAGCGGCAGGTCACGCCAGGCCGGCGTGACCCAGACGAAGGGCAAGACCAGGCCGGTGACGATGACGCAGAAGGCCGTAAAATAGAAGGCGATGGCTGTCGAGGGCTCGGTGCTGCTGAGCTTGCGTATCTGGATCATCGCCAGCGCATAGAGCATGGTTGCCGCCACCACAATGAGGGCACCGCTCTGCACCATGCCGGGGCCGGGGCGCACGATCACCAGCATGCCTATAAAACCGACCACGATGGCCGACCAGCGATGGAGCCCGACGCTCTCGCCCAGCAGCCAGACCGACAGGCAGGCGATGAAGATCGGGCCGGAGAACGAAATCGCGGTGACATCGGCCAGCGGCATCAGCTGATAAGCCGAGAAGAATCCGAACATCGCGGCCAGACCGAAGCCCGAGCGCAACGCATGGGCGCCGAGCCGGCGCGTGCGCAATACGGCAAAACCACCCGGGCCGCGCGATACCATCCACAGGATCGGGATGAAGGCGCAGAGGCTGCGGAAGAACATGATCTGCAGCACCGGATAGCCGGTGGTGAGCCATTTCACTAGCGCATCCATGCAGCCGAACAGCGACACGGCAAGGATCATATAGCCAATGCCGCGCGAGGCTGGGGGCATGGCAGCAGGTGTCGGCAGAACAGACATGCAAATCTGGGAGCAGGAAAACCGAACCCTGTTGTGCCATGCCGAACCGGCGAATGCACCTGCCGTCGCAGCACGGTGATGGATAAAAAAAGCTGCAGCCGGCCAAAGCCGGCTGCAGCACCTCAACCTGCAAGACTGTTCAGCTGCCGTAACTGACCGGGCCTTCGATCAGCACGAAACGGCCTTTCTGCACCTGGAACAGAAAACTCTCGCTCGATCCCTGGCGCTTGTCGGGGCCATAGCTCACGACGGGGCCGCCGAAGATGTCACGATAGCCCTTGATGCTTTCCATCGCGGTGATCAGCTTGTCGGTGGTGAGGTCCTTGCCGGCCCGTTCCAACGCAAAGATCAGCTGATCCATCAGGGCATGACCGTAGACAGCGCCGATATTGGGATCATTGCCATATTTCGCCTTGTAACGGTCCATCCAGGCCACCACCGTCGGGTTCGCCGTGTCGCGATAGGGCAGGATAGTGCCGGCCATGGTGTAGAGGCCCTCGGTGGCGCCACCCGGCGCACCGGCGACGATCTGGTCATAATTCGCCGATTGACCAAGAAAGTTGACGTTCCAGCCCATCTTGCGCGCCGTGCCGTATGGCACGATGGCATCACGGATGATGGTGCCCATTACCACGAGGTCGCAGTTCGAGGCCCGCAGCTTGGAAATCTGCGCCGTGAAATCGGTATCGGCCGGCTTGTTGGTGGCCGTGTCAACCAGCGGCATGTTCATCGCCTTGGTCTGGTCCTGCACGGCTTCCAGAATCTCCTTGCCGAAATCGGTATCCTGGTAAAGCGTGCAAATCCGTTTGCTGCCCTTGTTGGCCACCATCCATTTGATGCCGGCCCGGATCTGGTCGTAATAGGTTGAGCCGCCGGAGAATTTCAGGCGGTGAAATGGCAGATACATCTGCCGTGCCGCGGTGATGGGAAAGAAATTGGGGACTCCGGCTTTTAGTTGATCAGGCAGCACCGCGTTGTTCATCGGCGTGCCGAGCGCACCGGCCATGATGAAGATGTTATCGCGGTTGATCAGCTTGTTGGCGGCCTGCACCGCGCGCGGCACCTGATACTGGTTATCCTCGACGATCAGGCGGATCTTGCGACCGTAGATACCACCCTGTGCGTTGACCTCATCAATACGCAGGCGCATCGCATTGGCCGAATTGACGCCGTAGGATGCCGCCACACCACTCAGGTCGGTGTGCATGCCGACGACGATTTCGGTCTTGCTGACTCCGCGCACCTTGGTTGACTGCGCCATCGCGCCGGCGGCGAATGCAATGGCAATGGCCGCCGCAGCGACCCCGAGCACTTCTACCCTACGCATGCGGACCTCCCATGGGTGTTTTTGTTTTGCCGGCAAATAGTAGCTGGCAAACCCGGGTACCGCAGCGGAAATTTACGTTACGTCAACTGCACTGACCTACCTGCTGCAACGCAAAAAAACGCCCGCGGCCAAGCCGCGGGCGTCTCTTCCACTGTTTTAGAATGGCGGGCTCAGTATTTGAGCGGACCGGCAATCTGCACAAAGCGGCCCTTCTGGATCTGGAAGAACAGAACCTCGGTGGTGCCCTGATGCTTCTGCGGGCCAAAGCCGATCACCGGGCCACCAAAGATATCGCGGTAGCCGCTGATGCTTTCCAGTCCTTTGACGAACTTCTCGGTCGTCACGTCCTTACCGGCACGATCCAGCGCAGTAATGATCAGGTCGGCGATGTTATGGCCATAGACGGCGCCAATATTCGGATCGGTGCCATATTTGGCCTTGTAGCCATCCCACCAAGTCGCCACGGTGGCATTCGCTGTATCACGATACGGCATCACCGTACCGGCGCCGACATAAAGGCCCTCGGTCGATCCACCCGGCGCCGAAGCGACGATCTGGTCGAAGCTGGCCGACTGCGCCACGAAATCAACGTCGGTCCAGCCCATCTTGCGCGCCGTGGCATAGGGCACGATGGCATCGCGCACGATGGACCCCATGGCCACCAGATCACAGCCGGCCGCACGCAACTTGGCGATCTGCGCGGTGAAGTCGGTGGCAATCGGCGTGTTGGTTGCGGTCTCGACCACCGGCATGTTCATCGCCTTGGCCTGATCCTTCACCGCTTCCAGGATTTCCTTGCCGAAATCCGTATCCTGATAGAGTGAGCACAGCTTCTTCCGGCCGTTCTTCTCGACCAGGTATTTGATGCCGGCACGAATGTGATCGTAATAGCTCGAGAAAGTCTGGAACTTGAGCGGATGGAACGGCTCGCTCATTGAGCGGGCTGCGGTCAGCGGCGCCAGGTTGGGCACACCGGCCTTGAACTGCTCAGGGAATACCGCATTGTTATGCGGCGTGCCGAGCGCACCAGCCATCAGGAAAATCTTGTCGCGGTTGATCAGCTTGTTAGCCGCCTGCACCGCGCGCGGCACCTGATACTGATGATCTTCGACGATCAGGCGAATCTTACGACCATGAATGCCGCCCTGGGCATTGAGCGATTCGAATTTGAGCCGCATGGCATTGGACGAGCTGACGCCATATGAGGCGGCCGGACCGCTCAGATCGGTGTGCATGCCGATGATGATTTCCGACTTGGTCACACCGCGTACGGCCTGGGCCTCGACCGAACCGGTGGCCAGCACCGCAATGGCAGTCGCCGCAGCGACTCCGAGCACTTCTACCCTACGCATTACGTTCTCCCCGTGAAGTTTATTATTTGCCTGACAAGACTAGCCCGGATGTACCGGAGCGGCATAGGAAATTTATCAAAATGCCGGCGCGACCAACCTGCCGCTGCACTGCAAAAAAGAAACGCCCGCGGCACAGGCCGCGGGCGTCGCCTTTTGCTCGTATTTTCGCCGTGCTTAGTATTTGAGCGGGCCGGCAATCTGCACGAAGCGGCCCTTCCGGACCTGATAGAGCAGCACCTCATTGGTGCCAAGATGCTTCTGCGGCCCAAAATTGATCACTGGGCCACCGAAAATGTCGCGGTAACCGGTGATGCCTTCCATGGCCTGCAGAAATTTCTCGGTGGTCAGGTCCTTTCCGGCCTTTTCCAGCGCGGTGATGATCAGCATCGCCGTGTTGGTGCCGTAGACGGCACCGATATTCGGGTCGTTACCGTATTTGGCCTTGTAGGAATCCCACCAGGCCGCCACGGTGGCGTCCGCGGTGTCGCGATACGGCATCACCGTGCCGGCGCCGACATAGAGACCCTCAGTGGCGCCGCCTGGCGCCGAAGCGACGATCTGGTCGAAGCTGGCCGACTGCGACACGAAATCAACGTCGGTCCAGCCCATCTTGCGGGCGGTACCATAAGACAGGATGGCATCGCGCACGATGGCGCCCAACGCCACGATATCGCAGCCCGCCGCACGCAGCTTGGTGATCTGCGCCGTGAAGTCGGAATCCGCCGGCTTGTTGGTGGTCGCCTCGGCCACCGGGATATTCATCGCCTTGGCCTGGTCCTGTACCGCCTCCAGGATTTCCTTGCCGAAATCCGTATCCTGATAGAGCGTGCACAGCTTCTTGCGGCCGTTCTTCTCCATCACATACTTGATACTGGCGCGGGTGTGGTCGTAGTAGCTGGAAATGGTCTGGAACTTCAGCGGATGGTGCGGCTCGACCATCGAACGGGCCGCCGTCACCGGATTGATATTCGGGATGCCGGCCTTGAACTGGTCAGGAAACACCGCGTTGTTCATTGGTGTGCCGAGCGCGGCAGCCATGATGAATATCTTGTCGCGGTTGATCAGCTTGTTGGCCGCCTGCACCGCGCGCGGCACCTGATACTGGCTGTCCTCGACGATCAGGCGGATTTTACGGCCATGAATGCCGCCTTCGGCATTGATCTTGTCAAACTGCAGCCGCATGGCGTTCGATGAACTGACGCCATAGGAAGCCGCCACGCCACTGAGATCGGTATGCATGCCGATCAGAATTTCCGACTTGGTCACGCCACGCACAGTCTGCGCCTGGACACTTCCGGCAACTGCGGCAATAGCAAACAACGCCGCAGTCACAGTTACTGACTTAATACGCATATTCCCGTTTCCTCCTCCAGATATCCGTTCGCCGGCAAGATCACGCTCCAGCGTACATCTCGTCAATCATGGCCTTGTATTTTTCGTTCACGAATTTGCGCTTCAGCTTCATGGTCGGCGTCAATTCGTCATCCTCCGCGGTCAGTTGCTGGTCGATCAGGCGGAATTTCTTGATTGTCTCGACTCGGGCGAAATTCTTATTGACCTTCTCGATCTCCTGCCAGATCAGTTCCTGCACCTCCTTGGCGCGGCACAGCGAGGCGAAGTTGGTGAACGGCACGTTCAGGTCCTGGGCGTATTTCACCACATTGTCGTGATCGATCATGATCAGGCAGGTGAGGAATTTACGGCGGTCGCCGATCACAACAGCATCCGAGATATACGGGCTGAATTTCAGTTGATTCTCGATTTCCGACGGCGTGATGTTCTTGCCGCCGGCGGTGATGATGATGTCCTTCATCCGGTCGGTGATACGGTACCAGCCTTCGTTGTCGACGGTGCCGACATCGCCGGTATGCAGCCAGCCATCCACGATGGTCTCTGCCGTCTTGCTTGGGTTGTTGAGGTAGCCCATGAAGACATGTGGGCCCTTCAGCAGGATTTCGCCTTCCGGGCTGATCTTGACCTGGGTGTTGGGCACTGCCTGGCCGATGCTGCCCAGCTTGACGCGGCCTTCGGGCGGCGAGGTGGCGAGGCCAACATTCTCGGTCTGGCCGTAGACTTCGCGCATGTCCTTGCCCAGCGCCAGATACCATTTGATCAGGTCGGGCGAGATCGGAGCGGCACCGGTGACCAGCCATTTGCAGCGGTCGATGCCGATGATGCGCTTGATATTGCGCAGCACTAGCTGATCGGCGAACCAGAAGGCGACTTTCAGACCGAGCGATGGTTCCTGCCCTTCCAGCTTGGCCTCGGCGATGCGGTAGCCGATGCCAATCGCCAGTTTGTAGGCCAGCTTGCCGAAGCCGGTCGCATCCTTCATGCGGATGGCGATGCCAGAATAAAATTTCTCCCACAGGCGTGGCACGGCGAAAAACACCGTTGGCTGCACCTCCTGTAGATTCTGCGGCACGGTCTCCGGGCTTTCGGCGAAATTCACCGTCGATCCGGATCGGATCGGCCAGAGCAGAGAGAAGCCGCGTTCAGCAATGTGGCAGAGCGGCAGGAAGCTGAGCTGCTCGTCTTCCTCCATCTGCTCCAGCAGCCGCCCGGCATTCTCCATCTGGAACAGCAGGTTGCGATGACTGATCATGGCGCCCTTAGGTGCGCCGGTGGTGCCCGAGGTGTAGATCAGGATGGCGAGGTCGTCCGGCTTGCCGAGCTTGAGCTGTTCGTCCCAGTAGCCACGATTGGCTTTCTCGAAATTGCTGCCCTGCGCCAGCAGGTCGTCGAAACTGAGCACCATCGGATCCTGGAAATCCGACAGGCCCTCCATGTCGATGACAACCACCTTCTTCAGGCTCGGGCAACGCTCGCGGACTTCCAGAACCTTGTCGAGCTGCTCCTCGTTCTCGGCGATATAGACCACCGTGCTGCTGTCATTGATGATGTATTCGACCTGCTTGGCGGAATCCGTGGTGTAGATGCCGTTGGTGACACCGCCGATGCCCTGGGTGCCGAGATCGGCATAGAGCCATTGCGGGTTACCTTCGGAGATGATCGACACCACGTCGCCGCGCTTGACGCCCAGCGCGGCCAGGCCCAGCCCGGCATGCTTGACGTTCTCGCCATATTGCCGCCACGAGATCGAGCCCCAGACGCCGAGATTCTTCTCGCGCATCGCCACCTTGTCGCCGCGCTCGGCAACCTTGCGCCAGAAATAGCGCGGCAGCGTGTCGCGCTGCATGATCTCCAGGATGTCGGCATCCACCTCGATCCCGGTTTTGCTGTCGACTGCCTTGCTTATCTGTGTTTTTGCCATGGCGGTCCTCCCGAACCGGCGTAATGCCCAGGCGGTTCCTGGGTTAGCGCCAGGTCTTGCGTTTCTTCCAGCGGCGCTTGCCGCGCACGCCTTCTTCCTTCATGCCGAGATAGAATTCCTTGATGTCTTCCTTCTCGAGCAATTTCTCGCAGGTATCGGCCATCACGATGCGGCCGACTTCCAGCACATAGCCATAATGGGCGGCATGCAGCGCCACATTGGCATTCTGCTCCACCAGCAGGATGGTGGTCTTTTGCTCGGCGTTGATGCGCACGATGATTTCGAATATCTCCTTCACCAGCTTGGGCGACAGGCCGAGCGAGGGCTCGTCCAGCAGCAGCAATTTGGGCCGCCCCATCAGGGCGCGGCCGATCGCCAGCATCTGCTGTTCACCACCCGACATCGAACCGGCCGGCTGGTTCTCACGCTCCTTCAGGCGCGGGAAGTAACGGTAAACCATCTCCATGTCGGCGGCGATGTCGTCGGCGTCGCGACGCGTATAGGCACCCATCATCAGGTTTTCCTTCACCGTCAGGAACGGGAAGGTTTCGCGGCCCTCGGGCACATGGCCGATGCCAAGCCGCATCACCTTGTCGGGATCCATTTTCTGGATTTCTTTACCCTCGAAGATGATGCTGCCCTTCTGCGGGTCCATCACGCCGGAGATCGTCTTCAGGATCGTGGTCTTGCCGGCACCATTGGCGCCCAGCACGGTAACGATGGCGCCGCGCGGCACTTCCAGGCTGACACCACGGATCGCCATGATCGGACCGTAGAAGGTCTCGATATTGCTGAGCTTGAGGATAATATCGCTCATCCGCTCAGCCCCCCAGATAGGCTTTGATGACTTCGGGATGGCTCTGCACTTCCTGCGGCGTGCCGAGCGCCAGGACGCGGCCGTAATTGAGCGCCAACACGCGATCCGACACCTCGTTGACCAGGCCCATATCGTGCTCGACCATCAATACGGTGATGCCGAGGTCATTCTTGATGTCCTGGATCCACCAGGCCATGTCCTCGGTCTCCTCGGTATTCAGACCCGAGGACGGTTCGTCGAGCAGCAGCAGCTTGGGCTCGCTGCACAGCGCCCGGGCCAGTTCCACCACCTTGCGCGCGCCATAGGGCAGGTTGACGATCATGGTGTCGCGGTAATGCTGCAAATCGAGGAAATCGATCACATGCTCGGCCTTCTCGCGATGCGCCAGCTCACGCTGGCGCACGCCGGGCAGGAACAGCAGGTCGGCCAGCGGATTGCCGCCGCGATGTGCATGCCGGCCGAGCAGCAGATTCTGCAGCACCGTGGCATGCTCGAACAGCTCGATATTCTGGAAGGTGCGGGCGATGCCCAGAGCCGCGATCTGGTGCGGCGGCACCTCGGTTATATCCTGTCCCTCGAAGCGCAGCCGGCCCTCGGTGGGGTCATAGATGCGGCTGATCAGGTTGAACACCGTAGTCTTGCCGGCGCCATTCGGGCCGATGATGGTGAAAACCTGGCCCTTTTCGATGGCGAAGCTGACGCCGTCGACCGCCTTGATGCCGCCGAAATTGATGGCGATGTTGTCTGCCTGAAACAGCGTCACCGGAAGCGCTCCGACTTGGTGTAGGTCTTCTGCCGCTTGAAGGTTGCCTTCTTGTAGAGCGGGAAAAGCGAGAAATAGAGCTTGATCTTGAGCCAGCGGCCATAGAGGCCAAGCGGCTCGAACAGGATGAAAAAGACCAGGATAACACCGAACAGGCCCGGCTCCAGTCCCGGCTGGCGGGCGATCGTGTCGGGCAGGTAGTCGCGCAGGATGGCGATCAGCTGTGGCAGCGAGCCAACGAAAATCGCCCCAAAAATGGCGCCGTGGATCGAGCCCAGACCGCCCACCACTACCATCAGCAACAACTGGATGGAGAGCAGGATATTGAAGGCGTCGGGCGCCAGATAGCCGATCTTGTGCGCGAACAGCGTGCCGCCAAAGCCAGTGAAGCCGGCCGAAACCGCGAAAGCCAAGGTCTTATAGGCGGCCAGATTGACGCCCATGGACTGGGCGGCGACCTCGGAATCGCGGATGGCGATGAAGGCGCGCCCAGTCGGCGAACGCAGCAGGTTGAGCGCCACCACGACCGCCAGGATCACCGCACCCATGGTGAGGTAATAGAAAAAGCGGTCGTCATTGATGCTGATACCGAAGAATTCCGGCCGGTCGACCGGGAAACCCTTGAAGCCGCCGGTCACGCCTTCCCAGCGGATCAGGATCTGCTCGATTATGAAGGCAAATGCCAGCGTGGCGATCGACAGATAAATGCCAGTCAGCCGCAGGGCCGGGAAGCCGATGATGGCACCGATCACCGCCGAGAGGATCGTGGCGGCAGACACCGAGATCACGAAAGGCACGCCCAGGCCAAGCAGCACCGCATGGGTATAGGCGCCGATGCCAAGGAAGGCGGCATGGCCGAGTGAAACCTGGCCAGTATAGCCGGTCAGCAGCATCAGGCCAATGCCGACGATGGAGAGGATGAAGACGTAGGAAATCTCGCCGAGCCAGAAATCCTCCAGCACGAAGGGCGCCGCCAGCAGCAGAAGAAGCAGCAGGCCGTACCAGAACCGGTCCACATTGTCGCGGAACAGGTTGATATCCTGGTTGTAGTCGGTCTTGAAGAAGAAGCGCATGCGATAAGACCCCTACACCCGCTTGCGACCGATATTGCCGAACAACCCCTGCGGACGCAGGAATAGCACGGCCAGGATCACCACATAGGCAGCCACATCCTTGAAGCCTTCCGGCAGGTATATGCCGGAGAACTGCTCGATCACGCCAATCACCAGGCCGCCGATCACCGCGCCGGGGATCGATCCGAAGCCACCGAGCACGGCGGCAGCAAAAGCCTTCAGGCCAAGCAAGCCGATGGTGACGTCGATCAGCGCTACCGGCGCCAGCAGGATGCCGGCCACGGCGGCGACGCCGGCTGAAATCGCCCAGATCAGCGAGAACACCATCTTGACCGGAATGCCCATGTAATAGGCGGCAAGCTGGTTCTGCGAAGCGGCCTGCATGGCCACGCCGATACGGGTGTAGCGGAAGAAGGCATAGAGCGCGCCGCATAGGATGGCTGTGCCGGCCACGATCGAGACATTGACATCGGCGATCACGAAACCGCCGGCCCTGGTGACGCCGTCGGTGAACGGCGTGGCGAACGCCCGCGTCTCAGTGCCCCAGATCATCGAAGCGGCGGCGCGGAAGATAAAGCCCAGTCCGATGGTGAGCATGACCACGGAGAATTGCGGCTGGCCGATTACCTGACGCAGGACCACGGTATCCAGCAGGTAGCCAAATACCGCCATGACCAGGATCGCCCCGATGAAGGCGAGCCAGTAATTGAAGCCCATGCCCTCGATCAGCGTGAATGCCACGAAGGCACCCAGCATCATCAGGTCGCCCTGGGCGAAGTTCACCATTTCGGTGGCTTTGTAGATCAGCACGAAACCGAGCGCGATCAGGCCGTAGATACAGCCTGCCGCCAACCCGTTCAGCAGCAACTGGACAATCTCAGACAGCTTGCCGTCCTCCCAGAATTTTATTGCCGGCGATTCTTGGTGCCGCCCTAGCGAGGTGGCACATTAAGGAAGCAATGCGGGTACGGTCAATCGGATTCACGCTCGGCTGAATGCTAATCACTTGACGTAACGTCAATTTTTGCGAGATTGCTGATATGTCAGTCCCCTTTATCAAGTCTCTGGATTTCAGTTACGGCGCGGTCGCCGAACTCAGTCCGCTCGTGCGCCGGGTGGTGGCCCGCAACCCCTCCGCTTTCACCTTCCACGGCACCGGCACCTACATCGTCGGCCGCGGCCGGGTTGCGGTGATCGATCCTGGGCCGAATGATCCCGCCCACATTGATGCCCTGGCCCATGCACTGCGCAACGAAACCGTCACGCATATCCTAGTCACTCATACCCATCGCGATCATTCACCCGGTACGGCTGAATTGCAGCGCCGCACCGGCGCACCCAGCTTTGCCTTCGGCCCGCATCCGCTGCCGAAGGGCGGCCCGGCGGTAGAGGAAGGCGGCGATCACGATTTCCGGCCTGACGAGACAATGACGGATGGCGACGCGCTGGCCGGTGATGGCTGGACGCTCACCGCCTTGCACACGCCCGGGCATATCTCGAACCATCTCTGCTTCGCGCTGGCGGAAGAACAGGCGTTGTTCACCGGCGATCATGTGATGGGCTGGTCGACCACGGTGATCTCGCCGCCCGATGGCAGCATGACGGATTACTATGCATCGCTGCGCAAACTGCTGCCGCGCGACGAACGCCGTTACTATCCGACTCATGGCGCGCCGATCGACCACGAAACCATCGCGCACAGCCCGCAGGATTTCGTGCGCGCGTTGATCCGTCATCGCGAAGGCCGTGAGCACCAGATCATGGATTGCCTGAAGTCAGGCCCGCAGACCATCCCGCAGATGGTGCGGACAATGTATGCCGACGTTCCGTCCTATCTCCATTTCGCCGCCGCGCGTTCCATGCTGGCGCACCTGATCCACATGGTGGGCGATGGTCGCGTGCGAGTGGAAAGCGGCGATGCGGCGGATGAGGGCGCGATGTACAGGCTGGGGTAAGGCATCGCGTCTGGCGCTCAGCCTTCCAGGAACCTGTCATACGCTCACCATGCGTTGGACGGTACAGAAAAAGGGCGGGCCGTTGCTGACGGCCCGCCCTGAGTAGCACCGATCTATCGGCTGCCCTGAGGCGGCATCAAGCCCCCGGCGTCGGCAGCTTGTGATCCTTGAACTGCTCGCGCAGCTTGGTCTTGAGCAGCTTGCCGGTGGCGGTATGCGGCAGCTCAGTGACGAACACGATATCGTCCGGCAACCACCACTTGGCCACCTTGTCCTCCAGGAAGGCCATCAGTTCATCCCGGGTGGTGTCCTGGCCGGCCTTCTTGATCACCAGCAGCAGTGGGCGTTCCTGCCATTTGGCATGCGCCACGCCGATCACCGCGGCTTCCTGCACGGCCGGATGGCCGACCGCGGCATTCTCCAGGTCAATCGAGGAAATCCACTCGCCGCCCGACTTGATCACGTCCTTTGATCTGTCGGTGATCTGCATATAACCGTCCGGGTCCAGCGTCGCGACGTCGCCGGTGGTGAACCAGCCGTCCTTGTCGAGCACGTTGCCGCCCTCGCCCTTGAAATAACCCGCCGTGATCCACGGTCCGCGCACCTTCACGTCACCAAAGGCCTTGCCGTCGCGCGGCAGTTCCTTGCTCTCGTCGTCCGTGATCTTGATCTCGACGCCGTAGACAACACGACCCTGCTTCTGCTGCACGTCGATGCGTTTATCCTCGGGCAGCTTCATATGCTTGGGCAGCAGGTTGCCGGTGGTGCCCAAAGGCGACATCTCGGTCATGCCCCAGGCGTGGATGACATAGGAATTGAACTGCCGTGCAAAGCGCTCGATCATGGCGCGCGGCGCCGCCGAGCCGCCGATCACCACGCGCTCCAGCAGGATGTCCTTCTTCGTATCGAGGTTAGGATTGGCGTCGACATGCTGGAAGAAGGCAAGCCAGACGGTCGGCACGCCAAGCGAGAAGTTGCATTTCTCGTCGCGCAGCAGCTCGTAGACGCTCTTGCCGTCCAGCGCCGGACCGGGCAACACCAGCTTGGCGCCGCACATTGCCGCGCCATACGGCACGCCCCAGGCATTGGCATGGAACAGCGGCACGATCACTAGCGCGCTGTCATAGGAGGACAGGCCGAGCCCATCACGGCTGCAGACGCAGAAGCTGTGCAGCAGCGTCGAGCGGTGGGCATACAGCACACCTTTCGGATTGCCGGTGGTGCCGGAGGTGTAGCACAGCGACGAGGCGGTCTTCTCGTCGAATTCCGGCCAGGCGAAGTCGGCGCTCTCCTTGCCGATCAGTTCCTCATAAACGATCAGGTTCGGAATCTTGCAATCGGCCGGCACATGCGCCCGGTCGGTCATCAGCACGAAACCCTTCACGGTCTTCAGTTGCGGTGCCAGCTTTTCCACCAGCGGCGCGAAGGTCAGGTCGAAGAATAGGTACTGGTCTTCCGCGTGATTGGCGATGTAATCGATCTGTTCGGGAAACAGCCGCGGGTTGATGGTGTGCAGCACCGCGCCCATGCCAGACACGCCGTAATACAGCTCCATGTGGCGGTAGGTATTCCAGGCCAGGGTGCCGATGCGGTCGCCCATCTTGACGCCTAGCTTGGTCAGCGCATTGGCCAACTGCTTCGAGCGGTCGCATAACTGGCGGTAGCCGTAGCGATGGATTGGGCCTTCAACGGTGCGCGTCACGATCTCGGTATCGCCGTGATACAACGCGGCATATTCGATCAGCGACGAAATCAGCAACGGACGGTCCTGGATCAGGCCCTGCATGCGCTTCCTCCCATTCACAAAAGCGGCGCGGTTATTTGATGCGGGCGCAGTCTAGGAGCGGCGCCCGCAGCCCGCAAGCCGGCCAGAAAGCCGGCCGGGTAGATGGCGCGCACACTTCCCTAGCGACAACCGGCCCCCCAGAGCCGATCGGGCGACAACCTGCGGTAAGGTTTCAGCGTCCCCTGAATACCGGCCTGCGCTTGGCCAGGAAGGCATCGCGCCCTTCGGCGAAATCCTCGCTGTTGAACAGCAAGGCCTGACCGTCGGCCT
>NZ_JANLJJ010000025.1:0-37463 GCF_029255545.1 Ferrovibrio sp. | reverse complement strand
TCGCGCCCTTCGGCGAAATCCTCGCTGTTGAACAGCAAGGCCTGACCGTCGGCCTCCAGCGCCAGCAGAGCTTCCAACGACTGTGGCCCGCGTGCCAGGGCGGCCTTGGTGAAGGCCATCGGCAGCGGCGCCTGCACGGCGAACCGCCCGGCCAGTGTCAGTGCCGCCGGCAGGGCAGCGCCGGGCGCCACCACCTGGTCGGCCAGGCCGATGCGACCGGCCGTCTCGCCATCGATCTCCTCGGCCAGCATCAGCAGCCGTTTGGTCCAGCCGGTATCGACCCGCTGGGGCACCGTCCACAGGGCGGCCATGTCGGGCATCAGGCCGACCTTGCCAAAGGAACAACAGAATTTGGCATCACTCGCCGCCACTATCTGGTCACAGAGCAGGGCCAGCGACATGCCAGCGCCATAGGCATAGCCTTCGACGGCGGCGATCACAGGTTTTGGCCCGGCCAGCAACAGCCGCACCAGGCGATGCAGGTTGGCCAGCCGCTGCCGTCCGGCGACGCCGCCGACATTCTGCATCGAAGAGATGTCGCCGCCGGCGCAGAAGGCTCCGCCGCTGCCGGTCAGCACGATGGCGCGCACCGCCCCGTCAGTCATCGCGGCATCCATGGCCGCGATCAGTTCGGCGCGCAGCTCCAGCGACAGGGCATTGCGCTTGGCCGGAAAATTCAGCCGGATCACCCGGATGGCGCCACCCGAATCAGCCGGGGTTTCGACTAGAATTAACGGGGTATTCTCGCTCATACGTGGTTAGCCTTCCAAAAAAACGGCAGAAATAGGCAGTTTCCGCCTTGTTTTTGCCCAGTGGAAATAAACAAATCCCGCCTCATTTTGCCCAGATTTTGTTCAGCGTGATTAGTTCTATGCAGGACTGTAACCAAAGAGCCACAGTTGCAATTGACAAATGTCATTTTAACCGAGAAGCGTTTGTGGCATAGGAACTTGTCTGCTTATTGTCGCTCTGGGTTTCGAATATTGGATCTCGGAGGGAAGTTCCTATGAAGAAGTTTGTTATGCGCGCCGCCTTTGCGGCCCTGGCCCTTTCGGCCACTGCCCCGGCCATGGCGGCCGATGAGGACCGCCTCAGCCTGACCCTGACCCCGGCGGTCGTGTCGGAATATTATTTCCGCGGCATCAGCCAGACCGACGGTCACCCGGCCTTCCAGCTCGGCGGCGAAGGCGCGTTCAAGATCAACGACACCTACACCGGCTACCTCGGCTTCTGGGGCAGCAACGTTGATTTCAACAACAGCGTCAGCGCCGAAATCGATCTGGTCGGCGGCTTCCGCGCCACCTTCGACAAGCTGAGCTTCGATGCCGGCCTGATCCGCTACACCTACCTGGATCAGCCTGCCGGTACCGAGACCTACAACTTCACCGAAGCCAAACTGACCGCGGCCTATGATTTCGGCTTCGCCATCCCCAGCGCCGGCGTCTACTACAGCCCGAACTTCCAGCTCGACTCGGGTGACGCCACCTACCTGACCGCCGGCATCGCCGTGCCGATCCCGGTCACCGAGTTCCAGCCGAAGATCGTTGCCAATATCGGCCAGCAGTCGATCGACAAGCCGGAGAATTTCTTCGGCGCCGGCAATACCGACGACAAGTATCTCGACTGGAACATCGGTCTGTTCGCCTCCTACTGGGGCTTCACCGCCGGTGTGCAGTATGTCGACAGCGACCTGAAGAAGACCCACTGCGCGGGCGGCTCCAACTGCGGCCCGGCGGCGGTTCTTTCGCTCAGCTACGCTTACACGTTCTGATCCGATCCGGACCGGACGGCTTTACCCGCCGCCGCCATCCTCGGGATGGCGGCGGTTTTTTATGTCGTGATCCCGCCGATGCCGGCAATGCCGCTTTTCGGCACGGCGATCAGGCGTCGCGCGGCGGCGGCATCGATGCCGCCCAGCGCATAGACACCCAGGCCAAGCCGCCTTGCCCGATCGGCCAGCGCGGCAAACCGCAATATGCCCAGCCCCTGCGCACCAGGATGGCTGGCGGTGGCAAAGACCGGCGAAACCAGCGCCGCATCGGCACCCGCCTGCGCCGCCCGGACCAGCGCGCCCGCATCATGGGCCGCCGCCGTCACCAGGGCAAAATGGCGCCGCATCCCGGCCGCCCTTGGCAGCAGGCCCTGCGGCAGATGCAAACCGTCGGCGCCGGTCGCCAACGCCAGATGTGCATCGCCGGCCACCAGCAGCAGCAGGCCGCGCTGCCGGCATAACGCCTTCATCTCCAGCGCCAGCGCCAGACGCCGCGCGGAGGGCCATTCGTAATGCCGCAGGATCACCGCGCTGCCCGGCGGCAGGCGGCGCATGAAGGGAAGTGGATCGGCCAGCCGCCGCGCATCGGTCAGCAGGATACGCTCCGGCAAGGGGCGGGGCTTTCGCCCGGCGGCACGGATTGCTAGCGTGCGGCGATGCTTTTCCATTGCCGCAGCGTGCCATGACCGTATCCCCGCCGGAAGCCTCACCCGAAGCCTCCATCTCAGACCGCCTCGCCGCCGTGCACCGACAGATCGCCGAAGCCGCGGCTGAGGCCGGTCGCGATCCGGCCAGCGTGACCCTGATCGCCGTGGCCAAGACCTTCCCGGCCGAAGCGGTAGCCGAGGCCATGGCCGCCGGCCAGCGCCATTTCGGCGAGAACCGCGTGCAGGAAGGCATGGCGAAATATCCCGCCCTGCGGGAAACGCATCCCGACCTGGTACTGCACCTGATCGGCCCGCTGCAGACCAACAAGGTGAAACAGGCCGTTGTCCATTTCGACGTGATTCATACGCTGGACCGCGTCAGCCTGGCGCAGGAACTGGCCAGGGAATTCAGCAAAAGCGGCCGTCGCCTGCCTTGCTTCATACAGGTGAATACCGGCGAGGAACCGCAGAAGGCCGGTTGCGCGCCGCAGGAAGCCGATGCCTTCATTGCAGCCTGCCGCGCGCTGGATTTGCCGGTGGTGGGCCTGATGTGCGTTCCGCCGGCCGAACAAGAACCGGCACCGCATTTCGCGCTTTTGAGCAAGATCGCGAAACGCAACGGCCTGAATCAACTCAGCATGGGCATGAGCGGCGATTTCGATACGGCGGTGATGCTGGGCGCCACCCATGTGCGGGTCGGCAGCGCCATCTTCGGCGGCCGCAGCTATCCGCCAGCGGCTTAGTTTTTCTTCGTCGTGCCACCCGAAGCGAGCGTGACCTTGTCGCCGGCGATCACGAAGGTGACCGAACCATCGCTGGTCTTATAGCTCCACTGCTCGATCGGCCCCAGCTTCTGGATTTCGCTCGGCCGGCCCAACGCCTTTTCCAGTTCGGCCTTGGTAGCCGCCTTCTCGGCTTTGTGCAAAGCCTCATCGGTCGAGGGCGGGCCGCAGGCGATCAGCGCCAGAGGCAGGATCAGGGCAAGAACAAAGCGGGTCGGGCGGGCCATGGCAGGCTCCCTGTGACGGAAAGATCCTGCCAGTAAAGCGGCCGGCCCGACCCGCGTAAAGCGGCGAATCGCGCTTGACGGATCAGAACTGCAGCGGCGTCACCTGACGCACGCCGGGGATTTCCTTCACCTTGACGGCGACTTCCGCCGGGATCGGACCATCGACCTCGACCAGGCAGATCGCTTCCTGGCCGCGGGCCGCGCGGCCGAGATGGAAGGTGGCGATGTTGATGCCGGCATCGCCCAGCACAGTGCCCAGCCGACCGATGAAGCCTGGCTTGTCCTCGTTGGTGACGTAGAGCATGTACGGACCCAGCTCGGCATCGATATCAATGCCCTTGATCTCCACCACACGTGGATTCTTGTTGGCGAACAGCGTGCCCGACAGGTGGCGCACCTTGTCGGCATGGATGGTGACCCGCATCAGGGTGTGATAGTCGCCCTCACGGTCATGCTTGACCTCGGAAACCTCGATATTGCGTTCCTTGGCCACCAGCGGCGCGTTGACCATGTTGACGCTGTCGAGCTGTCGGCGCAGCAGGCCTTCCAGCACGATGGCGGTCAGCGGGCGCGTGTTCAGTGTCGCGACATGGCCTTCGTATTCGATCATCACCTTGGTCAGGTTGGCTTCCGCCAACTGACCAACGAAACTGCCGAGCTGCCCGGCCAGCTTCATGTAGGGCTTCAGCTTCGGCGCGTCTTCCGCCGAGACCGACGGCATGTTCAGCGCGTTGGTGACGGCGCCCGAGATCAGGTAGTCGGAAATCTGCTCGGCCACCTGAAGCGCGACATTTTCTTGCGCCTCATTGGTCGAGGCGCCCAGATGCGGCGTGGCGATGAAACGTTCATGGCCGAACAGCGCGTTTTCCTTGGCCGGCTCGGTGACGAACACGTCGAAGGCGGCGCCGGCAACCTGACCACTGTCCAAAGCGGCCTTCAGGTCGGTCTCGTTGACCAGCCCGCCACGGGCGCAGTTGACGATGCGCACGCCCTTCTTGCACTTGGCCAAAGCCTTGGCATCCAGAATGTTCTTGGTCTGCTCGGTCAGCGGGGTGTGCAGGCTGATGAAATCGGCGCGAGCCAGCAACTCGTCCAGTTCCACCTTCTCGATGCCCAGCGCCGTGGCACGCTCGGGCGTCAGGAAGGGATCGTAGCCTACCACGCGCATTTTCAGGCCCTGGGCCCGGTCGGCGACGATGGAGCCGATATTGCCACAGCCGATCAGTCCCAGCGTCTTGCCATAGAGCTCAACGCCCATAAAACGGTTCTTTTCCCACTTGCCGGCCTGGGTCGAGCGGTCGGCCTGCGGAATCTCGCGGGCCAGCGCCATCATCATGGCGATGGCATGCTCGGCCGTAGTGATCGAATTGCCGAACGGGGTGTTCATCACGCAGACGCCGCGCGCGGTGGCCGCCGGGATATCCACGTTGTCGACGCCGATGCCAGCACGGCCGACCACTTTCAAATTGGTGGCGGCTTCCAGCACTTTGGCGGTGACCTTGGTGGCGGACCGGATCGCCAGGCCATCATACTGGCCGATGATGGCGAGCAGTTCCTCGGGCTTCAAACCCGTCTTTATGTCGACCTGCACGCCGCGCGATTTGAAGATGTCGACGGCAGCCGGGCTCAGTTCGTCGGAAATCAGAACCTTGACCATGATAATCCTCGATTTTCAAAGATGGATGAAAAACGGGCGCCGTTTGCGCGGCGCCCGTTCAAAAGCGGATCAGGCGGCCGCAGCCGGCTTGTAGGTAGCTTTCACCTCGGCGAAAGCCCAGTCCAGCCAGGGGCAGAGCGCCGCCACATCGGCGGTTTCCACCGTGGCGCCACCCCAGATGCGCAGGCCCGGCGGAGCATCGCGATAAGCGGCGATATCCAGCGCGACGCCTTCCTTCTCCAGCAGGGCGGCGATCTGCTTGGCCGCCGCTTCCTGGTCCTTCGGCCCCAAAGCGGTGAACCAGGGATCGACCACCTTGAGGCAGATCGAGGTGTTGGAACGCACGGCCGGGTCAGCGGCCAGGAAGCCGACCCACGGCGTCTTGGCGGCCCAGTCGGCGATCGCCTTCAGATTGGCTTCCGAACGGGCGATCATACCCTTCAGGCCGCCGACGCTCTCGCCCCATTTCAGGGCGTCGATGATGTCCTCGACGCACAGCATGGAAGGCGTGTTGATCGTCTCGCCCTTGAAAATGCCCTCGATCAGCTTACCGTCCTTGGCCATGCGGAAGATCTTCGGCAACGGCCAGGCCGGGGTATAGGTCTCCAGGCGCTGCACGGCGCGCGGGCTCAGCACGATCATGCCATGTGCCGCCTCGCCGCCGGTCGCCTTCTGCCACGACCAGGTGGTGACATCCAGCTTGGACCATGGCAGGTCCATAGCGAACACCGCCGAGGTGGCGTCGCAGATCGACAGGCCTTCGCGGCCGTCGGCGATCCAGTCACCGTTGGGCACCTTCACGCCCGAAGTCGTGCCATTCCAGGTGAAGACCACGTCGCGAGTCCAGTCTACCTGTTTCAGGTCAGGGATTTCGCCATAGCCGGCCTTGAGCGTGCGGACATCCTTGAGCTTGAGCTCCTTGGAGATGTCGCCACCCCAGCCGGAGCCGAAGCTTTCCCAGGCCAACACATCGACGCCGCGTGGGCCGAGCAGCGACCACAGCGCCATCTCGACGGCGCCAGTGTCGGAGGCCGGCACAATGCCGATCCGGTAATCGGCCGGGATGCCGAGAATCTTGCGATGCAGCTCGATCGCCTCGACCAGACGGGCCTTGCCCTCTTTCGAGCGATGCGAGCGGCCGACCAGGGCGTTTTTCAGAATTTCAGGGGTCCAGCCAGGGCGCTTGGCGCAGGGGCCGGAGGAAAAATGCGCACGAATAGGGCGCGCGGCAGGCTTGGTCATTGTCTATCCTTCCAGATAGTAAGCGCCCCGTTGGGGGGGCGTGTCCCGCCGCCCTTCTACTCGGAGTCGGGGCACGGGCGCAATGGCCATTTCGCCGCAGACCGGCTTTTTCGACTATGAAAATTCTGCAAACGCCTCCGAAGAACAGCGATAAATCGCCAAATTACCAGACTGTCATCTTCAATTTGCGACAGGCCGGGGCCATGTTGGGCAAAATCAATGATCGTAAGCTGCCGGTAAGCCCGCCTGCCGATGCTGGCCGACCCGCCGCCTGCCGAACCTGGGATTCCCGCCTCTGTGTCATCATGCGCCTGCTGCTGATCGAAGACGAAACCAGCCTGCTCGACCTCGTGCAGCGCAGCCTGACCCGTGCCGGCTTCACGACTGATGCCGTCGGGACGGCGGATGAAGCCCGCGGCGCGCTCTCGGGCTCACGTTACGACGCAGTGGTGCTCGATCTCGGCCTGCCCGATGAAGACGGCCTCGCCATCCTGCGCGACCTGCGCGGCGGCCGGGACACCACGCCCGTGCTGATTCTGACCGCACGCGACGGCGTGGAAGACCGCGTCACCGGCCTGAACACCGGCGCCGACGATTACCTGCTCAAGCCCTTCGCCATGCCTGAACTGATAGCCCGGCTGAAAGCGCTGCTGCGACGGCCAAGCGGCGCGCTTGGCGTAGTGTTGGAGGCCGGCAATATCCGCTTCGATACCGCCGGGCGTGAAGTGATGGTGGATGGCAGGCTGCTGGCCCTGACCGCCCGCGAGATGACGTTGCTGGAAAATCTGCTGCGCCGCGCCGGCCGCGTGGTGCCGAAACGGCACCTGGAGGAGCGCGTTTATGGCTTCGACGACGAAGTAACGCCGAATTCGCTTGAGGTGCTGCTGCATCGCCTGCGCCGCAAACTGGCCGGCGGCGGTTTCTCCGGCGAAATCCATACCATACGTGGCGTCGGCTACATGCTGGCGGAGACGGCGGCGTGACGGCGGAAAAGCAGGATCGCCGCTGGTCGCTGCAGGCCCGACTGGCCTGGCGGCTGGGTTTCGTGCTGCTCGGATCGATGCTGCTGGTGGCCTTAGTGATCAGCCAGTATGCCTGGTTCGCGCTGGATGATCTCGACGATGTCGGGCTGCAGGTTCAGGCCAGCCAGATCGCCAAGCATACGCAGGTCCGCGATGGCGCCCTGACCGTGGAATTGCCGCCGTCCCTGCAGCAGGCCTATCACGAGTCCGGTGACGGCTACATGTATGCCGTGCTCGACCCGCAGGGCCAGATCATTGCAGCCTCCAGCGAGAAGGCACGACGCAGTTTTTCCGGCCTGTCGCTTGGCTCCGGCGTACCGGCCAGAACCGTTTTCCGGCTGCTCGATGCCGACGGCCAGGAATCCTCCTACTACGCCATGCTCGATACCGCCGGATTGCCGGCCGGTTATATCCTCGTCGCCCAGGGTCGCATCCATCCCGATGTATTTATCGACACGCTGTTGAGCGAGTTTGCCAAGCGGATCGGCTGGACTCTGCCCCTGGTGCTGGCTGCCGCCCTGTTCATCGCGATCTGGACCATTCGCACCAGCCTGCGTCCGATCAAGGAGCTGTCGCTGCGCGCACGGCAGATTGGTCCGCAAACCCGTAATCTGCGCCTCCCCACCGAAGGCGTGGCCGAGGAAATCCTGCCGCTGCCACTGGCGATTAACAGCGCGCTCGACCGCCTGGAGCAGGGCTTCGAAATGCAGCGCCGCTTCACCGCCAATGCCGCCCATGAATTGCGCACGCCGCTGGCGGTGCTGACGGCGCGACTGGCTGAATTGCAGGATGGTCCGGATATTCGCCTGCTGGCCGGTGATATCGGCCGCATGAACCGGCTCGTCGCCCAACTACTGCAGGTATCGCGCCTGGAAGGCGCTTTGCTGAAATTCGAAACCCTTGATCTGAATCCGGCGGCGGAAACCGTGGTCGCCTTTCTCGCGCCGCTGGCCATCGGCGCCGGCAAATCCGTGGCGCTGACGGCCAGCTCAAAGCCGGTGCTGGTAGAAGCCTCGGCCGACGCGCTGGAAAACGCCCTGCGTAATCTGGTCGAGAACGCCATCGCCCATACGGCGCCGGGCACCGAGGTCATGGTCCTGGTTTCCCCCGATGGTAGCATCGCCGTGCGCGACCATGGTCCCGGCGTACCGGTGGAGCAGCGGGAACAGATTTTCGAACGCTTCTGGCGCGGCCGGAACCGGCAGCATCCGGGCGCCGGATTGGGGCTGGCGATCGTAGCCGAAACCATGCGCGGCCATGGCGGTCGCGTTACGGTTGGCGACGCACCCGGCGGCGGCGCGGAATTCGTACTGCATTTTCCGCTACATAGCCTGCGGCAGGATTAAAAACCCTCCGGCGCGTAAGTTTGCTGTAAGCTGCCTCCGCTACGGACAGGCGTATCATCTACGCCGCCAGGATATTCATGCAATCCGTTATCACGTTCTTCAGCCGCGCGGCCGGTGGCCCTGCGACGGCTGGCCGGCTGCCGCTGCGCCTGCGCTTCTGGCTGCTCTGCCTTGGCATTTTTGTCGTGCTGGCGACGATCGTGCGCCTGATCCTCACGATATGGGTCGCACTCGACACGCCGGCGGCGGTTGCGCCGTTTGTCATCGCATGGCTGATCGGCATCGTCGACGACATCGCCACGGCGATCCTGCTCGGCCTGCCGTTCCTCGCCGGCCTGTATCTGTTGCGCCGGCCATTCGGCTGGCGGGCGGGACGGATCGCGGCCCATGCCCTGCTGATCCTGCTGCTCGGCGTCGCCGTGTTCAGTGCGGTGGCCGAACTGTTCTTCTGGCAGGAATTCAACAGCCGCTTCAATGGCATCGCCGTCTACTACCTGATCTTTCCCAAGGAAGTGATCGGCAATATCCGCGAATCTTTCGACCTGCGCCTGTATCTGCCGCCGATCGGCATTGTCGTGCTGTTGATCTACTGGCCATTGCTCCATCGCCTGCAGATCGCGTTAAAAACACCGCTGCGCGCCGGCGAAGGCCGCCGTGCGCTGGCCGCCGGCCTGCTCGCCGCCGCCATTGCGCTGCCCTTCGTGCTGCGCGGTCCCTATGAACCGGCATTGCATCGCACGGTCAACGAACTGGCGATCAACGGTCTGCATAGCCTGCTGAATGCCTATTTCACCAACGACAGCAAATACGACGGCGTCTATGCCGGCATCCCGGAGGAGCAAGCCCTGCCGCTGGTGCGCGACATGGTGCGACAGGACAATACCTCCAATCTCGCCGCGCCCGGCGAACGCAGCCTGCGGCGGCATGTCGACAACGGACCGGCGCCGGCGAAAAAGCTCAATGTCGTGCTGATCCTCGAGGAATCCTACGGCTCAGTCTATTTCGAGGATGTCTTCTTCGATTACCAGAAGGATTACCATAAGACGATGTCGCCGAACTGGCATCGCATGGCCGGGGAAGGCCTGATGTTCACCAACATATACGCCACCGGCGACCGCACGGTGCGCGCTTTGGAGGCGATCTTCACATCCTTCCCGCCGATCCCCGGCATCTCGACGGCGCGACGCGCCGGCTCGGAGGGCATGAACTCGCTGCCCTTCCTGCTGAAAAAATTCGGCTACCGCACGGCCTTCCTGTATGGCGGGCCGACCGCCTTCGACAACATGGGCCACTTCTGGGAAACCGTCGGCTTCGACCATGTCTGGGGCGAGAAGGACATTGCCGACCGCAGCTTCAAGACGGTCTGGGGCGTGGCCGACGAATACCTGTTCAAGGAAGCGCTCAACCGCATCGACGCACTGGCGGCGCAACCCGGGCCGTTCCTGTTCTCCGCGCTGACCGTCACCAACCACCGGCCCTTCCTCTATCCCGAGGGCCGCGTGCCGTTCAAACCAGCACCGAACAAGCGCGATCATGCCGCCGCTTATGCCGATTGGGCACTTGGGCAGTTCATTGATGCCGCGCGCCAGAAACCGTGGTTCGACGACACCATCTTCGTGATGATCGGCGACCATGGCCCGAAAGTGTGGGGCGCGGCGCAGATTCCGGTGCAGGCCTTCCGCGTGCCGCTGCTATTCCTGGCGCCGAAACATATCCCCGCCGAACGCCGCGACGTGCTGGGCTCCAGCCTCGATGTCGGCCCCACCCTGCTCGGCCTGCTCGGCCTGTCTTATGACAGCCCGTTTTTTGGCGTCGACCTGCGCCATCTGCCAGAGGATGGTGGCCGCATCGCGCTGGCGCATAACTTCGACGTCGCGGTGGGCGACGGCCGTCATGCGGTGATCCTGACCCCAAAGGGCGACCGGCTGGGTTATGGCATGCGCACCGGCGCTTATCAGCTGAAAGATTTACCCGAAGAGCAGGTACCCGACCTGATCCACCGGCAGGCGGCGGCCCTGACCCAGACGGCGCATCGCATGTTCTATGCCCGGCAGTATCACGAGCTGTCGCAGCCCTGAGCAGGGGCCGCCGCGCGGTCAGGCCTGCTTGCCTTCCTGCGCGGCCAGTTCCATCAGCTTGGGCGCCCGGTCCGAGACTTCGCGCAGGATGGTTTCCGCCACCACTAGGCGCTTGCGCGCATCGTCGTCCAGCACACCCTCGATATGCTCGCGGTCGACCCGGTCGACGGTTTCCTTCAGTTCCCAGATGGTGGCGAGGAACACTTTCTGGGTGCCCATCGGCAGGACATCGGTGCCCTCCAGTGCCGGGAACACCCGAAGCACCACGTCGATCTTCATCCGCAGCAGATCGACGATCAACTGGCTGTGATAGTTTTTCAGCTTGGCCAGTGCATCGGGTTCGGCGTGCTCCATGCGATCCTCGATCAGCACCAGCACGCCCTCAATCTCAGTCAACGAATCGCGATATTCGTAATAGGGTTCATAGGCGGCATGGCTGATCCGCGCGATGGCCTGCTCGGCCATGCTGCGGGCCCGTCTGGTCTGGCGCTTGAGCGCATCGAGCAGCGTTTCGATCTCTGCCGCCTTGTAGCGCTTGCCGGCAATCTTGCTCATGGGGGATCACTCGGTCCGGGATTGGCGGCATATTACCCGGTCCGCGCCATAAAAAAACCGGCCGGCGCCACCGCAAATGGTTGAATGGCGCCGACCGCAATCCGCCTATCCAACCAGCAGCATGACTAGTCCCAAGGCAGCAAAGGCTATCGCGGCGATGAAACGAATCGGCTTCAGCGGCAGGCGCGCCACCACCTGCTGGCCCAGTAGCACCACCGGCGCATTGGCCAGCAGAAGGCCCAGCGTGCTGGCCGCCGTGACCAGGAACACCGCGTCGAACCGCGCGGCCAGCGCCGTGGTGGCAAGCTGGGTCTTGTCGCCGATCTCGGCCAGGAAGAAGGCGACCAGCGTGGTGACGAACACGCCATTGCGCGCCTTTGGCGTGTCATTCTCGTCCAGTTTGTCGGGAATCAGGGTCCACACCGCCATGGCGAGGAAGGAAGCCGCCAGCGCCCAGCGCAGGATCCTCGGCTCGACCAGGCCCTCGATCCACACGCCCAAAGCGGCGGCCAGCAGGTGATTGGCGACGGTGGCGCAGGCAATCGCCACCAGGATCGGCATCGGCTGGCGGAAACGCGTCACCAGCAGCAGGCTGAGCAACTGCGTCTTGTCGCCGATCTCGGCGATGGCAACGAGGCCGGTGGTGGTGGTGAAGGCGGAAAGGCTGGAACTCAGCACGGGGTGTCTCGCAACGGACCGGGCGGCGATGGAGGCCATAGGCTGCGTTTCCCGCCGCCCGGTCCGGGGTGCGGAAAAGCAAGCCTAAGGTCTCGCCACGCACGGTTCGCGGATCAGTATGATTCCAGAACCGGCCGGTCAGCGCCAAGCCGCCGGGGCTGGTCTCCCGTCGACTAGTCTGTTGACGCTTCCCCCGCTCTGGCGACCGCAATGGCGGCCCGGCGGGAGGCTACTCCCCAAAGGGTGCGGCGTTTGTGTAGCGCGGGTCGGCCATGCTGGCAAGGTGGCGGACAGCAAAACCGGGCATCCTTGATCCAGCGCAGGGAATCGCCTCTCCCGGCGTGCATAAGATGACCCTGTCCTTCCCCAGGAGCCCCTGCCATGCCGACCCGCTATCCGCTTGCCCTGATCCTGCTGCACTGGCTGATTTTCCCCGCGATGGCAGCCGCCTTCATCCTCGGCGAGGTGATGGAAGACCTGCCGCGCGGGCCCGAGAAAATGGGTGTCATGGGCTGGCATATCCTGGCCGGGCTGATCCTGGCGGCGCTGGTGCTGCCGCGCATCGCGATTCGCGTGCGCAGCCTGCCGCCGCTGCCCGCCCAGACACCGGTCTGGGAGTTGCGGCTGGCCCGGGTGACGCATCTGCTGCTCTATGCCGTCATGCTGATCCTGCCCCTGAGCGGCCTGGTCGCGATCCTGGCTGGCCAGCGTGCCGTTTCGGTGCTGGGCCTGTTCGCGCTGCCGCCGCTGTTTCCATTATCCTGGCTGCATGAGGTGGCGGAAAGCCTCCATGGACCTGCGGCCAAGCTGTTCCTGATCCTGCTGGTGCTGCATGTCGCCGCCGCGCTCTGGCATGCCCTGATCCGCCGCGACGGCATTTTCCGCCGCATCCTGCCCTGAAGCGTGATCGGCTACCATTGCGGATTTCCGCTGCGGAACATAAATAGAATTTGCAATCTCTGGTGAATGATCGTACCGATTCCCGAGGTCGGATTAAACCGCATCGGAAAAACTGGGCATGGTCGCGCGCTGCAGAACCGTGGCGTTTCAGGGCATCGAGGTGATGCCCATTGACGTTCAGGTGCAACTCTCCAATGGCCTGCCGGCCTTTGCCGTGGTCGGCCTAGCCGACAAGGCGGTCGGCGAAAGCCGGGAACGCGTGCGCGGCGCGCTCGGCGCGCTCGGCCTGGCGTTGCCGCCCAAACGCATCACCGTCAACCTCGCCCCGGCCGACCTGCCAAAGGAAGGCAGCCATTACGACCTGCCCATCGCGCTGGCGCTGCTCAGCGCCATGAATGTGCTGCCGCCCGATGCGCTGGAGGGTTTCGTGGCGCTGGGCGAACTCGGGCTCGATGGCGCGCTCGGCGCGGTCAGCGGCGTGCTGCCGGCGGCGATAGCCGCCCATGGCGAGGATCACGGCCTGATCTGCCCCGCTGCCCAGGGCAGCGAAGCAGCCTGGGCCGGCGATGCCGGGCGCGTGCTGGCGGCACCGTCGCTGCTCGCGTTGATCAACCATTTCCGCGGCAGCCAGGTGCTGCCGCCACCGACCGCCCGCACCGTCGAGATCGCCAATGAGACGATCCCCGACCTGCGCGACATCAAGGGCCAGGAAAGCGCCAAGCGCGCGCTTGAGATCGCCGCCGCCGGTGCGCATAACCTCCTGTTCATCGGTCCGCCCGGCGCCGGCAAGTCGATGCTGGCCCAGCGCCTGCCCGGCATCCTGCCACCGCTGGATGCCGGCGAGATTCTTGAGGTGAGCATGATCGCCTCGCTGGCCGGCCAGATCAACGAAGGACAACTCACCCGGCGGAGGCCTTTTCGCAGCCCGCATCATTCCGCCTCGATGGCAGCCCTGATCGGTGGCGGCCTGCGCGCCAGGCCCGGCGAGGTCAGCCTCGCGCATCTCGGCGTGCTGTTCCTCGACGAACTGCCCGAATTCAATCGCCAAGCGCTGGACGCCCTGCGCCAGCCGCTGGAAACCGGCCAGGCGGTGGTGGCGCGTGCCAATGCCCATGTCAGCTACCCGGCTCGCATCCAGTTGGTCGCGGCGATGAACCCCTGCCGCTGCGGCCATCTCGACGATCCGGCGCTGGCCTGCAGTCGCGCGCCGAAATGCGCCGGCGAATATCAGGCGCGTCTATCCGGCCCTTTGCTGGATCGCATCGACATCACGCTGGAGGTGCCTGCCGTCAGCCCGGCGGATCTGGGCGCGCCTCCGGCGGCGGAAGACTCCGTCACCGTGGCCGCCCGCGTGGCACTGGCGCGTGAGGTCCAGCGCAACCGCTATGCCCACACTGGCAGTGGCGGCCTGTCGCGCGACGGGCGCCGCATCGTGCGCACCAACGCCGAAGTCGATGGTGAATTGCTGGAACGTATCGCCATGCTGGATTCATCGGGCCGCGATCTGCTGACCCAAGCGGCCAGCGCCATGCACCTCACCGCGCGCGGCTATCACCGCGTGCTGCGCGTGGCGCGTACCCTGGCCGACCTGGAAGGTGCCGAGGGCGTACGCCGGCCACATGTGGCCGAGGCCCTGAGTTATCGGAGGCTGGCTTTCGTGCGATAAAAAAAAGAGCGCCGCCAGACGCTCTTTTCTTTCATGCGTTGCCGTCGATGGCGTCAGGCGGCGATCAACTTTTGCTCGCCACCAATACTGGCGGCGGCCCCGACCAGAAGGTCGAGATCAAGCAGCGACACCATGCGGTCGTCGCGCGCCAACAGCGCGGTGAGGAAGGCATGGTCGGCATCCATGCCGGTCTGCGGCACCGGCTGCAGCTCACGGTCGGCAACCGAGAGGATGTCGGATACCGCATCCACCAGCAGGCCGTAGAACCCGCTGGCGGCTTCCACCACAATCACCACATGGATGGCGCTCGGCGTGCTGCGTTCGGCGCCGAGCCGGATACGCAGATCGTAGATCGGCACGACCTGACCACGCAGATTGATGATACCGCGCACCGCGGCCGGACTGTTGGGCAGCGGCGTCTCCACCGTCCAGCCACGGATTTCCCGCACGCTAAGGATGTCAATGCCGTATTCCTGTCCGGCGGCGGCGAAGGTTAGATACTCCCGCACGGCATTGCTCGTGTCAGCGGTATCGGTTGCGACCAGCGCATCCATCAGAACTGCTCCCAGGTATCGGCCTCGGCTTTCGCCATGGTATTGCCCTGTGCGGCCGCGGACTTCACCACAACGGGCTTCGCCGATGGGCGCTTTTCGGCCACCACCTTGAGCGACGCCATCTTGGACAACGGCCGGGCGGCCGGCGCGGCAGCGGCGCGCGCCAGATGGCCCTGGCCTTTGACCTTGTAGCGCTGCACCAGGGTCGCCAGCTCCTCGGCTTGGTTGGACAGCGACTGGGCCGAGGCCGAGGTTTCTTCCACCAGGGCGCCATTGCGCTGGGTCATCTCGTCCATCTGGCCAACCGCCGTGTTGATCTGCTCCAGACCCGAGGCCTGTTCGCGGCTAGCAGCGGCGATCTCGGCCACGATATCGCTCACCTTCTTGATCGCGCCGACAATTTCGGTCAGCGACGTGCCGGCCTGGTTGACCAAAGCCGCGCCGCTCTTGACCTGGCTGTTCGAGGTCTGGATCAGCGCCTTGATGTCCTTGCTGGCATTGGCCGAGCGCTGCGCCAGGGCGCGCACTTCCTGCGCCACCACGGCAAAGCCCTTGCCAGCCTCGCCGGCGCGGGCGGCTTCCACCGAGGCGTTCAGCGCCAGCAGGTTGGTCTGGAAGGCGATCTCGTCGATCAGACCGATGATGTCGGAAATCTTCTGCGCGCTGCTTTCGATTTCGTTGACTGCGACCACGGCATCGCGCACCACATTGCCACCCTTTTCTGCCGTATCGCGTGCCGCCGTGGCCAACTGGTTGGCGGCCTGGGCATTGTCGGCATTCTGCTTCACCGTCGTGGTGACCTCGTGCATCGACGCGGCGGTTTCCTCAATGCTGGCCGCCTGCGATTCCGTGCGGCTGGCCAAGTCCTGGCTGCCAGTGGAAATCTCGGCCGAGGCCGCCGCGATTGTTTCAGACGCTTCGCGGATGCCGCCGATGATGTCGCTCATCGCCTCGACCAAGTCATTGACGCCTTCGCAGAGCGAACGGATTTCGCCACCCTTGCCCTCCAGGTCGATACGCTGCGTCAGATCATTGGCCTTGGTGGCCTCCACCACGGCCTGCACCTGCTGCACGGCCAGTTGCATCATCTGGGCCGCCTTGGTCTGCGCCGTGATGTCGGTAGCGTATTTCACCACCTTGTAGGGCCGGCCATTGGCATCCACGATTGGATTGTAGCTGGCCTGGATCCAGACTTCCTTGCCGCCCTTGCCGATGCGCTTGTACTGGTTGGCGTCATATTCGCCGCGGCCCAACTTGGCCCAGAATTCGCGATACTCGGCGCTGGCGCGATAGGCTGGCTCGACGAACAGGCTGTGATGCTGCCCCTTGATCTCATCCAGTGTGTAACCCAGCGCCTTGAGGAAATTCTCGTTGGCATGCAGGATTTTACCGTCCAGGGTGAATTCGATCACCGCCTGCGCCTTGTTGATGGCGGCAAGCTGGCCCTCGTAATTGGCCAGTTGCATCTTCTGCTCGGTGACGTCGGTGGCGAACTTCACCACCTTGTAAGGCTTGCCGCGCTTGTCGAAGATCGGGTTGTAGCTGGCCTGGATCCAGACTTCCTTGCCGCCCTTGCCGATGCGCTTGTACTGGTTGGCGTCATATTCGCCGCGGCCCAACTTGGCCCAGAATTCGCGATACTCGGCGCTGGCGCGATAGGCTGGCTCGACGAACAGGCTGTGATGCTGCCCCTTGATCTCATCCAGTGTGTAACCCAGCGCCTTGAGGAAATTCTCGTTGGCATGCAGGATTTTACCGTCCAGGGTGAATTCGATCACCGCCTGCGCCTTGTTGATGGCGTCGAACTGGGCCCGCAGATCGCTGCTCGCCGACGCACCCGAAAACTGGAACATTGATATTCTCCATTTAGCTGTCGTCCGGCGGGGCGCCGGCAGTGCAGCTTGTACGTACACATTATGAGTGCGGATCGACAGGTTTTTATTTAGTTATATCAATTAGTTACAAATCTGTAATCCCGATGCGCCAATCCCGGCACTGGTTTCCTGCTCGCGTGGCTGCCTAAAATTAACGAATACGTTGACCGGCCCGTGCCAGCAACGGGAGGAGAAACACCATGATCAAGGCCGTCCGCTATTCGCATTTCGGCAAAGCACATGAAGTGGCCGAACTGATCGACCTGCCTGACCCCGGCGCGCCCAATGCGGGCGAGGTCCTGATCGACGTGGAAGCCTCGCCGATCAATCCGGCCGACCTGCTACAGTTCGAAGGCAAATACGGCACCGCGCCGCCACCCCTGCCAGTGATGGCCGGCGGCGAAGGCGTCGGCATCGTGCGCAGCGTGGGCGTCGGCGTGACGCATCTCAAACAGGGCGATCGCGTGCTGCTGTTGTTTGCCGGCCGCGGCAACTGGCGCAGCAACCTGATCGCCAAGGCGGCACGGCTGTTTGCCCTGCCGCCGGGCGCCGATCCGCTGCAACTGGCCATGCTGACGGTCAACCCACCCACCGCGCTGCTGATGCTGCAGAATTTCGCCACGCTGACGCCGGGCGACTGGGTGGTGCAGAACGCGGCCAATTCCGGCGTTGGTCACAGCGTGATCGCGCTGGCCAAACGCCGTGGCCTGCGCAGCATCAATGTCGTGCGCCGGCCCGAACTCGCCGACGAACTGCACGCGCTGGGCGCTGACAGCGTTCTGGTCGACGGGCCAGACCTGTCTTTGCGCGTGCGCGACCTCACAGGCATGGATGCCTTGCCGAAGCTGGCCATCGATGCGGTCGCCGGCAGCGCCACCGGCCGCCTGTCCCAGGCCGTGGCCGAAGGCGGCGTGGTGGTGAATTATGGCATGCTGTCCGGCCAGCCCTGCGAGATGCCGCCGGGCGACGTGGTATTCCGCGATGTTAGCCTACGCGGCTTCTGGCTGGCGCGCTGGTTCAGCACAGCGGGCGGAGAAGAAATGCGCAATGTTTACACCGAGTTGACCAGGCTGGTTGCCGATGGCTCCATCCATGTCGCGGTGGAAGCCACCTATCCGCTGGAGCGGATCAGGGATGCGCTGGCCCATGCCGCCCGCGAAGGCCGCAAGGGCAAGATCCTGGTCACGCCGCAGGCCTGACGAACGGGCAGGCGCGAGTGTCTAGTCTGTCTCGGAGAGATAGATCGCGGCGAGAATCTTGTTAACCTTGCCATCTTCCATCAATGGCAGGGCCAGCTTGTCCATCAGCAGGAATTCCCGCGCTGAAGGACTGCCGCGCGAAATATAAACCGGCTTCGCGCTCCGAATGATCTCGCGATATTCCAGCATCGGTTTGTCACCGATCAGGGTGGTGCAGTCCGCCACCCTGCGGCCGGTCAGGTCGAAACCGAAAATGCGCACCAATTCGGTGCCATAGAGGCGGTAGCGGCTGTCTTCGCCATCGCAATCGATAATCATCAGATGCCCCAGCCAGGGCCGCAATTCCTCAACCGCGAAATCACCACGCGACGGCGCCGGACCGCCGCCGCGTTTCTGCAACCACAGGTCATACAGGGCACGCAGGTCGGGATGGCTGATCGCGATCACGCCATCCTTGTCGCCATTGCCGAACATCTGCCTGAACTGGATCATCCCGATGAACTCGCGCCTGTGCCGCAGTGATCACGGACTCATTCCGCCATCCGGCAGCTCAATCATCCTCTACAGCCTGCAGGCCCGAAAGCGTGAATTACGATTCGGTAATCTTGCCGCAAAAAGCGAAAGTTTCGATAATGCCTTGTGGCCGAATTCCCCCAACCTTTTCCGCCGTGATCCATGGCCGGCGCATGTCCCACGGGGGCATAGTGCTTCTGCCCTCCCAGTCCGCCACAGGATCCCTCCGATGACCTTCATCGCCTCCGTCGCTGAACTGGAAGCGCTCTACGGCGTTCCGCAGGAAACCGCCACCGTCAAGGAAATCGATTATATTTCCCCGGAATACCGGGCCTGTATCGAAGCCTCGCCCTTCCTGGTCCTAGCCACGGCCGGACCGGAGGGTCTGGATTGCTCGCCACGCGGCGACAAGCCCGGCTTCGTGCGGGTGGCCGACGAAAAGACCCTGCTGCTGCCTGACCGGCGCGGCAACAACCGCATCGATTCCCTTCGCAATATCCTGCAGGACCCCCGCGTCGGCCTGCTGTTCCTGCTGCCCGGCCTGGGTAACACGTTGCGGGTCAACGGCAGGGCCCGGCTCAGCATCGCCCCCGAGCTGCTGGCCTCGTTCGCTATGGAAGAGAAGGCCCCCCGTTCGGTGGCGGTAATCACCGTGGATGCGGTCTATTTCCAGTGCGCCCGCGCCGTGATCCGCGCCGAATTATGGAATCCGGCCCGGCACCTGGCGACGGACAGCCTGCCCAGCGCCGGCCAGATCCTGGCCGCCCTGAGCCAGCAGCGCGTCGGCGGTGAGGACTACGATCGGAGCTGGGCCGAGCGCGCCCGCCAGACCATGTGGTGAGGCCAGCAGCCACGGGGCACCAGTCGCTTGCAAAGCCGTCTCTGAACATATTTGTTCCAAATCGACTGGAAAGCCGGTTCCTTCCACATCCCAGGCATCGGTTGGGAAAAACAGGACCGGTTTGGCTGAGTTTGGTCGAGTTTGGCCGGCCAAACCCGGAGCGGCGTTTTTCGGAAACCTGATTATGCAGTCAGATCAGCAGCTTGCGCGGCGTGACTGGTATCTGTCTGCCCAAAAAGTTACAAAAAACCGCCTCTTCCGCCCGCGAGTCGTCCTGTCATGCTCCACAAAACCGATATCGCCGTGATCGGCGCAGGCCCGGTCGGCCTGTTCGCCGTGTTCGAATGCGGCATGGTCGGCCTGAAATGCCATGTGATCGATGCGCTGGACGCCATCGGCGGGCAATGCAGCGCGTTGTATCCGGAAAAGCCGATCTACGACATTCCGGGTTTCCCGAAGATTTCCGGCGCCGGTCTGGTGGAGAATCTGGAAGCCCAGGCAGCCCCCTTCGCCCCCGACTATCATCTGGGCCAGCGAGTGGACAAACTCGAACACCTGCCGGCAGAGGCCGGCTTCCGACTTACCACGTCGAAAGGCGTCGTGATCGAAGCGCGTGCGGTGATCATCGCCGCCGGCGCCGGCGCCTTCGGGCCGAACCGCCCGCCGCTGCCCGGCATCGAGGCCTATGAGGGCCAGCACGGCGGCAGCGGGGTACAATACCTGGTGCGCCGCGCCGAGGAGTATCGCGGCAAACGCATCGTGATCGCCGGCGGCGGCGATTCCGCCATCGACTGGGCCCTGATGCTGCATGGCATCGCCGCGCATATCGATTTCGTGCACCGCCGCGACCAGTTCCGCGCCGCACCTGACAGCGTGGCGAGACTGCGTGCTCTGAACGGCCAGGGTCTCGACATCGTGGTGCCCTACCAGCTCGACACGCTGGAAGGCGAGAACGGCCGGCTGCAGGCGGTGGTCGTTAAATCGTTGGAGGGCGAGACGAAGCGCCTGCCCGCCGATGCCCTGCTCGCCTTCTTCGGCCTGCGTAGCGAGCTTGGCCCCATCGCGCAATGGGGTCTGGAGATCGAGCGGCATCACGTGCCGGTCGATCCCGCCACCTGCCAGACCTCGCTGCCCGGAATCTTCGCCATCGGCGACATCGCCACCTATCCCGGCAAGCTGAAGCTGATCCTCACCGGTTTTGCCGAGGCGGCTTCAGCGGCACATGCGATCTATCCGCTGCTGCATGGCGGCCAGCCACTGCATTTCGAGTATTCGACCTCGAAGGGCAAGCCCGGCGCCTAGACGATGGGGCCTAGACGATTCTGCTCGTGCGGTTGCCCCAGTAACGATCCTTGATTAGCCGCTTGTACAGCTTGCCGGTGGCGTGCCGCGGCAGGGCTGGATCAAAATCAATCGAGCGCGGACATTTGATGGCGGCCAGATGCTGCCGACAATAAGTCAGCAGTTCCTCGGCCAGAGCCGGGCCGGCCTCGGCCATGTCGATCGGCTGCACCACCGCCTTCACCTCTTCGCCGAAATCCTCATTGGGCACGCCGATCACCGCCACATCGGCCACCTTGGGATGCTCGATCAGCACATGCTCGGCTTCCTGTGGATAGATGTTCACGCCGCCGGAAATGATCATGAATGCCTTGCGATCCGTGAGGTACAGATAGCCATCCACGTCGATATAACCGACATCGCCCAGCGTGCTCCAGCCCCGGTCGTTGAAGGCCTGCTGCGTCTTGGCTTCGTCATTGTGATAGGTGAAGGGCTGGCCATCGGCAAAATAGACCAGGCCGGACTGACCCACGGGCAGGTCCACGCCGCTCTCGTCATCAACGATATGCAGCCTGCCGATAATGGCGCGGCCAACCGAGCCCTTGTGCGTCAGCCATTCCGGGCTGGTGATATAAGTCATGCCGTTGCCTTCAGAAGCCGCGTAATATTCATGCAAGATCGGCCCCCACCAGTCGATCATCTGCTGCTTGGTGGCATGCGAGATCGGCCCAGCGCCATGAATGGCGACGCGGTGCGACGAAAGGTCGTAACGGCTGCGCAGTTCCGCCGGCAGCTTCAGCATGCGAACAAACATGGTCGGCACCCAGTTGGAATGGGTGACGCGATATTTCTCGATCAGCCGCAGTGACTCCTCGGCGTCGAAATGCTCCATGATCACCAGGGTACCGCCCACTTTCGATACCAGCATGGAATAACGCAACGGCGCCGCATGATAGAGCGGCGCCGGCGAGAGGTAGACCATGTCGGGGCCATAGCCATAGAGGCTGTAGCCATTGTCGACGAAATAGCTACGGGTGCCGACCGGATCGTCATTGATCAGCCGCTTCACACCCTTCGGCTTCCCCGTGGTGCCCGATGAATACAACATGTCACGGCCCTGCACCTCATCGGTGATCGGCGTTGCCGGCTGGGCGGCCAGCGCGGCTTCCCAGTCATCGAAACCTTCCGCAACGCCGCCAATCATGTAGAAATGCTCGATCTTCGGGCAGAGCCGACGCAGGTCGGCAGCCATATCAGCAAAGGCATCGGTCGTGATCAGCACACGGGAGCCAGAATCGGTGACGATATAGGCCAGTTCCTCGGCGGTGAGTTTGGTGCTGATCGGCGTGTAATACAGCCCGGCCCGGTCGGCGCCAAAACAGGCGTCGAAAAACTCCGGCCGGTTCTCGATCACCATCGCCACATGGCTGCGCGGCCCCAGGCCCAGGCTGCGAAATAGGTGTGCGGCACGGTTTGAATTCTCCTCCAGCTGGCCGAAGGTGGTAACCATGCCGGAGGCAGCCATGATCACCGCCGGTTTGTCCGGGGTCTTGCGCGCGTGTTCGGTGATGTAGACCAGATCAGACACCTCAGCCTTCCTTCTCCAGCAGCAGGCGCAGCTCTGTTTTCAGCACCTTGCCATAATTGTTCTTCGGCAGCGCGGCCACGAAGCGATATTGCTTGGGCCGCTTGAACCGGGCGATATGATCGAGGCACAGGCGATCCAGCACCTCCTCGCTAAGAGCCACACCTTCGCGTGGCACCACGAAGGCGACTACTTCTTCGCCCCAGTCGACATGCGGCTTGCCCACCACCGATACTTCGCTGACGTCCTCATGACACAGCAAAATCTCCTCCACCTCGCGCGGATAGATGTTGCTGCCGCCGGAAATGATCATATCCTTCGAGCGATCTTTCAGCGTCAGGAAGCCATCTTCGTCGAAACTGCCCATGTCGCCGGTATGCAGCCAGCCGTTGCGCAGAGCCTGCGACGTAGCATCGGGATTGCGCCAGTAGCCGGCCATCACGATCTCGCCGCGGCAGATCACCTCGCCAATCTCACCGACAGGCAGCGGATTGTCGTCAGCATCCACCACGCACACCTCCACGTCGCTACGCGCCACGCCAGCCGAGCCCAGCCGGTTCAGGTGTCGCGGATGGCCGGTATCGACATGCATCTGCTTGTCCATGCCGGTGATGGTCATCGGCGCCTCGCCCTGGCCGTAAATCTGCGCCAGCTTGGGGCCCAGCACCGTCATGGCCTGCCGCAGGTCAGCGACATACATTGGCCCACCGCCATAAACGATGGTCTTCAGGTTGGTGGTATCGGCCGTGGCGATCTGCGGCGCATGGATCAGGCGATGCACCATGGTCGGCGCGAAGAAGAAACTGCAGCCCGGCCAATGCGCGATCAGGTCCAATGTCTCGGCCGGATCGAAACCACCGGATTCGGGAATCACCTGGTTAGCGCCGCGCGCCAAGTGCGGCAATCCGTACATGCCCGAGCCATGGCTGATCGGCGCACAATGCAGAATGCTGTCGGTGGGATCAACGCGATCAACATCAGCGAAATAGTTCATCGTCGCCACCATCAGGTTGCGATGGGTGAGCATCGCGCCTTTGGGTCGACCGGTGGTGCCGGATGTATAGAAAAGCCAGGCCAGATGGTCGGGCCGGATTTCGGTGGCGAGAGCCAGCGGATCGGCCGTGTAAAGGCGCGCGAATTCCGGCCCCTCCGCCACGATGATCCGCTGCAGTTCGGGCATCTCCGATTTCAGGACTGACAGGTCTTCGGCGAAAGCCGCCGAGACGATGGCAAGCTTCGCCTGTGCATTATCAATGATCCAGGCCGCCTCGCGGGCATGCAGCTTGGCATTGATCGGCACAGCGGCCAGCCCGGCATGCCAGAGCGCGAACAGCACTTCCCAGTAATCGGGGCAGTTCTTCATGAGGATAGCGACTCGGTCGCCTGGTTGTAGCGTCCCGGCAGCCACTAGCCCGGCAGCCAGACACGGCACGCGGCAACCCATCTCGGCATAGCTTAGCCTTGCCTCGCGGCCAACCGACAATGCCGGCCGCTCACCCCATACCCTGGCCGCCCGATGCAGCAGATGTGCGATATTCATCCCCGTCCCGCCCATGATTACCCGGGTTTATCCGGTCGTTTCCTCTGAGCAGGATGTTACGCAAACAAAAGCGGCGCCGACAACCGGCGCCGCCTGATCAAATCCGGATTGTCCGCCGCTCAGGCGTGGTATTCGGTCTGCACCAGACCTTCATCGGCCGAGAAACGATTCTGGTATTTCGGCGCGATCCGTTCAACCGGAAGCAGGATGAACACGTCCGTGGTGCCGAACTGGCGGTCAACCACCGCGCCGGCGCCAATATAGGCGCCAAGCCGCAGATAGGCCTTGATCAGCGGCGGCAGGGCATGCAGCGCGGCGCGCGGATTGATCTGGTCGGCCGGGATCAGGTTCATCGGCTCGTAGCGCTCCGGCAGGGCGCGTACACGCCATTCCTGCGGCGGCAGGTGATGGGCATACAGGTAGCTGAGCGCCAGGGCATGCTGCTGCGGGTCGGTGCCCGGAAAGGAGGCGCAGCCAAACATGAAGCTGATATTGTGATCGGCGACATAGGTGGAAATGCCTCGCCACAGCAACTGGATCGTCGCATTGGTGCGATAATCGCGATGCACGCAGGAACGGCCGAGTTCGAGCAGGCCGCCACTGCCGCCAACATAATCCAGCATCGGCTGCAGATCATACTCCGAGGCCGAATAGAAACCGCCATGCATTTCGGCCACGCTGCGGCGCAGAAGACGATAGGTGCCGACCGCCTGTTCGCCTTCGGGACGGGTGCGATCGAACACCATTAGGTGGTCGCACAACCGATCGAACTGGTCAAAATCCAGGCCCAGCTTCGCCATTTCCGGCGAGGGCTCGGCCGCCATTTCCTCATAAAAAACCTGATAGCGCAGACGCTGCGCCGCCGTGATGTCGTCGGGGCTGCGGGTCAGACGGACCTCGAAACGTCCATCAGCAGACACGCATTGCCAGCCGCTGCGCGGAGAGCGAGATGCTGGTACAGCCGTAGATACGGAGAGAGGCAGTTGCATGTTCATAGGTTCCAACTATGGCTATACACTGTGACGCAAACATGTCAAATATATGACACATCTACTAAATCGCGTCCGCAATAAAATATGTTGTGGCCAAGCCGGGCATGGCTATCCCAGATATGGGGGAGCAGGAGAACGGACCTGTAACAGATCGGCTGCGGCCTGCCGCCGCAGATCAGTCTTCTGCCAATGCGATTCCGGGGCGCCTCTCGACGATTCGCGTCGCCGCGCCACGGCGGGTCAGCCAGGCCAGCAGGGCCAGCCCGGGCAGGGCAGCCACCGTGGTGGCCAGGAAAAATAACGGCCAGCCAAGCGATTCGGCCATGAAGCCCGCGTAAGACGACAGCACCGTACGCGCCACCGCGGTGAGCGATGAAAGCAAGGCGTATTGCGTGGCGGTATAGGCGATGTCGCAGAGCGCCGAAAGATAGGCAACCAGTGCCGCCGTTCCCATGCCGCTGGCCAGATTCTCCACGCCGACAGTAAACGCCAGAAACCACAGATCATGGCCACGCATTGCCAGCACGGCGAACAGCAGGTTAGACACCATCTGCAGGATGCCGCAAACCCACAACGCACGATACAGACCGACCGCCTGCATCAGCCAGCCGCCAAGGAACAGGCCTAGCATGGTAGCCGCGAAACCGTAAAGCTTGCCGACCTCGGCGATCTCGGCCTTGGTAAAGCCGAGATTGAGATAGAAGCTGGTGGCCAACACGCCAGCCAGGCTGTCACCCAGCTTGAACAGCATGACGAAAAGCAGGATACCGACCCAGCCCTTGCGGCTCATGAATTGCAGGAAGGGTCCGGCGACGCTGGCATAGAGCCAAGCCATCACGGCGGCCGTTGCTCCTGAGAGATGCGGTCGCGCCGCCAGCCAGGCCTGGGCTTCGGCAAACCGGCGTTCGGCGTCGCCTCGCGGCCTAGCCATCGGTTCGCCAACCAGAAACACGGTGACGACGCCGATCACCAGGATCGCTGCCATGGCGAGATAGACCAGCGGCCAGGCGAAAACGGTGGCGAGATACAGCGCGCCCGCCGAGGAAACCAGCATGCCGATGCGATAGCCGAACACGATGGCGGCGGCGCCAGCGGCCAGCTGGCGTTCCTCCAGGATTTCCACGCGCCAGGCATCGATGACGATATCCTGCGTGGCGGAAGCAAAAGCCACCGCCACAGCGCAGAGCGCGGTGAAGGCCAGCGCCTGCCCCGGATTGCTGAATGCCAGCGCCGCGATGGCCGCCATCAGCAATCCCTGCGCAAAAACCAGCCAGCCGCGCCGGCGGCCGAACCAGCGGGTCAGCAGCGGCAACGGCAGGCGGTCGACCAGCGGCGCCCAGACGAACTTCAGCGTGTAAGGCACGCCAACCAGGGCAAACAGGCCGATATCCTTGAGCGAAGCGCCTGATTCGGTCAGCCATGCCTGCAGGGTCTGGCCGGTCAGCGCAAGCGGCAAGCCGGAGGCGAAGCCGAGTATGGCAATTGCCAGCACCCGCCGGTCGCGATAAACCGCGAGGGCCGCCAGCCAGTCGCGCAGGCGCTGAGCCGTCACGGCCTATGGCTGTTTGGCATAGCCGAGCGGCTGCAGCGCCTCACCGATCTCGCCCAGAATGGCCGGATCATCGATGGTGGCGGGCATGCGGTAATCCTGCGCGTCGGCAATCTTCTGCATTGTGCCGCGCAGTATCTTGCCCGAACGGGTTTTCGGCAACCGTTTCACCACCGCCGCCTGTTTGAAAGCAGCCACCGGTCCGATCTTTTCGCGCACCAGCTGCACCAGCTCACGCACGATCTGATCCTCGGGCCGGCTGACACCGGCCTTGAGCACGACGAAACCGAGCGGCACCTGGCCTTTCAGTTGATCCGCCACGCCGACGACGGCGCATTCCGCCACATCGGGATGCGAGGCCAGCACTTCCTCCATGCCGCCGGTCGAGAGCCGGTGGCCGGCAACATTGATGATGTCGTCCGTGCGGCTCATGATGAAGATGTAGCCATCCTCGTCGATGAAACCGGCATCGCCGGTGTTGTAGTAGCCGGGGAAACGGGCGAGGTAGCTTTTCTTGAAACCTTCGTCGTTGTTCCACAGGGTCGGCAGGCAGCCCGGCGGCAGCGGCAGCTTGATCACGATGTTACCGATATCGCCGGCCTTCACCGGATGGCCATCGTCATCCACCACCTGTACGTCATAGCCTGGCACGGTTTTGGTCGGCGAGCCGTGCTTGACCGGCAGATGCTCGATACCCATGCAATTGGACGCCACCGGCCAGCCGGTCTCGGTTTGCCACCAGTGATCGATCACTGGGCGCTTCAGATTGTCTTCCGCCCATTTCACCGTATCGGGATCGGCGCGTTCGCCGGCCAGGAACAGGGTGCGGAAGCCGGAGAGATCGTATTTGCCGATCAGCTCGGCCTTCGGGTCTTCCTTCTTGATGGCGCGGAAAGCCGTGGGCGCGGTGAACAAAACCGCCACTTTGTGCTGCTCGATCACCCGCCAGTAAGCGCCGGCATCGGGCGTGCCGACCGGTTTGCCTTCGTAGAGCACGGTGGTGCAGCCGAACAGCAACGGCGCATAGACGATATAGGAATGGCCAACAACCCAGCCCACATCGGAGGCCGCCCAGAATACCTCACCCGGCTTCATGCCGTAGACATTCTGCATCGACCAGTGTAGCGCCACCATATGGCCGCCATTTTGCCGTACCACACCCTTCGGCACGCCGGTCGTTCCTGACGTGTAGAGCACATAAAGCGGATCAGTGGCCTTGACCGGCACGCAATCGGCCGGCGCGGCCTTGTCGGCTTCGACATCAAAATCGAGATCACGGCCGGCCATCATAGCGCCCTGATACATTGGGCGCTGATGGATCAGGCAATGCTGTGGTTTGTGCGATGCAAGTTCGATGGCCTGATCAAGCAACGGCTTGTATTCAACGACACGGCCGGGCTCCAGACCGCAGGAGGAGGCAATGATCAGCCTGGGCTTGGCATCGTCGATGCGGGTGGCCAACTCACGCGGCGCAAAACCGCCAAACACCACGGAATGGATCGCGCCGATACGGGCGCAGGCCAGCATGGCGATCGCAGCCTCGGGTGTCATCGACATATAGATGATGACGCGGTCGCCCTTGCTAACGCCCAAAGCGGTCAGCGTGCCGGCCACGCGGGCAACACGATCGCGTAGCTCACGCGTGGTGAAACGGCGGATCGTGCCGGTGACCGGCGAATCATAGATCAGAGCGACACGGTCACCATGCCCCGCCTCGATATGGCGATCGAGCGCATTGTAGCAGGTATTCGTCTCGGCGCCGGCGAACCACTGGTAGAAGGGTGGATTGGAGGCATCCAACACCCGGTCCCACGTCTTGAACCAATGCAGTGGCGCGGCCGCCGCGGCCCAGAAAGCCTCTGGGTCGGCCTTCGCCGCGGCAAAGACCTGATCGTAACGATTCGCCATTTTACCCTCCCGTCAGTCTTATTGTGACGCCGATCTATACCAGACCGGGCGAGGGCTGAATAAGACTCTTGTCTAAGAAGCGATGGCCTGTTCCGGTTATTCGGCGGCCTGCGCTGCCACGCCACCCAGCAATTCTGCCTTGGCCGCGTCGTATTCCCGCTTCAGCCGGGCCACCAGATCGGCAACCGGCGGCATGTCGTGGATCGAACCGACGCCCTGGCCGGCGCCCCAGATGTCGCGCCAGGCCTTGGATTTCGAGCTGCCGCCTGAACCGAAACTCATGGTGCTCTTGTCGGCCTCAGGCAGATTGTCCGGATCGAGGCCGGCATTGGCGATGCTCTTCTTCAGGTAATTGCCATGCACGCCGGTGAACAACGAGGAATAGACGATATCGCCGGCCGCAGAATCGACCAGCATCTGCTTGTAGTCGGGCGTCGCGTTGGCTTCCTGGGTGGCAATGAAGCGGGTACCGATATAGGCAAAATCGGCACCCAGCGCCTGGGCGGCCAGGATGTGGCGGCCATGGGCAATCGAGCCCGACAAGGCGATGGGCCCGTCGAAGAACTGCCGCACCTCGGAGACCAGCGCAAACGGGCTGAGCGTGCCAGCATGGCCGCCAGCGCCGGCGCAGACTAGGATCAGGCCGTCGACGCCGGCTTCCAGCGCCTTTTTTGCGTGACGGATGTTGATCACGTCATGCAGCACGATGCCGCCATAGGAATGCGCCGCGGTCACCACTTCGTTGGGCGCGCGCAAGCTGGTGATGATGATCGGCACCTTGTATTTGACACAGAGTTCCATGTCATGCATCAGGCGATCATTGGAATGATGCACGATCTGGTTGACGGCGAACGGCGCCACCGGCTTTTCCGGATGCTTGGCGCGATAGTCTTCCAGTTCACCGCTGATGCGCTTGAGCCATTCCTCCAGCACTTCCTTCGGTCGCGCATTCAGCGCCGGGAAGGACCCAACGATGCCGGCCTTGCACTGGGCGATCACCAGTTCGGGGCCCGAGACAATGAACATCGGCGAGCCAATCACCGGCAACGAGAGACGGCCTTGCACGACGGCGGGGAGAGTCATGGTTTCCTCCAAGATTTCTTCCGGCAGATTAGGCAGCCGCCGCGCCGCGCGCAATCACGCCATGTTTACCCTGCGGCAATCACCCAGCCGACCCTTTCCAGTGCAAATCGGGAAACCACAATGCAGGATCGCCATGGTAACCGCCCTGATCCTGGCCGGCTTCGTCCTGTTTAGCCCAGATGCAACCACCATCCTCCTGACCCGCCAGGCCGAGGCGGCGGACCGATCCGGCCCGACTATTCCGGCGGCGGCTCGCGCTGGCTTCAATCCGCACTGATGATCTGCATCGCCGCGTTAGGCGGCAGCACGGCCAGCAGCGCCAGCAGATCCGGTAGGGCCAGCGCGACGCAACCTTCGGTGCCGCTGTAATCCGGTCGCGCCAGATGCAGGAAAATTGCACTACCCATGCCGGGCACGGGTGGATCGTCGTTATGCCCCAGTACCACGATCACGTCGTAGACATGGTCCTCGCGCCAGAGTTTTTCATGGCTGGCAGCATATGGCAGCAGCACATGGCGGTTATAGGCGGTCTCGGCGGGATCGTCGCACCAGCCATCCTGCCGCGTCAGCGGCTGGATCGGCAACCGCGTTTCCGGAACGGCAAGTCGATCGGCACGATAATAAACCTGACGCAGGGCGTAGCGGCCAAGCGGCGTGGCGCCATCGCCCTCGCGTTTGTCGGCTTCGGGCTTCATACCACCCTTGCCCAGCGCGCAGCGGAACCGTAGGCCGCCATACCTCAGGAAACCATCCGATGTGACGATGATGTCGCTCATGCCGGAATCAGGCGGCAAAGCGGCGGTTTATGCAAGCCTCAGTAGGTGGCATCCAGCGCGGGTTGCATGCCGCGCTGGCGGTCGCGCTGCTGCTGCATGTCAAAATATTTTTGATAGGCCTCGGCGGCGCGACTGGCCCAGTCGGCGGACGACTGGATCTCAGCATGCGAAGCCGCGTGCTGCGGCGCGGTCCTGGCACCATATTTCGCCGCGACGTTCTGCTGTGTGACCGGCGAGGTACCGACGCTGCGGCCAGACGCCGGCGCGTTGGTGGGGAAAGCCGGAAACCAAGGCCTGCCATCGATCATTTCCGGCGCCGTGACTGCCGCCGGCTGCGCACGACCACGCGATGCAGTTGCCGGATTGCGCGCCTGGGCCGCCATGATAGCTTCCGCTGCCGGACCGGCCGGTGCGGCCTGCGCCGGAGCCTGCTGCTTCAGGGCCTGGAACAGATCACTGGGAAGCTCAATGGCGGATTTCGCATCGGACGGCTTGTCCTGTGCCGCGGGTCGACGCTCGCTGCGTGTATCATCAATTTTTGCCGCCAGTCTCAGGTCCGGCCGCGCTGCCTGCATCTGCGCCTGCACAAAGGCTGCCTGCTGCTGGGCTGCCTGCTGCTGCGTGGCATTCTGCACCACACGGTCGGCATCGCCTGGCGTGTTCGCGGCAATGGCGGTGGCCGGCTGATCCTGGCCGCCCAGGTCGATCCCGAGCATCGCCATGGCATGCTCGCCTGGATCCTTGCCGGTGCCTTCATTGATCATCGCGCTGACCACCGAAGCGGCCAGACCGATCGGGCCGCCGAACAGCGCACCGCCGGCCATCCGTGAACCAGCCTCGATCTGGTCGCCGGTGAGGGCGCGATAGACGGTCGAGACGATCGGAATGTGCTGCAGCGGGTTGATGATGTCGAGGAAGTCGGAAAACTTGAAGCCACCCGGCCCGAACAGGCCACGATGCTCGCGTCCGTCGCCATTGCCCGCCGCCTCGGCCTGCTTGGCCGGCGGTTTGGGCGGCACCCCGGAAGCCGGGAGCGCGGCAATGGTCATTTCATCAGACATGCGGGTCCTCTCGGACAGGACATCGCAAGCCGCGTGCCAGATATCAGATCTGGTAAATCAATAGGTTAGAGACCAAACTGGCCATCCCCCGGCAATTCCTGCCGGGTGAAACAAGATTTCAGAGGTAATGCCCGGACCGTTTGCGCTTGGCGGCCAGATAGGCCTCATTATGGGCGTTGGACGGGAATTTGTGCGGCACGCGCTCGGCCACGGTGATCCCGCAAGCCTCCAGGCCCGTCACCTTTTCCGGGTTATTGGTCAGCAGCCGCACGGCCCCGAACCCCAGCCGCTGCAGCATGCGGGCGGCTGGCAGGAACCAGCGCTCGTCGGCATCGAACCCGAGCCGCTGGTTGGCATCGACGGTGTCAAATCCCTGGTCCTGCAACTGATAGGCACGCAGCTTGTTGACCAGGCCGATGCCACGGCCCTCCTGCGCCAGGTAGAGCAGCACGCCACCGCCGGCCTCGTCGATAGTGCGGATGGCACCGCGCAGCTGCTCACCGCAATCGCAGCGCAGCGAGCCCAGCAGGTCGCCGGTGAAGCATTCCGAATGCAGCCGCGTCAGTACCGGCTTTGTCGGATCGGGATCGCCGATTACCAGGGCGAAATGCTCCTGCCGGCCATCGGCCGGGCGGAATGCATACAGCCGTGCATTCTCGGCATCGGCGACCGGCAGGCGCGCCTGGCTGACCGGTACCAGGGTTTCCGCTTCGGCCAGGTCATAGGTGGCCACCGCCTCAGCCGAGACAGCCAGCAGATCGGCTGGAAGCACGACATCGTGTTGCAGCGGCAGATGCATGGCAGCCGGTAGCAGATAGGCGGTCTTGGCCAGCTTCACCGCCAGCCGCGCGCTCTCGGGCGGAGCGGCCTTGATCCGGGTAAATGGTCCGCGCAAAGGCGCTGCCAGGTCGCGACTGGCATCGGCCAGATCACGAATCAAAGCGGCCTTTTCATTATCACTGGCCGGCAGGTCGGCCAGCGGTAGCAGAATGGTATCGTGCCCGGTGGGGCCGATATGCAGTACGGCCGCCCGCGAAGCGGTCAGCGCCAGCGCGCCCTCACCGCTCAGGCGCGTCACATCGGCCAGTACCGCCTCGGTCAGGGTCTCGGCGGCCAGCACCAGAATCCGCTCGGCATTGTTCATCGCCAGCAGCACCGGCCGGCCGCGGCGCAATTCGTGCCCGGCACGGTCGACTGCGATGGCGGCAGCGGCATGGGAAAGCTCTGTCATAGCCGGTTCGGTGTACGACGCCCGGCCCGCCCCGGCAAGATGCCGCGCCGCTTTACGCAAGGTTGTGACGGCCGGCACGGCTGGCTAAGGTCGCGGCATGCTGCGTCGCCACCCCAGTGTCGGTCACCGCCATGGCCATTTGCACGATACGCCCAGCCTGCAGGCCCGGCTGATCGCGCGCGGCCTGCGCCGGCTGGTCAAACCGAGAAAAATCACCCGCATGGATATTCCGCTGCTGCGCGGCCTAATGTTCGCCTTCACCCGTTCCCGGCTGCCGGCCGGGGTGAAGGCCGAACGTATCAAGCTGATGCAGGACGGCGACTGGCTGCGCGGCGAGTGGCTGCGTCCCGACAAGCCCCGCCGCGGTCGCGCCCTGCTCTATCTTCATGGCGGCGGTTATATCTGCGGCGCCCCCCGCACCCACCGCGCCATCACGGCCAGGCTGGCCCGGCGGCTTGGGGTCGCGGTCTTCGCCCTCGATTACCGGTTGGCCCCGGAGCATCCCTACCCGGCCGCGCTGGAAGATGCGCTGCGGGCCTGGCGCTGGTTGCTGGTCGAAGGCTATCGGCCCGACCGCATCTGGCTGGCTGGCGATTCCGCTGGCGGCGGCTTGGCGCTGGCGCTGATGCTGGCCTGCAGGCAGCAGAATCTGCCGCTACCTGCCGCCGCCGCGTTGTTCTCGCCTTGGACGGATCTGGCCTGTAGCGGCGCGGCATTCACCGAAAATATCGAGCGCTGCGCCTGGTTCATGCCGACCCAGATTCGCTTCGCCGCCGACCTCTATGCTGGCGAGACCGCAAAAAACGACCCCCTGCTATCGCCACTCTATGGTGATCTTGCCGGCCTGCCGCCGCTGGTGCTGCATGTCAGTGACAGCGAACTGCTGCGCGACGATACATTGCGGCTGGCCGAGCGGGCCCACGCAGCCGGCATATCGACCCGCTTGCGACTGTGGCATGGCCTGCCGCATGCCTGGCCCAACTTCGCCGGCCTGATGCCGGAGGGCGATGCCTGCCTGGACGAAGCGGCCGATAGCCTGCTGCACCCAACTGCCGCTTGAGTGACAGGCCCGCCCAAGGCACACTCAGGCGGGCGGATTCGGTTTCAGGACCGCGCCAAAGACCGCTCGGGGGAAATATCCACTTGCAGGAAAAAGAACTACGCCTCGCTCTGGTCTGCTTCGGTGGCGTGTCGCTTGCCATCTACATGCATGGCGTGGTGAAGGAAATTCTCAAGCTGGTACGCGCCTCGCGCGCCTATCATGCCCAGCCCAAGGGCGCCGCCCGCGATACCGCGCGCTTTGCCGACAATATCCGGCCCGGCGACACCGAATACGACAGCGAGCATGCCTATTTCGAGCTGCTGCAGGAATTGGGCAAGCATGTCGACCTGCGCGTGGTGGTGGACGTGATTGCCGGCGCCTCGGCCGGCGGCATCAACGGCATCATCCTCGGTCGCGCCCTGGCGCATGACCTGCGCATCGACCATTTCCGCAACCTCTGGCTCAATGAGGCCGATGTCTCGCGCCTGCTCGATCCCGAGAAACGCGCCAATCCGTGGAGCAAGGCCTATATGCGACCGGTGTTGTGGCTGGCCTCGCGCTCACGCTTTGGCCGACTGATGCTGGGCGATGCGGAAATCCTCGACAAGCTTTCCCTGTTCACCCGCTCACGTTGGTTCCAGCCGCCCTTTGACGGCCAGCATCTGCTGCGTCAATTGCTCGCCGGCCTCGAAGCGATGGGGGAACCGGATCATCCGGGCGCTTCGCTGATGCCGACCAATCTGGCGCTCGACCTGCTGGTCACGCTGACGGATTTCTACGGCTTCCAACAACATATCCAGATTCACGATCCGCCATTCATCCGCGATCGCGAGCACCGCCATGTGCTGCGCTTTGCCTATCGCCGCTGGTCGGGTGGCGAGGAACAGTCCGACTTTACCCGTGTCGAAGCGCCCGGCTTGGCCTTTGCCGGCCGCGCCACCTCGGCTTTTCCGGGTGCCTTCCCGCCTGCCCAGTTGGGTGATGTTGATCGTCTGCTGACCGAACAGGGTCGGCACTGGGACAGCAAGGCCGGTTTCGTGCAGCGCAATTTCGCCGATTACCTGAAAGCCGGCCTCGATCCGGAACTGACCTCCTTCGTCGATGGCGGCGTACTGGCCAACAAGCCGTTCGCAGCCGCCATGAAAGCGATCCGTGGCCGGCCGGCCTACCGCGAGGTCGACCGCCGCCTGGTTTACATCGATCCACAGCCGATGCGACCGCCGCCGCCGCCGACCGGCCGCGTGCCGGGCTTTTTCCGCGTGCTGAAAGGCGCGCTGAGTGACATTCCGCGTAACGAGCCGATTGCCGACGAACTGATCTGGGTCAGCCGCTTCAATGAACGCGTGCGCCACCTGCGTGGCGTGATCGACGCTACCCAGCCGCAGATCGCCCAGCTGGTGGCCGAAAGTGCGCCGCAAAACCTAGATGCCGCCTTAAGCGAAAGCGAAATCCGGCTCTGGCGCATGCAGGCCAGCGACCGCGCCGTGCGCGAAGCCGGCTTTGCCTATGAGGGCTATGTGCGCCTGAAGCTCGGCGCCGTGCTCGATTTTGTCGGCAAGCTGGTCTGTAATGCCTGTGGCTATGGTGAGCGTTCAGCCGAAGCTCAGTGGACGCGCCGCGCCCTGCTGCACTGGGCGCAGGACCGGCAGGTTTGTCATACCGCCACCCGGTTCGAACGCGCGCCGCCCGGCACGCCGACGCATGCGCTGCCGGCCTGGGTGCGTTTTCTGCTGCGCTTCGACATCTCGTTCCGCCAGCGCCGCGTTCGTTTCCTGGTGCAGAGGCTGAACCAGTTATACGGCAAACTGGGCGATACCGAGCATCGCGGCCTGCAGGCCGAGACGCTGGATGGCATGAAACGGGCCTTGTATGAAGCACAGGAAGCCCTGCGCCGTTTCGATGGCGGCAATGGTATTGCCGCAGAGACCAAAGAGAAAACCAAGACGCTGTTCTTCCGCCGCATCGACCTGCAGCAGGCCGAGCATATCGAGCAGGATGCCATCGCTTTTGCCGGCGCGAACCTCGCCGCCATCGACGGCCTGATCGACAGCCTCGGGCGCGACATCGACCTCGACCGCACTACCGACGGACTCGATGCCCTGTTTGCCCAGCTGGCGCCGGAAGACTGGAGCCCGGCGGCGCGGCGTGACCTGCTGGTCAGTTATATTGGCTTTCCGTTCTGGGACGTTCTGACCTTCACCATCACCAACTGGCGCGACCTCGGGGAATTCAACGAGATCAAGATTGACCGCATCAGCCCGGAGGATGCCGTGACGGTCCGCCGCGGCAACACGCTGAAAGGCGTCAATCTTGGCCGTTTTGGCGGTTTCTTCAGCCGCGCCCATCGCGAGAATGATTATCTCTGGGGCCGGCTGCATGCCATCGATCGCCTGATCGACATCGTCTGCGATTCCGCCCTGGGTCGAGACAAGGACGATCTGGTCGACCGCAAGACGCTTAAACTGAAGGCTTTTACCCTGGTACTCGACCGCGAGGCGGCCAATCTGGCGGTCAGTCGCAACCTGATCGCAGACCTGCGCCAGGAATTGGCCGCCATCGCCGCAGAAGGCACGTAAACCTCACATCCACCAGTCAGCCGGCGGCTTGTCCGGCCCTGCAAAAAGCGTATGCTCGGCGCCCCAATCCATACCTAGCGAGACTTCCGTGATCCGTTCCTTCCGTGCCTCTGTGCTTGCCGTCGCCCTTGTCGCTGCTGGCAGCGCCGCTCTCGTCCAGCCGGGCTGGGCCCAGCCGGCTAGGCCGGCCAAATCGGCCGGCGACGATCCGGTTGTCGCCCGGGTGAACGGCCAGCCGATCACGCGTTCCGCCGTGCTGGAATTCTACGGTCAGCTCCCTGCCCCGATGAACCAGATCCCGCTTGAGCAGCTCTTGCCCGGACTGATCAATGAGCTGGCGGCCCGCAAGCTGCTCGGTATGGCTGCCGAGAAGGCCAAGCTGGCCGACGACCCGACCGTGAAGGCGCAGCTGCAGACCGCACGTGAGCAGGTGCTGCAGCAGGCGTATCTCGACCGCAAGCTTAAGACCGAACTGACCGAAGCCAAGCTGAAGGCCCGTTACGAAGAGCTGATCAAGGCTCAGCCGCCACAGGAAGAGGTCCATGCTCGCCACATATTGGCCGCCACCGAGGCCGATGCGAAGGCTGCCCTGGACGAAGTGAAAAAGGGTGGCGATTTCGGCGAGATTTCTAAGAAGCGCTCGACCGGCCCGACGGCGGCGACCGGCGGCGACCTGGGTTTCTTCACCAAGGACAAGATGGTACCGGAATTCGCCGAGGCGGCCTTCAAACTGCAGCCCGGCCAGGTGACCGAAGCGCCGGTGCAGACCCAGTTCGGCTGGCACATCATCAAAGTGGAGGCCCGCCGCAAGGCCGAGGCACCGAAATTCGAGGATGTGCGCGCCCAAGTCTACGAAATCATGGGCAACGAGGTGGTGGAAAAGACCGTCGCCGAACTGCGCAAGGATGCCAAGGTCGAGCAGTATGACTGGCAGCCGCCAGCTGGCAAGCTGCCCGCCATCGCACCCGCCCTGAAGAAGCAATAAGGCTGCTGGAGAGACGTATGGCCGCGCATCCGGTTTCGCCGCTGGCGCCGAAGAAACTCCCGACTCTGCCGCCCATCGCCGGCGCCCGCCTGGCCACCGGCCATTCCGGCATGCGCTACAAGGGCCGCGACGATCTGCTGCTGATCGAGTTCGCTGCAGGTACCACGGCAGCCGGCGTGTTCACGCGTTCCTCCATGCCCGGCGCGCCGGTGGAATGGTGCCGCAAGATTCTCCCTAAGGGCGCCGCCCGTGCCCTGGTGGTGAATGCCGGCATAGCCAACGTATTCACCGGCAAGGCCGGC
>NZ_JANLJJ010000024.1 GCF_029255545.1 Ferrovibrio sp. | reverse complement strand
ACGCGCCAGGCCTTCCTCAACGGGTTCGCGCAACGGCCCGGCCGGCAACAGGCGCCCATTGCCGAAACCATAACCGCCATCCACCACCAGCAGGCTGAGGCGCCGTGCCAGCGCGTAACTCTGGTGCGCGTCGTCGGCGATGATGCAGCCGGCCCCGGCCGCTGCCGCGGCACGGGCGGCAGCAGGTCGGTCGCGCCCGATCCAGGTCGGCGCGGCGGCACTGAGCAGCAAAGCCTCGTCGCCGACATCGGCGGCTGTATGGCGCGAGGGGTCGACCCGAACGGGGCCCGCCAGCCGCCCGCCATAGCCGCGGCTGACGATTTGCGGCTGCAGCCCGAGCCGGTGCAGCATCTCTGACAGGGCGATGGCGGTCGGCGTCTTGCCGGCGCCGCCAGCGACCAGATTGCCGACCGAGATCACGGGACGTCCGACATCCTGGGCCGTCGTGATCCTGCGGTTCAGGTGGTTCCCGAGTTCGTAAAGGGCTGCCAGCGGCTGCAGCAGGCCCGGCCAGGGCGAGTCCATTCCGGCCTGCCAGAAATCCGGCGCGCGGCTAGCCATCGCTGTCATCCTGCGTCAAAGCGGGTGGCGCCGGCTCGACCGGCGGCTGGCCGCAATGGCGGTCGGCCGCCTCGCATAGCGCATTCAGCGCGCTTTCCACCCGCAACGCCGCTTGTTCGAGGCTTTCGTTCTCGTCGCTATGGACGTCGATCGGCTCGCCCCAGAGATAGATGCCGCGGTTGAACGGCCATGGAATCAGAAAACGGTCCCACGAGGCGGCCAGCCTGCGCCGCGCGACGCCATAGGTGGCGGGTATGATCGGTACGCGAGCGAGGCGGGCGGCGGCGACGATCCCCGTGCTGGCCCGCATGCGCGGCCCGCGCGGCCCATCCGGTGTGACGGTCACGTATTCGCCACGTTTCAGAACCTGCAGGATACTGCGCAGGGCGGCGGTGCCGCCCTTATCGGCCTTGCCCTGCTTGGCTGTGGAACCGCGCACGGTGCCGATGCCGAACGGATCCATGGCGCGGGCGATCAACTCGCCGTCGCGATGCTGCGAGATCAGCACATGCATCGGATGACGGGTCGTCCAGGCCAGCGGCATCATCAGCAGGCGACCATGCCAGAAGGCGCCGACGAAGGGTTTGCCATCGCGCCAGAAGGGCTGCGGATATTCGATGCCGCGGGTTTCCCAGCGTGAGGTGGCGCGCACGAAGCGCACATACAGCGCAATGACATCGGCCGTCAGCCGGACTACGGGAGCGCTTCGCAGGATGCGCTTGAGCGGCCCGGCCATGGATTTAAGCCGTGGCCTCGACGGCGAACTGGGTGGCGTAAAGCCTGGCGTAGGCGCCATTCCGCGCCAGCAATTCGGCATGGCTGCCCTGTTCGACCAGACGGCCATGATCCAGCACGAAGATCACATCGGCATCGATCACGGTGGACAGGCGATGGGCGATCACCAGCGTCGTGCGGCCGCGCATCAAATCCCCCAGCGCGGTCTGGATCAGGCGTTCGGATTCGGTATCCAGCGCGCTGGTCGCTTCGTCGAGTAGCAGGATCGGCGCGTCGCGCAGCATGGCGCGGGCGATGGCAACACGCTGGCGCTGGCCGCCGGAAAGCCGCACGCCGTTCTCGCCAACCAGCGTGTCGTAACCCTGCGGCAGGGCCATGATGAAATCATGCGCCGCGGCATGGCGGGCGGCGGCCTCGATCTCGTCCTGGCCGGCTTCCGGGCGGCCATAGGCGATGTTGGCGCGGATGGTGTCGTCGAACAGCGTCAGTTCCTGGCTGACCAGCGCGATGTTGCGGCGAAGCGAGGTGAGGGTAATGTCGCGCACATCCTGCCCGTCAATCCGCACGCTGCCTTCAGAAACGTCGTAGAAGCGCGGCACGAGATTGAGCAGGGTGGATTTACCGGCGCCAGAGGCGCCGACCAGAGCCGCCTTTTTGCCCGGGGGTACCACCAGCGACACGTGGTCGAGGGCGGTTTTCTCCGCGTTATAACGGAAGGTGATGCCGTCGAGGCGGATTTCACCGCCGCCGACCTTCAGGGCCGGCGCACCGGGTTTCTCGCGTATCTTCGGTTCAATATCCAGGATGCCGAAGATACGATCCGCCGCCGCCAGGCCTTCCTGCATGGCGGTGTGAAAATTGGCCAGCGACTTGAGCGGCTGGTAGGCCGAGAGCGCGGCATAGATGAACGCCGTCAGCGTGCCGAGCGTGAGCGTCTCGGTGGTGCCGCCAATATAGATGATCACCGCCACCGCGATGCCGCCCAGGGCCTCGGTGGCCGGGCTGGCGGCAGCGCGGGCGCGGACCACCTTCATCAGATGGCCCAGCCGCGTTTCGACCGACAGGCGGGCGCGCTCGATCTCGCGCTGCTCCATGCCATAGGCCTTGACCATGCGGGCGCCTTCGAAGGTCTCGCTCAGGATCGTGGTCAGCTTGCCGGTTTCCTGCTGGCCGCGGGCCGAGTTCTTGCGGGCCTTCTTGCCCAGCCGCCGGGTGCTCAGGCCCACGAAGGGGAAGATGACGCAGACAATCAGCGCGAATTGCCAGTTCATGGCAAACATCACGCCGGTCAGGAAGATCAGGCTCAGACTGTCTTTGACGATGCCGGTCATCGCCTTGGTGACGGCTTCGCGCAGCAGGGTGGCATCAAACAGGAAGCTGGAGACCAGGCGTCCCGAATGGGTCTCATGCAGCCAAGCGAGGTCAGAGCGGATCAGATGGGCATAGAGGCGAATCTGGGTGTCGGCGATGACGCGTTCGCCGAATTTGGTCATCAGCGTGCCTTCGAAATAGGCCGCGATGGCTTTCACCACCACCACCACCACGACCATCGCCGGCACGGCCAGGGTCCAGTAAGGGTCCCGGTCGGTGAATACACGGTCGATCGCCGGTCGCAGCAGCCAGGCCGTTGCGGCCGTCATGGCCGCGACAACACTCATGCTGATCAGGGCCAGCAGCAAGGAACCGATATGCGGGCGGACCTGTTCGGCGATCAGACGGCGGATCAGCGCTATGCTGCTTATCTGTGCGCCCGAAGACATGGGGGAAGTCAAAGGAAACCCGTCCCGATCAAAGAGTTAATCTCGGCAAAGAGTTAATGCCGGCTGCTATAGCATGCGACGGCAGGCTGGACCAGCATGGCCCAACGCCGGGAAGCCTGCATCCGCCATTTCTGGCCGTGCCGGATGCGTCACAGAAGCCCTTATGTGGCAGGCAGTTAGCTGCCCGCCCGGGTCAGAGCCGCTGCTTGGCGGCCTGGACCACGGCTTCCGGCGTGATGCCGAAATGCTTGTACAGCAACTCGTAGGGGCCCGAGGCGCCGAAGCCGCTCATGCCGATAAAGCCGCCCTTGATGCCCAGATACCTGTCCCAGCCCTGGCGCACGCCGGCTTCGATGGCCACGCGCACCGTGCCCGGCCCCAGGGTCTTTTCCTGGTAGGCGGCATCCTGGGTGTCAAACAATTCGAAGCTCGGCATCGACACCACGCGGGTCGGGATGCCGTCCTGCTGCAGCAGGTCGCGGGCGGTCATGGCAATGGCGATCTCGGAGCCACTGGCCAGCAGGGTCACCTTGGCGGTGCCGTCGGCGGCGATCAATTCATAACCGCCTCTGGCCACCAGGTTCTCTTTGGTGTGGCTGGTCCGCACTGTCGGCAGGTCCTGACGTGTCAGCGCCAGCACGCTGGGGCGGTGCTTCTGCTCCAGGGCGACCTGCCAGGCTTCCGCCGTCTCCACCGCATCGGCGGGACGCAGAACGAGCAGGTTCGGAATGGCGCGCAAAGCGGCCAGATGCTCGACCGGCTGGTGGGTCGGGCCGTCTTCGCCCAGGCCGATGGAGTCATGCGTCATCACGTAGATGACGCGCTGTTCCATCAGGGCCGAGAGGCGGATCGAAGGACGACAGTAATCGGTGAAGACCAGGAAGGTGCCGCCATAGGGGATCAGGCCGCCATGCAGGGCGAGGCCGTTCATCGCCGCCGCCATACCGTGCTCACGCACGCCGTAATAAATATAACGACCGCTGAAGTCGCCGGGTTTCACCGGGTTGAGGCCGGCGGTTTTGGTGTTGTTCGAGCCGGTCAGGTCGGCGGACCCGCCGATCGTCTCAGGTACGGCCGGATTGATCACTTCCAGCACCATCTGGGACGATTTGCGGGTGGCCCATTTTGGCTTGTCCGCTGCCAGCTTGGCCTTGTAGTCGTCCATCACCTTGGCGAAATCGGCCGGCAGGTCGCCCTTGATACGACGATCCCATTCGCTGCGCTGCGTGGCGGGCAGGGCGGCCAGCGCCTTGTCCCAGGCCTGCTTCTTCGTGGCATTGGCCGCGCCGACCGCGCGCCATGCCGTCAGGATGGCGTCCGGGATTTCGAACGCGGCATACGGCCAGCCCAGCTTCTCTCTCGCGCCCTTGATCTCATCAGGGCCAAGCGGCGAACCATGGATGGCGGCGGTGCCGGCCTTGGTCGGCGCGCCATAGCCGATCACGGTGCGGCAGGCGATCAGGCTGGGCCTGTCGCTCTTTTGCGCGGCGGCGATGGCGGCAGCCACGGCTTCCGGGTCATGGCCGTCGACGCGGATGGTGGCCCAGCCGCTGGCCTGGAAGCGGGTGATCTGGTCATCAGAGACCGACAGGCTGGTGGGGCCGTCGATGGAAATCTGGTTGTCGTCCCACAGCACGATCAGCTTGTTCAGCTTGAGATGGCCGGCCATCGAGATCGCCTCGTGGCTGATGCCTTCCATCAGGCAGCCGTCGCCGGCGATCGCATAGGTATAGTGATCCACCACATCCTTGCCGAACTGCGTCGCCAGCAGGCGCTCGGCCAGCGCCATGCCGACCGCCGTGGCGATGCCCTGGCCCAGCGGGCCGGTGGTGGTCTCGACGCCGCCGGCATGGCCGAATTCCGGATGGCCCGCCGTACGCGAACCGATCTGGCGGAAGGCCTTCAGTTCGTCCAGCGTCATGTCCGGATAACCGGTCAGGTAGAGCAGGGCGTAAAGCAGCATCGAGCCATGGCCGGCCGACAGCACGAAGCGGTCGCGGTCAGGCCAGGCGGCATTCTGCGGGTCGAATTTCAGGAAGCGGCTGAACAGCACCGTGGCCACGTCGGCCATGCCCATCGGCATGCCGGGATGGCCGGAATTGGCCTTTTGCACGGCATCCATGGCCAGGGCGCGGATCGCGTTGGCCATGTCGGCATGGCTGGCCGGGGCGGCGTGACGGGGAAAGGCTGTGGCGGCCTGCAGCATATCGGTGGAATCCCGCTTCTGGAGTCGAAAGCGGGCGGACCATGCCGGTCTCAGCGGCCCCCGTCAACCCATGCCCGCGGGCATGGGAAACCCTTTGAAAGACGGTCAGAATTCCTGCCAGTCATCATCATCCGCCGCGGCCGGCTTCGGCGCCGCTGCCGCCGGTTTGGATGCCGGCGCAGGAGTCGGCGCCGGACCGGCCTTGGCGGGTGCCGGCTTTGCCGTGGCCGGCTTGGCAGCCGCCGCCGGCTTCGGCGCGGGGGCCGAGCTGGGCGTGGACACGGGCCTGGGCGCGACGATGGCGGGTCCGCGGCTGCTGTCCAGCTTGAAGAAGCCGACCAGCTCGGCCAGTTCGCCGGCCTGGCCGGCCAGGCTCTGGGCTGCGGCCGTGGTTTCCTCCACCAATGCCGCATTGCGCTGGGTCATCTCGTCCATGCTGCCCACGGCGGTGTTGATCTGCTCCAG
>NZ_JANLJJ010000023.1 GCF_029255545.1 Ferrovibrio sp. | reverse complement strand
GATAACGGTCGCCGCCCAGCGGCGCGACAACCCGCTTTGCTTTCGCTTCGCCATGTTGCAGCAGTACCGGCGAGCCAAGCCGCCCGGTGGAAGACCAGCCTGTCGCCGGATCATGGCCGCAGGAGGCAGCCGCGCGTTCGAACCACAGCAGGGCGGCCATGTTCAGCAGCGTATCGTCGGCGACCGGCGCGGCGGGCGTTTCGAAATGCTGCGGGATGAAACGCGTGGTGGCGCGGCCGGCGGCGAAGTCGGCATGCCGCAGCAGATCGATCAGGAAGCCGCGGTTGGTTTCGATCCCCAGAGCCACGCAGCGTTCCAGCGCAACGATCAGGCGCCGCCGCGCCTCCTCGCGGGTGGCGCCATGGACAATGATCTTCGCGATCATCGGATCGTAGAAGGGCGAAATCACCTGGCCGCTTTCGTGCAATCCGTGATCGACGCGGATGCCTTCGCCTACCAGCGGCTGCCACAGTGCCAGCAAACCGCTCTGCGGCAGGAAACCCTTGTGCGGTGCCTCGGCATAAAGCCGCACCTCGATGGCATGGCCATTCAGCCGAACATCTGACTGCGCCAGCGGCAACCGGTCGCCGGCGGCCACGCGGATCTGCAAGGCCACCAGGTCAAGCCCGGTGATCATCTCGGTCACCGGATGCTCCACCTGCAGGCGGGTATTCATTTCCAGGAAATAGAAGTCGCGCCCGTTGCCATCGAGCAGGAATTCCACCGTGCCGGCGCCGACATAGCCAATCGCCTTTGCCGCCGCCACGGCCGCCGCGCCCATCTGCGCGCGCAGCTCGGCAGTCACGGCCGGCGAGGGTGCTTCCTCGATCACCTTCTGGTGCCGGCGCTGCACGGAACAGTCGCGTTCGCCCAGATGGATCACGTTGCCATGGGCATCGGCGAAAACCTGGATTTCCACATGACGGCCATCCACCACGGCCTTTTCCAGGATCAGCTCGGGCGAGCCGAAGGCGTTTTCGGCTTCCGAGCGTGCCGACTGGATGGCCGGCAGCAACTCGGCATGCTGGCGCACCAGCCGCATGCCGCGCCCGCCGCCGCCGGCGGCAGCCTTCACCATCACCGGCAGGCCGATCCTTTCCGCTTCATGCAGCAGGACGGCATCGCTCTGGCCAGAATCAGTACTTGGGCCCTGGTAACCCGGCACGCAGGGCACTTTGGCATCGATCATGCGCCGCTTGGCGGCTGCCTTGTTGCCCATGGCGGCAATCGCCGATGCCGGCGGCCCGATGAAGACAAGGCCAGCATCGGCGCAGGCCTGGGCGAAGGCTTCGTTTTCCGACAGGAAGCCGTAGCCCGGATGCACGGCCTGCGCCCCTGTGCGCCGCGCCGCGTCGATGATCGCCGCGATACTGAGGTAACTCTGCTTCGCTTCCGCCGGCCCGATGCAGATCGCACGGTCGGCCAGCAATGTGTGCGGCGCGCCAGCATCGGCCTCGGAATAGACCGCCACGGTGCGATAACCCAGCGCGCGGGCCGAACGGATCACCCGGCAGGCGATCTCGCCGCGATTGGCGATCAGAATGGTGTCGAAGGGTTTCGTCACAGCCATGCCCTCACCCTCCCACCGCTTCGCGGCGGGGCCCTCCCTCTCCCGCTTGCGGGAGAGGGTCGGGGTGAGGGTGCGCGTGCCGAGATCCGCTCACTTCTTCTTGCCCGGCAGGATGCCCATGTATTTGCAGATGATGCCCAGCATGATCTCGTCGGCGCCGCCGCCGATCGAGCCCAGGCGGGTGTCGCGATAGGCGCGGCTGACCGGGGTTTCGTTCATGAAGCCCATGCCGCCGTAATATTGCAGGCAGGCATCGGTGACGACGCGGGCCAGCCGGCCGGATTTCAGCTTGGCCATCGAGGCCAGCCGCGTCACGTCCTCTCCCTTCACCAGCAGGTCGGCGGCGCGATAGGTCAGCGCGCGCAGCAGCTCGATCTCGGTCTGCAATTCAGCCAGGCGGAAATGCACCACCTGGTTATCCAGGATCGGCTGGCCGAAGGTCTTGCGCTGGCGGGTATATTCGATGGTCTGCTCGATGAGGCGCTCCAGGCCGATCAGGCTGGAGGCGGCGGCCCACAGGCGCTCCTCCTGGAACTGCACCATCTGGTACATGAAGCCATGGCCTTCCTGGCCAATGAGATAACGCTGCGGCACGCGCACGTCGTCGAGATAGATCTGCGCCGTGTCGGAGGAATGCATGCCCATCTTGTCGAGCTTGCGCGCCACCTGCACGCCCTTGGTCTTCATCGGCACGCAGATCAGCGACTTGTTCTGGTGTACCGGGCCCTCGCCGGTATTGGCCAGCAGACACATCCAGTCGGCCTGGGTGCCGCTGGTGGTCCACATCTTGCCGCCATTGATCACGTAGTCGTCGCCGTCTTTCTTCGCCGTGGTCTTGATGCCGGCCACGTCCGAGCCGGCGCCGACCTCGGAAACGCCCAGGCAGGCGACGTAATCGCCGCTGATGCTGGGCACTAGGAATTCCTTGCGCAGTTCATCCGAGCCGAAGCGGGCCAGCGCCGGCGTCGCCATGTCGGTCTGCAGGCCAATCGCCATCGGCACGCCGCCGCAATTGATGTAGCCCAGCGCCTCGGTCATCACCATGTGATAGGAATAATCCAGCCCCAGGCCGCCATATTCCACCGGCTTGTTGATGCCGAGGAAACCCATGTTGCCCATTTTCTTGAACAGCTCATGGGCGGGGAAGATGCCGGCCTTTTCCCAGTCATCGACATGCGGGTTGATCTCCGCATCGATGAATTTCTTCATGTTGTCGTGGATGCTCTTGTGTTCCGGCGTGAAGTCCATTCCCAGCGCTCCTCGATCTTTCTTTTTGTTCTGTCACATGCGGGCGACGCCAAAGGCGTTCGGCTTGGTCACCCTTGCATCGCCTTCGCGGCAGACGCTTAAGCACATCCCCAACACGCGGCGGCTGTCGCGCGGGTCGATCAGGCCGTCGTCCCACAGCCGCGCGGTGGCGAACAGCGCCGTGCTCTCGGCTTCCATCTTGGCCACCACCTTGGCCTTCATGCCCTCGATCACCGCGGCATCCACCTCGGCGCCGGCGCGGCGGAATTTTTCTTCCGCCACGATGGCCAGCACGCCGGCGGCCTGTTCCGGCCCCATCACCGCGATGCGGTTGTTCGGCCAGGCGAAGATGAAGCGCGGATCATAGGCACGACCACACATGCCGTAATTGCCGGCGCCGAAACTGGCGCCGATATGCAGGGTCAGCTTGGGCACGCGCGCATTGGTCACGGCCTGGATCATCTTGGAGCCATGCTTGACGATGCCGCCGCGCTCGGCCTCCTTGCCCACCATGTAGCCGGTGGTGTTCTGCAGGAACACGATGGGCATGTCGGCCTGGTCGCAGAGCTGGATGAACTGCGCCGCCTTCACCGCGCCTTCGGTGTCGATCGGGCCGTTATTGCCGATGATGCCCACCGCCTCGCCTTCGATGGCGGCCTGCAGGCAGACGGTATGCGGGCCATAAAGCGGCTTGAAATCCACCGCCTCGCTGCCATCCACCAGGCGGGCCACCACTTCGCGCACGTCATAGGGCCTGCGGTAATCCACCGGCACCACGCCGCAGAGTTCGTCTGGGTCATACAGCGGCGCGGTCCAGCTTTTTTTCCGAAGTTGCGGCCCGCGCTCGTTCCAGGGCAGGCGCGCCAGGATCTCACGCGCGATGCGCAACCCATCGGCATCGTCCTCGGCCAGGAATTCCGCCACACCGGACACCTGCGCATGCAGCTCGGCACCGCCCAGTTCCTCGTCGGTGGCGATCTCGCCGGTGGCGGATTTCAACAGCGGCGGCCCGGCCAGGAAAATCTTCGCCCTGCCCTTCACCACCACGACGTAATCGCTCATGCCCGGCACATAGGCGCCACCGGCCGTGGAAGAACCGTGCACCACGGTGATCTGCGGGATGCCGGCGGCCGACAGCCGGGCCTGGTTGGCGAAGCCGCGTCCGCCATCGACGAAGATCTCAGCCTGGTAATTCAGATTCGCGCCGCCGGATTCCACCAGATTCACCACCGGCAACTTGTTCTGCATGGCGATTTCCTGGGCGCGCAGGCTCTTGCGCAGGCCCATCGGCGCGATGGTACCGCCCTTGATCCCTGAGTCAGACGCCGTGACCATGCAGCGGATGCCGGCTATGCAGCCGATGCCGGCGATGAAGCCGCCGCCCATGATATTCTCGGCGCCGTCGTCGTCATGCATCCTGTAGCCGGCCAGCGTCGAAATCTCGAGAAACGGCGCGCCACGGTCCAGCACATGGGCGAGCCGGTCGCGCGGGCCGAGCTGGCCACGTTTCTCAAACACCGGCTTGCGGGCATCGGAGGTATCGCGCACGCGCTGCTCCAGGGCGCGGAAACCTTCCACCAGCTTCAGCATGTCGGCGCGGTTCTGCTGATAAGCTTCCGACCCCGTATCGACCTGCGAGCGCAGCACCGCCATTGGATTATTTCTCCTGCAGCACTTTCGGCATCACCGAACGGTGGAAGCCGTCGAAGGCCTGCGATTTGTCATGTTTGGGCAGCGGATAATGCCGCCGCGCATTGGGCACGCCGCCATCAATGCGCAGGGTCGTGCCCGAGATGAAGGCCGCCGCCGGCGACAGCAGGTAGACGATGGCGGCCGACACTTCGGCTTCGGTGCCCAGGCGCTGCAGTGGCACATGGTCGCGCATGCCGCGGATCAGCGGCTTCATCCAGTCCGGGTAGGTGTCCATGCCGGAGGACGCGATCCAGCCTGGCGCCACGGCATTTACCCGTACGCCCGAGACGCCCCATTCGCAGGCGGCCGTCTCGGTGAAATTCACCATGCCGGCGCGCGCCGCGCCGGAATGGCCCATATTGGGCATGCCGTTCCACATGTCGGCCACGATGTTGACCATGGCGCCGCCATGATCGGCCATCCATTGGGTGTAGCATTCCCGCGCCATCAGGAAGCCGCCGGTAAGATTGTTGCGCACCACGGCATCCCAGCCCTTCTGGCTGATCTGCGCCAATGGCGCGGGGAACTGGCCGCCGGCATTGTTGACCAGGCCGTCGATGCGGCCGAAGCGCCTGAGGATCGCCGTCACGGTTTCGGCGACTTTCTCTTCCTCGCGGATGTCGCAGGAGAAGATGTCGACCTCGCAGCCGGGATTATCGGTGCGCAATTCATCGGCCACGGCCTGCAGCTTCTCGGTCTTGCGGCCGATCAGCGCAAGTTTCGCGCCCAGATGGCTCAGCTCATGCGCGGTGCAGCGGCCGATGCCCGAGCCGCCACCGGTGACCACGATCACCTGGCCGGCGAACAGACCATCGCGGAATACCGATCGATACGGCCCTGAACCTGCCGGCATCCGTTTCGCTCCCTGGTCACAGTCTAGGCGACTGCGTGTGATGTTTTTCTGCGTTAAGGCGACGCTACTTGACGCTTACGTAAACGTCAATATAGGGTGCCGCCAAAGCCGCATGGCCGTTGACGTTGCGTCAATTCCCGCGAGTCAATTCCGTTGCGGAACCTCTGCATCTTTCTTCAGCGATTCAAACGAGCCAGGGAGGCCACATGTCGCTCGACCAGATCACCCAGCAGATGAGCCAGCGCGTGAAGCCGGGCGCAATCGACGCCACGGTGAAATTCGATTTCGGCGATGACGGCCAGATCTTCGTGGACGGCAATGCCGGCACCGTGAGCAACGAGGACTCGGAAGCCGATTGCACCATCACCATCTCGATGGACAATTTCGTCGCGCTGAGCAGCGGCGACCTCGACCCCACCACCGCCTTCATGATGGGCAAGCTGAAGGTGAAGGGCAACATGGGCGTGGCGATGAAGCTGCAGTCGATTCTCGGCTGAGCGCAGGCCTCATTCGATAAAAAGCCGGGCGGCAGCGATGCCGTCCGGCTTTTTTTGTCTTCTGCGGAAGCGGCCGTTCCGCTTCAGCTGGCGGAGCTGTTTCCCAAGCCGCCGAGCCGGAAGAAGCTGACCAGTTCGCCGAGTCCCTTCGCCATGTCGGTCAGCGACTGCGCCGAGGCATGGGTTTCCTCCACCAGGGCGGCGTTGCGCTGGGTCAGCTCATCCATCTGGCCGACCGCGATATTCACCTCTTCCAGGCCGCGCGACTGTTCGCCCGAGGCCGCCGCGATCTCGGCGACGATGGCGGTCACCTTCTCGACCGCCTGCACGATCTCGCCCAGCGATTCGCCGGTCTGGTTGACCAGCTGCGCGCCCTCGCGTACCTGGCTGGTGGAGGCCTGGATCAGCGCCTTGATGTCTTTCGAGGCATTGGCCGAGCGCTGCGCCAGGGCGCGCACCTCCTGGGCTACCACGGCAAAACCCTTGCCGGCCTCGCCGGCGCGGGCCGCTTCCACCGAGGCATTCAGGGCGAGAAGATTGGTCTGGAAGGCGATCTCGTCGATCAGCCCAACGATGTCGCCGATCTTTTGCGCGCTCTGCTCGATGCCGGTCATGGCCGCCACCGCATTGCCCACCACGTCGCCGCCGCGTCGCGCGGTGTCGCGCGCGGCCGCCGCCAGCCGGTCGGCGGCCTGGGCGTTGTCGGCATTCTGTTTCACCGTCGCGGTCACCTGATGCATGGCCGCCGCGGTCTGCTCCAGCGTGGCGGCCTGGCTTTCGGTGCGGCGCGACAGGTTTTCCGAACCGGACGAGATTTCCGACGAGGTCTGGCGCAGCTCGGCAGCCGAGGTCGACAGATTCCCGGCAAGACCACGCAGGGTCTCGGCCATGCTGTTGGTGCTGTCCTTCAGCTCGGCGAAGATGCCGCCATGATCGCCGGTGATGCGCCGGCTGAGATCGCCCTGGGCCAGCGCCTTGGTCATCCCGGCAATCTGCGCCACCACCTCCTGGGTGCGGCTCAGCATGTCGTTGACCGAACGGCCCACGCGCTGCAGTACGCCGGCAAGATTGTTGGTCTGCACGCGCGCGGACAGATCGCCATTGGCGGCGCGGTCGACAATATGGCCGATGGCCTGCTCGAAATGCTGTTCCTGGGCGGCGCGTTCGGCCGCGAACCGCGCCCGCTCCTCTTCCTGCTGGTGCTGCAGGGCCTGCATTTCCGCGCGGCTGGCCACGAACTGCGCCAGCGCCGCCGCCACGGGGCCAAGCTCGTCGCGCCGCTCGGGCGACAGCCGCAGGATGACATCCGCGCGATCGGCCATCACGACGCCGACATCGTGCTGCAGGCCGTCCAGCGCCTGCTTGAGGGTCAGGAAGGCCCAGGCCGCAATCGCGAGGATGATGACGGCGCCAAGCACGGCCAGGATCAGGATGATCATGCCGACGCGATCATTGGCGGCGCGAACCTCGTGGCCAAGCGCGAGAGTATCATCCAGGTCGTGCGTGGTGATGCCGGCAATGCTGTCGCCCAGCGCGCCAAACGCCGTGGCGATCCGCTCGGACGCGGCGTCGAAATCACCCATCTGCTTGTTGCCGCTGGCCGGACCGCCTTCGATATAGGCTTCGGCCATCTTGCGGCCTTCCGCGTAATAGGCGGGAAACGCCGCGTCCAGCGCGGCCAGCTGGCTCTGCACGTTGTCGAGCCGCAGGATGGTGGCCAGCTCGCGCGCCCTGGCGATATTGGCGCTGAACGCCAACGCCTGCTCCTCGGCTTTTTTGAACCCGTCATCCAGGCCGTCCTGTCCGCGCGTGGCCGAAATGTCGGTCAGCCATTGCTGCACCTGGACGATATTGACCTGGATGTCCTTGATGATGCCGATCAGCGGCACCTCGGCGCTGACCATCTGCTGCACGGCGGCATCCATCCTGCCGACGTTGCTGACCGTGCTGCGGATGCTGATCAGGCTGACCAGCGAGGAGGCGATGGTGATGCCGAGGATGATGGCGAGGGCAACGAGGATTCTGGTTTTTATGGACATGCTGGGGCTGATGCGGGTGTGAGCGGAACGAGCACAGCCGGGAGGTGAACACGACGGGGCTCACGCTCCTTAAGCCGGGCGGAATCCGTCTAGCACGGCGCCCCAATAGCTTGAGCGTTATTAATTGGTAACGTCATGCCCGGCGGAATCCGGCGCTGCGCGCGATGCACGCGAAGGATGCGGACGGACGGTATATGCCGGACGGGGATTGCCGTCCGGCATGTCCGCATGCCTTACGCCATCGCGCGGCGTTTGGCCCGGCTCTGCATCCCCATGAACAGCAGCGCGCCACCCAGCAGGGCCGCCTGCAGACCAAGCGCCTGCAGCGTCGGATTGAAGCCCGCCTGCACCGCCCAGGCCGGCAGGCCGGCATCGTCGTAGGGCAGCCAGCCGATTTCCTGGAATTCCAGCAGCGCGCCGCCGATGAAACGCAGGCCGAGCAGGAACAGGATGGCGGACGTAACGGCGAAAACCGGGCGCAGCGGCAGGCGCAGGGCCAGTTTCGTCATCGCCAGATAGATCAGCGCCAGCGCCAGCGCGGCACCAATCAGGCCCAGCAGCATGCCCTGCACGCCGCTTTGCGCGCCGGCCTCGGCATTGGCCATGGCCGCATGCAGGAACAGGATCGTCTCGGCCCCTTCGCGGAACACGGCGAGGAAGGCGATGCCGGCCAGCAGCCAGGGCCCGTCGACCCGCAATGCCTGCTCGGTCTGGGCCTGTAATCTCTGTTTCCAGACCGCCGGGTCCTGGCGCAGCCAGAGCCAGCCGCTGACATAGAGCAGCAGCATGGCCGCCACCGACATCACGATGGCCTCGGTGAGATCGTCATGCGCGCCACCAAAGAATTCGTAAAAGACCCAGGCGGCGACCAGACTGGCCGCGAGGGCGGCGAGGCTGCCCCAGAGCAGGGCGATGCGGCGATGGCCCTCGCCGGCGCGCTGCAGGAAGGCGGCCAAAGCCGCAATCACCAGCAGGGCTTCAAGCCCCTCGCGCAGCACGATGAAAAACGATTCGACAGCGACCGGCAGCATGGCGGCGGCTCTCCTCAGATGTTCAGGCGGGGCATGGCGACGCTATTGCGAAGCGTTTGCGACAGCAAGGTGGCCAGCGGCGGCAAAACGCCGCGCCCCAAATACGGAAGCCGGTATGGAACCCGGCACGGAATTGACCTGCGTCACATCGGAACAGGGACGGAGACGAAGCCGACGGCGGCTGTCAGCCGGTTGGCAGGAGGCGACTGGACGGCAGCCAGACGCTGACCGTGGTGCCTCGTTGCGGGGCGCTGTCGATGTCCACCCGCCCGCCCTGCATGTCGACCAGCATCCGCACGATGGCCAGGCCGAGCCCGGTGCCGTGATACTGGCGCTGGTAGACATTGGCGAGCTGGCTGAACGGCTTCATCAGCTTCGGGATGTCGACGGCGGCGATGCCAATGCCCGTGTCGGTCACGCGCAGGCGCAGGCCCTGCTCCGGCATGGTGTCGAGACGGACCGTAATGCGGCCGCCGCGCGGCGTGAATTTCACCGCGTTGGACAGCAGGTTGAGCATGATCTGGTGCATTGCCCGCTCGTCCGCCATCACCTTTGGGAGCCCGGCGGCATAATCGGCCTCGATCCGCAGGCCGTCGCGGCTGGCCTGGTCGGTGAGCATGGCGATCGTCCGGTTCGCCACCTCGACCATGTCGAGCGGCTCTTCGTCGAGCGTGTACTTGCCGGCTTCGATGCGCGACAGATCAAGCAGGTCGTCGATGATATTGAGCAGATGCCGCCCGCTTGAGAGAATGTCGCCGGCATAGGATTTGACCAGCGCGGAATCGTCGGTCCTGACGATGCCGCTCGCCAGCAGGTCGGAAAAGCCGATGATGGCATTCAGCGGCGTGCGCAGTTCATGGCTCATATTGGCCAGAAACCGGCTTTTCGCCGCATTCGCCGTCTCGGCGGCCTCCTTGGCCGCGAGCAGCAGGCGGGCGCGGGCGACCTCCTCGCTGACATCCTGGATCGTGCCGACCAGGCGCGTGATGCGGCCGCCCTCCTGCGCGGCGACGATGCGATAGACCCGGACATGCCGGAGATCGCCCGATGGCAGCCGGATGCGGTGCTCGAAGGTCAGCGCCGTGTGATGTGGACCAGCCTCGGCGATAAGGCCACGCACGCGCGGCGCGTCACCGGGATGCATGCGGGCATAGAGGCTGCTGACGCGGCCATCGAATTCCCCGGGGCCGAAGCCCCAGATCTCAAGCGTGCGGTCGTCGCAGGCCACCGTGTCGGCGCCGGCATCCTGTTCCCAGATGCCGATGCCGCTGGCCTGCAGGGCAAGGCGGAAACGCTGCGTCAGGTGCAGCAGCCGCTCCTCGAATTCCTTTCGCGCGGTGATATCGGTGATCTGCACGACAATGTATTGCGGCCGGCCCTCGTGGTCATGCACCGCCGAACGCGCCACCAGGCCCCAGACATAACTGCCATCCTTGCGCCGGTAACGCCGCTCCTCGCTGTGGCTTTCCAGTTCGCCGCGTCGGATGCGGTCATAGGCGTCGGCGGCGCGCTGCATGTCGTCGGGATGCGTCACGTCGCGGAAATTCAGCGTCAGCATCTCGTCATGGCTGTAGCCGAGGAACTCGCACATGGCGCGGTTGACGCGCAGGCAGGCGCCATTCAGCGCCGAGAGCAGCATGCCGTTGGCCGAATGCTCCATCGCCGAGCGGAACATGTCCTCGCTGGCGATCAGCGCCGCCTCCGCCCGTTTGCGGGCGTCGATATCGGTCACTTGCAGCACCAGGTATTTCAGGCTGCCGTCGGCAGGATCATGCACTACGGATATCGACGCATCGGCCCAGAAGGCGCTGCCGTCACGGCGGAGGTAGCGCAGCTCGCTGTGGTCCTCCATCAGCTCGCCGCGTATCAGCATGATGAATTTGTCCCGGGCCATCGCATCGTCATCCGGATGGACTATCTTGGGCAATGGCGGGATGCTGTCTCTGTCGCAACCCAGCATCCGACAGAAGGCCTGGTTGGCATACTGAATCCGGAGATCCGGCGACAGCACCAGCATGCCAGCCGAGCTCCGGTCCATGAAGGTACGGAACAACAGGCTGTTATCCAGCGCCGCGGCATTCTGCGCGGCATTGTCTTGCATGATGGCGTCGGCCGGCATCGCCCCCTGCCCCCAGAGGCCCGTCGCCGGATGGCGGCGGTGGCCTCAGTCTCAGCCCGGGTAAGGGAAAAGGGAACCGTTGCCGGCATAAAAATTTGATAACCGGCAACCACGCATGCGGAAGATTCGGCGGGCGTTAGTCCCGGCCGAAATGCGCCTTGATCGCCGCCTGGATGCGCGGGTCGTCGCAGGTATAGCGCACGGCGACAAAACCCTTCTCGACGCGCGCCACCGTGGCATGACAGGGAAATTCGATGCGGCCCTCGGCGGCGTCGACCCGCACGCGCAGCTCCAGCGTGTCGCCCATGGCGGGCGGCGTCGCAGCCGGGCCGAAGAACAAGCCGATGCGCGACCAGTTGCGCAACGGCAGCGCCTGACCTTTCCACGACACGGTGTCGTTCGGCCCGCCTTCCTCGCGGCGGGCCCGGCGATGCTCCTCATGGGCCTCGCCCAGCTTGAAGAAGCTGACCGATTCCGACAGGCTCTGCGCCATGTTGGCCAGCGCCTGGGCCGAGGCATGGGTCTGCTCGACCAGGGCCGCGTTGCGCTGGGTCATCTCATCCATGTTGCCCACCGCGATATTGACCTCGTCCAGGCCACGCGCCTGCTCGGCCGAGGCGGTGGCGATCTCGCCGACGATGCCGGTCACCTTGTCGACCGCATCGACGATCTCGCTGAGCGAGCCGCCGGCCTGGTTGACCAGGGCCGCGCCAGCCTTCACCTGGGCATTCGATTCCTGGATCAGCGCCTTGATGTCTTTCGACGCGTTGGCGCTGCGCTGCGCCAACGCGCGCACTTCCTGGGCGACGACCGCAAAGCCCTTGCCGGCCTCGCCGGCGCGCGCCGCTTCGACGGATGCATTCAACGCCAGCAGGTTGGTCTGGAAGGCGATCTCGTCGATCAGGCCAACGATGTCGCCGATTTTCTGCGCGCTCTGCTCGATGCTGCTCATCGCCGTCACGGCATTACCGGCCACCGCGCCGCCGCGATGCGCCGTGCTGCGCGCGGTGCCCGACAGCTGGTTGGCCGCCTGGGCGTTGTCGGCATTCTGCTTCACCGTCGCCGTCACCTGATGCATCGCCGCCGCGGTCTGCTCCAGCGCCGCCGCCTGGCTTTCGGTGCGATGCGCCAGGTCTTCCGAGCCGGACGAGATTTCCGACGCCGCCTGGCGCAGGGTATGCACCGATGCGGCGAGGTCCTCGGCAAAGCCGCGCAACGTGCTGGCCATGCTGTTGGCGCTGTCCTTCAGGTCGGCGAAGATTCCGGCGTAATCGCCATTCACGCGGCGGCTGACATCGCCCTCGGCCATGCCATGAATCACGGCCGCCAGCTCGCCGGTCACGCTGTGCAGCGTGGCGGTCAGCGCATTCAGCCGCTGCGTCACCTCCAGCAGGAAGCCGTCCTTGCCGGCCTCGGCCAGACGGGTTTCCAGCCGGCCATGGGCGATCTCCTCGCACAGGGCGGCGATCTCACGCGCGGCGGCCTGCTCGCGCGCCTCGCGGGCGGCGCGCTGCGCATCGGCATTGCGGCGGGTTTCCTCCGCTTCCTGCTGCAGCCGGTCGTTTTCCATGCCGTTGGTCTTGAACACCCCGACGGCGCGGGCGATGGCGCCGATCTCGTCGCCGCGGCCGGTATGCGGCACCGCCGTTTTCCAGTCGCGCTGCGCCAGGCGATCAATCGCCTCGGTCAGGGCATGCAGCGGACGCGCGACGGCGCGCGCCAGCATCCAGCCGAACAGCACCAGCACCAGCGCATTGATAGTGACGCCGATGCCGGTATTGCGGATTTCCTCGCGCATCACGGCATCGACATCATCCAGATAGATGCCGCTGCCGATCACCCAGCCCCAGGGCGCATAGCCCTTCACATAGGAAACCTTTTCCACTGCCTCGCTGCTGCCCGGCTTGGGCCAGCGGTAGTCGAGCTCGCCTTCGCCCGTCTCGCGGGCGATGCGGGCGAATTCGACGAAGATTTTCTTGCCATCGGGATCGGCGTAGGCGCCGACATCCTTGCCGACCAGGTCTTTCGCGAAGGGGTGCATCAGCAGCACGGGCTTCTGGTCGTTGACCCAGAAATATTCCCGCCCGCTGTAGCGCAGGCCCTGCAGCATGGTCAGCGCGGCCTGCTGCGCCGCCTCCCTGCTCATCGCGCCCGCCTCGGCCTGCTCGGCATAATGCCGCACGACGCCATGGGCCACCTCGACCAGTTCACGCGTCTTGGTGGCGCGGTCGTCCAGCAGGTTATGGCGCAGCTGGTAAAGGTCGGTGCCGAGCTGGATCACCAGGCTGACGATGGCGACCAGGATGATCGCCATGATGCGGACGAGGACGGAAAGGCCACGACGACCCGGATTGGCGGCCCCCGGATTGACGGCCGGGATGCTGGCGGCGGCGGTGATGGACATGAAGGGGAGATTCCGGATTACAGGATGGCAATGCGTGAGAGGTGACGGAAACCCGCGAAGCCTGCCTTGATCCAGATCAGTCATTTTTGTCATGGCCTGTGACAGTTCGTGACGGGATTAATTTAAAAGCCCAATGGAAACAATTGTTTGACGATCCAATCCGCGTAAGCGAAGGTCAGGCATGGAGCATACCGAGACCATCCCCTATTTCCGTGAGCTGATCGTTTTCCTTGTGGCGGCCGGAATCGTCGTGCCGGTCTTCCACCGCCTGCGTCTGAGCCCGGTGCTGGGTTTCCTGGCGGTCGGCCTGCTGATTGGTCCCCATGGCCTGGCGCTGTTCGCCGACCGCCTGCCCTGGCTGGCCTGGATCACCATCGGCGATATCGCCGGCGTGCGGCTGATCGCCGAATTCGGCATCATCTTCCTGCTGTTCATGATCGGGCTGGAGCTGTCGCTCGACCGGCTGTGGCAGATGAAACGCCTTGTGCTCGGCCTCGGCCTGGCCCAGGTGCTGATCGCCGCGGCCGTGATCGGCGGCATCGCCATGGCGTTCGGCAACAGCGCGCCGGCCGCGCTGATCCTCGGCAGCTGCCTGGCGCTCAGCTCCACCGCCATCGTCATGCAGCTGTTGATCGAAAGCCGGCGCGGCGGCACGCCGGTTGGCCGGGCCAGCTTTGCCATCCTGCTGATGCAGGACCTGGCCGTGGTGCCGATCCTGTTCATGATCGGCTTTCTCGCCACCGCCGGCACCACCAGCAACCAGAACCTGCTGCTGCAGCTGGGCCAGACCCTGCTGATCGCCGTGATTGCCATCGTCGCCATCATCGTGGTCGGCCGCCGCGTGCTGGGTCCGCTGTTCCGCCTGGCCGGTGGCGCCAACAGCCCGGAATTGTTCATGGCGCTGATCCTGCTGGTAGTGATCGCCATGGCCGCCGCCACCGGCGTCGCCGGCCTGTCCATGGCCCTGGGCGCCTTCCTTGCCGGCCTGCTGCTGGCGGAAAGCGAATACCGCCACGCCGTCGAGGTCAGCATCGAGCCCTTCAAGGGCCTGCTGCTGGGGCTGTTTTTCCTGTCGGTCGGCATGGGCATCGACCTGCGCGTCGCCACCGATGATGCCGTGTGGATCCTGCTGTCGGTGATCGGCCTGTTCGCCATCAAGGGCGGCATCATCGCCGCGCTGGCATTGCTGTTCGGCCAGAGCCGCGCCACGGCGCTGGAGATGGCATTGCTGCTGGGCCAGGGCGGCGAATTCGCCTTCGTCGTGGTGGGCCTGGGTGAACGCTATCGCCTGCTGCCGGCGGAAACCGCGCAGTTCATGCTGCTGGTCGTATCCCTGTCGATGCTGGCGACGCCTTTCATCGCGCAGGCGGCGCGGCGCATGGCGCGGGCCATGGCCGACCGCGTTGCCGATGCCGAGCATGGCGTCGGCGCCGAGACCGAGCGGCAGGACGGCCATGTGGTGATCTGCGGTTATGGCCGCGTCGGCCGCATGATCGCGACCCTGCTGGATGCCGAGCAGATTCCCTGGGTGGCGGTGGACAGCCATGCCGAAACCGTGGCGGCCGAGCGGCGCGCCGGACGGCCGGTGCATTACGGCGATGCCAGCCGCGTCGAGCTGCTGGAAAAGCTTTCCGCCGGCAGGGCGCAGGCCATGGTGGTCACGCTCGACGATGCCGCCGCCGCCGGCCATCTGGTCGCCACGGCGCATCGCGCCTGGCCGCATCTGCCGGTTTTCGCCCGCGCCCGCGACCATGGCCATGCCGGGCATCTGCGCAAACTCGGTGCCACCCAGGTGATCGCCGAGGCCGCCGAAGCCTCGCTGCAGCTCGGCGCGCTGGCCCTGGAGCAGGCCGGCCTGCCGGAAGACGCGGTGCGCCAGCGGCTGGAACGGGCGAGAAGCGCCGGCGGGCCAGCTGGGGATTGAACGGCCGGGGATTGAACGACCGGGCCCGGCACCGACACTGCGGGAATTTTTCTTTTCAACATAAAGGGTTAGGCTGCTTGGCCTGAGCGCGTGTTTCGGCTACTCTCGCCGCCCAGTGTTTCGTGCCAGGAGCGCCCCAGCGGCTGCGCCGGCCGTTTCGCGCCACAGCCTTACCGGGGGATTTATGTCGCAACCGCAACCGCTCATGCATGGCAAACGCGGCCTTATCATGGGTGTCGCCAACGACCGTTCGCTGGCCTGGGGCATCGCCAAGGCGGTGCATGCCCATGGGGCCGAACTGGCCTTCACCTATCAGGGCGAGGCGCTGGAGAAACGCGTCCGCCCGCTGGCCCAGGGTATCGGCGCCCGGCATGTGCTGGAATGCGACGTCACCAATCCGGCCTCGATCGACGCCACCTTCGCGGCGCTGGAAAAGGACTGGGGCAAACTCGACTTCCTGGTCCATGCCATCGGCTTTTCCGACAAGAACGAGCTGAAGGGCCGCTATATCGACACCAGCTTCGACAACTTCGCGCTCACCATGAACGTGAGCTGCTACAGCTTCACCGCCGTGATGCAGCGCGCCGAGAAGCTGATGACCGATGGCGGCAGCGCCATCACGCTGACCTATTACGGCGCCGAGCGCGTCATGCCGCATTACAACGTGATGGGCGTGGCCAAGGCGGCGCTGGAAGCATCCGTGCGCTACCTCGCCGCCGATCTCGGCAAGAAGGCGATCCGCGTCAACGCCATCTCGGCCGGCCCGATCAAGACGCTGGCTGCCAGCGGCATCGGCGATTTCCGCTATATCCTGAAATGGAATGAGCTGAACGCGCCCCTGCGCCAGAACGTGACCATCGAGCAGGTCGGCGGCGCCGGCCTGTATCTGCTGTCCGATTTGGGCTCCGGCGTCACCGGCGAAGTGCATCATGTCGATTCCGGCTATCACAGCGTCGGCATGGTGGCGGTGGACCAGGCCGCCCAGGTGGCCGACCTGCTGCTGTCGCTCGGCGGCAAGAAGGCCGAGTAAGCAAGCCCAATGTTAGGCGATAAGCCCTATGTCGGATAACAGCCCCCATGTCTGACAATAGTTTTGGCCGGCTCTTCCGCGTCACCACATGGGGTGAAAGCCACGGGCCGGCATTGGGCTGCGTGATCGACGGCGCGCCGCCGCGCATTCCGCTCACCGAAGCCGACATCCAGCACTGGATGGACCAGCGCAAACCGGGCACCTCGCGTTTCGTGACCCAGCGACGCGAGCCCGATGCCGTGAAAATTCTCTCGGGCGTGTTCGAGGGCCAGACCACCGGCACGCCGATTTCGCTGCTGATCGAGAATGTCGACCAGCGCTCGAAGGATTACGGCGAGATCATGGACAAGTTCCGTCCCGGTCATGCCGATTACACTTACTGGAGCAAATACGGCATCCGTGACTATCGCGGCGGCGGACGCAGCTCGGCGCGCGAGACGGCGGCCCGCGTGGCGGCCGGCGCGGTGGCGCGCAACGTGCTGAACACCCTGATCGGCTCAGCCGTGCAGATTCGCGGCGCGCTGGTGCAGGTGGGCGAGAAGACCATCGACCCGGCGAACTGGAGCTGGGACAGCGTGACGCAGAATCCCTTCTGGTGCCCCGATCCGAAGATGGCCATGGAATGGGAAGACTATCTGGATGGCATCCGCAAGGCGGGTTCATCCGTGGGCGCCGTCGTCGAGCTGCGCGCCTCGGGCATCCCTGCCGGCCTCGGCGAGCCGATCTACGGCAAGCTGGATGCCGACCTGGCCGCCGCCATGATGAGCATCAACGCCGTGAAGGGCGTGGAGATCGGCGCGGGCTTTGCCGCGGCACGTCTGAGCGGCGAGCAGAACGCCGACGAGATGCGCCTGAAGGACGGCAAGGCGGAATTCCTTTCCAACCAGGCCGGCGGCATCCTCGGCGGCATTTCCTCGGGCCAGGAGATCGTGGTGCGTTTCGCCGTGAAGCCCACCTCGTCGATATTGAGCCCGCGCGCCACCATCGACCGTTTCGGCCATGAGACCGATATCACCACCAAGGGCCGGCACGATCCCTGCGTCGGCATCCGCGCCGTGCCGGTGGGCGAGGCCATGCTGGCGCTGGTGCTGGCCGACCACCTGCTGCGCCATCGCGGCCAGGTCGGAGACTTCAAGTCCGGTTTTGACGCGCGCTGAGAAAGTGATCGTCGCCCCGGCCGCCGAGGTTTCGGAAGTCAGGGGCCTCTTACCGCATTGAAATAACCGTCATGGCCGGACTTGTTCCGGCCATCCACGCCTTTCCTGGCACCACCACGTGGATGCCCGGCCAGGGAATTCTTCTTGGGCCCGGGCATGACGGTGCTGATGTGTTGCCGCTGAAATTCGCATCAATAATGCACCACTTCCTACTGCAGCATGGGCGCGGCGGCATCCGCCACCTGGCGGCAGAGCCGTTCGCAATGGTGGCAGGCCGCGGCGCAGATGCGGCAATGGCCATGCGTTTCGCCATGGCGCTCACATTCCAGGCCGCAGACCCGGCAGGCTTCGGCGCAGGCCGCCAGCAAAGCGCGCAGGGTTGTCTGGTTGGCGCCGGTGCGCCGCGAGGCCACGGTGGCCGCGACATTGCACAAATCGGCGCAATCCAGATCGAGCCGGATGCATTGCCGCAGCCGGTCGACGTCATCTTCCGCCAGGCAGGCATCGGCGCAGGCGATGCAGGTCTGGGCGCAGTCGAGGCAGGCCTCGATGCAGCGGACCAGACTCTCATCGGGCGCGGCGTCGCCGCCAACCCGGGGATGCGTGCGGATCATGGATGCAACATGCATGAAAACCTCCTGCGTCAGATTGTCTAGGGGCTGCCTTAGCGGTAACCCCCGGCCGGACGCTTTGTTCCACACGAATTTCGCCCTAGTCTGGCGCCACAGACGGAGGAAACCATGAGCCAGTCCCCAAAGAGCGGAAAACCGCGCCCGCATGCCCTGAACATCCCGGTGCCCGAGCGCAAGGATCTCGATCCCGATACCCAGGCCTATTTCGCCAAATGCGACGAGAAGATCGGCTTCGTGCCGAACGTGCTGCTCAGCTACAGCTTCGATGCCAAGAAGCTGCGCGGCTTTTCGGAGATGTATAACGAGCTGATGCTGGCGCCCTCGGGGCTGTCCAAGCTCGAGCGCGAGATGATCGCCGTGGTGGTCAGCAGCATCAACCACTGCTTCTATTGCCTCACCGCCCATGGCGCCGCCGTGCGCCAGATCTCGGGCGATCCGAAGCTGGGCGAGCTGATGGTGATGAACTGGCGCGCCGCCGAGCTGACGCCGAAGATGCGCGCGGCGCTGGACTTCGCCACCAGGCTGACCGAGAGCCCCGACAAGATCGTCGAGGCCGACCGCCAGGCCCTGCGCGATGCCGGCTGGAGCGACCGCGACATCTGGGACATCGCCGCCACGATCAGCTTTTTCAACATGTCCAACCGCATGGCGGCCGCCATCGAGATGCGGCCGAACGACGAGTATCACGGCAGCTTCCGCTGAACCCCACCCGGCAGTCAGCCGGACAGTTCACGGCCCGCTCCCTCATCCGGAGCGGGCTTTTTCATGCTGGCGCCCACAGCCGGCTTTCGATTTATTGCTCTCTTTCTGAAGACTAGTATTCCACCGGCCAATAATCATGTAGCGCTAGTAGAATATGTTCCGTAAAATCGGGTTGCGTTTTTATGTGGGGAAAAAGCATGCGCATCGCGCCTGTCAGAATGACACTCTTGGCGATGGCCATCGTATTGGCCGCCGGCAGCAGCCGGGCAGCGGATGATTCGGCCTGGTCGGGCCCCTATACCGGCGTCACGGCCGGCGCCGGGATCGGCAAGGCCGACATGAGCCTCAATCCGACGGGAACATTTATCACCGGCAACGCCAATGACATTGCCGACGGCAATTTCTGGCGGCGCAAGACGGATCTGGATTCCGCGACCTTCACCGGCAGCCTGTATGGCGGCTATCAGGTGAAACGCGGCGGCCTGGTCTATGGCCTGGAAGCCGAGGCCGGCTATCTCGGCTTGAATGAGTCGTCGTCGGTCACGGCAACGGTCCTGACGTCGGGCAGTACCTACCGGCTGGACCAGAAGGTAGAAACGGATTTCTTCGCCGGCCTGCGCCCGCGCGTGGGTTATGTGCCCGAGGCGCTCTCCGGCAATCTGCTGCTGTTCGCCACGGGCGGCGTCTCCCTGACCCATGCCCGGGTGGACCAGAAATTCACGCAGACCAACGTCGCATATCATTCCGAAGGGCTGTCGGAGGACCGGCTGCTGCTCGGCTGGACGGCCGGCGGCGGTCTGGAATATGCGCTGTCGAAAAGCTGGAGCCTGAAGGCGGAGTATCTCTACGCCTATCTTGGCAAGGTCGAGAAAAATGGCGCCAAAGGCGTGCCGGCCAATGTTGCCGGCTACACGACGGATAACGACGCCGAACTGACCGCGCATATCATCCGCGTGGGCACTGCCTGGCACTTCTGACGCCCCTTTTGACTCGCCGATCAGGCATCAGGCATATCGCAGGCCCGCTCCCTCATCCGGAGCGGGCTTTTTGCTGCCGGGCCGGAACCACCCGCCGGACCTGTGGGCGATGGCCGATTCGTCCGCTTACGGCCTTCTGCTGCCCATTCCGGCTCTGATTAAAAAAGCGTCTGCCTGTGTTCCGGGCGCAACACTCTCTCGCTTTTCGCGCCCGCACAATAGAATGTGAACTAACAATCTGTCGCGGAAAGCCCCGATTCGACTCAAAAAATGTCTCAAGTATATGTTTTTGTTAATGTGACGCGGGACACCATTTTTCCTCTTGCACTGCACTGTCGAACCCATTATTTTTTGCATCGCAACAAGCTTCCGGTTTGTTGCATGCCCTTCTCGGGCGTTTCCTCCCTAGACTTGGGCCGCGCTTCGGTGCGGCCCCTTTTTTTGCCCGAAGCATGGCCGTCCATACGGAAACTGCCGGATTTCACACCGGTTCCGCGGCGACCGATAATTACCTGAAACTCTGCGCGCTTCCCTGACGGCGGTCAGGAATCATGCGCCGCCACCGCCTCGCGCGGCGGCACCGCCAGCACCTTGTCGATGCGGCGGCCATCCATGTCCATCACCTCGAAGCGCCAGCCATGCCACTCCACCGCATCGCCGGCCACCGGCAGGCGGCCAAAACGGGCGAGCAGGAAGCCGGCCACGGTATGGCCTTCCTCCTCGGGCAGATGCAGGCCGAGACGGTCGGCCATGTCCTCGCGCGGCAGGCTGCCATCGATCAGCCAGGAGCCATCCTCGCGCTGCACCAGGTCGGGTGCCTCGCCATCGGGAAAAGCGAAATCGCCGGCAATGGTCTGCAGGATGTCGCTGGCGGTGACCACGCCTTCCAGGCTGCCGAATTCATCGACCACGAAGGCCATGCCGGCCGGCGAGGTCTTCAGCAAGGCCAGCACGTCCAGCACGTCGGCGCTTTCATGCACCGCGGGCACCGGGCGGATCAGCTCGGCGAAGCCTTTCGCGGCGAGCTGGTCGCGGCCGCCATCGAGCAGCGCATCGAACACGTCCTTCACGCCGACGATGCCGACCGGCTCGTCGATCGAGCCATGCGAGGCGGGCAGGCGCAGATGCATGGTCTGGCGCAGGCGCTGCACCAGTTCGTCATGCGGCGCATCGAGATCAAGCCAGTCAAGATCGTGGCGCGGCGTCATCACGCTGCGCACCGCGCGGTCGCCCAGTTTCAGCACTGCGGCGATCATCTGGCGCTCGGCCGGCTCCACCGTGCCGGCGCTTTCGGCTTCGGCCACCAGATGGCGGATTTCCTCTTCCGTCACCGCTTCCGTGTTGCTGGCGCCGGCGCCCAGCAGGCGCAGCACCAGCTTGGAGGAAATGTCGAGCAGCGATATGACCGGGCTGGCGATCCAGGCCAGGCCGGCCAGTAAAGGCGCCATGGCGGCGGCGATCGGCTCGGGTTTTTTCAGCGCCAGCTGCTTGGGCACCAGCTCGCCGATGATCAGCGACAGATAGGTGACGCTGCCCACCACCACGCTAAATGCGATGCCATCGGCAATCGGTTCGGCCACCAGATAGGTGGCTTCGATCCAGGTGGAAAAGCGATCGGCCAGTGTGGCGCCGGAAAAGGCGCCCGCGAGAATCCCGACCAGGGTGATGCCGATCTGCACGCTGGACAAAAAGCGGCCCGGATTGGCTGCCAGTTTCAGCGCCAGTCTGGCGCCGCGCGCCACCGCGGTTTTCCGGCGCGCCAGCGCTTCCAGCCGGGCGCGCCGCGATGACACCACCGCCAGCTCCGACATGGCAAGCATGCCGTTGAGCAGGATCAGCGCCGCGATGAGGATCAGCTCAAGCGCGAGCGACATGATGCGCCTTCATGCGGAGCGGGGATTCAGGTGGGGCGGCGGAAAGAGAGTCGCGGCCGGCAACGGGCGCACGGCCCCGGCAAGGTCGGTCTGGCATAGCCGGGGGAATATAAGCGACGCCCCGGCGCGATGCTAGGGGGCAGACCGCCGCCTGGTTGCATTCGCCGTGGTCAGGACTCTGCGCCGGCTGTGGCTTCGGCCGTGTCGGCGGCGGCGTCCGCCTTGCTGCGGCGCTTGCGTTTCTCGGCCGGCGCCACGCCGGAATTCTGCTGGTCGGCCAGCTTCTGGGCGGCGGCTTCGGCCTGCTGGGCATCGCGGGCCAGACGCAGGGCGCGCAGGCGATCCACCTTGGCGGTTTCGGCCTTGTCCTTCTCCTGCTGGAATCGGCGCGCCTCGGCGGCCTCGCGCTCACGCAGGGCGGTTTTCTTGAATCGCTCTTCGGCGCGGAGGCGGGCTTCTTCGGCGGATACGGTGCGTGTCGACATGGGTGGTCCTTGATCAGGGCGACGGGGCGGTCGCGAAACGACAGGAACTGTCATCAGGCCGGCCAATGCCGCGCTGACAGCAGGGGTGTTGCGTCGGAAACGAGCGTTGCAGCCCCGGATGATCCGAGGGCGATAACGGCTTGAAGGCGGTAATCCGGGCTTCGCCGCTTTATGATGCGAAGCGCGCTGAATGCCCTTGTCGGTGGCTGCGGAACAAGAACTGGAGCGACAGGGCGGGGCGCCGGCAGTCATCCGGCGTATTATCTATAATTATAGTACAGTATACGCCCAATAGCCAGCATCCGCGCGTCAGAACCCGATAGCCGTCCAGGTTGTGGCAACGCCGATTAGGCCCCAGAGCGCCAGCAGGGAAAACCACAGCGCGCCGTATTTCACGGCCTGGCCTGCTCCGGCGCCGCCGTCAGGGCCTGGGCCAGGCTGGCTGCCAGCCCGGGCGGCACTTCCCGGGCGCCATGCAGGATGGCAACCAGGCTGTCGCGCGTCATGATCAGCCTGGTCGCCAGTTGCTCAAGCGTCAGGCCGCGGGCATGGCAGATGTCGGCGAAGCAGAGCTGCATGCCGGCGGGATAAAACAGTTTGCCCTGCCGCCGCTGCGGCCGGCACAGCATGGCGATGCTCGCCTGGGGCAGGATGCTGAGGGCGTGCGGGCCCTGCAATGGCGCGGCGGTGGCGGTCATGACGGCTCCCTGTGGTTTTGCGTCCGGTCGATACCGGTTCAGCTGTCCCGGGCCAGGATCTGCGTGCAGGCGCTGATCACATCGCTTTCCGCGCTTTCGCGGCCCGGCATGACGGCGAATTTCTCGGCCAGTTCACGCCGCGCGCTCCAGTCCAGCGCCGCGCTGTTCGGTGTCACGACGCGCGCCTGGGCGGCGCAGATCATTGCCTGCTGCTCGACCGCGCTGGCATGGCTCTGGCGGTCGGCGCGGCCCTGGGTGACCTGCCAGCCCATGGAATTGGAAATCAGCGGACCGGCGACTAGGCCGACCACAAGGGCGATGGCGACCGGCCTGATGCTGTCCCAGCGGTCGCCGAAACGCTGCTGCCAGGTCGTCTTGCTGTTGATGGATGATGTCATCACAAATCCTCCGCCGCGCTGCCTGAGGCGGCCTGCTGAGAGACAGGGCGTGAAAGACGCGTCGCCGGCAGGGCGGCGCGTTACATGTATTGCGGCAGCGCCAGCATGCTGCGGCGTGCCCGCGCGGTCTGGCGGAACTGCAGCCGGAATTGCCGCTCGCTCAGCCCGGCGCTGCGCAGCGCGAGTTGTCCGACCTCGTCGGACAGCAGCAGGTCCAGCCGGATATTGGCAGGACCCGCTGGCGCCGCGACCCGCAACGGCCGGGAAGGAAACGACAGGATGTTGCTCATCGCGACTCCTCCCCGGCCATGCGGTCAGACCTTGACGGCGTCCGGCTGCGGCTGGGCCGGCGCGTTGGCCGGACCCTGCTGCTGGGTCTGGCCTTCGGCGGCCTTGGCATCGGCGACCCTCTTGTCGAGTTCAGCCAGATTATTCGGCTTGTTCTGGGACTGGGTCATGACAATCACGCTTTCTATGCGGCAGAAACGCCGCAGCCCCGGTCTAGGCTTTTTACTTGTGCAAGTCGATGTATTTATTTGAGAAATACCTTTGTTTCCAAGTATTTAATGACGGTTTTACTTTATAAGCGCCTGTTAAGGCTCCCAGATTTAAATATTCATCGCGGAAGTAGTCTTGGTTCTAGTCCGCTCAGCGGCCCAGCACGCCGTCCCGGAGCTGCTCGAAGCTCGCGCGGCTGAAGCGCGGGCGCTCGGTCAGATACTGCGGCGGGCCGACCACCTCGTTCTGCGCGGTGAGGCGGAAACGCAGCCCCCAGAAGCCGAGGATGCTGTCGCCCGGCATGCCATACCGATAGTCGTGTGCTTCCGCGATCAGGCCGCCGGCATTGTCGGGCATCGGATCGGGTTTCAGCGTCCAGTGCAGGCGGCCATCGGCGAACCAGCGGAACACGCCGGCATCATAAGTCGCCTCGGCGGCCTGCAACGCTTTGCTGCGGTCGGGCCGCGGAATCGTCTGCCAGGCGATCGGCTTGGCCGCAAACGGCGAGGCGAAGCCGATCAGGATGGCATCGGGCAGGTCGACCACGATGCGGCGCCACCAGGGCTGGAACAGCACCGGATAGGCGGCAACGCGCGCCGTGTCGGCATGAACGACATGCGCAGCGCGCAGCTCCGCGCGCGTGCGCTCCTGCATGTGCAGGCCGATGCCCCAGGCCATGGTGGTGTAGAGCACGACATAGACCAGCGCGAACCGCGCCATGCGCTGCACATGGCGCGGCTTGGCGCGACTGGTCAGGCCGAACAGGAAGGCGACCAGCAGCGGCAGGGTATAAAGCGGATCGATGATCGGCATCGCATCGATGGCGAACCGCACCGCGCTGAACGGCGCCAGCAGCTGCGTGCCATAGGCGGTGAAAAGATCGAGCACGGGATGCGTCACGCAGGCCAGCGCGCCGAGCCACATCCAGCAATGGCGGCGGTTGCGGTCCTCCTCGGTGTCGGCCGGCTTGCGACGCAGCCGCTCGGCCTTCCAGATCATCCAGCCGATCGCGGTGCCGTAGATCAGTGTGGCCGGAATCGAATGACTGACGGCGCGGTGATACAGCCAGCCATCGGTGATGCTCTCCGGCCCGAACAGGCCCGACAGCACATCCAGATCGGGCAGGGTGGCGATCAGTGCGCCGGCGGCCACCGCGCGGCGGCCGAGAATGCGGCGGGCACCGGCCTGGGCCACCACGCCGCCGAACAGAAGCTGCGTGACGCTATCCATTGCAAGGACCGGAATGCTGGGAAGGAGGAAGGGACATGCCGCGACACTCTGGCATGCCCCAACTGAATTTCAAGGCGCGACACTTCAAGCCAGGGGGATTTCAAGCTGGGAGATTCCGGCCGGCGGCGTTATTCCACATGCCCCCTGTTGCGCAGGACCGCCTTGTGCCATTTCGCCCGCAGCGCGCTCGGCCGTTCGGGGTAGCGTTCATCGAGGAAGTCGGCCGCCAGCACGCGGTCGGTGCGGAAGCTGCGGAAATCGCGGCGCAGCTCGCACCAGGCCACCACCATGCGCACGGTGTCGAAATAGCCGATGGTGACCGGCCAGATCACGCGCCTGGTTTCGCGGCCCAACTCGTCGCGATAATCCAGCGCGATCTTGCGGCCCGTGCGGATCGCCTGTCGCGTCTGCACCATGTCGATGGCATCGGGCTGCTGGTTCCAGCTCGGCGGCGCGATGGCGGCCGGTTCGGCCGCATAGGGGCGCAGGCGCTCCGGCACCGCCTGGGCGATCTTGGCGATCAGGTCGAGGGCGGCGCGCGCCAGCACCGGATCGGCGCGGCGCGACACCCATTGCGCGCCGAGCACGGCGGCCTCGATTTCATCCGGCGTGAGCATCAGCGGCGGCAGGTCGAACCCCTGGTCCAGCACATAGCCCATGCCGGCCTCGCCGCGGATCGGCACGCGCTGGGCCATCAGCGCCGCGATGTCGCGATAGACGCTGCGCTTCGAGGTCTCGAGCTCCTGCGCCAAAGCCTCGGCCGTCACCGGATGGCGTCTGGCGCGGCGCAGGATCTGCACGATCTGGAACAGGCGGTCGGCTTTTCTCATGGGCAAGGTCTATCCCGGCACTGCTGACAGCATGGTGGCAGCAGGGGGTTGCTACAAGCATTTCCGACGGCATCGCGCCGTTGCCTCCCCCTTTTCACGCCTCCGGAGCCACCATGAGCTATATGGACATCCCCGCCCGCCAGCCGATCCGCCTGCATGGCGGCGGCCCCGCCTTCGGTCTGCCCGAGGTAAGCCCCTACACGATGAAGACCGAGGTGCAGCTGCAGATCGCCGGCCTGCCCTACATCCATGTGCGCGCCCAGCCGGCCGACTCGCCCAAGGGCCAGTTGCCCTTCATCACCGATGACGACGTGACGGTGGCCGATTCCACCTTCATCCGCAGCTATATCGAGCAGAAATACGGCGTCGACCTCGATGCGGCCCTAAGCACGGAGCAGCGCGCGGTGGCCTGGGCGGTGGAGCGCATGGTGGAAAACCAGCTCGGCTGGGCCTGCGCCTATTTCCGTTATGCCGATGATGCGAGTTTCGCCAATGGTCCGGCGCGCTGGTATGACGCCGTGCCCGAGCCGCAGCGCACCGAGCTGCGCCAGGCCCTGCGCGACAAGGTGATGGCCAACCTGTTCGCCGTGGGCATCACGCGCCACGGCCATGACGAGATCGTTCTGCTGGGCGCGCGCTCGCTGCGGTCGCTGTCGGTGCTGCTGGGCGACAAGCCGTATCTGTTCGGCGGACACCCCACCGGCAGCGACGCGATCGCCTTCGCCCAGCTGGCCAATATCCTCTCGCCATATTTCGACAATGCCCTGCGCCGCCGCGCCGAGGCGTTTCACAATCTGGTCGATTACGTCGAGCGCATGATGGAGCGCTTCTATCCGCGTTTCGCCTGGCGCGCCTGCCAGAAGGCGGCGTGAGACGGCCGTTCACATTCGGCGGAACATGACCATCAGGTTGTTGGCCGGCATCTCGACCACGGACATCCGCGTGAAGCCGTGGCGCGTGGCCAGCGGCGCGACCTCTGAATCGAGGCAGCGCACGCCCCAGCGTGGATCGCGCGCCTGCAGGCTGTCGTCGAAGGCGACATTCGACGGCGCGGTATGGACGCCGTTGCGCCGGAACGGGCCGTAGAGCATGAGCGGCGCGGTCTCGCCAGCTAGGATGCGGGCCGCGCCGGCCACCAGTCCCTCGGCCGCCGCCCAGGGCGCGATATGGATCATGTTGCAGCAGAGCAGCGCATCGGCCTGCCGCACCGGCCAGTCATCGGCCGTGACGTCGATGCGCAGGGCCGGGCGGATGTTGGTGGCCCCGCTGTCGGCCGCATGGGCATCGATGGAGGGCAGCGCATCGGCATCAAAATCGCTTGGCTGCCAGAGCAGCGGCGCCAGAAGCGGCGCCATGAAGGCGGCATGCTCGCCGCTGCCGCTGGCGATTTCCAGCAGCAGGCCCTGTTTTGGCAGCTCAGCGCGCAGAACGGCCAGGATGGCCTCGCGGTTGCGCAGGGTGGCCGGCGCATGGCGGCGGGGATCGGTGGTCATGGTCGCCTGTCTCGTCTCAATCGTGGCATGTCTCGCCTCAATCATGGCGGCGCGTAACCGATATCACAGCCCGTGCGACAAAGCGTCCCGCTGGCGCCGATCCCCGATTGACGGCGGCGCCGGCGCGGGCTTAGACTTCGCCCCATGACCGCGACCTACCGCTTCTGGCATTATTTTACCCCCTCCCATACGGGCGGCGCGCTGGTCATTGTCTGAACCATTGCAGCCGCCGAGGTCGGCGGCTTGCAACATCACTGAAGGTCTCCGGCCCGGCGGCTCAGAACCCGGCCCTCAAGGAGACCGTCATGCAAACCCAGCAAAATCCCGACCTGAACCCGGCGCCAGACCTGTCGCCTGAGCTGGACCTGCCCCAGGTCGCGCTGCAGAAATCGCATCTCGCCGAAGGCGTGTCGCTGGCCGAATTGCTGGTGCTGGCCGGCCTGGCGGTGAACCGCGATGCCGCGCGACGGCTCATCACGCTCGGCGAAACCAGCATCGACGACCGCCCGGTCGACAACGCGATGGAGCGCGTGCGCCTGTCCGAAGGGGCGATCCGCATCGCCGCCGGCGCGGCGCAGGTGCTGCTGCGCGCGGTATGAGCAGGCCGCGCGCCCCGGTTCTGCATGCTTTGGTCTTGCCTGTTCAGTCCTACTTGGCGGGCGGCGGTTCGCTATAGGCCACGAAGACCTCGACCGTGTAGAGCCGCAGGAATTTCAGGTAGCGGATCAGCATGCCGAATGCGATGGCGGCCGCCAGCAGCGCCAGCCACAGTTTTCCGCTGACCATGTCGGACCAGCCCTGTCGCCACCACAGGCAGGCAGCGGCGCCGAGGAAGGCCACGGTCGCCATTGCGGCGACGAAGGCGATGTTGCGGCAGAAGCTGTAGAGCTTGATGAAGATTTCCATGCGCCGAAAGGCAAGCTCATCGCGTTTGGCCACCGCATAGGCGGTCCAGAACAACGCCTCGCCGGCCTCGGCCGGCTTGTGTTCGCGCGCCGCGCGCTCCGTCACGCGGCGGCGCAGGCCGTCATCCAGCGGCGTGTAATATTCAAGCAGCAGCGTCCGCCGGGGCCAGCCGCCCTGCGGCTGCTCGGCAAACAGCAGCCGCTTCGGTTCGCCCAGCAGTTTCGGCACCAGATGCCGCTCGATCAGGAAGCCGGCCGGACCGGCGAGGATATGGCCCAGCACATAGCCGAGCGGCAGGGTGATCAGCCCCTCGGACAGCGACCAGCTCGCGCCGATCACCCAATGGGTGGCAAAGACCAGATCGCAGGCCGCCATCGCCGCCAGGCCGGTGGCCAGATAGGCAAAGATATCGAAATCCGACAGACCGCCCAGCTTGTCCATGACGCGCCCCGCCTTTTGCCTGCCCGCATGCGCCAGTATGCATCGTTGGTTTTTATTATATCATGCATCGCGCGGCGGCGCGCGGCGTTCCGTCCCGGCGCGGATCGACGCGGCATGCCGGATGCACTAGGGATGAAGCCGGTCGTCGCCTGGAGTCTTGTGGTCTGAACCGATGCAGCCAGAAGCAATGCCCGAAACGATCGTCGAGCATGACGGCGACCCGGCGCCGGCGGCAGCGCGGGATGCGCCGGTGCGCAAGATCATCCATGTCGATCTCGATGCTTTCTATGCCTCGGTGGAGCAGCGCGACAACCCGGAGCTGCGTGGCCGGCCGGTCGCCGTGGGCGGTTCGCGCGAGCGCGGCGTGGTGGCGGCGGCCAGCTACGAGGCGCGCAGATTCGGCGTCCGCTCGGCGATGCCCTCGGTCACCGCGAAACGCAAATGCCCCGAGCTGGTTTTCGTCAGGCCGCGCTTTGACGTGTATCGCGCGATCTCGCAGCAGATCCGCGCCATCTTCGCCGACTACACGCCGCTGATCGAGCCGCTGTCGCTGGACGAGGCGCATCTCGACGTCACCACCAACCTGAAGGGCATGCCATCGGCGACGCAGATCGCCGAGGAGATCCGCGCCCGCATCAAGGCCGAAACCGGGCTGACCGCCTCGGCCGGCGTGTCCTACAACAAGTTCCTCGCCAAGCTGGCCTCCGACCAGAACAAGCCCGACGGGCTGTTCGTCATCACGCCGAAGATGGGCCCCGTCTTCGTCGAGACTTTGCCGGTCGGCAAGTTCCATGGCATCGGCCCGGCCACCGCCGAGCGCATGAACCGGCTGGGCATCATGACCGGCCTCGACCTGCGCGCGCGGGAGCTGCCCTTCCTGGTCCGTCATTTCGGCAAGGCCGGCACCTATTTCTACTGGATCTCGCGCGGCATCGATCACCGGCCGGTGCGGCCCGACCGCGTGCGCAAATCGGTCGGCGCGGAAAACACTTTCAATGCCGACCTGTTTGAGCACGGCGCCGCCCTGGCCGAGTTGCACCCGCTGATCGACAAGGTGTGGCGCTATTGCGAGGACCGCGACATCCGCGGCCGCACCGTGACGCTGAAGGTGAAATACGCCGATTTCCAGCAGGTGACCCGCAGCCGCAGCCTGGCGGCGCCGATCGCCGCGCGCGCCGTGTTCGAGCAGATCGCCTGCGCCCTGCTGGAGCAGCTGTTTCCGGTGACCAAGGGCATCCGCCTGCTTGGCGTGACGCTTTCCTCGCTCAACGAGGCCGAGGCGGAGAAGGCGGAGATGACGGGCCAGCTCAGCCTGGGCATGTGAGGGAGGGTCGTTCCGGCGCGCGGGCAGCGGCGCCGGCCCACTTGCCGGAGGAAGCGATTTGTACTATATATGTTCTCAATGCCGCCACCACGGCAGAGTTATCGAGAGTGAGTTTGCATAACACCGTATGCCGGTGCGGCAATCCCCCCGCCGCGCCGGCATACCCGGTTTTTGCCCGGTGAATCGTTGCCCGGTGAACCGTCCCGGGGCGCCATGCCGCGCGATAAGCGGCGATAAGCCGGCATAAGGGGCGATACGCAAAACGAACCCGAACGAACCGAAACGAACCTGGGCGAACCCGAACGAACCTGAGCGAACCTGAGCGAACCGAAACGAACCCAGACGAACCCGGGCGAACCCGGGCGAACCGAAACGAACCCAGACGAACCCGGGCGAACCCGGGCGAACCGAAACGAACCCGGGCGAATACCGGCGAAGCCGCCTTCGGCCCCTTTACGCCGCGCCCCTTTGACTTTGCAGGCGGCGGCTGGCTACTGTGCCGTTTCGCTTTTTTGTAGGCGCAACAACGATTTTGGGAAGGAAACCGGCCTTGTCCGTTCCGGCCAGCATGTCATCGGGCCATTCTGCATCCACCCCGGCTGCATCCACCCCGGCGGCCTTCGCCCGGCCCAACCCGGCTGCCCAGGCGGTGCGTTTCGCCGGCCTGGACATCACCTTCCAGCTGCAGACCGGCGGCGTGCACCGCGCCGTCTCCGACATCACGCTGAACGTGGCGCGCCACGATTTCGTCGCCATCGTCGGCCCCACCGGCTGCGGCAAATCCACCCTGCTGAATGCCGCCGCCGGCCTGCTGAAGCCCTCGGCCGGCACAGTCGAGATCAACGGTACCCCGCTCAGCGGCCTGAATGCCAAAGCCGGCTACCTGTTCCAGGCCGACGCGCTGATGCCATGGAAGACCGCGATCGACAATGTCGCCGTGGCGCTGGAGCCGCAGGGCGTGAAACGCGCCGAGGCGCTGGAGCGCGCGCGGGCCTGGCTCACCCGCGTCGGCCTGAAGAACTTCGCCGACCGGTATCCGCATATGCTGTCGGGCGGCCAGCGCAAGCGCGTGTCGCTGGCGCAGATGCTGATCCGCGATCCGCAGATCCTGCTGATGGACGAGCCTTTCGGCCCGCTGGATGCGCAGACGCGGCAGATCATGGGCAACCTGCTGCTGTCGCTGTGGGCCGCTGGCGACCAGGCCGGCGAGCGCAAGGCCGTGCTGTTCGTCACCCACGACCTGGAAGAGGCCATCGCGCTGGCCGACCGCGTGATCGTGATGTCGGCCGGGCCGGCGGCGAAGATCGTCGGCGATTTCCGCGTCGAGCTGCCCAGGCCGCGCGACATCGCCGAAATCCGCACCGAGCCGGCCTTCCACCAGATTCACAAGGCGATCTGGGCGTCCTTACGCGTCGAAGTGCAGAAAACCTACGAGATGAGCGCGGAGGCGCAACAATGAAGGGCGCGCTGAATCGCGGCACCCTGCTGGTGCTGCAGGTGCTGGTCGGCCTGGGCTTCCTGCTGCTGTGGCACCTGCTCACCACCATTCCGGTGATCGACGGCAAGCCGCTGCTGCCGCCCTTCTTCTTCTCCACGCCGCTGGACGTGCTGGCGCGCACGGCGAAGGATTTCGCCGGCACCGAAATCTGGCGGCACCTGGGCATCACGCTGCTGGAAACCGAGCTGGCCTTTGCCATCGGCGCGCTGGGCGGCATCGTGGTGGGTTTCGCCTTCGCGCGGCGCGAATTGCTGGCCGCCGTGTTCGATCCCTATGTGAAGGCGGCCAACGCGCTGCCCCGCGTGGTGCTGGCGCCGATCTTCGCGCTCTGGTTCGGCCTTGGCATCTGGTCGAAGGTGGCACTCGGTTTCACGCTGGTCTTCTTCATCGTGTTCTTCAACGTCTACCAGGGCATCAAGGAAGTCAGTCCCACCGTGCTGGCCAATGCGCGCATGCTGGGCATGAACGAGCGCCAGCTGCTGCGCCATGTCTACTGGCCGGCGGCGCTGACCTGGATGTTCTCGTCATTGCATACCAGCGTCGGTTTCGCGCTGGTCGGCGCCGTGGTGGGCGAATATCTCGGCTCGGCCGGCGGCCTGGGCTACAAGATCCACGAGGCGGAAAGCGTGTTCGACGTCACCGGCGTGTTTTCCGGCATGCTGATCCTGGCGATCTTCGTGATCGTGATCGACACCGTGGTGACCATGATCGAGAACCGGCTGCTGGTCTGGCGGCCCGATACGGCGGCGAAGACCGTCTGACTTTTCAAAACGGAGGAAACGACATGAAGATCAAGATGCTTCTGGCCGCGGCCGCCGCCGTCATGCTGACGGCCGCGACCGTACAGGCCGCGCCGGAAAAGGCCAAGCTGACGCTGGGCGTCGGTGGCAAGCCGCTGCTGTATTACCTGCCGCTCACCATCGCCGAGCAGAAGGGTTATTTCAAAGCCGAGGGCCTGGAGGTCGAGATCAACGATTTCGGCGGTGGCGCCAAGTCGCTGCAGGCGCTGGTCGGCGGCTCCGTCGACGCCGTCACCGGCGCCTACGAGCACACCATCCGCATGCAGCAGAAGGGCCAGGACATCCGCGCGGTGATCGAGCTGGGCCGTTTCCCCGGCATCGTGCTGGCGGTGAAGAAAGAGCATCAGGGCAAGGTGAAGACCGCCGCCGATCTGAAGGGCATGAAGATCGGCGTCACCGCGCCGGGCTCGTCCACCAACTTCTTCGTCAACTACCTGATCGCCAAGTCCGGCGGCAATTACAAGGACAGCGCCTTCATCGGCGTCGGCGCCGGCGCCGGCGCGGTGGCCGCGATGCAGAAGGGCGAGATCGACGCGATCTCCAACCTCGATCCGGTGATTTCCAAGCTGGAGCTCGACAAGACCGTGTTCATCCTGGCCGACTCGCGCACCGAAGCGGGCACCAAGGCGATCTTCGGCGGCTCCAACCCGGCCGCCGTGCTCTACCTGAAGAATGAGTTCATCGAGAAGAACCCGCAGACCACCCAGGCGCTGGTCAATGCCTTCCACAAGGCGCTCACCTGGCTCAGCACCGCCAAGCCGGAAGACGTCGCCGCCACCGTGCCCGAGGCCTACTACCTCGGCGACAAGCCGCTTTACATCCAGGCGGTGAAGAACTCGATGGAGACCTATTCGCGTACCGGCCTGATCAGCGTCGATGGCATGAAGAGCGGCTTCAACATGCTGGCGCAGTTCGACGAGGCGCTGGCGACATCGAATGTCGATCTCAACAAGACCTTCGTCGACAAGTTCGTCAAGGCCGTGAAGAAGTAAAAGCCGCCGGCTATTCAGCCTGCGGGTGACGCGGCCGGAGCCGTCCTCCGGCCGCGTTTTTTATTCGGGATTGCCGCGGGGCAAAGCACGACTATACTGGCGCCGGGTGGGTATTCTTCCGCGTACCATGGAAGGGGGCTGCCATGGGCGATTTCCTGGCAAAGCTGCCGGGGCCGTTATCGGCGCCGAGCCGTCGCTTCTTCTCCCTGTGGCAGGACTGGCGCCACGGTCGCGCCCTGCCCACGTGGCGCGATATCGACCTTGCCGCGCTGGGCGACCAGGCACGGATGTGTATGCTGGTGGAAATCCGCAGCCGCGACGATGTCCACATCGTCATGGCCGGGCCCGGCATCGCCGAGCGGATCGGCTTCGACCTGACCGGCTGCAACTATCTCGACCTGACCACGCCGGAAAATCGCGCCACGCGGGCGCAGCTGACGCTTGAGCAGATTTTGCAGCCCTGCGGCTTCATGCTGTATTACTGGCTGCGCTATCCTGGCGACGTCGTGCTGCCGGTGGAATGGGTCGGCGCCCCGGTCTGCAGCGACGGCGCGGCGATCCCGGACCTGATCCTGTCCTGCGCCACGCCGCTGGCCCGGATCGCCGTGGCCGGCGTGGCCGATCCGGACTCGTATGTGATGGGAGACGGCATGCGCTTCATCGATATCGGCTTCGGCATCCCGGCGGCCAATCCCAATCAGCCGCTGAACCTGCAGCAGGCCCATTAAGCGAGCGTCATGATCGGTTTCCTGAACAGCCTGCCCGCCCCGCTTTCGCAACGCGCCAAGGAATTCTTCGCCCTGTGGGATGAATGCCGCCATGGCCGCAAGCTGCCGCGGCGCAGCGATATCACGCCGGAAATCCTGGGCAGTTTCTACGAGACCTGCGTATTGCTGGAACTGCGCGGCCATGACGAGATCCGCGTCGCGCTGGCCGGCAACACCATCGCCGCGCATCTGGGCTACGACCTGACCGGCTTCAACTATCTCGACCTCACCAGCGCCGAGAACCGCGCCTGGCGCGCCCATCTCACCATCGCCCAGGCGGCCCAGCCCTGCGGCGTGGTGATCTATTACTGGCTGCGCTTCGCCGATGGCTCGGTGCTGCCGGTGGAATTCTGCGGCGCACCGCTGACCGAGGATGATGCTGCCGAGGCCAGCCTGATCCTGTGTTGCGCCACCGGCCTGGCCAAGACCGACATGCGCGGCGAGCCGCTCGATCCGGATTCCTATGAGGAAGGCGACGGCATGCGCTTCATCGATCTGGGCTTCGGCGTGCCGCCTCTGGTGCCGAGCCAGCGCCAGGCGGCGCGGCCGGTGCAGTAGGGCCTAACCTTCCAGTTCCTCGCGCAGCATTTCCAGCTCCAGCCATTGATCCTCGGCGGCGGCAAGCTCCGTGGTGGCCTTTTCCAGTCCGGCGCTGGCAGCCTGGAATTTCGCCGGCTCACGGGAGAAAAGCTGCGGATCGTTCAGCGCCGTTTGGTGTCTGGCGATCTCGGCCTGCAGATCGGCCATGCGTTTGGGCAGGGTTTCCAGCGCATGCTTTTCCTTGAAGCTGAGCTTGCGCCTGGGCGTCGCGCGCGGCGCTGAAGCCGCGGCCCTGTCTTCCGTCTCCATCTTTTTCTGCGCCGACGCCGCCTTGGCCTGCACGCCCTGGCCGCGCTGGGCCACCATGTCGGAATAGCCGCCGGCATAAAGCTGCCAGCGGCCGGCACCTTCAAAGGCCAGTACGGATGTGCAGACGCGGTCGAGGAAATCGCGGTCGTGGCTGACCAGCAGCACGGTGCCGGGATAATCGGCCAGCATTTCCTGCAGGAGGTCGAGCGTTTCGAGATCGAGGTCGTTGGTCGGCTCGTCGAGCACCAGCACGTTGGAGGGTTTGCTCAAGGCGCGCGCCAGCATCAGCCGGCCGCGCTCACCGCCCGAGAGCACGCGGAGCGGCGTGCGCGCCTGTTCCGGCGCGAACAGGAAATCCTTCATGTAGCTCATCACATGACGAGGCTGGCCGTTGATGGTGACCTTGTCGCTGCCGCCGGCCAAAGCGTATTGCAGCGTCATCTCGGGATCGAGCGCGTCGCGCTTCTGGTCGAGCGCCACCAGTTCCAGATTGACGCCGAGCCGCACGCTGCCCGTATCGGGCTTCAGCTTGCCGGTGAGGATATTGAGCAGGGTGGTTTTGCCGGCGCCGTTCGGCCCGATGATGCCGAGCCGGTCGCCGCGCTGGATCTTCAGCGACACATCCTGCAACACGGCCTGCTCGCCCCAGGCCTTGGAGATGGCCTTGGCCTCGACGATCAGCTTCGATGAAGTCTCGGCTTCCGACACGGTGAGCGTGACATTGCCGGCCACCTTGCGCTGCTCGCGGCGGTCCCTGCGCAGATCCTGCAGCGCGCGCATGCGGCCCATGTTGCGCTTGCGCCGGCCCGAGACGCCATGGCGCACCCAGTCGAGCTCGGCGACGATCTTGCGGTCGAGCTTGTGGCGCTCGGTCTCTTCCTGCTCGAGCAACGCATCGCGCCAATCCTCGAAAGCGGCGAAACCCTGGTCCAGCCGGCGCGTGGCGCCGCGGTCGAGCCAGATCGTGGCGCGGGTGAGATTGGAGAGGAAGCGGCGATCATGGCTGATCAGCACCAGCGCCGAACGGATGCGCTTGAGTTCCGATTCCAGCCATTCGATGGCCGGCAGGTCGAGATGGTTGGTTGGCTCGTCGAGCAGCAGGATGTCGGGCTCGGGCGCCAGCACGCGGGCCAGAGCCGCGCGGCGCGCCTCGCCGCCTGAGAGCGTTTTCGGATCTTCGGCGCCGGTCAGGCCCAGCGCCTCGAGCAGGGTGCGTGCCCGATGCGCGTCATCGCCCGGCATGAGCCCGTCGAGCACATAGGACAGGGTGTCCCTGAAACCCGACAGATCGGGTTCCTGCGGCAGGTAGCGCATGGTGGTGCCGGTCTGCACCACGCGGTCGCCACTTTCGGGCTGCACCATGCCGGCCGCCACCTTCATCAGGGTCGACTTGCCCGAGCCGTTGCGGCCGACCAGGCAAAGCCGGTCGCCGGCCTGCACCGACAGTTCGGCCCCGTCCAGCACCGGTTCGCCGCCAAAGGTGAGGTGGATGTCGCGCAGGGTCAGAAGCGGGGGGGCCATGGCAGTCCTTCAATCAGGCCCGTGTGATAGCAATCCACCGACGCCGCGGAAAGGATTGGCGCGGGTAGACGGCGCGCCGGCGCCCCAGCACTGATCCGTACGCGCATTGTATTTGTGAATAATCCGGTTTTTCTACTCGTAGTTACTAAAAAATAACTCATACAGCTTCGAGCAGTAATTTAGAACACCCCCTGTTACTCCCACCTCTGAAAATCAGACCTTTCCCAGCGACATCCCCGGAAGGAGGGGGTAGCGACATGAAGAATCTGCGCCTGGCGCCCCGCTTCTGGATCATCCTCGGCATCAGCGTGATCGGGCTCGTCCTGATCGGCGCGCTCGGCCTCTCCCGCCTGCACGACGTCCTGCTCGAAGACAGGATGATCAAGACGCGCAACCTGGCCGAAGTGGCGCATGGCGTGATCGTGCGCTACCACGCCCGCACCCAGGCCGGCGAACTGAGCGAGGCCGATGCCAGGCGGCTGGCGCTCGCCGAGCTGGAAAGCCTGCGCTACGACGAGAAGGAATATTTCTGGGTCAACGACATGGGCCCGGTGATGGTGATGCATCCCTTCGCCAAGCAGCTGGTCGGCAAGGATCTGAGCGAGAACAAGGACCCGAACGGCAAGCGGCTGTTCGTGGAGTTCGTGAATGTCGTCAAGAAGAATGGCGCCGGCTATGTCGATTATCTGTGGCCCAAGCCCGGCCTGGATCATCCGGTGCCGAAGATCTCCTATGTGAAGGGTTTCGCGCCCTGGGGCTGGGTGGTCGGCACCGGCATCTACATCGATGACGTCGATGCGATCTTCCGGACCCAGCTGATCACCAACGGCGGCATCATCGTCGTCGTCATCCTGCTGCTGGTGGCCCTGAGCTGGGTCATGGTGCGCAGCATCAGCATTCCGCTGAAGGGCCTGACCGATACGCTGGGCCGCCTGGCCAAGCGTGACTGGCAGGCGGCCGTGGATGGCCAGGACCGCGGCGATGAAGTCGGCGACATTGCCCGCGCCGTCAGCGTTCTGAAGGAAAACGGCATGGAAGCCGATCGCCTGCAGGGCGAGATCGAGAACGAACGCAAGCGCAACGAGGAAGCCCGCGTTGCCCAGGAAGCTGCCCTTGACCGCGCCATCGGCCAGGTGGTCGCCGCCGCTTCGGCCGGCGAACTGACGCAACGGATCGAGACGGCCACGCTGGCCGGCGTGACCGCCAAGATCGGCCAGCAGATGAACAGCCTGCTGGATACGCTGAGCGATGCCATCGCCAGTATCCAGACCACGGTTGCCGGCCTCGCCAAGGGCGACCTGCGCAGCCGCATGCAGGGCCGCTATCAGGGCGTGTTCGCCACGCTGCAGACCGACCTGAACGCCATGGCCGACACCCTGACCGGCGTGGTGCAGAACATCGTCAACGCCGTCGAGGCGCAGAGCAATGCAGCGGCGGAAATCTCGACCGGCAGCCAGGATCTGGCCGGCCGCACCGAGCAGCAGGCGGCGGCCCTGGAGGAAACGGCGGCTTCGATGCACGAGGTCACCACCACGGTGAAGCAGAATGCCGACAACGCCCAGGCCGCCAACCAACTGGCCATGGCGGCGCGCGACACGGCGGAGAAGGGCGGCAATGTGGTGGCGGATGCGGTGGCGGCGGTGACGCAGATCGAGACCAGCGCGCAAAAGATTGCCGACATCGTATCGCTGATGGACGAGATCGCCTTCCAGACCAACCTGCTGGCACTCAATGCCTCGGTGGAAGCCGCCCGCGCCGGCGAGGCCGGCAAGGGCTTCGCGGTCGTCGCCCAGGAGGTACGGGCGCTGGCGCAGCGCAGCGCCAATGCCTCGAAGGACATCAAGGCGCTGATCACGGAATCGAACAGCCAGGTGAAGACCGGCGCCACCCTGGTCAACCGCACCGGCCAGTCGCTGACCGAGATCGTGGGTGCCATCAAGAAGGTTTCGGATATCGTGGCCGAGATTGCCGCCGCCAGCAGAGAACAGGCGACCGGACTGGAAGAGGTCAACATCGCCGTCGCCAACATGGACGAGATGACCCAACGCAACGGCGCCCTGGTGGAGCAGACCTCGGCCTCGGCCCAGGCGCTGTCGGCTCAGGCCCGCGAGCTGGCCGATCTGGTCGGCTTTTTCCGCACGGCCTAGTCAAGCCCCCGCTTTTGCGGGATCATGGCAGGCGACGAGACCAAAACCGGAGCCTGCCATGACCACCGACATGCTGATGCTGATTGCCAGTGCCGTGCTGTGCCTGCTGCTGGCTTTTCCCTACACGCTCGGCTTCATCTTCAGCCGCGGCCTGTTCGTGGTGGCCGGCAACCGCGAGGATTTTCCCGTTGGCCATGGCTGGATCGGCCGTTCGCACCGCGCCCATCTCAACATGGTGGAAAACCTGGTGCCGTTTGCCGCCCTGGTGCTGGCGGCGGCGGTGATGGGCAAGGCCGATGCCTGGACCGCTTTGGGCGCCCAGGTCTTTTTCTACAGCCGCGTCGTGCATGCCGTGGTCTACACCATCGGCGTGCCGTGGTTGCGCACGCTGGCCTATGTCGGCGGCCTTGCCGGCATGGCCATGGTGCTGTATGGCATCGTGACCTGAGGCGGCCTACCAAACCTCTGGATTAACCCGGATTCACCTTGCAGGTCTTGCCCACCGTGATGGTGGCCGTCTTCGGCGCCACCGAATGGCGGCAGCGCAGCCGCCGCGCCGCGGCATCGTAGATTTCCACCACGATGCCATCCGGTTTGCGCGGGATGTAGCAGTCGCGCTGGCCCGGCCGGATTTCCTTCACATAGACCGGCATCGGCGGACCACCGGCCTGCACCACGATGCTGCCGCCGCTCTCATTCACCACGCAGAAGGCGAAAGCGGGCGAAGCAAGCAGGCTGCCAAGGATGACAAGGCTGAACAGGCGCATGGCCCGAAGATAGGCCGGACTGGTTTATGAATCAAAAACGCCGCCGGACTTTCATCCGGCGGCGTTTCCGCTTCCCTGGAACCCGGCCGATTGGGGCAGGCCGGAACCAGAAGCCTTAGACCATCAGGCGCGCTTCTCGGCGGCGGCCGGCGCATCCGACAGCGGATGCTCGAGCCGCGACACCATTTCCTTCGGGCAGACCTGCCAGAATTTCGCCTTCACCATGTCCCAGTCGGCCAGCAGGTTGGAGGCATAGACCGACTGGGTCTCGCGGATATGCTCGTCCATCATGCCGCGCAGCACGCCCTCCCAGTAGCTGGAAGCCAGCCGCTGGTAGACCACGCTCTCGTCATTGATGGCGATCGGCAGCATATCCTCGGGGTCGTAGACGAAGGCCATGCCGCCGGTCATGCCAGCGCCGAAATTGTCGCCCACGCTGCCCAGGATGGCGACGCGGCCGCCGGTCATGTATTCGCAGCCATTCGACCCGCAGCCCTCGATCACCGTGATGGCGCCGGAGTTGCGCACGGCGAAACGCTCACCGGCCTGTCCGGCGGCGAACAGCTTGCCGCCCGTGGCGCCGTAGAGCACCGTATTGCCGATGATGGTGTTCTCATTCGTCTTGGCCACCAGCGGCGAGGAGGGCGAGGGGCGCACCACGATCATGCCGCCGGAGAGGCCCTTGCCGACATAGTCGTTGGCGTCGCCGAACACTTCCAGCTTGAGGCCCTGCACGGCGAAGGCGCCAAGCGACTGGCCGGCCGAGCCGGTGAGCCGCACGGTGATGTGGCCGGGCTTCAGCCCGGTCATGCCGAACTTGCGCACCAGATGCGACGACAGCCGCGTGCCGATGGCGCGATGGGTGTTCCGGATGTTGTAGGCGAGCTGCATCTTCTCGCCATGGCTGAACACGGGTGCCGCATCGCCCAGCATCTGGGCGTCCAGCGTGTCGGGCACCTCGTTGCGGCCTTCCAGCGTGCAGTGGCGCGCGTAATCGCCGGCATCGGCCTGGGCCAGGATCGGATTGAGGTCGAGATCGTCGAGATGCGCGCCGCCGCGGCTGACCTGGGTGAGCAGGTCGGTGCGGCCGATGATCTCGTTCAGCGACTTAACGCCCAGGGCGGCGAGGATCTCGCGCACCTCTTCGGCGATGAAGCTGAACAGGTTGACCACCTTCTCGGGCGTGCCGGTGAACTTCTTGCGCAGGGCGTCATTCTGCGTGCAGATGCCGACCGGGCAGGTATTCGAGTGGCACTGGCGCACCATGATGCAGCCCATCGCCACCAGGGCTGCCGTGCCGATGCCGTATTCCTCGGCGCCCAGCATGGCGGCGATGACGATGTCGCGGCCCGACTTGAGCCCGCCATCGGTGCGCAGCTTCACCCGGTGCCGCAGCTTGTTCAGCGTCAGCACCTGGTTGACTTCACTGAGGCCCATTTCCCACGGCGTGCCGGCATACTTCACCGAGGTTTGCGGGCTGGCGCCGGTGCCGCCGACATGGCCCGAGACCAGGATGACGTCGGCCTTAGCCTTCGCCACGCCGGCCGCGATGGTGCCGATGCCGGCTTCCGAGACCAGCTTGACGCAGACCTGGGCATCGGGGTTGATCTGCTTCAGGTCGTAGATCAGCTGCGCCAGATCCTCGATCGAATAGATGTCGTGATGCGGCGGCGGCGAGATCAGCATCACGCCGGGCGTCGAATGGCGCCGCCGCGCGATCAGCTCGGTGACCTTGAAGCCGGGCAGCTGGCCGCCCTCGCCGGGCTTGGCGCCCTGGGCGACCTTGATCTCCAGCTCGCGGCAGTTGTTGAGATATTCCGCCGTCACGCCGAAGCGGCCGGAGGCCACCTGCTTGATCGCCGAATTGGCGTTGTCGCCATTGGGGCGCGGCTTGAAATTCTCCGGCGCCTCGCCGCCTTCGCCGGAATCCGACTTGGCGCCAATGCGGTTCATCGCAATCGTCAGCGTTTCATGCGCCTCGGGGCCCAGCGCGCCGAGCGACATGCCCGGGGTGATGAAACGCTTGCGGATTTCCGTCACGCTCTCGACCTGCTCAATGGGCAGCGGCGTGGCGGCCGGCTTGATCTCGAGCAGGTCGCGCACCGAGATCGGCGGCAGGTCGCGCAGGCCGGCGGTGTATTTCTTGAACAGGGCGTAGTTTTCCGTGCCCACCGCCGTCTGCATCATGTGGATCAGGTTGGCTTCCCAGGCATGGGCCTCGCCGCCACGGCGGTACTTGTAGATGCCGCCGACGGGAAGCGCGGTCACGTCGGAGCGGAAGGCGCGCTCATGCAGCGCCAGCACCTTCTGCTGGATGCCGATCAGGCCGATGCCGGAAATGCGCGAAGGCATGCCGGGGAACAGGTCGGCCACCAGCGACCGCGACAGGCCAAGCGCCTCGAAATTATAGCCGCCGCGATAGGAGCTGATCACCGAGATGCCCATCTTGGACATGATCTTGAGCAGGCCACCATCGACGGCTTCCTTGAAGCGGTTGACCGCCTCTTCCGCCGTCAGCTTGCCGAGCAGGCCGCGATTGACGCGGTCGACCAGGCAGGCCTCGGCCAGGTAGGCGTTCACCGTGGTGGCGCCGACGCCGATCAGCACGGCGAAGTAATGCACGTCGAGGCATTCGCCCGAGCGCACGGTCAGCGAGGTGAAGGTGCGCAGGCCCTGGCGCACCAGATGGCTGTGCACGGCGCCGGTGGCGAGGATCATCGGCATGGCCGCGCGCTGGGCATTCACGCCCTCGTCGGACAACACGATATGGCCGGCGCCACCGCGCACCGCATTCTCGGCCTCGGCCCGGATGCGCTTGAGCGCGTCGCGCAGACCGCCTTCGCCGGCATCGACGGCAAAGGTGCAGTCGATCTTCGCCGTGGTCTTCTCGGCGTATTTCAGCACGCGGGCCAGGTCGGCATTGGACAGCACCGGGCTTTCCAGCAGCAGGATGGCGATCTGCCTGGCATCCTCGTCCAGCACGTTGGTTAGGTTGCCCATGCGGGTGCGCAGGCTCATCACCCGCTTCTCGCGAAGCGAGTCGATCGGCGGGTTGGTGACCTGGCTGAACTGCTGGCGGAAGAAATGATGCAGGCCGCGATACTGCTCCGACAGCACCGCGATCGGCGTGTCGTCGCCCATCGAGCCGATCGCTTCCTTGGCGTCTTCGGCCATCGGATGCAGGATCAGCTCCATGTCTTCCAGCGTCAGGCCGAAATTGAGCTGATAACGGCGCAGGTCATCCCTGGTGAAGGCCTTGGCGACAGCCGGCGCATCCTTGATCTTGTCGAGGGTGACGATGTTCTTCACCCACTCGCCATAGGGATGCTCGGCGGCCAGCTTGTCCTTGATCTCGCGGTCGAGATACATGCGGCCCTTCTTGAGGTCGACCGCGATCATCTCGCCGGGGCCGACGCGACCCTTCCTGATCACCTTGTGCTCGGGCACCGTGACCATGCCGGTCTCGGAGCCGACGATCAGCAGGTTGTCGGTGGTCATGGTGTAGCGCACCGGGCGCAGGCCGTTGCGGTCCAGCCCGGCGATGGCCCAGCGGCCATCGGTGGCGCAGATCGCGGCCGGGCCGTCCCATGGCTCCATGATCGAGTTGCAATAGGCATAGAGGTCGCGATGCGCCTGCGGCATCAGCGGCTTGTTGGAGGCCGATTCCGGGATCAACAGCGTCTTCACCATCGGCGCGACGCGGCCGGCGCGCACCAGCACCTCGAACACCGCGTCCAGCGCGGCGGAGTCGGACGAGCCCGACTGCACGATCGGCTTGATGTCGTCGGAGAGATCGCCGAAGGCCTCGGAGGCCATCTTGATCTCGTGGCTCTTCATCCAGTTGACGTTGCCGCGCAGGGTGTTGATCTCGCCGTTATGGGCAAGCATGCGGAAGGGCTGCGCCAGCTTCCAGGTCGGGAAGGTGTTGGTCGAATAGCGCTGGTGATAGATGGCAAACGTGCTGACGAAGCGCTCGTCCTGCAGGTCGGGATAGAAATAGTCGATCTGCTCGGCCAGGAACATGCCCTTGTAGATCACGCTGCGGCAGCTGAGCGAGCAGATGTAGAACTCGCTGATATGGGCGGCCAGCACCTGCTTCTCGATGCGGCGGCGGATCAGGAACAGGTCGCGCTCAAACGCGTTGTCGTCCTTGCCATGCCGGTTCTCGATCAGCACCTGCTCGATCTCGGGCCGCGTGGCATTGGCCTTCTCGCCGATGATGGTGGCGTCCACCGGCACCTGGCGCCAGCCGTAAATGCCATAGCCAAAGTCGAGGATGGCCGTTTCAACGATGGTGCGGCAGGTTTCCTGCGCGGCCAGGTCGGTCTTGGGCAGGAACACCATGCCAAGGCCCAGCTTGCCCTCGCCCGGCTCGAAGCCCGAGCGGCGCACATGCTCGCGGAAGAAATCCTGCGGGATCTGCACATGGATGCCGGCGCCGTCGCCGGTCTTGCCGTCGGCATCCACCGCGCCGCGATGCCACAGCGCCTTCAGCGCCTGAATGCCAGCCGCCACCACGCGGCGATGCGGCGCGCCATCCAGCGAGGCGATCAGGCCGACGCCGCAGGCATCGTGCTCTTCCTCCGGCCGGTACATGCCGGTCTCGGCCAGGTGCCTGGCGGTGTCCTGCCACTGCTCGACGTAGGTGGTCTTGATGTCGGTCATGTCAGGACACTCCTTACTCTGCGGCCTGCGCAGCGGGCTGCGCCTTGGCCTGGATATACTGGTGGATGGCGGCCGCCGCGTCGCGGCCGTCGCGGATCGCCCAGACCACGAGGCTGGCGCCGCGCACGATGTCGCCGGCGGCGAACACACCGGGCATGGAGGTCATCTTGCTGCGCGCCGAGATCTTCACGGTGCCCCAGCGGGTGACTTCCAGATGCGGCGCCTTGAAATCCTGCGCCAGGTCTTCCGGATCGAAGCCCAGCGCCTTGATCACCAGGTCGGCCGGCTGGTCGAAATCGGCGCCTTCGATCTCCACCGGCATCTGGCGGCCGGAAGCATCGGCGGGGCCGAGCTTCATGCGGCCGGCATGCACGGCAGTCACCTTGCCCTCGCCACGGAAGCTCTTGGGCAGGCTGAGCCAGACGAATTCGACGCCCTCTTCCTCGGCGTTCTTCACCTCGCGCAGCGAGCCCGGCATGTTGGCCTTGTCACGGCGATAGAGGCAATGCACCGCGGTGGCGCCCTGCCTTACGGCCGTGCGCACGCAATCCATCGCGGTGTCGCCGCCGCCGATCACGACGACCTTCTTGCCCTGGGCATTGAGCTGGCCGTTCTCGAATTCCGGCACCGTGTCGCCCAGGCCATGCTTGTTGGAGGCGGTGAGGTAGGTCATCGCCGGCACGATATTCTGCAGGCCCGAACCGGGCGCCTGGATGTCGCGCGCCTTGTAGACGCCGGTGGCGATCAGCACGGCATCGTGCTTCTTGCGCAATTCATCCAGCGTGGCGTCGCGGCCGACCTCGAAATTCATGTGGAACTGCACGCCTGCCTCGGCCAGCAGTTTGGAGCGCCGCTCGACGACATCCTTCTCCAGCTTGAAATTCGGGATGCCATAGATCAGCAGGCCGCCGGGGCGGTCGTAACGGTCGTAGACATGCACGGCATAGCCCAGCCGGCGCAGCTTGTCGGCCGCCGCCAGCCCGGCCGGCCCGGCGCCGACGATGCCGATGCTCTGCGGCCGTTCGCCATGCAGCGGCTTGGGTGATTTAACCCAGCCCGAGGCCCAGGCGGTTTCGGTGATGTATTTCTCGATGGCGCCGATGGTGACGGTGCCATGGCCCGATTGCTCGATCACGCAGTTGCCTTCGCACAGGCGGTCCTGCGGGCAGATGCGGCCGCAAACCTCGGGGAAGGTGTTGGTGGCCTGGCTCAGCTCGTAGGCTTCTTCCAGCCGGCCTTCCGCCGTCATGCGCAGCCAGTCAGGGATGTTGTTGTGCAGGGGGCAGTGGACCTGACAAAACGGCACGCCGCATTGCGAACAGCGCGAGGCCTGCTCGGCCGCCTTCTGGGCGGCGAATTCCCGATAGATTTCGTCGAAATCCTTCGCGCGGTCGGCCGCCATGCGCTTTTCCGGCATGGCCTGGGCGGTCTGCACGAATTTCAACATCTTCTCGGCCATGGCGCGTCCTCGACTCAAGGCTTCCCGGGGGCGGGTAACGAACGACAGGGACACCCCGGGCGGCAGGCGCAATGACTGAAGACGCAAAGAACCAATCGCTGGGGCGGAGGGCAACATTTATTGCCTGCCGCCGCCAGGATCAAGCAAAAAATAACCGATAGGTCACGTTTGTTGACCTTTTTATGGAGTCTCCTTCGATTTTATACGCCTGCGAATGGCTCTCAACCCATTCCGGACTCAAAGATAGGTCCGAAATGATACTAACTTTCGGATAAGACCTTGATTTTCATATAAGGTACAGAGCTAGGTCCGTTGGCTAGCCCAAACCACGGCCTGAGCCAGCGTGCCCGCCGGATGATCTCGTAGCCAACCCAGCAGGCCAGCATCGTCGCCGCGACCAGGATCACCCCCTCGGCCCAGGCCGGCAGGGCGAACGGGGCCAGGTGATGGCCAACCACGACGATCACCGTCTGGTGCAGGATATAAAAGGGGAAAACGGCCTCGGTGAGATAACGCCGCCAGGTGTCGGTGCGTGGGCCGGCATGGTTCAGCCAGACGCGGGCAAAGCCCAGCAGCATCAGGATCCAGGCCCACAGATCGAGCGCCCAGACGGCCTGGCGCAGCATCCGCAGCGGGACCGGCAGGGGCCCATCCTGCAGCATGAACCAGACCAGGCCGGCATAACTGAGCAGGGCCAGGACCAGGGCCACCCAGCGCAGGCGCATGATCGCGGCCCAGACCGCGTCCGCCTTGGCGATGGCATAGCCGAACAGGAACAGCGACAGGTACATCGCATGCAGATACCAGTCGCCAACCAGCGCATGGGTCTGGCCAAAGCGGGGAAACAGCCACAGGCGCAGGCCGCCGAGCAGCAGCCATGGCAGCAGGATCAGCCCGGCACCCTGCAGCCATGGAACAGCCTGCCGCGCCAGACGCCGCGTGGCGGCTGCCATGAGCAGCGGCCGCAGCATGATGACGATCATGCTGTAGACCCACAGATAGACGACAAACCACAGATGGTTCCAGGTCGGCACGATCAGCAGCTGGCCGCCCGGGCGCCAGCCATCGTGGAAGCCGATGTATTTGCCATAGAAGGCCAACCAGCCTTCGGCATAACCGAGCTTTTCGACGATCTCGTAATAGGTCTGCGGCGGCACGATCACCAGCATGCCGAAAACCAGCGGCAGCAGCAGGCGCAGGCTGCGGCTTTTCAGCATTGTCACGCGATCCAGCCGGTCGGCCATGAACCGCGTGGCGCAGCCGGCGATCAGGAACAGCAGGGCCAGACGCCATGGATTGCTCAGCAGCATCAGGGGCTGCAGGCCAAGTGGATCTCCTGGGCCAGCATGGGTGCTTTTCACATGCCAGTCCCACGAGACGAAAAACATGCCGATATGATAGAAAATCAGCAGCCCGAAGGCGCCGATGCGCAGCCAGTCGAGGTCGTAGCGGCGCGCGTGCAACGATGCGGTTTCCCGGTCTGAAGGAATGGTCATCAGCAACTCCAGCAATTTTGCAATGCCGACCGGTGTGTCACACGGCCCTGGCGACGCAAATGGCAGCGGGGCAGGCGGAGGGCTGGTTGCCATGACCGGTGGCAGGCCATGACGACGCCGGTGACGAATGGCGGGCCAGACGGGATGAATGGCATGACGAATGGCGGGACACGTGCCGGCATGGCGGCGACGCCGGAAATCCGCGCTTTCCGCTTTCCGGCCTGGATGTGGATCGCCTATGCCGGCATCCTGCTGGCCTTTGCCGCTGTCATCGGTTCGTCCTACTGGATCGAGGCCGGCCGCGTCGGCCTTCAGATTCCGCTATGGCATATCGTCGTCAACGAACTGACCAGCATCGTGATCGTCTTTGCCGTCACGCCGCTGGTGTTTGCCTGGACGTCGCGACTGGATCCGCGCCGCATCGGCTGGCCGCGCGTGCTGCTGGGTCATGCCGCCGGTCTCGCCGCTTTCGGCATGGCCCATATCGGCGGCATGACCCTGCTGCGGCTGGCGCTCTATCCGCTGCTCGGCGGCTCATACGATCTGGGCGACGATCCGCTGGTGACCGGCCTGATCTATGAAGGCCGCAAGGATGCGCTGGCCTATGCCGCCATGGCCATCGGCGCCTGGCTGCTGGCGGCGGCCCTGCGCAGGCCGGCGACGATTGTCGAACAGCCGGCCCAAACGGGCACGCCATCGCCGCAGTCCGGGCCACGCCGGCTGGAAATCCGCGACGGCGCGCGGCGTGTCTGGCTTGATCCGGCCGAGATTCTGTGGGTGGAAGCCGCCGGCAATTATGTCGAACTGCATCTGGCCGGGCGCAGCTGGCTGCAGCGGCAGACGCTGTCGATGCTGGAGGAACAGCTGGCCGGCCTGGGCTTCGTGCGCATCCACCGCTCGCGCCTGGTCAACCGCCATCGCGTGCGCGGCATGACCAGCAACGACAGCGGCGATTTCACCGTGACGCTGGACGATGGCCGCCAGATCGCCGGCGGCCGGCGCTGGCGCGACGCGCTACGCGCGCCGGAAATGTGATCAGCTGAAGCGCGGCTCGAACTTGCCGCCGCCGCGGCGGAAGCGGAACAGATAACTTTCGATGGTGCCTTCCACCGGCACCGGCAGGTCGATGCCCAGGTCCTCCAGGCCCTTCGCACCGGCCGCCACCACGTTGTCGGATTTCAGCAGTTCAATCTGGTCGCGCGTGATCGGCGGCGCGAAGATCGGCTGCAGCTCCATGAAGAAGGCTGCGGGTTTCAGCAGCGCGCCGGGCACGGGCAGCAGCAGGCGTTTCTTGTGGATCGCGGCCAGCGTGAGCTCCAGCAATTCGCGGAAGCTGTAGACTTTCGGACCACCCAGTTCGAAGGTCTGGCCCGCGGCCTTGGGATCGAGCAGGGCATGGATCGCCGCCTCGGCCACGTCGCCGACATAGACCGGCTGCATCTTCGTGTGGCCGCCATCGACCAGCGGCAGGGCCGGCGCGATGCTGGCCAGGCCGGCGAAGCGGTTGAAGAAATCGTCTTCCGGGCCGAACACGATGCTGGGGCGCAGGATGATCGCCTGCGGCATGTGGCGGCGAACGCCATCCTCGCCCTGGGCCTTGCTGCGCGCATAGGCCGAGCCGCTTTCGGCATTCGCGCCGATGGCCGAGACATGCAGCATCTGCCGCACGCCGGCTTCCCGAGAGCAGAGCGCGATCACTTCGGCGCCGCGCGCCTGCACGGCAGAAAATTTCTGCGTGCCGCTCTGGTACAGGATGCCGACGCAGTTGATCACGATGTCGGCGCCTTTGACGGCCTGCTGCACCGACATGGGCATGCGGATATTGGCCTGCACGATGTCGATCTGGCCAACGCCGCCCATCGGTTTCAGGAACAGGCCTTCATCGGGGCGGCGGATGGCGACCCGCACCCGGGCGCCCTGCTGGGCCAGCTTCTGCACGATATAGCGGCCGACGAAACCGGAACCGCCGAAGACGGTGACGAGCTTGTTGCGCAGCGACATGACGCAATCCCCTGCCTGACGCGAAAAACGACTGCCCCGGACTATAGCCAAATCCCGGCCGCAGCCAATGCTTTGCGCTGCAACCTGAATGCTATCCAGAGCCGCAGCCGGTCGCTACTCTGCGGCCATGGGCGCCGGATTCCCCACCCTTGTCGGCCTTTTGCTGCTGGCCACCGTCTATTTCCTGCCCAGCCTGCTGGCCTGGCGGCGGGCCCATCCCTGGCGGCAGAAGATCTTCGTCGCCAACCTGGCCATCGGCTGGACCGTGATCGGCTGGGTGGTCTGCCTCGGCCTGGCTCTGCGCCAGCCGGCCTGAACGGACGGGCTGGACGGACGGGCTGAACCGGGCCGGTCAGCCGGCGGTCAGCCGGCGCATCAGCAGTTCAACGATCTCGAAATCCAGCGCGCTGTCGATGTCATGCGAACGCTCCGTCGGCATCTCGAACAGCAGGGTGTCGTCATAAAAGACTTTCGGCTCGGCCATGAAGCGGTCGCGCGGCCAGACATAGATCGACGCATTCATGTCGAAACAGGCCGGCGCATCCTGGCGCCGCAGGAATGCCCCGGGCCTGACCAGTCGCACATGGCCATCACCCGCGCGTTCGACCAGGTTGAAATACGGCGAACGATGCGCCGGACTGCCGGTGATCACATTGGCCGGCGCATGCGCCTCGGCCAGGGCGACGGCGCCGGTGATATCCGCGTTGAGCCGCAGCGGCGCGGTGGCATCCATTTCCACGATCATGTCGAAACGCGTACCGCGCCTGGTTTCCACCGCCGTCACCGCATGCACGATGGCTGGCAGCTTGCCGGCGGTGTCGCTGGCCAGTTCGGCCGGACGGTCGATGGTTTCATCGGCGCCGGCCTGGCGCCCGATCGCCAGCAATTCGGGCGAATCGCTGCTGACGGCGATGCAGTCGAACAGGCCGCTGCGCTTCGCCTGCTCCACCGTCCAGGCCAGCAGCGGCTTGCCCAGCAACGGCCGCATATTCTTGCCCGGCAGGCCTTTCGAGCCGCCGCGCACGCAGATGGTGCAGATCCGTTTCACGACGCCCTCACCCATTGCTGCGCCTGCATGGCCGTTTCGGCCGCCGCGATCAGCTGCATCACATCCTGCGCTTCCGCCAGCGTGCAGGCCGGCGTTGCCGCATCCTGCAGGATCGAGCGATGCATGGCGCGGATCGGACCATTGCGATCAGCGGCCAGGGTTTCCTGTTTGCCATCGACGGACAGGATCCCGCTCAGCAGATCAAGATCGATCGTGCCGTCCATGCAGTTGATGCGCAGCTGTCGCCGCGGCGGACGATCGAGATAAGACAGCTGCACCGTGCAGACCGGACAGCGCGCGGCCTCGATCAGCAGGCTGGCGGTTTCTTCCGCCGCGATCTCGCAGGCGCCGAAATTGCCGCCCAGCGCGGCGACGCGGCGCCAGGGCCCGAACAGCCAGAGCAGATAATCCAGTTCGTGGCTGAGATCGCGCAGCACGCCGCCTTCGCCCGCCCGGGCCGAATAGCCACTGCGATGATCGCGGCCGGGCCGCCAGTCGGCCAGATGCTGTCCGACATACAGGCTGGCGGAGATGGCGTGACGGCCGGCCAGCGCCGCCTTCAGCCTCTGCATCATCGGGTGGAAGCGCAGCTGATAGGCAACATGCATGCTGGCAAACGGCAATGCGGGCAGCGTGGCCGGCATGGCGAAAAGCGGTTTCTCCACCGCCAGCCGGCCGGAATATTTGAGGCGGGCCAGTTCCTGCACGCTGGCCAGATGCCGGCCGGTCTCGTTGGCCACGACGACGTAGTCCGGCTGCTCGTTGGTCAGCGCGGCGGCGAGCTGGTCATAGCAGGGATAGGCGTCGCTTTGCTGCGCCGTCTGCAGGCTGACGCTGTGGCCCAGCTCACGCAGGATTTCGGCATGGCGCCGGCCAATCGAACCAAAGCCGATGATCAGAACGCGCATGGCGTGGGCGACGGGTATGGAAAGGTCACGCGGCAGTTCCGGCGTTGCTGGATGGGCGATTGCATGAATAGACCGAATTGGAAAAGGGGATGTTAACGCCGCCGGGACCCGGAACCGGCTGGCCGGTGTCAGGATGGCGTTCTGTGACCGCAAAAATCCATTTCAGAGTGTCTATCTGCATTTTTCATCAACCTTATAGATACAGTTGCTTCATTTGACGACACAAAATGTTCATGCGAAAGTCATCTTAACGAAATGAACGGCCTTCAATGTTCGAACGAACATGATGCGCCGATTGGGACAGGAAACGACTTCGGGGACCGGGATGCTGGCGGAAGACCGTGCACGCGCCATCGTAGAGCTTGTCCGCAGCGACGGCTTCCAGGCCATCGACGCCCTGGCGGTCCAGTTCGGCGTCACCCCCCAGACCATCCGCCGCGACGTGAACCTGCTCTGCGACCGCGGCCTGCTGCGCCGGCGCCATGGCGGCGTCGAGCTGCCGCCCGAAGGCGAGAACCTCGCCTATCCCGCCCGCCAGGTGCTGAACATCGAGGCCAAGCGCCGCATCGCCCAGCTGGTGGCGCGCGACGTGCCCGAGGGCGCCTCGCTGTTCTTCGGCATCGGCACCACGCCCGAGCAATGCGCGCTGGCGCTGGTGGACCATCCCGGCCTGCGGGTGATGACCAACAACCTGAATGTCGCGCTGGCGCTCTCGCGCAATCCGTCCTGCGAGATCACCGTGGCCGGCGGGCGGCTGCGCAACCTGGACCGCGACGTGGTGGCCGGCGAGGCGCATGGCTTCTTCGCGCATTTCGCCGTCGATATCGGCATCTATGGCGTGGGCGGCGTGGCCGAGGATGGCACGCTGCTGGATTTCGGCACCGACGAAGTGACCATGCGCAGCGAACTGGCGCGCCATTGCCGCCAGCGTTTCCTGGTGCTGGACCATTCCAAATTCGGCCGCGGCGCCACCGTACGCGGCGGCCATATCACCGAGGCGAGCGTCGTGTTCACCGATCGCCCGGCCCCTGCCGCCATCGCCGCGCAGTTGCGCGATGCCGGCGTGCGTCTCGTCGTCTGGTCCGACGACGCCGTTTCCACCGCAGCAGCAAACCACACCACAACCAACCAAACCGGCAGGAGGGGTTAACCCCATGTTGAAACGTCTCGCTTTCGCAACCGTATTGGGTATCGCCGCGCTCGGCACGATCACCGATGCCAACGCCCAGCAGCGGGCGATCTGCTACAACTGCCCGCCGGAATGGGCCGACTGGGGCTCGCAGCTCAAGGCGATCCAGGCCCGTCTCGGCATCCAGGTGCCGCCCGACAACAAGAATTCCGGCCAGGCTATCGCCGCCCTGATCGCGGAGAAGGCCAATCCGGTGGCCGACGTGACCTATCTGGGCGGCATCGCCGCCGATCCGGCCAAGGATGCCGGCGTGCTGACGCCGTACAAGCCGAAGAACTGGGACAAGATCCCGGCCGACCTGAAGGATCCGGACGGCAACTGGTTCACCATCCACTCCGGCACGCTCGGCCTGTTCGTCAACAAGGCCGCGCTTGGCAAGAAGCCGGTGCCGCAGAGCTGGGCCGACCTGCTGAAGCCCGAATACAAGGGCCTGGTCGGTTATCTTGATCCGACCTCGGCGGCCGTCGGCCAGCTTGGCGTCATGGCGGTGAACCTCGCGCTGGGCGGCAGCTACGAAAACCTCGATCCGGCGATCAAGTATTTCAAGGATCTGGCCAAGAACCAGCCGATCGTGCCGAAGCAGACCTCTTACGCCCGCGTCATCTCGGGCGAGATTCCGATCCTGCTGGATTACGACTTCAACGCCTATCGCGGCCAGTATACCGACAAGGCGCCGGTGCAGTTCGTCATCCCGAAGGAGGGCAGCGTGGTCTTCCCGTATGTGATGGGCCTGGTGAACAAGGGCCCGAATGCCGAGAACGGCAAGAAGGTGCTGGATTTCGTGCTGTCGGATGAAAGCCAGGCCATGTGGGGCAACGCCTATCTGCGCCCGGTCTTCGCCCAGCATCTCTCGAAAGAAGCCAAGGCGAAGTTTCTGCCCGAGGCCGACTACGCCCGCGCCAAGCCGATCAACCTGAAGAAGCTGGCTGCCGCGCAGGCCAAGATCGTCGAGCGCTACAAGAACGAAGTGAACTGATGAATGAATGGGACTCCGGGCCTCGCAACAGCGAGCCCGGGGTGACGGCCTTCAGCATATGATCGTCACCCCGGCCCAGCGAAGCGCTGAGCCGGGGTCCCATTTTTCGACCGGAAGAAGCAAAGACACGATGCGCCGCGATACCCAACGCCTGATCTTCCTGCTGCTGCCGGCCGGCATATTTTTCGCGGCTTTTTTCCTGTTGCCGATGGCGCGGCTGTTTTTCATCGGCGGCAGCGGCAAGACCGGCTGGTCCGCCTATGCCGCCATCCTGACCGACGCGAATTACCTCAACAGCCTGTTCGCCACCTTAAGTGTCGCTGCCGCCACCACCTTTGCCACGCTGGTCATCAGCGGCATTTCCGGCGTGTTCCTGCAGCGCCACAAATTTCCCGGCAACGGCGCGCTGGTCGCCATGCTCACCTTTCCGCTGGCCTTTCCCGGCGTCGTGATCGGTTTCATGGTGATCATGCTGGCCGGCCGCCAGGGCCTGATCGGCCAGATCACCGAATTCCTCACCGGCGACAAGCTGGTCTTCGCCTATTCGCTGACCGGCCTGTTCATGGGCTATGTCTATTTCTCGATCCCGCGCACCATCCTCACCGTGATGGCGGCGGCAGAAAAACTCGATCCCAAGCTGGAAGAGGCCGCGCGTTCGCTCGGCGCCTCGCCCTGGCGCGTGGTGCTGGACGTGATCATCCCGGGCCTCAAGCCGGCCTTCATCTCGGCCGGCGCGATCTGCTTCGCCACCGCCGTCGGCGCGTTTGGCACGGCGTTTACGCTGGCCGCGCGCATCAACGTGCTGCCGATGGTGATCTATACCGAGTTCACCCTGTCGGCCAATATCGCCATGGCCGCCGCGCTCAGCTTCGTGCTGGGTGCTGCCACCTGGATCGTGCTGGCCGTGGCGCGCACCGCCGCCGGCTCCACCGTCGCGGCGGCAGGCTAGAGAGGAGAGCGCAGCATGAAACATCGCGGCCTCTTCCTGTTGCAGCTCGGCTTCACATTGCTGGTCTGCGCCTTCCTGATCGTGCCCGTCATTCTCTCCATCATGGCCGGCCTCACCGTGAACTACTTCATCGGCATCGAAAGCGGGCTGACGCTCCGCTGGGTGTTCGAGGTGTGGAACGGCTATCGCGACACCATCTTCCTCTCCATCGGCCTGTCGCTGGCCTGCCTGGTCGTGACGCTGGTGCTGGGCGTGCCCACCGCCTATGTGCTGGCCAAGCGCCAGACCGCGCTGACCCGGGCGATCGAGGAATTGCTGGTAATGCCGGTGGCCGTGCCGGGGCTTGCCACCGCGCTGGCGCTGATCGTCACCTATGGCGCGCTATCGGGCTTCCGCACCTCCTGGGCCTTCATCCTGGTCGGCCATGCGCTGTTCACCCTGCCCTTCATGGTGCGCAGCGTGCTGGCCGTGCTGATGGCCATCGACCTGCAGACCCTGGAGGAAGGCGCCGCCTCGCTGGGCGCCGGCTTCTGGCAGCGTTTCCGCGACATCGTGCTGCCGAACTGCCGCGCCGGCATCCTGGCCGGTTCGCTGATGGTGGTGACGCTCTCCATGGGCGAGTTCAACATGACCTGGCTGCTGCACACGCCATTCACCAAGACACTGCCGGTTGGCCTGGCCGATGCCTATGCGTCCTTGCGGCTGGAGATCGGCAGCGCCTATACCCTGGTGTTTTTCCTGATGATCATGCCGCTGCTGCTGGCCATGCAGGCCTATGCCAAGCCACGCGCGCCGAAATTCGTGGCGGAGGACTCCGAATGACCAACACGACACAGCCGCTCGCCATCGCGCTGGAAAACTGCGCCAAGACCTTCGCCGACGGCACGAAGGCGCTGGAGCCGCTCGACCTCGCCATCCATGCCGGCGAAACGGTCGTGTTCCTCGGCCCCTCGGGCTGCGGCAAGACCACCACCTTGCGCATCATCGCCGGATTGGAAGAGCCCGATGCTGGCGGCAGGGTCCTGTTCGACGGCGAGGATGTGACGCGCCTGCCGATCGAGCAGCGTAATGTCGGCATGGTGTTCCAGTCCTACGCGCTGTTCCCCAACATGACGGTGGCACAGAATATCGGTTACGGCCTGAGGATCCGCAAAACACCGGCCGCCCAGATCAAGGCCCGCGTGGCCGAGATGCTGGGCATGATGCGGATCGAGAAACTGGCCGACCGCCGCATCGACCAGCTTTCCGGCGGCCAGCGCCAGCGCGTGGCGCTGGCGCGCGCCATCGCCGTGCGACCGCGCGCCCTGCTGCTGGACGAACCGCTCACCGCGCTGGATGCCAAGCTGCGCGACACCCTGCGGCTGGAGATCGACACGCTGCTGCGCAGCCTGCAGATCACCGCGATCTATGTGACGCATGACCAGGCCGAGGCGATGGCTTTGGGCGACCGGATCGTGGTGATGGAGCATGGCCGCGTGGCGCAGATCGGCAAGCCGCGCGAGATCTACCAGCGGCCGGCCACGCGCTTCGTCGCCGAATTCATCGGCACCATGAACCGCCTGACCGGGGCGACCCGCGATGGTGTGTTTTCCTGCCGTGCCGGCGACCTGGCCTGGGCCGAGGCGCCGCAGGGCGCCAGCGAAATCCTGTTCCGCCCGGAAGATATCCGCATCGCCGAAAGCCATGAGCAGACCGGCCTGCAGGGCATTGTCGCGGCGGCGTTTTTCCTGGGTGACCGCACGCGGCTGTTCGTCGAGGTGGGCGAGGCGCAGCCACTGGTGATCGAAAGCACGGCGCGGCGCGATTTCGGCCATGGCGAAGCCGTGCGGCTGGCCATTGACCCGCGCGGCCTGCTGGTTCTGTAAGGAGCATCGTCATGCTGATCGCGCAGATCACCGATACCCATATCAAACTGCCCGGCAAACTGGCCTACAAGAAGGTGGATACCGCGGCGATGCTGGAACGCTGCGTGCTAGACCTGCTGGCGCTGCAGCCGCAGCCGGACCTGATCCTGCTGACCGGCGACCTGGTCGACCTGGGCCGGCCCGAGGAATACGACCACCTGAAATCCATCCTCAGCCCACTGAAGCAGCGCATCATCGCCATTCCCGGCAATCACGATGAACGCGATGCGATGCGCGATGCCTTTGCCCATGGCGGTTATCTGCCGAAAGAGCGCGGCAGCTTCCTGCAATTCGCCATCGATGACGAATATCCGCTGCGGATCGTTGGCCTCGACACGCTGATCCCCGGCCAGGGCGGCGGCGAGCTCTGCGCCGAGCGGCTGGACTGGCTGGACCGCACGCTGGCGCAAAAGCCCGATATGCCGACCCTGGTGCTGATGCATCATCCGCCATTCGAGACCGGCATCGGCCATATGGACAGGATCGGCCTGAAAGGCCGCGAGGACTTCGCCGCCATCATGGCGCGCCACAATCAGGTGGAGCTGATCCTGTGCGGCCACCTGCATCGCACCATCCGCGCCAGCATCGGCGGGCGGCCGGCGCTGACCTGTCCGAGCCCGGCACACCAGGTGGCGCTGGACATCGACCCGCAGGCGCCAAGCTGTTTCCGCATGGAGCCGCCGGGCTTCATGCTGCATTGGTGGAAGGACGCCAGGCTAGTCAGCCACACGGCTTTCATCGGCGATTACGATGGGCCCTATCCGTTTTTCGATCCCGACGGCAAACTGATCGACTGAACGTTCAGTCCTTCAGCGCATCCTTCCAGAACGGCCGGATCGCATCGAGGCTTTCCCAGGCATCACCAAGCTGGGCGAGCTGCAGCTGCTGGCGCCCGGCGAACCAGGCGGTGATGGCCGCCGTGGCGGCGCCATGGCCGGCATCGGGCAGCAGGTCGCGCACCAGCCGGCCGCCGACATCGGCATCATTCAATGCGCCGAGGCAATCCTGCAGGCGACTAAGCGCCGCGATGAAGCGCCGCGTGTCCTTCTTGCTGAACAGCGGGCGGAAGAATTCGGCGGCATAGCGCAGCTTCTTGGCGCGGATGCGCAGCTCGTGCAGGCTTTCGATCGCCAGATCGGCATGCTGCCGGCCCAGTTTTTTCACTTTCCGGCGCCGGCGCTGCAAGACTGCGGCGGCAAAGCGGTCTGCCGGCAGCGCGGCCTGGGCGGCATCGGCGAGCGCCGTGCCATCGGCCACGGCATCGGCAAGCCTGGCGAAGCCCAGCCGCATCGCGGCCAGGCGCGGCGACCGCAAAGCCGAGTCCAGCGCCACCTGGGCAGCGGCACGGCGATCTTCCAGAATGATGCCCAGATGCTGCAGCGCCTTCACATCGTCGAGCTCACGGCGCAGCGGCGACAGGGTTTCGGCGAGGAAGACATCAAGGTCGCGCTTGCGGCCAAGCGGATCGTTCAGCCAGCGCAGCTCTTGCACCAGCGGCGCGACGCGCGCCTGGTCGAGGACCGGCGCGAACAGGCCAAGCGCCGAGCGCAGGCGCCGCAGCGCGACCCGCATCTGATGCACGCCTTCCACGTTGCGATCACGCAAAACCGGCAGCAGATTGGCGTCGAACTGCAACAGGCAGTGATACAGGATCGCGCCGCAGGCGGCGGCCGCGTCGCCATCTTCGTTCAGGTCGAACGCCAGATTGCCGGCGCGCTGTGGCTGCGGCTCGATCAGGCCGAGCTCGGTCGCCAGATGCACCAGTGGCGCCGGACCGGTCCAGCGCAGGGGCAGGTCGGCGCAAAGCTCGGCGGCCAGCGCGCGCAGCGCCGGACCGGCGCCGGCGGGACCCTGCAGCAGGATTTCCCCATCATCGGCGCTGCGGCCGTCGCAGCGCAGGGTCAGTTTCGTGATGTCGATGGCGATGTCATGGCCATTCCACAGCAGGCTGTAGCCATGGGCCGAGCGCCGCAGGTCGGCCAGCGTCTCCAGCGCGAGGCCGTCTTCCAGCGCCGGCGCTTCGGCCAGCGGGACGGCGGCGACGGCGATGGTTTCCTGCCGAGCCCCGGTACCGCGACCACCAGCCTGACAAAGCCAGCCGGTGGCGGCGAAGCGGCGGTTGTCGGTATCGCACAGGGAGAGGAGCGCCTGATGGCGGCGGGCCGGGCTGCCCTGCAATAGGGCATGGCGGCGCGCCGTGGCCAGCTTGCCGGCGGCGAGACCGAGACGCAGCAACGCGGGCTGATCGCTCATGGCGGCGGACTCTACCGGAGGCCTTAAAAAAAAGTCAAACAACTCAGCCGTTTACAATTGTTACAGTTCTGCGAAACAAGCCCTGCGGCGATGCCCTAATTCCGCCCCTTTTGCAGGGTTATATCCCAGCATTACGCAGGCAGCCTTTGTTAGACTGTCTCCGGGCCGCCCGGTTCCGCCTCCCCCCCAGGCCAGGACCGGGCGGCTTTTTTATTTCGTCCTGTCCGGCACAAGCCCGCCACTACCGTCTTCCAGGCAAACCGCATTAACAATCCCGTTACGCTTGTACGGCAGGCTGGCCCAACCTGCCGGCAGACAGCGACGAGGGATCATGGACCATACCAATGCCGCGATCCGCGCCACCGGGGGCGGCGCCCAGGGCCTGGAGCCGATCTACCAGGCGATCTGCCGCGACATCGCCGAGCAGCTCGGCACGACGCGGGCCAGCGTCTGGCTGTTCAACCTGGCCGGCGACGCCATTCACTGCCAATGCCTGAAAGACCAGCGCGAAGCCGATTTTCCGGCCGGCATGGTGCTGGAGGCCACCAGCGTGCCGCTGTATTTCGACCTGATCAGCAAGGACCGCCTGCTGGTGATTCCGGATTACGCGCTGCACCCGGCGACCCGCAATTTGGCCGCGCCCTATGCCCGCACCAGCGGCATCCGCGCCCTGATCGACATCATGGTGCCCGATCAGCACGGCCTGCCGGTCGCCATCGTGTCCGCCGAGCAGGACCGGCCACGCGAGTGGAGCGAAGCAGACGTGCTTTACATGTATCAGATCGCCAACCTGCTGACGCTGACGTTCAAATACCGCGGCCGCGTGGCGGCCTGAGGCAAATACCCCGGCCGCGTGGCGGCCTGGCGGATTCCGGATTCACTCACCCAGCACGGCCTTGATTGCCTCGGCCAGCGTGGCCTTGCGCACCGGCTTGGGCAGAATCTGCGTGACGCCATGAAAACGCGTGGCACGCAGACGATCCTCCTCGCTGGAGCCGGACATGAACAGGATCGGCATGTCGGGTTTCTTCGCCAGGATGCGCTCGGCCAGCGCAACGCCATCCATGCCGCCGGGCATCTGGATATCGGTGAGCACCAGATCGATCGGCAGGCCGCGACGCATCTCGGCCAGGGCATCGGCGGCCGTGGCGGCCGGCAGCACGGCAAAACCCAGGCTGCCGAGCAGGGCCGCCATGGTGGCGCGCACATCGGCATTATCGTCGACGCACAGGACAAGACGCCGGCCGGCCTCGTGCTCTGGCCGGCGCGGCATCGCCTGATCATCCAGCGCCGGCAGGAAAAGCCGGAATTCGGTGCCTTCGCCCGGCTGGCTGTCGACTTCAACATAGCCGCCGGACTGGGCCATGAAGCCATATACCATCGAAAGCCCCAGGCCGGTGCCCTTGCCGATGTCCTTGGTGGTGAAGAAAGGCTCGAAAACGCGCGCCACGATATCCGGCGACATGCCACAGCCGGAATCACGCAGGCTGATCATCGCATAGGTGCCGGCCGGCGCCGTCCGCGTCGGCATGACGCGCGGCGCGCTGAGATGCCTCATGGCCGAGCGAATGGCCAGTCGCCCGGCACCCTGCATGGCGTCGCGCGCATTCAGGGCGATATTCAGCACGGCATTCTCAAGTTCGCCGATATCGGCTTCGATGACCGGCATGTCCGATGCCAGGTCCAGCTCGACCGAAATGCTGTCGCCCAGCGTCCGCTGCAGCATGTCCAGCATGCCCTGGATATGCTCGCTGACATCAATGCGCGCGGGATTGAGTTTCTGGCGGCGGCCAAAGGCCAGCAGCCGCCGCGTCAGATCTGCGCCCCGGCCGGCATTGCGCAGGGCCTGTTCGATCAGCCGCGTGCTTTCCTTGTCGTTCACGCGGTCGCCCAGCAATTCCAGATTGCCGACGATTACCGCCAGCAGATTGTTGAAATCATGAGCGATGCCGCCGGTGAGCTGGCCCAGCGCCTCCATCTTCTGCGCCTGCCGCAGCTGGTCGCGCAGCTCGTCGGCCTGGCGCCGCTCGCTCATGTCGCGCGTGATGTTGACGAAGCCGGTCAGGTTGCCCTGGGCATCGCGCAGGGCCGTGATCACCACGCTGGCCCAGAAGCGGCTGCCATCCTTGCGCTGCCGCCATTCCTCATTGACGTAACGCCCCTTCGCGGCCGCGATGCGCAGGGCCTGGCTGGGCGCATCGATGCCGAGATCGGCATCGACGTAATACATGTCGCGGGTCTGGCCAATGGCTTCCTGCGGCGTATAGCCGGTGAGGTTCTGCGCGCCGGCATTCCAGGTCATCACCTTGCCTTCGGCATCCATCATGAAGATGGCGTAGTCGGTGATCGAGTCGACCAGCAGGCGGATCCGCGCCTCGCTCTCCCGCCGCCGTTCCTCGCTGCGGTGGTACTTGCTCAGGTCATGGATCACGCCGACGAACATCACCCGGCCATCGCGCCGGTATTCTCCTACCGCCAGTTCAAAAGGAAACACCGTGCCGTCCTTGCGCCGGCCCAGCACCTCGCGGCCGACGCCGATGATGCGTTTCTCGCCGGTATCGCGGTACCGCCGGATATAATCGTCATGGGCCGAATGGTCCGGCTCGGGCATCAGCATGGACACATTGCGCCCCTGCACCTCCGCGGGCGTATAGCCAAACAGCCTCTCGCAGGCGGCGTTGAACAGGGCGATCCGGCCATCGGCCTCGATCAGGATCAGGCCATCAATGGCGGTGTCCACGACGGCCTGGAGTAGATCGTCATCCATGCCAATTCCCGAAAGTTATTGATATTACAGAATTTTTCTATTTTTAATAGAGGTTACTGAAACACTATTCCCGGATAGAATGGAAAACCCTGCGGGGGATTTCAATCCAATTCTTCCGTTAATATCGGGCCGATATCTGGATTTACGATATGCCGCGCATTCTGGTGATTGATGACAACGCCGAGTTCTGCAGCATCCTGCAGGCGCATCTGACGACCAATGGTCATCGGGTCGAGATCACGCAGGATGGCGATCACGGCCTTCGCCTGCTCGAGGATGGCCGCTTCGATCTCGTGCTCACCGACATCCTGATGCCGCAGCGCGACGGCATCGAAATCCTGCGCCAGGTGAAACAGCGCTGGCCGGCCCTGCCGGTGATCGCCGTGTCGGGCGGCGGCTGGCTGGCGGCCGAGGACCTGCTGGCCATGGCCGGGCGGCTGGGGGCCGATCGCGTGATGCAGAAGCCGGTGCGGCGCGAGGACCTGCTGAACGCCGTCGACGCGGTGCTGCGCGAGGTGCTGCGCGACGCCGGCTAGAGCCTTGTACCCTAGGCGGCGCGGATCAGGTCGGCGGCTTTTTCCGCAATCATGATGGTCGGCGCGTTGGTATTGCCGCCGATCAGGCTGGGCATCACCGAGGCATCGGCCACCCACAGGCCCTCCATGCCGCGCAGGCGGAGCTGCGGATCCACCACGGCCTGCGCATCATCGCTTGCTCCCATGCGGCAGGTGCCGACCGGATGATAGATCGTGTCGGCGCGGCGGCGGATTTGTTCCAGCAGCCCGGCATCGTCGGTGATGCCGGCGGTATACAGCTCACGAGGGCTCAGCGCCTGGAAGGGCGGCGCCTCCATGATGCGGCGGGCCAGCTTCACGCCCTTGAGCAGCAGCTCGATATCGTCGGGATGGCTGAAGAACTGCGGATCAATGCGTGGGGCAAGCTGCGGGTCGGCGCCCTTCAGGCCGACGCTGCCGCGGCTTTTGGGTCGCAGCACGCAAGTGTGCAGGCTGTAGCCGTGGCCCAGATGAGTCTTGCGCGCATGGTCGTCGACCAGCGCATTGACGAAATGCAGTTGCAGGTCGGGCCGCGGCTGCGACGGATCGGAGCGCAGGAAGGCGCCGGACTCGGCGAAGTTGGTGGTGAGCATGCCGCGCCGCTCGCGGCGCCAGCGGCCGATCTCGCGCAGCAGATGCGCCCCGCCGCGCAGCGACACGCCCGGCAGGGTGGGGTCATCCACCTTGTAGAGCAGGATGAAATCGACATGGTCCTGCAGGTTCTGGCCCACGCCCGGCAGATCGTGCAGCACCGGCAGGCCATGCCGCGCCAGTTCCTCGCCCGGGCCGATGCCCGACAGCATCAGCAGCTGCGGCGACTGGAAGGCACCAGCCGCCAGCACCACGCCGGCTTTCGCCCGCAGCGCGATCTCGCGGCCTTTCTGCCGGCAGGCGACGCCGGCGGCGCGCCGCCCGGCAAACAGGATGCGCAGCGCGCGGGTATCGGTTTCGATGCGCAGGTTATGGCGCGCGCGTACCTCGGGCGTCAGGTAGGCGCGCGCGGCCGACCAGCGCTCGCCGTTCTTCTGCGTCACCTGGAAATAGCCGACGCCGTCCTGGCTTGGACCGTTGAAATCGGCATTGCGCGGCAGCTGCAGCGTGTCGCAGGCGGATAGGAAGGTTTCGTTGATCCGGTGCGGCGACACCAGATCGCCGACCTGCAGCGGACCGTCGCCGCCATGCAGCGGATCCTCGGCGCTGAACCGCGCATTACCCTCGGCACGTTTGAAATACGGCAGCACATCGGCGAAAGACCAGCCGGCCGCGCCATGCTGCTGCGCCCAGTCGTCGTAATCCGAGCCATGGCCGCGGGTATAGATCATCGCGTTGATGCCCGACGAGCCGCCCAGCATGCGGCCACGCGGCTGATATCCACGCCGACCGGACAGGCCCGGCTGCGGCTCGGTCTCGAAACCCCAGTTGCGCCATTTCACCGGCATGAAGGCGGCGGCGCCGAGCGGCACGCGGCACAGGATATGGTCATCGGTCGGGCCGGCCTCGATCAGGCAGACGCTGGTGGTGCCGTCGTCACTCAGCCGTCGCGCCAGCACGCTGCCGGCCGAGCCGCCGCCGATCACGATGTAATCGAACTCCATCGCGCCCCCCATTCTGCTGGCCCGACTGCCGCGGGCTTTGGTCGTTGCCCTACATTGCCATACCGGCGACCGAAATCACCAGCAGCCAGACCGCCGTGATCAGGATCATGGCGAAGGTGAGCGTGATGCCGACCAGGCGGCCGAAGGACAATCCGGCCGTGGACGACAATCCGATCGCATGCAGCACGCGGCCCAGCAGCAGGCCGGCGCCCAGCAGATGCAGGGCCCAGAACGGCGCCTGGCGGCTCAGCTCGAGCAGGAACAGCAGCAGTAAAGCCAGCGGCACATATTCGACGAAATTGCCCTGCACGCGGATGGCCTTTTGCAGGTCGCGTTCGCCGCCGTCGCCGATGCCCACCTTCAGCGTCTTGCGCAGGCGCGCGACGCGCAGCGACAACGCAATCAGCAGGATGGCGCAAAGGGCGGCGTAAAGCGGACTAATGGCGAAAGGCGGCATGACGGCTCTTTTCTATTTGTGGTCTCCCGCCATGCTGGGCCGGGCGTTACTCCGCCGCCCCCTTGGCGGCACTGGGCGCGTGCCGCTGGCGGATCAGCCTGACGATCTCAGCAGCTGCCTGCGGGATATTGGTGCCGGGGCCGTAGATGCCGGCCACGCCGGCCTGACGCAGGAAATCGTAATCCTGCGGCGGGATCACGCCGCCGGTGATCACCAGGATGTCGCCGGCGCCCTGGTCGTGCAGCGCCTTGATCAATTGGGGAACAAGCGTCTTGTGGCCGGCGGCCTGGCTGGACACGCCGATCACATGCACGTCGTTTTCGATGGCGTCCTTGGCGGCTTCCTCCGGCGTCTGGAACAGCGGGCCCACATCGACGTCGAAGCCCAGATCGGCGAAGGCCGTGGCGATCACCTTGGCGCCGCGGTCATGGCCATCCTGACCCAGCTTGACCACCAGCATGCGCGGGCGGCGACCTTCCTCCGCGGCGAAAGCCTCGATGTCCTTCTGGATCTGCATGAAGCCCTCGTCATTGGCATAGGCCGCGCCGTAGACGCCGCTGATCGAGCGGATGGTGGCCTGGTGGCGGGTGAAGACGCGCTCCATGGCATCGGACATCTCGCCCACGGTGACGCGCGCACGCGCCGCCTGCACGCAAAGCTCAAGCAGATTGGCCTTGCCGGCAGCACCGTCCTCAAGCGCGCGAATGGCGGCCTCCGCCTTCGCCTTGTCGCGGGTGTTGCGGATGGTCTTGAGCCTTGCCACCTGCTGCTCGCGCACGCGGGTATTGTCGACCTCGAGCAGGTCCGGCACGTCCTGGCTGGCCGTGCGGTATTTGTTGACGCCGACGATGACATCCTCGCCCTTGTCGACGCGGGCCTGGCGACGGGCGGCGGCTTCCTCGATCTTCAGCTTGGGCATGCCGCTTTCGACCGCCTTGGTCATGCCGCCCATGGCCTCGACGTCCTGGATCAGCGCCCAGGCGTGGGTGACCAGCGCATGGGTCAGCGCCTCGACGTAATACGAGCCGCCGAGCGGATCGACCACCCTGGTGACGTAAGTTTCGTCCTGGATGATCAGCTGGGTGTTGCGCGCGATGCGGGCGGAGAATTCAGTCGGCAAAGCGATGGCTTCGTCCAGCGCATTGGTATGCAGCGACTGCGTGCCGCCGAGCACGGCGGCCATGGCCTCGATCGCGGTGCGCACCACGTTGTTGTAGGGGTCCTGCTCGGTGAGCGAGACGCCCGAGGTCTGGCAATGGGTGCGCAGCATCGACGACCCGGCCTTCTTCGGGTTGAACTGCTTCATGATGCGCGCCCACAAAAAGCGCGCAGCGCGCAGCTTGGCGATCTCCATGAAGAAGTTCATGCCGATGGCGAAGAAGAAGCTGAGCCGACCGGCAAAGGCATCGACATCGAGGCCAGAATTAATGGCCGTGCGCACGTATTCCAGGCCATCGGCCAGGGTGAAGGCCAGCTCCTGCACGGCCGTCGCGCCGGCTTCCTGCATATGGTAGCCGGAGATCGAGATGGAGTTGAACTTCGGCATATGCTGCGCGGTATAGCCGATGATATCGGCGATGATGCGCATGCTGGGCGCCGGCGGATAGATATAGGTGTTGCGCACCATGAATTCCTTCAGAATGTCATTCTGAATGGTGCCCGAGAGCTGGTCGGGCTTTACGCCCTGCTCCTCGGCGGCAACGATATAGCAGGCCAGCACGGGCAGCACGGCGCCGTTCATGGTCATCGACACGCTCATCTTATCCAGCGGGATGCCGTCGAACAGGATCTTCATGTCCTCGATGGAATCGATCGCCACGCCGGCCTTGCCGACATCGCCCACCACGCGCGGATGATCGGAATCGTAGCCGCGATGGGTGGCCAGATCGAAGGCGACGGAAACGCCCTGCTGGCCGGCGGCGAGATTCTTGCGGTAGAAGGCGTTGGATTCTTCGGCGGTGGAGAAGCCGGCATATTGGCGGATCGTCCAGGGCCGGTTGGCATACATGGTGCCGCGCACGCCGCGCGTGAAGGGATCGAAGCCCGGCAGGGAATTCAGCGTCTCCAGTCCTTCGAGATCGGCGGCGGTGTAGAGGGGCTTGACCGTGATGCCTTCGGGCGTCTGCCACAGCAGCTCGGAGAGCGGTTTGTCGCCCAGTTCCTTCTGGGCCATCTTCGCCCAGGCCTCGGGAAAATTTACTGGCGCGGTCGTCTCGGTCATGTCTCGCATCCCACTCTCCGCAGGCGTGCTGTACGGTAATATCCGTTGCTGCGGTGCAAAACTTAGTATGGCCGGGTTTTAACCCCTGTCAATTTGACGCCCCGGCAATGCACAGCGTCCAATTGTGCGTACCCGTGTTTTGGCGGGCCAATGCCGGCGAAATCCGCCGCCGTCGCGTCGTTTGTATGTCGGTTCCCATCGTTTTGCGATGGTTTTGATGTGTTAAGCCATTGAAAAAACATAAGCGGGTAAAATGCGGCGGCAAAATTCCAAGCTGCAACTGATGTTAGAACAATATAGAAACATGTCAGCGAATTGGCAAGCCGGTCCACACCTCTGGCCGAAACACCGGTCGCCGTGCTGTAGTTGAACAATGGCTAAAAGCGTGAAGAAAACGACCCCGGCAAAACCCGCCGCCCGCCTGCGCGTGGTGCTGGCGCCCGATGTATTCCTGGGGCCGGGCAAGGCCGACCTGCTGGAAGGCATCGCCGCCACCGGCTCGATCTCGGCGGCCGGGCGGCGGCTGAACATGAGCTACAAGCGCGCCTGGATGCTGGTCGAGACGCTGAACGGCTATTTCGCCAAACCGCTGGTGACGGCGGCCACCGGCGGCAAGGCCGGCGGCGGCGCGCAGCTTACCGCCCTGGGCGAAGAGGTGCTGACGCGTTATCGCCGCATGGCAGCGGCCACCGAGAAGGCCATCGCAACCGATGTGGCGGCGTTGCGGAAAAAGCGGAAGACGTAAGCCGCTTTCGTTGATCTTCGTCATGCCTTGGCACCGCCGCAGCATGACGGGCCACAGCCTTTTCTCATCCCATAAACCGTCATGGCCGGACGTGTTCCGGCCATCCACGTCTTTTTCAAAAAACTCGTGGATGCTCGGGCCGAGCCCGAGCATGACGGCCTTGGTTGCATGGCGTCTTTATACTATTGACGACATCGCTATTGTCAGACGGCTATAACGGCCGTTATGGTTGCCTGGACATAACGGAGACCGTCCATGCGCTTCCATGCCATTGTATTTGCCGCCCTGCTTGCCATCGGCATGTCTCCAGCCGCGCAGGCACAGGCACCAGGCGCCGATATCCCCATTATCGCCGGCGCGGCCGATCTGGCGTTCGCGCTGGAGGAGGCGGCGAAAGACTTCGCCGGGCAGACCGGCCGGCCGGTGAAACTCTCGCTTGGCTCGTCGGGCAATTTCTTCCGCCAGATCCAGCAGGGCGCGCCGTTCCAGATGTTCCTCTCGGCCGACGAGGATTTCGTGTTCAGGCTGGCCGATGCCGGGCTGACCCGGGATCGCGGCGCGCTGTATGCCATCGGCCGGCTGGCCCTGGTCGTGCCGCCGGGGTCGCCGCTGCAACCCGATGGCAGCCTGGCCGACCTGAAAGCCGCTTTGCAGGCCGGCCGCGTCACGCGCTTCGCCATCGCCAATCCGGAACACGCGCCCTACGGCCGCCGCGCCGAGGAAGCCCTGCGCCATGCCGGCCTGTGGGATGCGATCCACGACAGGCTGGTGCTGGGCGAAAACGTGTCGCAGGCGGCGCAGTTCGCGGTCGGCGGCGGCGCGCAGGGCGGCATCGTGGCCTATTCGCTGGTGCTGTCGCCGCAACTGGAGCAGCGCGGCCGCCACGCCCTGATCCCCGCCGACTGGCACCAGCCCCTGCGCCAGCGCATGGTGCTGCTGAAATCCGCCGGCGAGACCACGCAGCGTTTTTACGATTACCTGCAGGGCACGGCCGGGCGCAGAATCCTGGTGCGTTACGGCTTCGTGCTGCCGGGCGAACAGAGCTGACGCGCCGGGACTAGGCAAAACCGCAGACCACCCCCAGACTGCCGCGCATGGACTGGACCGCCCTTCGCCTGTCGCTGCTGCTCGGCCTGTGGACGCTGGCCCTGCTGCTGCCGGCTGCCATATGGATCGGGCGCTGGCTGGCCTATAGCGAGTTCCGCGGCAAGAGCCTGATCGAGGCGATGCTGGCCCTGCCGCTGGTGCTGCCGCCCACCGTGCTGGGCTTCTATATCCTGATCGCGACCGGCGGCAGTTCCACGCTGGGCCGGATATGGCAAAGCATCTTCGGCGGGCCGCTGGCCTTTTCCTTCGAGGGCCTGGTCTTCGCCTCGCTGATCGCCAACCTGCCGTTTGCCATCCAGCCGATCCAGCAGGCCTTCGCCGCCATCCCGCGCGACCTGCGCGAGGCCGCGGCCTGCTGCGGCCTGTCGCCCTGGCGCGGCTTCCGGCTGATCGAATTGCCGCTGGCCTGGCCCGGCCTGCTGACGGCCGCCGTGCTGACCTTCGCCCATACGCTGGGCGAATTCGGCGTGGTGCTGATGGTGGGCGGCAGCATTCCGGGCGAAACGCGCACGATCGCCATCGCGATCTATGACCGCGTGCAGGCCTTCGACGACCAGGCCGCCGGGCTGATGGCGGCGGCGCTGCTGGTTTTTTCGCTGGGCGCCATCGCCGCCACCACCGCGCTGTCGAAACGGATCGGCCGGCGCCATGGCTGACAATCTGGTGGTCGAATTGCGGCAGGCCGGGCCGATCCCCCTGGATGTCCGGCTGGACTGCCCAGCCAGCGAGGTGCTGGCGCTGCTGGGTCCCTCGGGCAGCGGCAAGACCACGATCCTGCGCGCCATCGCCGGGCTGCTGCATCCGCAGGAGGGATATGTCGCCTGCGGCGAGGCCGTCTGGCTGGACACCGCGCGCAATATAAATGTGACGCCGCAACAGCGCCGCATCGGCTATCTGTTCCAGCATTTCGCGCTGTTTCCGCATCTGAGCGCGCGGCAGAACGTGATGGCCGCGCTGGAACACCGGCCCAATGCCGACCGCGCGGCGCGGGCCGACGACCTGCTGGCGCGGGTGCATCTCGACGGGCTGGGCGAACGCCGCCCGGCGCAATTGTCGGGTGGGCAGCAGCAACGCGTCGCCATGGCCCGCGCACTGGCCCGCGACCCCGCCGCCTTGCTGCTGGACGAGCCGTTTTCCTCGGTTGACCGCGCCACGCGCGACAAACTCTATCGCGAAGTCGCCGGCCTGCGCCGCGATCTGGCGATGCCGACCATCCTGGTGACGCATGACCTGGGCGAGGCGGCCATGCTGGCCGACCGGCTGGCGGTGCTGCATCACGGGCAGACCCTGCAGACGGGCAGGATCGGCGACGTGCTGGCCCGCCCCGCCAGCGCCACCGTGGCCAGGCTGATCGACATCCGCAACATCTTTGCGGCCCGGGTGGCGGCGCAGGAGGCAACCCGCACGCTGATCGACTGGAACGGCCTGCTGCTGGAGGCGGCGCCGCAGCCGGATTTCGCTCCCGGCGACGCCTGCGCCTGGTGCATCCGCGCCGCCCAGATCGTGCTGCACCGGCGCGACCGGCCAAGCCAGGGCGAGCGCGAGAACCCGGTGCCCGGGCGGATCGCCGAACTGGTGCCCATGGGCGATACGGTGAGCATCGATTTCGCCGCCGAGCATAATGGCGACCGGCTGCAATTCACCCTGTCCAGCCATGTCGCCGCGCGCAACGATTTGGCCCCCGGCATTGCGGCAACGGTATCGCTGCGCGCCGAGGGCATCCATCTGATGCCGCCGGACACGACCGACGCCTGATCTGCCGGGCCGGCTGCCGGTTGAGCGATCAGGACGGCCGGCGGTATACTGCGGGCAAAACCGGAGCCTCCGTCCATGTCCGCCCGCTTCGACCCGACGCTTGCCGCCTGGGTCAGGCCCTTTGCCGAAAACCTGATCGGCCAGACCGCGTTCCACCGCTGGGCCGGGCTGGAGCTGGTTTCGCTTGCGCCCGGCCGGTCGGACGTCGCCTTCACAGCGGCCGGCGAAATGCTGATTTTTGGCGCATACGTGCATGGCGGGGTGCTGAACGGCCTGCTGGAGCCGCCGGCTTTGCTGGCCATGCTGGGCGACATGCGCGAGGATGAGCATGCCATGACGGTGGACATCCATGTGCAGCATATCCGCTCGGTGCTGGCGGGCGAGCGCGTGACGATGACCGGGCGATTGCTGAAGCGCGGCCGCAGCACGGCGTTTTGCGACGTGGCGGCGACCGTGGACGGCGTGCTGTGCACCTCGGCCCGCATTACGAAAACGATTCAGAGCAAAACGAGTTGACACCGTGACAAACCTCAAGACCGCCGAAAAAGGCCGCATCCTCTGCGTGCTGGGCCCGACCAATACCGGCAAGACCCACCTGGCGGTGGAGCGGCTGTTGAGCCATCGCAGCGGCATCATCGGCCTGCCGCTGCGGCTGCTGGCGCGCGAGATCTATGACCGCGCGGTGCGGATCAAGGGCGAGCGCCATGTCGCCCTGGTGACCGGCGAGGAGAAGATCGTGCCGAAGGGCGCGCAGTGGTTCGTCTGCACCGTGGAGGCGATGCCGCTGGACCGGCAGTACGATTTCCTTGCCATCGACGAGATCCAGCTGGCCGCCGATGCCGAGCGCGGCCATGTCTTCACCGAGCGGCTGCTGCATGCGCGCGGCGCGGAAGAGACCATGTTTCTCGGCTCGGATACCATGCGCGGCCTGGTGCGCCGCCTGGTGCCCCATGCCGAGTTCATCGCCCGGCCGCGCCTGTCGCAGCTCAGTTATGCCGGCGCGAAGAAACTCTCGCGCCTGCCGAAACGCTCGGCCGTGGTGGCCTTCTCGGCCAACGACGTCTATGCCATCGCGGAAGCGATCCGGCGCCAGCGCGGCGGCGCGGCGGTGGTGCTGGGCGCGCTCAGCCCGCGCGCGCGCAACGCCCAGGTCGAGCTGTTCCAGAACCGCGATGTCGACGTGATGGTGGCCACCGACGCCATCGGCATGGGGCTGAACCTCGATATCGAGCACATGGCCTTCGCCGCGCTGTCCAAATTCGACGGCATCGGCATGCGGCCGCTCAGCCCGGCCGAGATCGGCCAGATCGCCGGCCGCGCCGGCCGCCATCTGCGCAACGGCACCTTCGGCACGACCGGCGACTGCCCGCCGCTGGAGCCCGAGCTGATCGAGCGCATCGAGAACCACCGCTTCGAGCCGGTGCAGGCGGCGCGCTGGCGCAACCCGCAGCTGGATTTCGCCAGCATCAACGCCCTGGTCGCCAGCCTGGAGCTGCCGCCGCCGCGCGAGGGCCTGGTGCGCGGCCGCGATGCCGACGACCTGTTGAGCCTGCAGGCCCTGCGCGGGGATGCCGCCGTCACCGAGCGCGCCACGCGCCGCGACCGCGTCGAGCTGCTGTGGCAGGTCTGCGCGATTCCCGATTTCGCCAAGGACCTGGCCGACAGCCATGCCCGGCTGCTGACCCAGATCTACGTGCACCTGGTCGATCGCGACGGCCGCCTGCCGCAGGACTGGGTGGCCGGGCAGCTGCGCAACATCGACCGCACCGATGGCGACATCGACACGCTGTCGCAACGGCTGGCGCATATCCGCACCTGGACGACGGTGGCGCATAGAGCCGGCTGGCTGGAGGATGCGCAGGGCTGGCAGGACAAAACCCGTGGCATCGAGGACAGGCTGTCGGATGCCCTGCACGAGAAACTGACCGAACGCTTCGTCGACCGCCGCACCTCCGTGCTGAGCCGCGGCCTGGCGGAAGACCCGGCCAGCCTGAACGTGCAACTGGGCGAGGATGACGCGCTGACCGTGGAAGGCGAGATCATCGGCCATGTGCGTGGCCTGCGCTTCCGCGCCGTCGGCCACGACACGGTGGAGCAGCGCCGCATCCTGCGCTCGGCGGCGCTGCGCGTGCTGGGCCCGGCTTTGCAGGCCCATGCCGAGGCCCTGCTGGCGCTGCCGGACGAGAATTTCGCGCTGTCGGGCGAAGGCGGGCTGCTGCTGATCACGCCGGACAAGGAGAGCGTGCCGCTGGCCGTGCTGGCCAAAGGCACGGAGGTGCTGGAGCCGAAGCTGCAATTGCTGGCCGACGACCAGCTGCCGGCTGAGACGCGCAAGGCCGTGGAGGACAAGCTCGGCAGCTGGCTCAAGCGCCACCTGCGCCAGCATTTGAGCGATCTGTATCGTTTGCGCGATGCCGAGCTGAAAGGCGCGGCGCGGGGCCTGGCCTTCCAGCTGGCGGAGAATCTCGGCGCGCTGAAACGCGACGACGTCTCTGATCTTGTGCGCCATATGGGCCAGGCCGAGCGGCATCCGTTGCGCAAGATGGGCGTCACCTTCGGCGAGACGCATATCCTGGTGCCCAAGCTGCTCAAGCCCAAGCCGACGCAGCTCAAGACGTTGCTGTGGGCGGTGCATCAGGGCGTGACGCCGGAAGCGCCGCCGACGCCGGGGCTGACCTCGCTGCCGATCCTGGAATGGCGCGACGATGCCTGGTGGCTGGCGGCGGGTTTCCTGCGCGCCGGCCGGCAGGCCTTCCGCCTGGATGTCGTGCAGCGCATCGCCGAGGGCGCGCGCAAGGCCGAGCAGGCATCGCGCCAGCCCATCCAGAAGCCGGAACAGAAGACCGAAGCGCCGCTGGCCGAACCGCCTGCCATCCCGGTGGAGGCTATTCCGGTGGAGGCCATCCCAGTGGAGGCCATCGAGGTCGCGCCCGAACCCGAGCAGCAGATCGAGCCGGTGGGCGAACAGATCGAACAGGCAATTGAGGCGCCGGCCGAACTGCCAATACCGGAGATTCATGCGCCGGAGATGCATGCCGGGCCGCCGAAACAAAAAAAGCGCCTGGGCCCCTTCGGCAGCTTCCTGCCCGACACCGCCTGGATGAACCTGGCCGGCTGCGGCGCCGACGAGCTGCAGCGCCTGCTCTGGGCCCTGGGCTACAAGACGGTGAGCGCGCGCGACCCGGAGACAAAGACCGATGTGACGCTTTACTTACGCTCGCACAAGGCGATCGTCGCCAAACGCCAGCGTGAGCAGGAAAAGCGCCGCGAGGACGAGGCGAAGATGGCCGACAGCCCGTTCGCCGCCCTGCTGGCGCTGAAACAGCAGCAGCAGAAAAAGCGCTGACCCGGCTTCAGGCCGGGCTCAGGCGACCGGATGGCGCGCGAGGCGGCGGCCGAGGCCGTCGAGCGTGATCTGCAGGTCTGTCATGCTGTCGGGATCGAGGCGTGCCGCCTCCTGCTCCAGCAGGTTGCCATAGGCCACGCGCAGGGCCTGCAGCAGCAGCGAGAGCAGGGTGATGCGGCCGCCGGGGCTGAGCCGGGCCAGCCGGCAATCGGCATGTTCGGTGAAATCGGCCAGCAGGTCGCGGAACAGCGCGCCGCAATAATGCCGGTCGCTGGCCTGCAGGATGTCGGCCAGCGGCACCGGCGCGCGCGCCACCAGGCTGGCCTCGACGCTCATCAGGCAGAGCAGGCCGTAATGCAGATTCTCGATGGCGATGCCCCAGTTTTCGCGCTCCGCCGCGCCGGCCAGCGGGGCGCCAGGCGCCGCCATGACGGGGGAATACTCCACCGCGCCCAGGAAACTGGCGCCGTCGCGCAGCCGGGCGCGCAGATGGGCATGATACGCGCTGCTGTCCTGTCCTGCCGCCATGACCCTCTCCCGCCGCTCTGGATCCTGCGGCCAGTCTGCCAGCCGGCCGGCCGCCGGACAGGGTTACCATTCGGATAGGGCAGGTTACTTTTTGGATATGGGCGGCCTCGCCGCGCGGTTGAAGCGCCGCTGCTGCGCGGCTAGGTTGCAGTCATTGCAAGCGCGGGTTTTTGCCGAATATGGGGGATGCCGGTGCGTAAATTTCTCGCGGCCGCAGGGCTGCTGCTGGCGCTGGCCGGCTGCGTGACACAGCCCATCAATACGGAACGGGCGGCAACATACAAACGCGTCGGCGTTCTGTCGGCGATGGAGGACCGGTTTTCGGTCAGCGGCGTCGGCGTCACCGCTTTCAGCAACAGCTATCGCGAGGACAAGCTGGATATCGGCGCCGACGATGTGATGACCGCCGGCGCCATACAGGCCCTGTCTGCGCGCTATCAGCTGGTCGATCTCGGGCGGTACCGGCGCGCCTTTGTCGACCAGCCGAAACACTGGCCGGGCGAGAAAGGCATTTTCGCGAAGGATCACCCGATGGTGCCCGAGGTGGTGCGCGACCTGATGGGCGGTGAAAAACTTGATGCCTACATCCTGATCACGCCCGGCTACAGCAGCGTGCGCGGCACCAACCAGTCGGTCGCCGGCATCGGGCTGGTGCGGATCGGCAGCCTGTTTGGCGGTGGCGATACGCGACTGCATGCCGCCTATATCGTCAGCGTGATCGACGGCACGGATTTCTCCCTGCAGGCCGACATGCGGGCTTTTCCCGCCGGCGAATCCCTGCTGTCGTCCTTTGCCCCGATCAAATCGCCGATCAGCGCGCCGAATGTTCCCGTGCCGGCGCAGTTCCTCGATGCCCCGGTCCAACATCGCGACAGCATCGCGGGCCAGTTCAGGCAGATGATGGCGGAAAACCTGCCGCAGACCCTGCGCCAGGCGCGGCTGCTCGAATAGCCGTCCGCGAGCGGCGACCGTTCCGCCGCCGGGCCCGGACCGGCAGTTGCGGCCGGCCGCCGCCCCGGTTAGGGTCCGGCCGGAAAGCCCAGCGTCCCCGTAGCTCAGCTGGATAGAGCGGCTGCGTCCTAAGCAGCGGGTCGGGAGTTCGAATCTCTCCGGGGACGCCATTTTTGCGGTATGCCATCCAGGAATGCCGGCATGGAGATGCGTTTTCGGCACCATGGTTAAGTCTCTTTCCAGGAAGAATAGCCGTTCTTCACTGGCATTTGACGGGGGTTGCAAATTTGAAGAAACCAACAGGCATTGACTGCGGCTTTGAATACCAAAACCTGAAACACCAATTTGCGGAAGACGATATACAGGCCTATTGCGACGGAACGCGAAAGTTTTTCAGCACGCCGACCAAGGCCTGGACCAATGAATTAAACACGATATGGCTCATCAGGCATTACCTAGCGGTCAAATACATTATCGCGGCAAGCATCATGATAGCGTCGGCCGATTACGCGGATGATAGGAAGCTTTTTATCCCAACTCCGTACTTGATTTATTATTCCATCCTCAATTGTTGTCGCGCCTATCTTTTCACGGTACCGGATTTCGTCTGGAAAGGTGCGGCGTCAGTAGAAATGACGCATCAAAACATCATCAATAGCACAGCGAATTACATAAGGAGGATCGATAGAAATGCCGAGAAAAACTGGGGAGATCGCATTCGCCTTGCTCGTGATGACAGGGAGCTGTTTTCATACAGGTTTCCCGCAACCGGATTGAGGTTCTGGAAGGATCGAGATCACGTTGGTGTCGGCGAGGCCATCAAAATATGTTCGGTTCTATCCGAGATGGCACAGATCAACAGCGAATGCCTTGAGGCCAGTCTGAGCAAGAATGCGAAGGGGTCCTACAGGTTTCTTCCTGATAATGCCGATGTTGCGCTGGCAATCTCATACAGCGATGCACAACTCGATGACGAGGATTATTATCGCATCGGCTATTTCATCCGCAAAAGCCCGACCCCTCACAATTTACTCGTTACAGCGCGGGAGGGGCTTGTCGAAGACGCCTTCGGCGCCTGGTTGCCCCAGGCCGACCTATCCGAAGAAGACTTCGATATAGACCGTCACTGGAGAATAATCTTTCCTTTCATGTAACCCCCAGTCGGCCGCATCACGCTCGGCAGCGCGTGATGCGGCCCTGCCTGGCGGTCAG
>NZ_JANLJJ010000022.1:32128-75797 GCF_029255545.1 Ferrovibrio sp. | reverse complement strand
GCGGCCCGGCCCGCGCTACTGTTCGCCGACGTGGCCGACAATCCCGGCGGCGGCGGTCGTGGCAACACGTCCTACATCCTCGCCGCCTTCCACAAGGCGGGGGTAACCGGCTGCGCCATCGGGCCGGTTTTCGACCCGGAGCTGGCTGCCGAGGCACATCGGCTGGGCCTCGGCGCAGAATTCAAGGCGCGCTTCAATCGCAGCGAAACCACCACCTTCTCCGAGCCTTTCACGGCACCAGGCAAGGTCGTCGCGCTCAGCAACGGCATCTTCGTCGGCCGTCGCGGCATGGCGGCGGGCCGCACGCTCGATATCGGGCCTTCGGCCGTGATTGCCGTTGGCGGCATCCAGGTTGTGGTAACCGCGATCCGGCACCAGGCGCTGGATCCGATGTATTTCGAAACCTTCGGCATCGACATCGCCAGGCAACGAAGCCTGGTGGTGAAATCACGCGGCCATTTCCGGGCCGCCTTCGACGAGTTTTTCCCCGATGACCGTATCGTCGAGGTCGATGTGCCCGGCCTGACCACCCCGGTGCTGCAGAACGTGCCCTGGCGGCAGGTACCGCGACCGATCTATCCGCTGGACCCCGACATGCAATGGCCCCCGCCGGCTTAGCCGTAACGCTCTTCCTTCCACGGGTTGCCGGTATTGTGATAGCCGCGCACTTCCCAGTAGCCCGGTGCATCGCGGTCGAGGAAGGCGATATGTTTGATCCATTTCGCCGATTTCCAGAAATAGAATTTCGGCATCACGATACGCACGGGTCCGCCATGTTCGCGCGTCAGCGGCGCGCCATCCCAGGAATGCGCCAGCAGCACGTCAGCGGCTGAAAACATCTCCAGCGTCACGTTGGTGGCATAGCCATCATAGGACTGGAACACGATATGACGGGCATCGGCATGTGGCTTCACCAGCCTGAGGAAATCGCTGGCCAGCACACCGCTCCAGCGGTTGTCGTAGCGCGACCAGGCGGTAACGCAATGGATGTCGGATACGGTATCCATCTGCGGCAGGTCGAGGAAATCGTTCCAGGTCAGCTTGACCGGATTCTGCACCAGGCCGCCAACGCTGAGCTGCCAGCGGTCGAGCAGGATGTTGGGCTGCACGCCGAGATCGAGCACCGGCCAGTCGCGCACCAGGCGCTGGCCCGGCGGCAGGCGCCGCTGGTTCGGCGTCGCGGTTTCCCCCGTCAGCAGGCGGCCGTCTTTCGCCCATTGCTGCTTCGAGGCAATCAACTTGTCCCTGATCTGGCCAATCAGGCCCGGCTTGTACTCCTCGTCACTCATCGCCGCCTCCATAAGGATACTGCGGTCATTCCCTGCTTTTGGTGCGCAGCAGCCGGTGCTTCTCGCGATCCCAGTCGCGCGCCTTCTCCGTCTCGCGCTTGTCGTGCAGCTTCTTGCCGCGCGCGAGCGCGATCTTGACCTTGGCCCGACCACGCTCGTTGAAATATATGCTCAGGGGCACCAAAGTCACGCCGCCGCGCTTCAGGGCGCCGATCAGCTTGTCGATCTCTTTATGCTTGAGCAGCAATTTGCGCTGCCGGCGCGGCTCGTGATTGAAGCGGTTGGCGCCATGATATTCCGGGATATGGCAGTTGATCAGCCAGATCTCGCCATCCTGCTCGGCCGCATAGGCGTCCTGGATGCTGGCGCGGCCGCCGCGCAGGCTTTTGACTTCGGAGCCGACCAATACGATGCCGGCATCGAAGGTGTCGTCCAGATGATAGTCGTAGCGCGCGCGGCGGTTATCAGCCACCGTGCGCGGTTCGAATGCCATGAATGATTACTTCTTCTTTTTCTTCGCCGAGGCCTTGCCGGGGGCGCTCTTGCTCCCCGACTTCTGCTTGGGACCGGTCAGGCCGAGCGCCTTGACCAATGCCTTCACGCGGTCGGTGGTTGCCTTGCTGGGCGGCACCATCGGCAGGCGCAGTTCGGCCGAGCAGATACCCAGCAGCTCGGCGGCATATTTCACCGGGCCTGGGCTGGTCTCGGCGAACAGCGACTTGTGCAGCGGCATCAGCTTTTCCTGGATCGCCAACGCCTTGGCATGATCGCCCGACAGGCTGGCTTCCTGCATCTGCGCCACCAGCCTGGGCGCGATATTGCCGGTCACCGAGATGCAGCCGGTGCCGCCATGCGCGTTGAAGGCCAGCGCGGTGGTATCATCGCCATCGAGCTGGCAGAATTTCGGGCCCGAGGCGATACGCTGCAGCAGCGGGCGCTCGATATTGCCGGTAGCATCCTTGACGCCGCGGATGCGCGGCAGCTTGGACAACGCCGCCATGGTCTCCACCGACATGTCGATCACGCAGCGCGGCGGGATATTGTAGATGAAGATCGGGATCTTCGTCGCGTCGTGGATCGCCTTGTAATGGGCATACAGGCCGGCCTGGGTCGGCTTGTTGTAATACGGCGTCACGATCAACGCGGCATCGGCGCCGGCTTCCTGGGCATGGCGGGTCAGCTCGATCGCCTCATCGGTCGAGTTCGAGCCTGTGCCGGCCATCACCGGCACGCGGCCATGGGAGGCCTCGATGCAGATCTCAACCACGCGCTTGTGCTCGTCATGGCTCAGGGTCGGGGACTCGCCGGTGGTGCCGACCGGCACCAAGCCATGCGTGCCCTGGGCAATCTGCCATTCGACGAAATCGCCGAACGCTTTCTCGTCCACCTTCCCCTTCCTGAACGGGGTGATCAGTGCGACGAACGAGCCCTTGAACATGGTGGTTCCTTTACCTTTGCGCGTTACAAACGGATAAGCTGCGACCTTACCCGTGCCGGCAGCCTCCATCAAGGGCAAGCCGCGCTTTTGCCAAGCTCCGCGGCCTGTTATCATGTATTTGGATTTGCGAAAGATTCGCCGTGTCGCAGCATTGTATCGATTGTCCCTCCCGCCGCTGGCGCCGGCCTCTCAGCCTGGCCCTGCTGGGTGGGCTTGTCCTGGGCTGGTTCGCCCCCTGGACCGCATCGGCCACCGCCCGCCAGCCGACGCCGGAAACCAAGCCGGCCGCCGAGCTGGCCTCGGCATCCGCCACCGCTCCGCTGCCGGCCAGCAAGCCGCGCCGCGGCACGCCGCCGGCCCGCCCCGAACAGACCCAGCTGCCTGCCAAGCATACCCTGCTCAGCGCCGCCGACCGCGAGATCGGCCGCAAGGCGCTGCAGGAGGCCGAAGCGAGGCGTTTCGATGCCGCCCGCCGGATCGCAGCCGCCGCCCGCGACCCGCTGATCCCGCAGCTGATCCGCTGGCTCTGGCTTCAGGCCGCCAATAGCGGCGCTTCTTTCGAGGATATCGCCAGCTTCATCGAAACCAAGCCGGACTGGCCGGCCCGCGAAGCCCTGCTGCGTCGCGCCGAGGAGGCCATGAACGGCGCAACCGGCGATGGGCGCATCATTGCCTGGTTCGATGCCCACCCGCCGGAAACCGGCCTCGGCCTGCTGCGGCTGGGAGAGGCCCTGCTGCGGCTGGGCCGCGAGGCAGAGGCCTTCCCGGTGATGCGGCGCGCCTGGGTGGACGGCAATCTGGCGCTGCGCGACGAGAAAATCCTGTGGGCGGAATTCGGTCAGCGTTTTTCCAATGCCGACAATGCCGCCCGCACCGACCGGCTGTTGTGGGATGCCAATATCGAGGCCGCCCGGCGCATGCTGCCACGTCTGGACACCGATGCCCGCCGGCTGGCGGAAACCCGCATCGCGCTTGCCAGTAACGTCGCCGGGGCGGAGAAACTGGTCGCCGGCCTGCCGGCGCAGCTGCGCGAGGATGGCGGCCTGGCCTATGACCGCCTGCGCTGGCAGCGCAAACGCGGCATGGACGACGGCGTGGAAGCCCTGCTTTACAACGCGCCTGACGATCTTGGCCGGGCCGAGAAATGGTGGGTTGAGCGGCATCACCGCGCCCGCAAGGCGATGGCCGAGGGCCGTATCTCGGAAGCCTATCGGCTGGCGGCCGGCCATGGCCTGAAAGGCGGCAGCGCCCTGGCGGAAGCCGAATGGCTGGCCGGCTGGATAGCATTGCGCCTGCTGCAGGAACCGCAGACGGCGCTGAAGCATTTCACGAAGCTGCAGGACAGCGTGCGCTATCCGGTCAGCCTGTCCCGCGCCGGCTACTGGCTCGGCCGTACCCATGACGCATTCGGCAACGCCGAACAGGCCCGGCTATCCTATGCCGAGGCAGCCCGGCACAGCACCACGTTCTACGGCCAGCTTGCTGCCCATGCCATCAACCCCGGAAGTCCGCTCGAACTTCCCGAGTCAACCCAGGTGAGCGCCGAGACGACGCGGCATTTCGAACGACGGGAGGTGGTGCGGGTTGCCCGTATCCTGGTCGAACTGGATCAGGAAGACCGCCTACGCCCATTCATCCTGCGACTGGTGCATACCGCGGATAACCCGGAAGAACACAAACTGGTGGCGCAACTGGCCCGCAATCTGCGCCGGGTCGATCTTGCCGTGACCGCGACCAAACGATCGGCACGGCAGAACATCATCCTGGTCCGGGAGAGTTTCCCGCTGGTCGAGCCGATGCTGCATACCAGCGCGCCGGAGACCGCCCTGGTCCTGGCCCTGTCGCGACAGGAAAGCGAGTTCAACCAGTTCGCGGTTTCGCCAGCCGGCGCGCGTGGTCTGATGCAGTTGATGCCGGCAACCGCAAAGGGCGTCGCCAAAGAGATAAAAACCGCATACCAGCAGGCCAGCCTGACCAACGATGCCAGTTACAATGTTCGCCTCGGCGCCTATTACCTGAATGGCCTGCTGCAGAACTGGAGCAACAATTACGTGCTGGCTCTGGCCGCCTATAATGCCGGCGAAGGCCGGGTTCGGCGCTGGATCCGCGATTGGGGTGATCCGCGTCAGCCGCATGTCGATGTGATCGACTGGATCGAATTGATTCCCTTCTCGGAAACGCGGAACTATGTGCAGCGGGTTTTGGAAGGCGTGCAGATTTACCGCGTCCTGCTGGGCAACAGGCAGACGAATCTTGAACGCCTCTACGTCGATATGCGCGGCACGGTGCGGCAGGCCTGCAGCGGCGAAGACTGCTGAACCACATGGCAGCCGGAGAATTCACCGAGCATTACTTCCACGCCCAGGATGATCTGCGTCTGTATTACCGCGATTACGGCCAACGCCACGCAACGCGCCTTCCCCTGCTCTGCCTGCCCGGCCTGACCCGCAACGCCAGGGACTTTCACGATTTCGCCCTGCGGCATGCGGCTGAACGGCGCGTGATCTGCTTCGATTTCCGTGGCCGCGGCCGCTCGGCCTACGATCCAGATTCATCCAACTACCAGCCATCCGTTTATCTCAGCGACCTGCAACATCTGCTGGCCGTCACCCATCTGCATCGCGTGGTCGTGCTCGGGACTTCGATGGGCGGCATCATGGCCATGGCGATGGCCACCGCCATGCCAACCGCGCTGGCCGGCGTGATCCTCAATGATGTCGGCCCTGATGTCAGCGAGTCAGGCCGCCAGCGGATTGCGGGGTATATCGGCAATCCGATTTTCGCACCGGATTACGAAACGGCCATGGCCATCCTGCAGCGCACATATGCCCCAGCCTATCCAAAGCTTGGCAGCGACAGCTGGATGCGCATCGCCCGCGCCACCTTCACCGAAGATACCTCTCGTGGTGGCCTGCGACTGGATTACGACCTGAACATCGCCCAGGCCATGCGCGAACAGGCCAGGCAGCCCCTGCCTGATCTCTGGCCGCTATTTCGCGGCTTGCGCCATGTCCCGCTGCTGGCCCTGCGTGGTACACTGTCAGACATCCTGACGGCCGAGACCCTGGTGCGGATGAAACGCGAACATGCCGGCATGGTTGCGGTGACCGTGCCAGATGTCGGCCACGTACCGCAACTGGACGAACCTGAAGCCGTGGCTGCTATCGACGCCTTTCTGGCCAGACTGTAGAGCCTGCGCGACCGCATGATATAAACCAGCCCTGCCGGGTTCGGGGTCCGGCAATGTTGAGCCAAATACGATTTCGGAGAACCGCTTCATGAACGCTCCAGCCAAACGGCCACCGCTGCCGACCGTTGCCGATGTGGAAAATGCCGCCAAATGCCTGCGCGGCATCGCCGTGCAGACGCCGCTGCTGGAAAACCGTTTCCTGAACGAGAAGCTCGGTGGGCGTCTGCTGATCAAGGCCGAGCCTTTGCAGGTAACCGGCTCGTTCAAGTTCCGTGGCGCCTATAACCGAATCAGCCGGCTGGATGCCGAAGAGCGCAAACGCGGCATCGTCGCCTTCTCGTCGGGCAACCACGCCCAGGCCGCCGCCTGGGCCGCACGCCTGTGCGGCGCGCCGGCGGTGATCGTGATGCCGAGCGACGCGCCGGCGATCAAGATCGCCAACACGCGTGCCTATGGCGCCGAGGTGGTGCTCTACGATCGTTACAAGGAAGATCGCGAGGCGATCGGGCGGCGTTATTGCGACGAACGCGGCATGACGCTGGTCCCGCCTTTCAACGATCCCTTCATCATCTCGGGCCAGGGTACCATCGGCCTGGAAATCGCCGCGCAATGTGCCGAACGCGATATTGTTCCCGATGCGGTTCTGGCGCCCGCTTCCGGCGGCGGCCTGATCTCGGGCGTTGCGCTGGCGATCAAGGATCGCCTGCCCGGCACCGAGGTTTACTGCGCCGAGCCGGACCAGTTCGACGATATCGACCTTTCCCTGAAGGCAGGCAGGATCGTCAGCCATGCCGGCAAGGGTAATACGTTCTGCGATGCCCTGATGGCCCCGCATCCGGGCGACATCACCTTTGGCGTGATGAGCGCCAATCTGGCCGGCGCCGTTTCAGCGACTGATGCCGAGGTGGAGACCGCCATTGCCACCGCGTTTCATTACTTCAAACTCGTCGTCGAACCCGGCGGCGCCGCCGCGCTGGCCAGCGTCCTGAATGGCAAAGTGCCGTGCGCTAACCGCACGGTGATTGCCGTTGCCTCGGGTGGGAATGTTGACTCGGCGCTTTACTCGGCCATCATCAGCCGCACCCCGCCGGTCTGATCAGACTCAGGCCATTCTGCGGTATCGTTCCACTCGGCCGAAAGACCCTAGGGAGAGACACATGACCGAGGCATTCATCTGCGACGCCATTCGTACGCCCGTTGGCCGCTATGGCGGCGCCCTGTCCAGCATCCGCGCCGACGATCTGGGCGCCGTGCCAATCAAGGCACTGATGCAACGCAACCCGGCCGTCGACTGGGACGCCATCGACGACGTAATTTTCGGTTGCGCCAACCAGGCCGGCGAAGACAACCGCAACGTCGCCCGCATGGCCCTGCTGCTGGCTGGCCTGCCCGAGAAGGTTCCTGGCGCCACCGTGAATCGCCTGTGCGGTTCCGGCCTTGAGGCAGCGGGCAGCGCCGCCCGCGGCATCAAGACCGGTGAACTCGATCTGGTTATCGCTGGCGGCGTGGAGAGCATGAGCCGCGCGCCCTTCGTAATGGCCAAGGCGGAAAGCGCATTCTCGCGCACCGTTGAAATCCATGACACCACCATTGGCTGGCGTTTCGTCAACAAGCTGATGAAGCAGAAATACGGCGTCGATTCCATGCCGGAAACCGCCGAGAACGTGGCCGAGCAGTTCCAGATCAGCCGCGCCGATCAGGATGCCTTTGCCCTGCGCAGCCAGCAGCGCGCGCTCAACGCGATCAAGCTTGGCCTGTTCGAGGCGGAGATCACATCGGTTACCATCCCCAGCCGCAAGGGCGATCCTGTCGTGGTGGACCGCGACGAACATCCGCGCGACACCTCGATCGAAGCGCTGGCCAAACTGCCAACGCCATTCCGCCAGGGCGGCACGGTGACAGCCGGCAATGCCTCCGGGGTGAATGACGGCGCCGCAGCCCTGATTCTGGCCGCCGAGGCCGCCGCCAAGAAGCATGGCCTGACGCCGCGCGGTCGCATTATTGCCACCGCCGCAGCCGGCGTGCCGCCCCGCATCATGGGCATTGGGCCGGTTCCCGCCACCGAGAAGGTTCTGGCCAAGGCGGGCCTGAGCATCCGCGACATGGATGTGATCGAGCTGAACGAGGCTTTCGCGGCGCAGGCCCTCGCCGTCCTGCGCGAACTGAAAGTTCCCGACGATGCCACTTATGTAAATCCCAATGGCGGCGCAATTGCCATTGGCCATCCGCTGGGCATGAGCGGCGCGCGCCTGATCACCACGGCGCTGAACCATCTGGAGCGCACCGGCGGCCGCTATGGCCTCTGCACCATGTGCATCGGCGTCGGCCAGGGTATTGCCATGGTGATTGAGCGGGTCTGATCCGCGGATTTTCCTGACGACCCAGAGCGGGCAAGAAATTGCCCGCTCTTTCTTTTGCCTCAGATCTTATAGCCGATGCGGAAGCCGCCCCAGTGCCGGCCCTGGATAATCACCGGCGCGGACATATCCTTCATCAGCACGTAAACGCCGCCGCCCATATCCCGGCGATAGCATTGCAGCAGATACGACTTTTCATTCCGGCCGCAGGCCAGGCCAACCGGGTCGTTGAACATGCGGCGGTTGCGTGAATTAGCCGCGTTCCAGACCGGATCCTTGCCCTGAGGCTGAGAGTATTTCAGGTTATGCGTCGGCAGGAAGCCGTTGCGGTCGATGGCGGCGCAGAAGGCAATCGACGAGTTCGATTCCAGCAACGGCTCCTGAATTTTCGGCAGGTGAGCATCCGTGAACTTGACGAAGCGGGTCATGAACTGCTGCGGATTGGTTCCTTTGATCGGGGCATAATTCTCGTCAAAGAAATCTTCCATGCTCATCTCGCCGCGCCGGATCGCCTCTTCAAACAGGCCACTGATCTCGGCGGCAGCCTGCTTGGCCGCGACCAGGAATGGCCGGTCCGCCGTAGTCGTGACGAACCCGATCTGGGTGGCGAGGTTGGCGACCTGCTGGTCGATATCCTGAATCGCAGCGCCGGTCCGTTGCACCACGGACAGGTAACCGCGCGTCGCCGCGTTCATGTCCGTGATCGCATGGGTCACGCCGTTCACGCGGCTCGACTGGTCGGTGCTCGCATGCTCGATCTCGCCGAGTTGCTGGCCCATCGAATCAATCGCCTCGACGATGCGGTTCAGCACCGTTCCGGTTTCACTGACCAGGGTGACGCCGGATTTCACCTTGTCGTCGGATTGCTTGATGATGGCGCCAATATCTTTTGAGGCGTTGGCAGAGCGTTGCGCCAGGGCGCGCACTTCCTGCGCCACCACGGCAAAACCCTTGCCGGCTTCGCCAGCGCGCGCGGCCTCGACCGACGCGTTCAGGGCCAGAAGATTGGTCTGGAAGGCAATCTCGTTGATCAGCGAGGTGATCTCCGAGATGCGGTGCGACATATCGGCCATTTCATTCATCGCATCAATCGAACGGCGCACCACCTGGACACCATTCTGGGCCGCCGCCCTCGCCTCTCCGGCCCGCTGGTTGGCGCGTTTGGCTGCGGCCTCATTGGCCCGCGCCGCCTCGCTCAGCGACGCGGCGTCGGCAGCCGTGCGGTCAAGACTGGTGGATTGCGCCTCGGCACTCTCTGCCAGCCCCTTCGCTTCACGGGTCAGTTGCACCGTGGCGGCAGAAATGGTGTTGGCCGCCTGCACGATGGTGCCGATCACATTGCCCAGCCGATCAATCGCCTGCACCACGCCTTCACGCATAACGGCGAAGTCACCGCCGCGATGATTGGGAATGCCATCCGACAAATCGCCCTCGGCCATACGGCCGAACAGGGCCTTCAGGTCGCCAACCACCGAATCCAGCGTTTCCGCCATGTGGTTGAAACGCTCAGCCAACCGGTGGGCGGCTTCCTCGCCATCATGATCGGAAACCCGCTGGTGCAGCACGCCACCCCCAATCGAACGGCAGAGCTCCGCCATTTCGTCGAGCACAGCCGTATCGGCCTGACGGATCCGTACAAGTTCAGCCTCGAGTTCATCGATGCGGCCCTGCAGGGCCTGCTGGCGCGCTTCTCCTTCACGCCAGAGCCGGGCCAGCCGCTGCAGGGGTTCGGCCCCCTCACCGACCGGAGCCGATTTCGGCCAGTCCTGCAACGCCGCGTGAAGGCGCGATTGGCCGGCCGTGAGCGAAGCGATAAAAATGGTGCCGATCACGAGGGCCAGAATGCCTGCCGCCACCGCATACTGCGTCCCGGCCTGGCCGGCGCTCCACATCCACCCGGCAGCAGCGACGAGCAACGCCAACATCGCCAATCCCAGCCGCAGCCCCAGTGGCAGATTGGTCAGAACCCGCATACTTCCTCCCCGATGGGCTGCTTCACCCCATCCATGTTCTGCGCGATTTGTTTTGTCGTCTTTTCGATCATGCCGCGCCTCGTGAAGATTAGCGCAAACCGGGGGTACTTGTGGAAGTGAACGCCCGGGGGGTATCCGAATGATTACACCCGACTTTAGTCGAAGGCACCCCCGTAAAATGCACCACAAGTTGAGAAATTTACTTCATCATCCCGTCACATACCGGCGCTACCCATCCTGTACCGGACGAATCAGAGCCGAGACCAGGAGAACAGCATGACCCGCCCTACCTTCGACGGCCGCAGCCGGAGCGAAGCCTATGAAGACTCCCAGAATGTTGGCATTAACCATAGCGTCAACCCGGCTATCGGCGACGTGGTACAGCAGCGCTACGGCCGCCGCGACGTCCTGAAAGGCCTGCTGGCCGGCAGTGCCGCTGGCATCGCCCTGAGCGCCGGATTGCCGATTGGCAAGGCAGACGCCCAGGCCAACGGCACCCGCCACAGCTTCAATTTCAAGGAAGTGCCTCATGGCGTCGACCGCACCCACCATATCGCGGAAGGTTATGATGCTGATGTACTGATCCGCTGGGGCGATCCGGTCACGCCTGATGCACCGCCTTTCGATCCCCACCGGCAAACAGCCGCCGCACAGCAGAAGCAGTTCGGCTACAACAACGATTACATCGCCTACATGCCCCTGCCGCTGGGCAGCGGCAACCCCAACCGTGGCATGCTCGTCATAAATCATGAGTACACGAACGAGGAATTGATGTTCCCGGGCATGGCGCGACAGGACAGCAAGGAAGTTCTGTTCCGCGATATGACCCAGAATCTGGTCGATATCGAAATGGCTGCCCATGGCATGTCGGTTGTCGAGATACAAAAGAACGCAGATGGCAAATGGTCGCTGGTCAGCGGCAGCCTGTTTGGCCGCCGCGTCGATGGCCTGGCCTCACTCTGCGAACTGAGCGGCCCGGTTGCTGGGCATGCCCGGGTCAAAACCAAGACAGACCCCAGCGGTCGGCACGTGATCGGCACCCTGAACAATTGTGCCGGCGGCGTCACGCCCTGGGGCACAATGCTCAGCGGTGAGGAGAATTTCCATGGCTATTTCGGCGGCAAGCTGGAAGCCGGACATCCCGAGGAAGGAAATCACAAACGTTATGGCGTCCCCGGCAACTGGTATGCCTGGGCGAAGTTCCATGACCGTTTCGATGTCACCAAGGAACCGAACGAAGCCAACCGCTATGGCTGGGTCGTGGAGATCGACCCATATGACCCGAAATCCACCCCGAAGAAGCGCACAGCGCTGGGTCGCACCAAACATGAAGGCGCCACGGTCGTGGTGAACAAGGATGGTCGGGTGGCGGTTTATTCCGGCGACGATGAGCGTTTTGAATACGTATACAAGTTCATCACGCGCGGCCGCTATAACCCGGGCAATCGCCAGGCCAACATGAACCTGCTCGATGACGGTACGCTGTTTGTCGCCAGATACGACGCCAATGGTCGTGGCGAGTGGCTGCCGCTGGTTTATGGCCAGGGCCCGCTCACCCCGGCCAATGGCTTCAGCAGCCAGGCCGACGTGTTGATCGAGGCCCGTCGCGCTGCCGATCTGCTTGGTGCCACCAAGATGGATCGGCCGGAGGAGATCGAGGTCAATCCGGTGAATGGCAAGGTCTATGCGATCATGACCAACAACAGCCGCCGCAAGCCCGAACAGGTCGATGCCGCCAATCCGCGCGCCGGGAACCAGTGGGGCCAGATCATCGAAATGATCCAGCCCGATAACGATCATACGGCCAACACCTTCGCCTGGAATATTCTGCTCCAGGCCGGCAATCCGGCCGACCCGAAAGTCGCCGGCAAATATCATACGCAGACCAGTGCCAATGGCTGGTTCGCCTGCCCCGACAACGCAGCCTTCGACAGCCAGGGCCGCTTCTGGGTCGGCACCGATCAGGGCGAGGCCTGGCAGAAAGCCAGTGGCACCGCGGATGGCATCTGGGCGGTGGAAACCGAGGGTCCCAATCGCGGCCTGTCAAAGCAGTTTTTCCGCAATCCGGTGGGCGCCGAAATATGCGGCCCCTGCTTTACGCCCGATGATAAAACCCTGTTTGTGGCCGTTCAGCACCCGGCCGCCGATGGCGGCGAGAAGTTCACCAAGAGTGGCAAGGGTTCGACCTTTGAGGATCCGGCCACCCGCTGGCCCGATTTCCAGCCCGGCATGCCGCCACGCCCCTCGGTGGTCGTAATTACCAAGAAAGACGGCCGGATTCTGGGATCCTGACGCATGAGTGGTCCGTCCAGCCGCCGGGCTGGCGGACCACTCCCCATATACAGACACAGCTTGGCCGTCTATAACCCGCCAGACGGGAATATCCCGTATGTCAAAAGGCGGTCAGGTCGTGGAGCGATGGCCAAGGGGATCAGCAAACCGCGCTTTATCAAGGCGCCGCAGGATTTACGCCAGCGGGCGGTGAATTTCACCACCGGCCTCGACCTGACGCTGACCGACGAGGTGCGCGCCAAGATCGAGTCCGTGATCGCGGCTTCCGCCGACGAGTTTGCCAACGAAATCCTCAATAACCTGCGCGAAATGCGAGTTCAGGTGAAAGCGGCGGAAGACGATCCGCTGTCCCGCATTTTCATCATGGAAACGATTGCCGAGCTGGCTTTCGACATCAAAGGCATGGGCGGCACCTTCGGTTATCCCCTGCTCAGCCAGTTGGCCAAATCCCTGAAAGATTTCATCGGCAAACTCGGCATTCCGAACGAGGCCCAGCTTGAGGTGATCAGCATCCATATCGATGCCATGTACGTGGTTCTGGCCCAGGGCATCCATAAACCATCCGAAAAAATGGAAAAGGATTTGCTGGAAAGCCTGCGGGTCGCGGTGGACAAAGTGAAGGATATGGCCTGACTGACTGTCTCAGGCTGCTTCTGTTACCTTTCGCTAACCTTTTGCCGCCAGTCTGCCGCCAATGAGCACCGATGCCGAAATCTGGCGCGCCGCCCGCGACCTGATCGCCGACCATGGCCCCCGCCGTGCGGAAAGCCATGCGACCAAGGTTCTGGCTGAAATGACGCTGGGCGGTGATTTCGCCGGCACGCTGGTATGGCGACGCATCCTGCGCGCGGTGAAGGGCCTCAACGCGAACGGCCCCAAACCCGCTGCCAGCCCGACCCAACGCCGTCGCTGACCTAGTTCTTCTTGTCGTTCAGCACCACCGGAAGTCCGCGCGATCCTTCGATCAGGGCGCCACGGAAATCCGCATCGGTCATATTGCTGTACATCAGATTGGCTTCGCGCAAATCCGTACAGATCAGCTTGGCGCCATGCAGGTTGGCATTCGACAGATTGGCGGCCCGCAAATCGGCGCCATTCAGGTTGGCCTGCGCCAGATGCGCCCGCGACAGATACCAGCCCGACATGATCGCCCGCCTGCCGGTTTGGCCTTCAGACTCGATCCAGCTCTGATGGTCGCGCAGCACCTGTTCGATCACTTCCGACGCAACTTCCTTTGGCAACCTGGCGCCTGTGCCCTGCAATTCACGCAGCATTTCCGGCGGAAAGTCGGCAAGGTTGAAATTCGCATCATGCAGCTTGGCGTTCCTGAACTGCACCTTGCTCAGCGTCGAATAGGAAAAATCGGCGCCTTCCAGGTCGGCATTGTCGAGGATGGCGCCATCCAGAATGGCGCCCACGAAAGAGGCGCCCAGCAGCTTGGCCTGCGTCAGATTGGTGTTATGCAGCGTCGTGTCCTTCAGCGACACCACACCACCCTTGCCATGCGGCGGCACTGGCGGATCGGTCATCGGCCGCATGTCGGCATTCTCGAAGCGGGTTCCTTTGAGGATCGCCCGCGACAGGTCGGCGCCACGCAGGTTGGCCCATACGAAACGCGCATTGGTGAGGTCGGCGCCGGAAAAGTCGCAGCCGGTGAGCACCGCCTGGCTGAAATCAGAATTGCGCAGATCGGCGCAGTAAAAGCGGCAGCTGCGGAACACGGTGCGCTGCAGGTTCATGCCGACCAGTTTGATGCCGGTAAGGTCGGCGCCAACCAGGGTGAGCTGCTTGCCCCGCGTCAGCTTGCCCAGTTTCCCGGACAGAAATTCCCCATGCGCTTTGATCTGATCGTACAGATCATCCGGCCAGGGGGAATGGGTGGCGCCGACGCTCATGTTTCCATCCGCTGCACGGCCCGGCATGATCGCTGCGGCCGTGTGAATCCTTGCAGTGAATGTGTGAGGCTAGCGGCCGGAATTCAAGAAAGTCTTAACGAGTCGTTGCCAGCTGGGCCCGGTAACTGGCCGCCAGGCGGGCATAATGGGCCGCCGTCTCATGGATATTCCGCAATTCATCCGTATCAAGACGACGCATCAACCTGGCTGGGCGACCGGCCCAGAGTTCACCGCTGGCGATACGCTTGCCAGGGGTGAGCAAGGCGCCCGCCGCCAGCATGCCCTCGCTTTCGATCACGCAGCCATCCATCACCGTGGCCTGCATACCGACGAAGGAATGGTTTTCCAGGGTGCAGCCATGAACCAGGGCCAGATGGCCGATGGTAACGCCTGAGCCGATCACGGTGCCGAATTTGGCCCGCGTGACATGAACCACAGTGCCGTCCTGGATATTGGTATCGGAACCAACGCGGATGCTGTTGACATCACCACGCAGGACACAGCCGAACCAGATCGAGCTGCGGGCACCAATATCGGTATCGCCGATCACGGTGGCATTCGGCGCGACGAAGGCATCCGGCGCGATGGCCGGATGCCGGTCGCCAAAAGACAGCACCAGACTCACGGGAACAGGGCGATCTGATCCAGGCCGGTGGTCTCCGGCAGGCCGTACATCACGTTGAAATTCTGCACGGCCTGGCCGCTGGCCCCCTTCATCAGATTATCGATGACGGAGAACAGCATGGCACGGCCCTTCACCCGGTCGGGAAACACGCCGATATGGCAGGCATTGGTGCCGCGCACATGCCGCGTCTGCGGCGCCACGCCCTGAGACGTAATCTGCACGAAGGGCTCGTCGGCATAACGCTGCAACAGCGTGGCCCGCAGGTCGTCGGCACTCACGCCCGGCTTCAGCTTCACGTAAATGCTCGACAGCATGCCGCGGTTCATCGGCATCAGATGCGGCGTGAAATTCACCACGATCGGGCGGCCAACGGTCTCGGACAGGATCTGCTCGATCTCCGGGCCATGCCGGTGAGAACCAACGCCATAGGCATGGGTACCCTCGCCCACCTCGCAATACAGCGAGCCTTCCTTGGCCGCGCGACCGGCCCCAGACACGCCTGACTTGGCATCAATCACGATATCATCGGGATCGATCTGGTCGGCGGCCAGCAGCGGCAGCAGCGGCAACTGGGCCGAGGTGGGATAGCAACCCGGATTGGCCACCAGCCGCGCCGTGGCAACCCCGGACCGGTACATCTCAGTCAGGCCGTAAACCGCCTCTTCCTGCAGCTTCGGCGCCCGGTGTTCATGGCCATACCACTTGGCATACTCAGCCGGGTCCCGCAGCCGGAAATCGGCCGACAGGTCGACGATCTTCAGATGCGTCGGCAGGCCGGCGATGACTTCCTGGGTGGTGCCATGCGGCAGGGCGCAGAACACGGCATCGACACCGCTCCAGTCCACTTCCTGTATGGTCACCAGTCTGGGCAGGCCCAGACCGAGGAATTGCGGGAAGACCGTCTCGATCCCCTCACCGGCTTTCCGGTCGGCAGTCAGGGCCACCACGCGGACGCGCGGATGACGCAGCAGGACGCGAAGCAGCTCCGCGCCCGTGTAACCGCTGGCACCCAAAATCGCGACCCTGATGGCGTCCGTGGCCATACCGACCTCCTGTGGAAACAATGCCGGATGGGTATAACGCGCCGGACGGGCGGGTCAAACGCTAAATTGTCACCCTCAGATGCGGAATTGTCCTACCAAATCCGCCAGTTCCTGGGCCTGGCGGGCCATCGCCTGGGCCGAGGCCGTGGTCTGTTCCACCAGGGCGCCGTTGCGCTGGGTCATCTCGTCCATATTGGCCACGGCCGTATTCACCTCGTCGAGGCCAACAGCCTGCTCGCGGCTGGCCGAGGAAATCTCGCCCACGATATCAGCCACTTTTTTCACGGCACTGACGATTTCGACTAGGCTGGCCCCGGTTTGGTTCACAAGGCTGGCGCCCGTCTTGACCTGGGCATTGGAGTCCTGGATTAGGGCCTTGATATCCTTCGAGGCATCGGCCGAACGCTGGGCCAGCGCGCGCACTTCCTGCGCCACCACGGCAAAGCCCTTGCCGGCCTCGCCGGCCCGCGCCGCCTCGACCGAGGCATTCAGTGCCAGCAGGTTTGTCTGGAAAGCAATCTCGTCAATCAGGCCGACGATGTCGGAAATCTTGCGCGCGCTTTCCTCGATCTGCGTCACGGCTGTCACGGCGTTTTGAACCACGCTGCCGCCCTTTTCGGCAGTATCGCGGGCCGTAGCTGCCAGCTGATTGGCCGCTTCGGCATTGTCGGCATTCTGCTTTACCGTGGCAGTGATCTGATGCATCGACGCCGCTGTCTGCTCCAGGCTGGCCGCCTGCTGTTCGGTCCGCTGAGCAAGGTCATTGCTGCCCGTCGAGATTTCTGCGGCGGCATCACGCACGGTGGTGGCCGCCGATGTCACCTGGCCAACAGTTTCCGCCAGTTGCTGCGCGGTGCGATTGGCATCCTGTTTGAGACGGTCATACACGCCCGCATATTCGGCGTTGATACGATGCGTGAAATCACCGCGCGCCATGGCGCCCAGCGCATCGCCCAGACTGGCGAAAACATCCTCTACTGTCTTGAGCAGGCCATTCATCCGCTCGCCCAGGCGCGCCATCATGCCGTCTAGCTTTTCAGTATCGATACGGGCGGAAAGATCGCCACCCGCCGCGGCGCCGACCACTTCGCCGACGGCGCGATCAAGCAGCTGTTCCTGCGCCTTGCGTTGTTCTTCGGCAGTCTGCCGGTTGCGCTCGACTTCCTGCTGCAACTGTTCATTCTGCAGGCCATTTTCCTTGAAGATCTGAACCGCGCGGGCCATATCGCCGATCTCGTCGCCGCGTTGCTGGTCAGGCACATCAGTCGCCCATTCGCGGTTTGCAAGTTTGCCCATTGCCATAGTGAGCAAAGTCAGCGGATCGGCGATGCGGCGACCAATATAAAGCCAGCCGACCAGGGTAGCCGCCATCAAGCTGGCGACCGCCACGATGATCAGGATCGTCTTGCCGCCCATGCTGACATCTTTAGCGTCGCTGGTGGCTGTCGCGACGCCAAGATTGGCATCGTCGACCACGGCCTGGCTGAGGAGCCCCAGGCGGCCGGCGGCATCCCGGCTCGTTTTCAGGGTTGATTTGGAATATTCGAATGAATCCAGCTCCTGCTCGCGGAAACCCAAAAGTCCGGTACCCTCATCGCCAAATTCCAGCACGGTCTTTGTCGCTTTCGACAACTCCGGATGGGGATTGACTTTTTCGACGATGGCCAGCGCGCGCCTCGCCTTGTCGGCTGCGGTGGAGAAGCGCTGGGCGACAGATGCAAGTTCTTCTCGGCTGCCGGCCTGAGCACCGACGGCAAGCAAACCGACGGCATTGTTGATTTCGCCGATCAGAGACGCAGTCGCCTGCACCAGGACCAGGTCGTTGCCGGCAAGCCGGTTGAGAGTGCGTTCGATCCGGCCCAGATCGCCGCTGCGCGTGACAGACGTCAGGCTGCCGGTCAGGTCAACGACCGCGTCGTCGATCTGGGGATTGGCATATTGCAGGAATACCCCGTGCGCCTTGCTCAGGTTCTGGGTTTCCGCCTCGCGCTGCTCCGTTGTGCGAATCCGCGCAATCACCAACTGTTCGAGCCGGCCGATATTGGCCAGAAGGCCGTCCGCTTCTTTCTGAATCTCGGCCATCTTTTCGGCCGGCACGCGCTGAGCCACCAGTTCCAGAACCGAACGGATTTCCTTTTCCCGGGTCTTGTTGGCATCGGCTACGGTTTTGACCTCATTTTCCGTTGAAGCCGAAACCAGGTCCGGAGCAGCACCCGCCATATCGGCGACCCGTTCAGCCAGCGCCAGGGCGGCAACCACCGAGTTGACCCCCTCATCCGTGACCGTCGTAATGGCCCGATCAAGCCGTGACAGGGCGAACCAGCCCGCAGCGGCCGAAATCAGTGCGAAAGACGCGATTGCTCCGACTGCGATGAACAACCGCTGGCGGATACCGCCACGGCGCGTTGTAACCTGCCCCGTATCGGACATCCGGCATTCCCCTCTCGATTCTCTCTACAAAGATTGTTCAGTATTTTAAACTTTCCCGCAATGCTATGATTTAAAAAGAAAAAATAGCTTTTTATACTCGCCGTGCGGGTGTCGGCCATAGCTGTAGCCGAGGTGTCAGGTTATGTTAGTCTGATATTTAAAGGACGCCGAAACATGCTGGTTTTGATTGATAATTACGACAGCTTCACGTGGAATCTGGTGCATTATTTCGGGCAGCTTGGCGCCGAGATGAAGGTTTTCCGCAACGATGAAACCACACCAGAGGCTATTCTGGCGCTCAAGCCGGCTGGAATCGTGCTGTCGCCGGGCCCCTGCGATCCGGACCGGGCCGGCATCTGCCTGCCCATGATCGACAAAGCCGCCGAAGCACGCCTGCCGCTGTTTGGCGTCTGTCTGGGCCATCAGGCCATCGGCCAGGCCTTCGGCGGCAAGGTCGTTCGCGCCCCTCTGCCGCTGCACGGCAAACTGAGCCGCATTCATCATACGGGCGAAAGCGTGTTTGCCGGCCTGCCGCAGGATTTCCTCGCCACGCGGTATCATTCCCTGACGGTCGATCCGGCCAGCCTGCCCAACAGCCTGACTGTCACGGCCCGGTCGGAAGATGGGGTGATCATGGGCTTGGCCCATCGCGACCTGCCGATCCATGGCGTGCAATTCCATCCGGAAAGCATCGCCTCGGAGCATGGCCTTGCGATGCTGGCCAATTTCGTGCGGTATTGCGGCCTTCCGGTGAATGAAACGGCGGTACGCGGACAGGCAGCATGAGTGCGGACGTAACGGAATTCAAACGGCTGCTGGCACTGGTGGCCGGCGGCGCGACGCTGAATATCGGCGATGCATGCACGGCGTTCGACGTGATGATGTCAGGCAACGCGACGCCGTCGCAGATGGGCGCCTTCCTGATGGCGCTTCGCGTGCGTGGCGAAACCGTGGACGAGATTACCGGTGGCGCCATGACGATGCGGGCAAAGGTGCATGGCGTGACCGCGCCAGCCGGTGCCATCGACATCGTCGGTACCGGCGGCGACGTCAAGGGCACTTGGAATGTCTCGACCTGCTCGGCCTTCGTTCTGGCTGGCTGTGGCATACCCGTAGCCAAGCACGGCAATCGCGCCGTGTCATCGAAGACCGGCGCCGCCGACGTGCTGACCGCCCTGGGCGTCAACATCGACTGCGATTTCCGCCTGATTGAAAAAGCCATCTCTGAGGCCGGCGTCGGCTTTCTGATGGCACCGCGGCATCATGGCGCCATGCGCCATGTCGGCCCGACCCGCGTCGAACTTGGTACGCGCACGATCTTCAACCTGCTCGGCCCCCTGAGCAATCCGGCGCTGGTCAAGCGGCAGCTGATCGGTGTGTTCGACCGGCAGTGGGTGCAGCCGCTGGCCGAGGTGATGGGCAAGCTGGGCGCTGAAAAAGTCTGGGTCGTGCATGGTTCCGATGGCCTGGACGAAATCACCACGACGGGTCCGACCTATGTATCGGAAATGGACGGTGGCAAGCTGCGCCATTTCGAAATCACGCCGGAAGATGCCGGCCTGCCGCGCGCCAGACTGGAAGAACTGAAAGGCGACGAGCCGACGGCCAATGCGGTTGCCCTGCGGGCCGTGCTGAATGGTGCCCCCGGCGCGTTCCGGGATATTGTACTGTTCAATTCCGCTGCCGCGCTGGTGATCGCCGGCAAGGCAAAAGATCTCCGCGAGGGTGCCGCCATGGCGGCGCAATCCATCGACAGTGGCAAGGCCCGCGCCGCACTGGCCCGCCTGATCGAAATCACCCATGAACCACCGCCAGCCGATCCGGCGGAGGAAGACAAGAAATCATGAGCGACGTTCTCGCCAAGATCTGCGCCGACAAGCTAGAGCATATCGCTGCCAGCAAAACACGCCTGCCGCAGGCAGATCTGGAGCGTGAGGCCAAAGCGACCGTTGCGCCGCGCGGCTTCATCCGCGCCCTTAAAGCGACGGTGACGGCTGGTGGCTATGGCCTGATTGCCGAGATCAAGAAAGCTTCGCCCTCCAAAGGCCTGATCCGCGCCGATTTCGATCCGCCGGCTCTGGCGCGTGCCTATGCCGCAGGTGGCGCCACCTGCCTGTCGGTTCTGACCGACGAGCCCTATTTCCAGGGCAAGGATGACTATCTGCGGCAGGCACGCGCTGCTGTCGGCCTGCCGATCATCCGCAAGGATTTCATGCTCGATCCCTATCAGGTGATCGAAGCCCGCGCCCTGGGTGCCGACTGCATCCTGCTGATCATGGCTGCCCTCAGCGACGCGCAGGCCGCCGAACTGGAATCCGTGGCGACCGAATACGGCCTGGATGTTCTGGTTGAGGTGCATGATGGCGCAGAACTTGACCGGGCGCTGAAACTCAAGTCACCCCTGCTCGGGGTCAACAACCGCAATCTGAAAACCTTGGTCGTCGATCTGGCCACCACCGAGGCGCTGGCATCCCGCGTGCCGGCCGACCGCATGCTGGTGGCGGAATCCGGCCTCCACACCAAGGCCGATCTGGACCGCATGGCGAAATGCGGCGCACGCTGCTTTCTGGTCGGCGAAAGCCTGATGCGCCAGCCGGATGTCGAGGCCGCCACCCGTCTGCTGTTGACTGGCAAGGATCTTGCCGCATGAGCGATAGGCTCACGCACCTGAACGCAGCCGGCGAGGCCCATATGGTCGATGTCTCGGCCAAAACCGAGACCGAGCGTGTCGCCAGGGCTGGGGCCCGCATATTGATGCAGAAGGCCACGCTGGACCTGATCCTGTCAGGCCAGGCCGCCAAGGGCGATGTACTGGCCACCGCGCGTATCGCCGGCATCATGGCGGCCAAGCGCACCTCCGACCTGATCCCGCTCTGTCATCCGCTGGCGCTCAGTCAGGTGACCGTCGAACTCACCCCTGACAAGACAGGCAATGCCATCGACATTGTCGCCACCTGCAAGCTGAAGGGCCGTACCGGCGTAGAGATGGAAGCCCTGACGGCAGCCAGCGTGGCCGCCCTGACCATCTACGATATGGCCAAGGCAGTCGACCGCGGCATGCAGATCACGGATATAAGACTGCTGCATAAATCCGGCGGCAAATCCGGAGTGTTTGACGCGCCATGATCCCCGTCGCCGAGGCGCGTGGCCGCATCGTCGCCGGCCTGCCACAGATGCCGGCCGAAACCGTGGCGCTGTCCGCCGCTGTTGGTCGGGTTCTGGCCGAGGACGTGGCGGCACGCCGGACGCAACCGCCATTCGACGTGAGCGCCATGGATGGCTGGGCCTGCCGTCAGGCCGACCTAGCCAGCATTCCCGCCCGACTGAAGCCCGTTGGGGCCGCCGCCGCGGGCGGCCGCCATGAGGGCATGGTCGGACCGGGTGAATGCGTGCGCATTTTCACCGGCGCCCCGCTGCCGCCCGGTGCCGATGCCATCGTGATTCAGGAAGATGCCGATTTGGCCGTCGACGGCCTGTTGAATGTGCGCGAAGCGCCGAAACCGGGCCAGTGGATTCGCCGAGCCGGGCTGGATTTCAGCGAGGGCCAGGTGCTGCTGAAAACCGGCCGCCTGCTGGGGCCGGCCGATCTGGCGCTGACGGCGGCGATGAACGTGCCCTGGCTGGCGGTACGGCGCAAACCACGCATTGCGGTGCTGGCCACCGGCGACGAGTTAGCCCGCCCCGGCGAACCGATCGGGCCGAACCAGATCGTCAGTTCCAACAATATCGGCCTCTGTGCCCTGATCGAGATGCATGGCGGCTGCGCCATCGATCTGGGCATTGCCCGCGATACTGAAGCCGATCTGCGCGCCAAAGCTTCCGCCGCGGCTGGCTGCGATCTGCTGCTGACGCTCGGCGGCGCCAGCGTCGGGGAACACGACCTGATCCACAAAATACTGGGCGGTGGCGGAATCGGCATTGATTTCTGGCGCATTGCCATGCGGCCGGGGAAACCGCTGATGTTCGGCCGGGCCGATCTGGGCGGCGGCCAGTCAGTTGCCTTGCTGGGCCTGCCCGGCAATCCGGTTTCGGCGATGGTCTGCGGCCATAACTTCCTGGTGCCGGCTCTGCGCGCCATGCTGGGGCTGGAGTGGCAGGTACGGTTCGAAACGGCCCTGGCCGCCCATGACCTGCCGGAGAATGACAGGCGCGAGGATTACCTGCGCGCCAGGATCAGCCTGAATGCCGCTGGCCAACCGGTGGCTGATGCATTCGGCAAACAGGACAGCTCGATGTTGCGATTGCTGAGCGATGCCGACGTGCTGATTGTGCGTCCTCCGCTGGCTCCCGCGCTCAAGGCCGGCGAAGCCGTGCCGATCCTGCGGCTACGCTGAGGCCATGCGCGTTACATTGCTCGGAACCGGCTGTCCCCAGGTCTCGACCCGGCGTTACGGACCATCCAGCCTGCTGCGCTGGAATGATCGCCAGTTCCTGGTCGATTGCGGTTCCGGCGTCACCCAGCGGTTGCTGGGAGCCGGCAGTGCCGGCAAGGCCATTGATGCCCTGTTCCTGACGCACCTGCATTCCGACCATATCATCGACCTGTTCCAGCTGATCATCTCGAGCTGGCACCAGGGGCGCGATCGGCCGCAACGCATTTTCGGCCCGCCGGGCACGCGACAATATCTGCATGGCCTGATGGCCTTGTGGCGGCCGGAACTGGATCAGCGCATCGCTCATGAAAAACGGCCTTCCACGGTGGCGTTGGAATTGAACATCACCGAGGTTGAACCGGGCATCGTTCTGCATGATGGCGACCTGACCGTCATTGCCGTGCCCGTTCGGCACCAGCCGGTCAAAGCCGCCTATGGCTATGTCTTCACCGATGGCCGCCAGAAAGTTGCCTTCAGTGGCGATACGGCCTTTTGTCCCGAATTGATCCTGGCGGCCAAGGATGCTGATGCTCTGGTGCATGAATGCTTCATCCACCGCGAGATGCTGGCCCTGCCCGGCGTGCGCGGACTGGAGACCATCGAGAATGTGGCCAGTTATCACACGCTGTCCACCGAGGTTGGCAAGGTGGCGGCGCAGGCGCGCGCCCGCTGCCTGATCCTCAATCATTTCGTTCCGGTTGCTTTCGATGCTGGTGCCCTGCTGGCGGAGGTCCGTGCCGATTACGAGGGGCCTGTTCTGATCGGCGAAGACCTGATGCAGTTCGACACCGCAACCGGCATGGTCAGCCATGGCGATGCAGTGGTGGCATTGCCCCTTTCCTGACGCCGCAGATTAGGCCCGCCAGAGCCAGCCCAAGCCGCCCAAGTGACAAAAACCCGCTGGGTGCATCGCAAAAAACCAGCAGCCCTGAGATTTCTTGTTGGGTCTGGCCCGTTTTATTAGTATGACCATCAAACAATTACATAACAAAACGGAGGAAACACCATGATTGGACAGATGCATCGCCTTACCGGCGCCGCCCTGCTGGCGGCAGCCGGGTTATTCGCGGCCGGCACGGCCGTTGCGGCAGACATCACGCTGAAAGCCTCCCACCAGTTTCCCGGCGGCAAGGGCGATGTGCGCGATGAAATGGTGCAGATGATTGCCCGCGAAGCGGCCAAGGCCAATGTCGGGCTTGATATCAAGGTTTATCCCGGCGCCAGCCTGGTAAAGGCAACCGAACAATGGAATGCCATGCTCAAGGGGCAGATTGACATTACGTCATTCCCGCTCGATTACGCCTCCGGGCAGCACCCCCAGTTCGGCGCCACTCTGATGCCGGGCCTGGTGAAGAGCCACGACCATGCCAAGCGCATTAATGCCTCGCCCTTCATGCAGGACATCAAGAAGATCATCAATGATGCCGGCGTGGTGGTTCTGGCCGATGCATGGCTGGCCGGCGCCTTTGGCTCCAAGAAAAACTGCATCCTGGAACCGAACGATGCCAAGGGACTGAAAGTCCGTTCGGCTGGCGCTACCTTCGCTGAAATGTGGGCTGGCGCCGGCGCCTCGATCGTCTCGATCCCCTCAAACGAAGTCTACAATGCCTTGCAAACCGGCGTAGCCGATGCCACCGACACATCATCGGGCAGCTTCGTCTCTTTCCGCCTTTATGAGCAGGTTGCCTGCCTGACCGCGCCGGGCGACAATGCCCTTTGGTTCATGTACGAGCCGGTGCTGATGTCCAAGCGCAGCTTCGACAAACTCAATGACGCTCAGAAAAAAGTGATCATGGATGCCTCTAAAAAGGCCGAGGATTATTTCGCTGCGGAGTCGAAAAAACTCGACGACGAGTTGGTGGCTGCCTTCAAGAAAGCCAACGTCAAGGTCGTCACCATGACCGAAGAACAAGCTGGGAAATGGCGTGACGTCGCCAACAACAGTTCATATCGCACCTTCGCCGACAAGGTTCCGAACGGCAAGGCGCTGATCGTCAAGGCCCTGCAGGTACGCTGAACAAACTCACATGGAGCACTTCGTATCTTTGGTGCGATGGCTGTCGCGGATCAGCGGGGTGGTTGCCATCCTGCTGATCCTGCTCAGCATCGTCATTGTCTGCCAGATGATTTTTCAGCGCGCCGTGCTGGGACAATCCACGATCTGGCAAACCGAATTTGTCATTTTCACCCTGATTGCCGCGACTTTTGTTGGCGCACCCTACGTGCTGCTGACGCGCGGACATGTCAACGTCGACCTGCTGCCATTGCTAGCCGGCCACAGGCTGCGCGTTGCCATGGCCTTGTTCGCTTCAGCCATGGCATTGGTTTTTTGTGGCATCCTGTTCTGGAGTTCGATCTTCTGGTGGCATGAAGCCTATGCGACCAATCGCCTGACCAGCTCGATGTGGCGTGCCAGGGTCTGGATACCCTATCTTTCCCTGCCGGTCGGGATGGGGCTGCTCAGCCTGCAATACATTGCCGATATATGGGCCATCGCCACCGGTCGCGATATGCCATTCGGCCTCAAGCCTGAGGACCGCCTGTGAGCGAACTCCATCTCGGCGCACTGATATGCGTCGTTGCCCTCGCCGTTCTTGCCACCGGTATTCCCATTGCCTTCGGCCTCGGCATCGTGTCACTCGTCTTCCTGATTGCCCTGGAAGGCTGGGGCAGCATTGATTTTCTGGCCGATACGATTTTTGCCGGCCTCGACGACTTCACCCTCGTTTCGATTCCGATGTTCGTGATCATGGGCGCCGCCGTTGCTTCATCGCGGGCTGGCGCCGATCTCTATGAGGTTCTGAACCGCTGGCTCAACCGGGTGCCCGGGTCCCTGGTGATCTCCAATATCGGGGCCTGCGCCCTGTTCGCCGCCTTAACCGGCTCCTCGCCGGCCACTTGTGCCGCCATCGGCAAGATGGGCATTCCCGAGATGCGTAAACGCGGCTATTCCGCGGATTTGGCCACTGGCGCCATTGCCGCAGGCGGTACGCTCGGCATCCTGATCCCCCCCAGCGTGACGATGATCCTCTACGGCATCGCCTCGGAAACTTCGATTGGCAAACTGTTCCTCGCCGGTGTCCTGCCCGGCCTGCTGCTGACCGGCCTGTTCATGGCCTGGGCGCTGTTCATCAGTTGGTATCGTGGCGAGAAACTGGCTGATTTCGGCCGCCGCTATTCCCTGGCGGAAAAACTGGAACTGCTGCCGCGCGTGCTTCCCTTTGTGCTGGTGATCGCCGGCGTCGTCTACGCGCTCTATGGCGGCATTGCCACGCCATCCGAGGCGGCTGGCGTCGGCGCCATGCTGTGCCTGCTGATGGTGGTCGTGATCTATCGCGTGTGGAACCTGCACCAGCTGTGGGAGATCCTGCGCGACGGCATGCGTGAATCCGGCATGCTGCTGATGATCATCGGCACGTCGATCCTGTTCAGCTACATGATGTCCAGCCTGTTCGTGACGCAGTCGATCGCGCAGTGGATCGCCGGCCTGGAGGTGAACCGCTGGGTTCTCATGGTGTTCATCAATCTCATGCTGCTGGTCGCAGGCTGTTTCCTGCCGCCAGCGGCAATCATTCTGATGACCACGCCGATCCTGGCCCCCATCATCGCCAATGCCGGCTTTGATCCGGTCTGGTTTGGCGTCATCCTGACCATCAACATGGAACTGGGCCTGATCACGCCACCAGTCGGACTCAACCTGTTCGTCATCAACGGCATCGCTCCGGATGTACGGCTGCCGACCATTCTCAAAGGCGCCCTGCCGTTCATGCTGTGCATGATCGTGGCCATGATTTTGCTGTGCCTGTTCCCCAGCATCGCCACCTGGCTGCCGGACACGATGATGAGCAAATAACCATGGTGCAGTAATGCCAATCGCCTGGCGCATCCTGATCTGCGCCTGTCTTACCTATATCATCAGCCAGTTCTATAGGTCCGCCAATGCGGTGATTGGCCCTGACCTGATGACTGAGCTGAGTCTGACCCCGGAAGACCTTGGCATCCTGACCGGCGCTTTTTTCCTGACCTTCTCGGTCAGCCAGCTACCGGTCGGCATCGCGCTCGACCGCTGGGGTCCGCGCCGCACCATCATCGTCACTCTTGTCATCGCCCTCTTTGGCGCACTGGCTTTTGCCCATGGCCGCAACCTGACCGAACTCAGCCTAGCCCGCGTGGTGCTCGGCTTCGGCTGCGCCGCGCTGCTGACCGGCCCGATGGTATTGTTCTCGCGCTGGTTCAGTCCGGAACGTTTCGCCCAGATGTCAGGAATCCTGATTGCTGTCGGCAATCTTGGCGTCATTGCATCCACCGCGCCGCTGGCCTGGTTCACCGCCGCTTTCGGCTGGCGGGCGGCGTTCTATGTCACGGCGGCCATGACGCTGGCCCTGATAGCCCTCTCCTTCTGGGCCATCCACGACCATCCCGACCCGACCAAGGCCCGGCCCGGAGCGGGTGAAACCCTGGGGCAGACCTTGCGCGGTGTTGTGACGGTGATGCGCCATCCTGCCTTTCCACATCTTTTCGTCATCATCTTTACGGCCTACGCCACCTTCATCACCATCCTTGGCCTGTGGGCCGGACCGTATCTGCACGACGTGCATGGCATGGATGCGACGGCGCGCGGCAACGTCCTGATCTTCATGGCAGCCGGTGCCGCCGGTGGGTATTTCATCTGGGGACCGCTGGATCGCGTGTTCAACACGCGTAAATGGTTGCTGGCGGCAGGCCTGGGCGCCCAGCTACTGTGCCTGCTCACCCTTGTTCTGGTGCCCGGTCTGGGCGTCGTAACCATCACCATCCTGTTCACCGTCATGGGTGTGGTGAATGGATGCATCGTCATGATCTTCGCCCATGCCCGTTCGGTCTTTCCGGCCGAACTGGTCGGCCGCGGCATCACCACGCTGAATATCGGCACCATGGGCGGCGGGGCTTTCCAGCAGATACTGACCGGGTTCCTGATGGGCTGGCTGGTACCGAAGGGAGCATTGGCCACTGAACTGGATTACCGTATCCTGTTCGGCGTACAGACCTTATTGCTGCTTTCCGCGTTGCTGTTCTATCTGCGCACCCCTGACGCCAAACCGCATCAAACCGCCTGATTGCCATGACCGAGCCTGTTGCCCCCCGCTTCAATATCGCCCGCTATTGCCTGGCCGAGAACGCCCGGCTGCGGCCCGACAAAACCGCCATGGTCCTGGTCGGTGAAGATGGCGAATTCCGCATGACCTTCGGTGAGGTCGATCTGGCGGTGCGGCGGCTGGCCGCCGGCCTGCAGAGCCTGGGCCTCCCTGCCGGTAGCCGGGTGATGATCCGCATGGCCAATGATGCGGATTATGCCCTGACCTATTTCGCCACCATGGCCGCCGGTTTCGTCGCCCTACCCTCCAGCGCCCAGCTCACCCCGGCCGAAGCCGCCTATCTGCTGGAAAATTCCGGGGCCGCCGTGGTCGCGGCCAGCGCCGAGCTGGCCCGCGACCTGACATTGCCGCCAGATGTGATCCTGCTGGATCCAGCCCGGCTGACAGCACTGAAACAGAACGCCCCGCTGGCCGAGTATGCCGATACGGCGGCCGACGATCCCGCCTATCTCGTGTACACCTCCGGCACCACCGGCAAACCGAAAGGCGTGCTGCATGCCCATCGCGCCGCCTGGGGACGCCGCCCCATGCATCAGGGCTGGCTGGGATTAAGCGAAAGCGACGTGATGCTGCATGCCGGCGCCTTCAACTGGACCTACACCCTCGGCGTCGGCCTGGTTGATCCCTGGGCGGTTGGCGCCACCACGGTGCTCTATAACGGCCATCGCGATATCCAGGTCTGGCCACGCCTGCTGGAAAAGCATCGCGCTACCATGTTCGCCGCGGTGCCGACTTTGTATCGCCAGATCCTGAAATACTGCGATCTTTCGGCGCATGATCTTTCCGCCTTCCGCCATGGCGTCACCGCCGGCGAAGCCCTGCCGCCGGCCCTGCTGGCCGAATGGCAGACCCGCACCGGCAAGCCGCTCTATGAGGCGCTGGGCATGTCGGAAATTTCGACTTACATATCCACCGGCCCCGGCATGACCATAAAACCGGGCAGCCCCGGCAGGCCGCAACCGGGCCGACGCGTCGCCATCCTGGATCCGGATACCGGAGCCACCCTGCCGGCAGGTGAAACCGGCCTTCTGTCGGTGCATCGCTCCGAGCCCTCATTGATGCTGGGCTACTGGAACCGGCCAGAGGAAGAGGCGCTGGTCTATCGTGGCGAATGGTTCTGCGGCGGCGATCTGGCCAGCTTCGATGCTGATGGCTATGTCTGGCACCATGGCCGCAACGACGATGTGATGAATGCCATGGGCTATCGCGTCTCGCCAGTCGAGGTCGAGATGGCAATCGCCGAACATCCCGCCGTGGCAGAAGTGGCGGTTACCGAGTTGCGCGTGCGCAGTGACGTCTCCGTGATCGGTGCCTTCATCGTTCTGCGCGAAGGCCAGATGCCGAGCCATGACGAACTGGCCATCTTTGCCGAGCAACGGCTCGCCGGCTATAAGTGCCCGCGCGAATGGCGTTTCGTTCCCGGCCTGCCGCGTACGGCCAACGGCAAAGTGCAGCGCAAAAAACTGGCCCAGGGCTGACATCCTCCGGCCGCCGCTTGGCTGGCATCCCGCTTGCAACTGTCCCCTTGAGATCAATCGATGGGGACGACCATGAGTATCGCCACTTCTGCTGCCGCCCGAGCTGCCTTCGGCGATGTTATGACTGCGCACCAGACCGTCGCCGCTAACACCCCGGCCATGGCGACTGCGGCAAAATTCGCGGATTTCCTGGCAGAAAAGCAGCCAATCAAGGCCGCGGCAGTGGCCAGGACTGGCATCGCCCCCAGCCCTGAGCTGCTTGCAAAATCGTTATTCGGCAATGCCTATGACCCAGATACGAAGAGCGTTCGGCTCGATAAAATTGCCGGCGAGGCACAGAAGCGCACGGCAGAATTTGCCGGGCAGCTTAAAACCCGCCTGGCTGCCGCCGGCATCGATCCGACCCAGCCGGTCGAGTTCAGCGTCGGCGCTGATGGCCGCATCATAGTCGACAACTCCCATCCGAAATCAGCCGAAATCGCCAAACTGTTCGAAGAAGATCCGGCCCTCGCCCAGGCCTACCGCAATGTCGCGGCGCAGAATGACCATCTCGCCATCCTTCAGGCCGGCGCCGCCTATGTGAAGGAATGGAGCACTGCGGCCAATGACGAGGAGCGGCAGGCGATCTGGAACCGGTACAGTACCCTGATGGAGCGGATGTCCAGCATGTTCAGTGGGCGCATGACCTTCGGTGCTGCCGGAACCATCGGCGAAAGCCAGCAGATCCTGCGTCGCATGGGCCTGGCCTGATAGCGGTTAATCCCAACCAAGCCCGCGCGCCTCTTCCTGCGCCTTCTCGTCGGCCGCCAAATTCTGCTGCAAACGGGCACGGGCCTGTTGTTGCAACGTGATGCGCTTGTCCATGTCTTCGTCCCAGTGGGCATGAATCTGCTTCAGCAGCTCCTCGTTATGCTGCCTGAAAGTGAGCGTCTTCTTGCGGGCGGCATAGGCCGGCTGGCCAAGGGTCTTCAGGGTTTCCTCCCCCAGCCGCAGGGCTGAATGGAAGGTCTCACGTTCGATCACCGGGATGTTGCGGTTCATCAGTTCCACGGCATGCGGCAGGTCGCGCGCCCGGGCGATGATCCTGAGCTGCGGAAAATGCTGCTGCGCCAGGTCGGCCAGGGCCAGCGAGGCTTCCTGGCTGTCGACCGCGATCACCAGCACCTTCGCCTTGGCGGCGCCGGCGGCCTCAAGCAGGTCGAGCCGCGTGGCATCCCCGTAGAACACCTTGAAACCGAAGCGGCGCAGGGTATCGATGATCTCCGGATCATGGTCCAGAACCGTAACGCCGATCCGGTTGGCATAGAGCAGGCGCGCAACGATCTGACCGAAGCGGCCGAAGCCGGCAACGATCACTGGATTGCCTTCGTCTTCCGGCACGTCATGCGGCCGTTCGTCAATCTGGGTAAACCGGGGTTCGATCCAGCGGTCGTTGATCACCACCAGCAGCGGCGCCGTGGCCATCGACAGCGCGACAACAACGGTCAGCAGCGCAACCGTATCGGCATCCATCACGCCAAGCCCGGCTGCGCTGCCAAACAGCACGAAGGCAAACTCGCCGCCCTGGGCAAGCAGAAAGGCAAACAGCGCCGTCTGGCTCCAGGGCAACCTGGCAAAGCGCGATACAGCCAGCAGAACCACAGCCTTGATCAGCAGCAACGCGGCAACCAGCCCCAGTACCGTGCCGGGGCGGCTGAACAGCAGGCCGAAATCGACCGACATGCCGACTGCGGTGAAGAACAGCCCCAGCAGCAACCCCTTGAACGGCTCGATGTCGCTTTCCAGCTCATGCCGGTATTCCGACTCCGCCAGCAGCACTCCGGCCAGGAACGTGCCCAGCGCCATGGACAGGCCCGCCAGTTGCATCAGCAGGGCGATGCCCATCACCAGAAGCAGGGCCACGGCGGTGAAAATCTCACGCAGTCCGGTGCCTGCTATCATGCGGAACAGAGGCCGGGTCAAAAAACGGCCACCGAACACAATGATCGCAATCGCGGCGGCGGCTTTCAGCGCGCCGATCCAGCCGGCTTCGCCACTGCCATCCGCCACTGCGGTTCCGGCCAGCAGCGGCAGTAGCGCCAGCATGGGAATCACCGCGATATCCTGGAACAGCAGGATCGAAAAAGCCGAGCGCCCGCCCGGTGTTCCCAGCAGGTTGCGCTCTGTCAGGGGCTGCAGCGCGATGGCCGTGGAAGACAGCGACAGGCCGAGTCCGGCCGCCAGCGCCGTCGGCCATGACCAGCCAAGCAGTATGCCCAGAGCCGTCAGGCCCAGCGTGCTGCCGGCCACCTGCCCGCCGCCCAGCCCCAGGATGGGCCAGCGCATCTGCCAGAGCCGCCGCGGATTGAGTTCCAGCCCGATCACGAACAGCAGAAGCACAACACCGAATTCGGAGAAATGCAGGATCGCCTCCACATCGACGATCAGCTTCAGCCCCCATGGCCCGACCACGACACCCGCAATCAGGTAGCCCAGCACCGAGCCAAGGCCGAATCGCTTTGCGATCGGCACGGCAATCACGGCCGCCGCCAGGTAGATCACTGCATTGAGAAGCAACCCGTCCATAGGCCCTCTCAGCGGTCGCTGGCCGGCACCGCCGGCTGGTCACAGCCCGGTTGCAGGCAGGGATGCGGGTAGTCGTTCAACCATTGTCGGTAAGCCGCGGCATGGGCGGCGATATCATCGGATGACTTGAGACGGGCACCCTGGAAGAGGAATGGTTTTCCATACGTCATCCCGCACAAGATCGCCGAGCGTTCGAATGGCCGCAGCAAATCCGCCATGGTCACGCCGTTATAGCCATCCGGCTGATATGCATGGCCAGGCCCACCAGTGGAAACTGCCTGGACCAATTGCTTACCCTGCAGCGCCGTGCCTCCAGTGCCGTAGGCCCAGCCGTATTCGAGAACCGAATCCATCCATTCCTTCAGCAGCGAAGGGCAGGAATACCAGTAAAACGGATGCTGCATGACGATCACATCGTGTGAAGCCAACAAAGCCTGCTCCCGTTTCACATCAATATGAAAATCGGGATAGACCTCGTACAGGTCGTGCAAAGTAACATGTGGCAGCCCATGGATGGCGCCTGCCATCGCCTTGTTGATCCGCGACAGATGCGGATAGGGATGCGCGAACAGCACCAGGATTTTCGGTTTGTCCTCGGCCTGAATGTCCGCCACGCTCCCTCCTCGACCCGTATTTATGTTATCGCCAGACCATCATCGGCAGCGATGATCGCGCCATTGATGAAGCGCGCCTCGTCAGAGGACAGCAGCAACAGAAGCCCATCCAGATCCTTGGGTTCGCCAACCCGTTTGCGCGGCAGCATCTCGACTAGCTTCTGCCCACCCGGCGTAGCCCAGTAATCACGATTGATCTCGGTCTCGATATAGCCTGGGCAGATCGCATTGGTGTTGATGCCGTAACGCGCCCATTCCAGGGCCATGGCCTTGGTCATCTGAACCACGGCAGCCTTTGACATGCAGTAGACCGAAAGCTGGCTCAGCACCCGCAGGCCGGCAACAGACGCGATATTGATGATCCGGCCAGCCTTCTTTTTCGCAATCATGTCCCTGGCCGCCGCCTGGGCCACAAAGAACGCACCCTTGGCGTTGGTGTTCATGGCGAAATCGAAATCCTCGGGCGTCACATCGACAATCCGGCCCTGTTTGTTCACACCGGAATTGTTGATCAGGATATCCACACCGCCGAGCTGTTTTTCGATCTCGCTGAAAGCATCCTGGATATTGCCATAGTCATTGACGTCCAGCTTCACCGTGATGGCCCTGCCGCCGGCAGCCGTAATCTTCCCGGCCAGATCCGCCAGACGGTCGGTCCGGCGGGCGGCCAGGGCAACGGTCGCCCCGGCATGGCTGAGAATTTCGGCAAATCTCTCGCCCAGGCCGCTGCTTGCCCCGGTCACCACCGCCACCTTGCCCTTCAGATTCACGCCCTGACTCATCGATTCCTCCAGTTTCTGATCCAGCAATGGTTGACCCTGCCCGCCATGGGGTCAAGGGGGCTGGCCGGGCCGAAAAGACTGCGCTACCTTTACGACATGCGCATCGAAATTGTTTCCGACGTCATTTGCCCCTGGTGCTTCATTGGCAAGCGCCGACTGGAACAGGCCATGGCCCAGCGCCCCGATATCGACTTCGAGATCGGCTGGCGGCCATTCCAGCTCAATCCTGACATGCCCCGCGAAGGCGCCGACCGGAAAAGCTATCTGGAGGCCAAGTTCGGTGGTCCGACCCGGGCGAAGGAAATCTACGCGCGCGTCGGAGCCGAAGGAGCCAAGGAGAATATCGCGTTCAATTTCGATGGCATCAAACGGACGCCAAACACTCTTGCTGCCCATAGTGTGCTGCGCTGGGCGCTGACCGCCGGCGTGCAAAACGAATTGAAGGAACGCCTGTTCCGACTCTATTTCCTGGAGGGGAAGGACATCGGGGACCATCAGGTTCTGGCTGCCGCCGCCGCCGCCGAGGGCATGGATGGCGATCTGGTCAGGCAGCTGCTGGATGAAGGCCGCGATACCGAGATCATCGAAGAGGAAGACCGCATGGCCCGTGAACTGGGCATTACCGGCGTGCCATTCTTCATCTTCGAGCGCCGCTATGGTGTCCCCGGCGCGCAGACCCCCGACGTGCTGCTGCAGGTGATCGATAAGGTCGCCGCCGAACCGGTGGACCCAGGCGAGAGCTGAGCATGGAGCTGGCCGGCCCCACTGCCATACCGCAGGGCGTGCCGGCCCTCGAATTCATTTCCGATCCTGGCCTTATCCGGGATTCAAACGTCCGGCAATTCCTGCAGCTATGGCTTGATGCCAGGGAAAATGGGCGGCGGCCGGATAAAAGCTTTCTCGACCCTTTGCGGCTGCGCTTCCTGCTGGGCTCGCTGTCACTGCTGGAGGTTCAGCCAGAGCCGCTGCGCTTCCGTTATCGCCTGATTGGCACCGATATCGTGCAACGGCTTGGCTATGAGTTGACCGGGACATGGCTCGACGAGCACCCCGATCCAACCATTCGCCCTTTCATCCTGAAAGGCGTAACCATGGTCTACCATGCCGCAAAGCCGGTTTATGGCCATGGTCAAGCGCGGGTTCTGGGCGAGGACTGGCAGTTTGAAGTGGTGGCCGTGCCGCTGTTTGGCCCAGATGGTAAAGTCGCCTATATCGGTGCAGGACAGAGTTTTCCGCCCGGAAAAGCCGAGCGCCTCTCGGATCTGCCAGCCAGCTAGGCGGCTTTATTCGCTTTCCGGGCGACTTCGCCCAGACGTGAGGCTATATGCAGCACGCCTTTGAGCCGATCTTCCGGCTCTGGCCAGTCGTGGATTAATACCACTTTGTGATCCGGGCGCAGCTTGGCCCTGCCGCGTTCCGACTGGATGAACAGAACCAACCCGGCCGGGTCAGCGAATTTGTTGTCGCGGAAGGTCAGCGTCGCACCCTTCGGCCCGGCCTCGATCTTCAGGATATTGGCATCGCGGCAATGTTTCTTGATCGCCACGATGTCCAGCAGATGCTGCACCTCTGTCGGCAATGGCCCAAAACGATCGATCAGCTCGGCGGCAAAACCATCGATCTCTTCTCGGCTTTCCAGTTCAGCAACACGGCGATAAAGCTGCATGCGCAGGTTCAGATCCGCCACATAGCTGTCCGGTATCAGCACAGCGGTGCCGATCTGGATCTGCGGCGACCATTTTTCGCCATGCAGGCTGCCTTCGCCGCGCGCCGTGGCGCGGGCTTCGGCAATCGCGTCCTGCAGCATTTCCTGGTACAGCTCGAAACCGACCTCGCGGATATGACCCGACTGCTCCTCGCCCAGCAGGTTGCCGGCACCACGCAAATCGAGATCGTGCGACGCCAGGGTGAAGCCCGCCCCAAGGCTGTCAAGACTCTGCAGCACGCGCAGACGCTGGTCGGCCGATGCATTCAGCAACCGTCCGGCCTGGTAGGTGAAATAGGCATAGGCCCGCAGCTTCGAGCGGCCGACACGGCCGCGCAGCTGATACATTTGCGCCAGGCCAAACAGGTCGGCACGATAGACGACCAGCGTATTGGCCGATGGAATATCCAGTCCGCTTTCGACGATATTGGTGGCGACCAGAACGTCGTAACGCCGGTCGTAGAAGGCGTTCATCACGTCGTCGAGATCGGTCGGCGCCATCTGGCCATGCGCCACCACGGCCTTCAGTTCCGGAACATGCTCTCGGATGAAGGCCATGGCTGTATCGAGATATTCGATGCGCGGGCAGACAAAAAAGCTCTGACCGCCGCGAAAATGCTCGCGCATCAAGGCTTCGCGGATCACCACCGGATCAAACGGCGTCACATAGGTGCGCACGGCCAGGCGGTCAACCGGCGGCGTGGCAATCAGGCTGAGCTCACGTACGCCCGACAGCGCGAGTTGCAGGGTGCGTGGGATCGGCGTGGCCGACATGGTGAGCACATGCACCTCGGCGCGCAGCTGCTTCAGGCGTTCCTTGTGCTTGACGCCGAAATGCTGCTCCTCATCGATGATCAAAAGGCCCAGGCGCTTGAACTCGATGCTTTTCGACAGCACGGCATGGGTGCCAATCACGATATCGACCGTGCCGTCCTTCAGGCCTTTCTTGGCCTCGGTCGCTGTCTTGGCCGGAACCATGCGCGACAGTTGCTCGATCCGTATCGGCAGGCCGCGGAAACGTTGCACGAAGGTGCGGAAATGCTGGCGGCAGAGCAGCGTGGTCGGGCAGACCAGCGCCACCTGCTGGCCCGCCATGGCGGCGGCAAAAGCCGCGCGCAGGGCGACTTCCGTCTTGCCGAACCCCACATCGCCGCAGATCAGGCGATCCATCGGCTTGCCGCTGGCCAGGTCGTCCAGGGTGTCTTCGATGGCGCGGGCCTGATCTTCGGTTTCGTCATACGGGAAACGGGCGCAGAATTCCTCGTACACGCCATCCGGCGGCATCACCCGCTCGCCCTGGCGCAGTTCGCGCTGGGCGGCAATCTTCATCAGTTCGCCGGCCATGTCCTTCAGGCGCTGCTTCATGCGCGCCTTGCGGTTCTGCCAGGCCACGCCGCCAAGCTTGTCGAGCGCTATGTCCGCTTCCGGCGAGCCGTAACGCGACAACATCTCGATATTCTCGACCGGCAGATACAGCCGGTCGCCGCCGTCGTAATGCAGCAGCAGGCAGTCATGCGGCGCGCTGGCAATGTCCAGCGTCACCAGGTCCTTGTACTGGCCGATGCCGTGATCGATATGCACCACGTAATCGCCAGGCTGTAATGCGCTGGCTTCGGCAATGAAATTCTCCGCCCGGCGCTTTTTCTGACGCGGGCGTACCAGACGGTCGCCGAGAATGTCCTGCTCCGCCACCACGCACAGATCGGCGGCCTCGAAGCCATGCTCAATCGGCAGCACGGCAATCGCTGCCACGCTTTTGGGCAGGGCATCCAGCTCGGCAGCGGTCTCCACCGGCTGCGGCGCATCCAGGCCATGGTCTTTCAGGATATGACCGAGACGATCCCGCGCACCGACGGAGAAGGTGGCAAACAGCACACGCCGCCCCTGCTGTGCCTGTTTCGCCAGATGGCCGCCAAGGGCATCATAGATACTGACCTGGCTGGCGACTTTGTGCTCGACAGCCTGCACGGCCTGGGTGCGTTCCGGCGCGAAGTCGCGGCCCGGCCTGCCGCCCAGATCTACCACCGTGACATCAGCGCCGCCGACCGCATCAAAGGGATACAGCAGACCAAGCGGCTTTTTCTCCAGCCGGGACGCCCATTCGCCGGCTGTCAGATACAGCCGGTCCGGCGGCAGCGGCTTGTAGGGCGCACCGCCCTCCTCCAATCCGCGTTTCATCGCGGCGCGACGGGCATCGTAATGGTCGGCGATGGTTTTCAGCCGTTCGTCGGCTGCGTCACCGGTCAGGTGATCCAGCGTCACCACCGCCTGCGGCAGGTAGTCGAAAGTGGTCGCCAGGCGGTCGAAAAACAGCGGCAGCCAGTGTTCCATGCCGATCTGGCGCCGGCCGGCCGAAACGGCTTCGTAAAGCGGGTCTTCCTTGGTGATGGTGCCGAACAGCTCACGATAGCCGCTGCGGAAGTGTCCGATGGCATCCTCGTCCAGCGGCACCTCGCTCATCGCGGTCAGCGAGAGTTCGCCGGCGGCGCCGATGGTGCGCTGGGTGGCGGGATCGAAGCGGCGGATATTCTCCACTTCGTCGCCGAAGAAATCGAGCCGGTAGGGCGCCTCGCTGCCCGGTGGAAACAGGTCAACCAGGCCACCGCGCACGGCATATTCGCCGGACTCATTCACGGTCGAGACGCGGGTATAGCCGTTGCGCGAGAGATATTCGATCAGCTTTTCCGGCGCGATGCGGCCACCCTTGGCGGCGCGGAAGCCGGTCGAGCCGAAATAATCCGGCTGCGGCAGGCGCTGCAAAGCCGCATTCACCGTGGTGAGCAGCAGCAGGGGCTGGCCGTCCTGCCGGTTGGCCAGCCGGTTCAGCGTATCCATCCGCCGGGCAGCGATCTCGGCATTGGGCGAGACGCGGTCATAGGGCTGGCAGTCCCAGGCCGGCAGGGTCAGCACCGGCAGGTCGGGGGCAAAGAATTTCAGCGCCGCCTCGACAGTCGCCATGCGGGCATCGTCGCGGCAGACATGCAGCACGCCACCGCCCCGCTGGCGCAGGCAAAGCGCGATCAGCAGGCGTATGTCCTGGCCTTCGGGCGCGCCGGCCAATGCCCAGCGGCCCGGCCGGGTCAGGATATCCGGCAGGACGAAGGTCATGGGATCAGATCGGCAGCCTGTAGGCCCTGAGCAGTTTCATCACTCCGGTATCGAGATGCTGGGGCACCGGATCGCGGCCGATCGCCCAGGCATAGATTTGGGGATCATCATAATTCTCCAGCAGGCTCTCATACTGGTCGAGCTCGCGGTCGGTGAACGTGGGCAGATGGCGCGCGGCAAAGCTGCCGAGCAGGATGTCGGTTTCCTTCATGCCGGTATAGCGGCTGCGGTGCAGCAGGCGCTTGCGCCGGGTCTCGATATCCTCAGCCATGGGGTGCCTCCGGGGTGAAGGCACGATATAGTACGGCAAGCCACGGATTCTCAAGGTTTCCCTCGAATTTTCAGCCCTTTATGCGCCCGGAATCGCTGTTTCCCGCCTTCGCCCCGATCACCAGCCTGAAAGGCTGTGGGCCCAAGCTTGCCCCGCTGGTGGAAAAGCTGGTCGGCGGCGCCCGGGTACTGGATCTGTGGTGGCACCTGCCCTCCGGGCTGGTCGACCGGCGCTACCGCCCGGCCGTGGCCGAAGCTGAGCCGGGCCGCATCGCCACGCTGGAAATCACGATCGACCGCCACCTGCCGCCGCGCAACCCGCGCATGCCCTACAAGATCACCGCCCATGACGGCAGCGGGCGGATCACGCTGGTCTTTTTCAACGGTCGCGAAGACTTTCTGAAACGCAGCCTGCCGGAAGGCGAAACCCGGCTGGTCAGTGGCCTGGTCGAGTTGTTTGACGGCCAGGTGCAGATGACCCATCCCGACCGTTTCGGCACGCCGGAGGAAATCGAGCAACTCGCCGCTGTGGAACCGGTCTACCCACTCACCGCCGGGGTGGCCCCGCGAACGCTGGCCAAGATCATCGACCACGCCCTGGCTAAGGCGCCACCCCTGCCCGACTGGCTCGACCCGGAATACCGCCGCCGCCAGAACTGGCCCGGCTGGCGCGAAGCCTTGTTTGCCGCCCATCGGCCCGACAGCCAGATCGATCTGGAAAAGGACAGCCTGCCGCGCCAACGCCTGGCCTATGACGAGCTGCTGGCTAACCAGCTCGCGCTGCTGCTGGTGCGCCGGCGGCTGAAACGCCTGAGCGGCCGGCCTTTGCAGGGCGACGGGCGGCTGCGCGACGGGCTGGAGAAACGCCTCCCCTGGCCGCTGACCAACGCCCAGAAGCAGGCCAATGCCGAGATCACCGGCGACATGGCGTCTGACAGGCGCATGTTGCGGCTGCTGCAGGGCGACGTGGGCAGCGGTAAGACCATGGTGGCGCTCAATGCCATGCTGCTCTGCGTCGAGGCCGGCGCGCAGGCCGCTCTGATGGCGCCGACCGAAATCCTCGCCCGCCAGCATGCCGAGACGCTGGAACCCTATTGCAGCAAGTTGGGCGTGACACTCGCCCTGCTGACCGGCCGCGACAAGGGCAAGGCACGCGGGGCTTTGCTGCAGCGTCTGGCCGCCGGCGAGATCGATATCCTGGTCGGCACTCACGCCTTGTTCCAGGATGACGTCGTATTCAAGGATCTGGCATTAGCAGTCATCGACGAGCAGCATCGTTTCGGCGTCAGCCAGCGGCTGGGCCTCGCCGCCAAGGGTCAGCACGATAAAGGCGGCGTCGACGTTCTGGTGATGACGGCCACGCCGATCCCGCGCACGCTCTCGCTCACCGCCTATGGCGACATGGATGTCTCGAAGCTGACCGAGAAGCCGCCCGGCCGCGCGCCGGTCGATACCCGCACCATCGCGTCCGACCGCTTCCTCGACGTGGTGGGGGCCGTAAAGCGCAAGATCCAGGCCGGCGAACGGATCTACTGGGTCTGCCCGCTGGTGGAGGAAAGCGAGCAGAGCGACCTGGCCGCCGCCGCCGAGCGTCATTCCGCCCTGAAGCTGGCGCTGGAGCCTGAGCTGGGCGAAGGCAGCGTCGGGCTGGTGCATGGCCAGATGAGCGGCGCCGAGAAGGATGCCGCCATGGAGGCATTCGCTAACGGCCGTTCGAAACTGCTGGTCGCGACGACGGTGATCGAGGTGGGCGTTGATGTGCCCGAGGCGACGCTGATCGTGATCGAGCATGCCGAGCGTTTTGGCTTGGCGCAGCTGCACCAGTTGCGCGGCCGGGTCGGACGCGGCGGCAAACCCGGCGCCTGCCTGCTGATCTATTCCGGCCCGCTGGGCGAAACGGCGCGCGCACGGCTGAAAATCATCCGCGAGACCGACGATGGCTTCCAGATCGCCGAGGAAGATTTACGGCTGCGCGGCGCCGGAGAAGTGCTGGGCACGCGACAAAGCGGCCTGCCCGAATTCCGACTGGCCGACCTGGCCGCCCATGCGGAATTGCTGGTCACCGCACGCGACGATGCGAAGCTGATCCTGGAGCGCGACCCCAAACTGACCAGCCCACGCGGTCGGGCCCTGCTGGAATTGCTATATCTGTTCGAGCGCGACGCGGCGATCCAGTATCTGCAATCGGGCTGAATGGTTATTCCGCTGCCTCTGGCAGATCAGTCAGATCGGCATACTCGATCCGCAGGCGGAAGAAGCCAACCAGATCGGCCAACTCCTGGGCTTGGCTGCTGAGCGTGCGGGCGGCGGCGTGGGTTTCCTCCACCAGCGCGGCGTTGCGCTGGGTCAGATCATCCATACCGGCAATTGCATTGTTGATCTGATCCAATCCGCGCGCTTGCTCGCCGCTGGCATTGGCGATTTCGGCCACGATGGTCGAAACCTGACGGATCGATCTGACGATATCGCCCAGGCTTGCGCCAGCTTCATGGGCAAGGCCAGCACCTGCCTTAACCTCTGAATTCGACATGGAAATCAACGCACCGGTCTCCTTCGCGGCATTGGCCGACCTCTGGGCCAGGGAACGCACCTCCTGAGCCACCACTGCAAAGCCCTTGCCAGCCTCGCCAGCCCGCGCCGCCTCGACAGCGGCATTCAGCGCTAACAGATTGGTCTGGAAGGCTATCTCGTCGATCAACCCCATGATGTCGGTAATCCGGCGCGCCCCGTTGGCGATGCGATCCATCGCTTCCACCACCTGGGTCACCACCTCACCTCCGCGCTCAGCATTACGCCGTGCTGCATCAGCCAGCCGATCGGCATCGCGGGCATTATCCGCATTCTGCTTCACCGTCGCCGTCACCTGATGCATGGCGGCTGCGGTCTCTTCCAGTGAAGCCGCCTGACGCTCAGTGCGCTGGGCCAGATCCTCAGCACCGCCTGTAATTTCCGCCGAGGCATCCCGCACCGCCCGAGTTGAGGAATCCAGGCGGCCAGCAAACTCGCCGATCCGCGATGACAGCACATTTGCCGCCTGCTTCAGATCAGCGAATACGCCACGATACTCACCCTGCATGCTGCGTCCAATCTCGCCATTGGCCAGAGCCTGCAGAACGGCGGACAACTCACTGATCACGGCATCCAGTGTATCGGTCAGGCGATTGATACTGAGGCTGACCTCGCGGAAATCCCCATCCTTGCCGGCCAGATCAAGCCGGCGCCCCAGGTCGCCTTCCGATACGGCTTTCGACAAATCTGCTATTTCCGCAGCAATCGCCGCCTCGCGCTGACGTTGAGCCTGTTGTTCGGCTAGGTGGGCGCGTTCACGCTGCTGCTCGGCCAGTGCCATCTGCCGACGTTCGCTCTCATGGCCACGGAACACTTCATAGGCCAATGCCATGGCTCCGATTTCGTCCTCGCGTTTCGCATCGACGCTGGCAATATCAAGATTGCCATCCGCCAGTGCCTTCATCGCCAGGGTCATGCGCTGGATCGGCTGCAGGATGCTGCGCGCAACCATCACGCTGGCAATCAGGATGATGGCCAGAATACCCAGCACGGTGGCCGCAGAGAATGCCAGAATCTGCTTCTGCAGAGTAGCGGCATGCTCGACCTCAGCCTGCTCCATCTGCTCGGCCTGCTCTCCGAGTGCGCCGACCATCGGTATCAGCTCAGTCCATTGCCCGCCAGCCGTACCTTGCGCACCAGTCAAGGCTTCCGCAGTCTGGCCATATTTCTTTGCTGCATTGCTGTAGGCTGCGAACAGTTTTTTTAGGTCAGCCTGACGCTCAGCCGACAGCGGTAAAGTGAGCAGGTTTTTTCCAAGAGCCTGCTCGGCCGCGTCGAAGCCATCTTCAAGGTCATACAGATCGGCAGCCAGTGAATACTCGAATTCTACTGCCCGCAATTGCAGAGCGATCCTGGCCAAATCGGCTATCGGCGGTTGGCCCGCCAACGTCGAATCCTTCTGTAGAGCCTGGATGGCCTGCTGGAAAACGGCGCCGGCCCTGACCAGATCACCACGCAGGCCACTGGCATTGTTGAATCCAATAGCAATCTTGGCCCGCAAAAGCCGCTCATTGGCATTCCATGCAGCGGTCACCTTGTCGGTGACGCCCTTGAGCGGCTCGGCCAGCTCTGTTCCGGCCACCAGATCAGCCATACCTGCCAGATCGCCCTCAATTTCGACCTGCATGATCCTGAGGCGATCAGTCAGACTTGCGTCATTGCCAAACACGGTCCGGCTGACCGTTTCCCGAAAGTCCAGAAAACGCCTATTCAGACTATGAGCAGCAAGCTTGATGTCAGCGGCCCGGTCGAGGCTGCGCTGCACTTCAGCCAGAGCCATCCGCTCGATAACATATGCTCCAACCGCGACGCCGACGGCCAGAACCGCCCCGAAAATAATCGCGCCAATTCGGTGGCCGATGGAAATCCGCATGAATAAGCCGGGGATACTGTTTTCGTTACGCCAGCCTTAGCGGCGCATCATGACAGCCCGGTGACATCTGCAAAATTTGTCGAGATATACACAAAGAAAAGGCCCGCCTGATATGGCGGGCCTTGACCACAAGCTGGAATCACAACGCTCAGGCGAATTCGAGGATCACCTGATCAACGGCCAGGCTGTCGCCCTTCTTGGCGTTGACCTTCTTCACCGTGCCGTCACGTTCGGCGCGCAGCACGTTTTCCATCTTCATGGCTTCCACCACGGCGAGCGCCTGACCAGCCTTCACCGGCTCGCCTTCCGCCACATTGATCGAAACCACCAGGCCCGGCATCGGGCAGAGCAGGAATTTCGACATGTCGGGCGGCAGCTTCTCGGGCATCAGCCGCGCCAGTTCGGCCGCGCGCGGCGTGCGCACGGCGATATCCAGCTCGGCGCCACCATGCACCACGCGCACGCCATCGGGACGCGCCGAAACGCGCGCCACCACCGGTTGGCCGCTCACGCTGCCGCGGAAGAAGGGCTGGCCCGGCTTCCAGTCGCTGCGGACCTTGAGCGTCTTGCCGCCGGCTTTCTTATTTTGGCCGACCTTCACATCAATGCCGCCATCGGCATTGGCGACATGCAGCGGATATTCCACCTTGTTCAGCACGGCGATCC
>NZ_JANLJJ010000022.1:0-32028 GCF_029255545.1 Ferrovibrio sp. | reverse complement strand
CCATCGGCATTGGCGACATGCAGCGGATATTCCACCTTGTTCAGCACGGCGATCCACTCGGTATCCGGCTCCCAGTCCGGCAGGCCGAGCTTGCCGCCCAGATGGCGGGCACGGAATTCGTTGCGGATATGCAGCAGGGCCGCCACCGCCAGCATGGCATTCTGGCGACCTTCCGGCAGCACGGTGCCGCCATAGCCTGCCGGCCATTCCTCGGCGATGAAGTTGGTCGACAGCCGCCCCTCGCGAAAGCGCGGGTGATCCAGCACGGCCGAGAGGAAGTTGACGTTATGGCCGATGCCGGCGATCCAGGTCTCGTCCAGCGCTGCCGACAGGGTCGAAATCGCCTCGTCGCGATCCTTGCCGAAGCTGCACAGCTTGGAGATCATCGGATCGTAGAACATGCTGATCTCGCTGCCTTCCACGACGCCGGTGTCGTTGCGGATGACATCCGACTCAGGCGCCGTGCGCCAGCGCACCAGGCGGCCCGTCGAGGGCAGGAAACCACGCAGCGGGTCTTCGGCATAGATGCGGGCCTCGACGGCCCAGCCGCTCAACTTCACCTCCGACTGCGTGATGGCCAGCTTTTCATTTGCTGCAACGCGGATCATCTGCTCGACCAGGTCGATGCCGGTGATCAGCTCGGTGACCGGATGCTCCACCTGCAGGCGGGTATTCATCTCCAGGAAATAGAAGCTGCGGTCAGGGCCGACGATGAACTCCACCGTGCCGGCACTGTCGTAATTCACCGTCTTGGCCAGGGCGACGGCCTGCTCGCCCATCGCCTTGCGCGTCTTCTCGTCGAGGAACGGGCTCGGCGCTTCTTCGATCACTTTCTGGTGCCGGCGCTGGATCGAGCATTCGCGTTCGCCCAGATAGATCACGTTGCCGTGCTTGTCGCCTAGCACCTGGATTTCGATATGGCGCGGCTGCTCGATGTATTTCTCGATGAAGACGCGGTCGTCGCCGAAGGAATTCTTGGCCTCGTTGGTGGCCGATGAGAAACCTTGGGCGACTTCATCAGCGGACCGCGCGATGCGCATGCCCTTGCCGCCGCCGCCGGCCGAAGCCTTGATCATCACCGGGAAGCCAATCTCGGTGGCGATCTTCACGGCTTCCGCCGTGGTGGCGATGGCGCCGAGATAACCCGGCACGGTGGAGACGCCGGCCTGCTTGGCCAGCTTCTTGGACTCGATCTTGTCGCCCATGGCGTAGATCGCATCGGGGTTCGGGCCGATGAAGGCGATCCCGGCGTCCTTCAGCGCGGCAGCAAAAGTACGATTCTCCGACAGGAAGCCGTAGCCCGGATGCACCGCCTGGGCGCCGGTCTTCTTGCAGGCGGCGACGATCTTGTCGATGATCAGGTAGCTTTCGGCAGCCGGCGCGGCGCCGATATGCACCGCCTCGTCGGCCATGCGCATATGCAGCGCGCCATCATCGGCATCGGAGTAGACCGCCACGGTCTTGATGCCCAGCTTGCGGCAGGTCTTGATGACGCGACAGGCGATTTCGCCACGGTTGGCGATCAGGATCTTGGTAAACAGCTTGGCCATGATACGCGCACCCTTACAGCGGAATGTTGTCGTGCTTCTTCCACGGATTTTCCAGCTTCTTGTCGCGCAGCATGGCGAGTGAGCGGGCAATCCGGTAGCGCGTGTTATGCGGCATGATCACGTCGTCGATGAAGCCGCGATGGCCGGCGACGAAGGGATTGGCGAATTTCTGGCGGTATTCCTCGGTGCGCGCGGCGATCTTCTCGGCATCGCCGATCTCGCCGCGGAAGATGATCTCCACCGCGCCCTTCGGGCCCATCACCGCGATTTCGGCCGAAGGCCAGGCATAGTTCACGTCGCCGCGCAGATGCTTGGACGACATCACGTCATAGGCGCCGCCATAGGCCTTGCGGGTGATCACGGTCACCTTTGGCGTGGTCGCCTCGGCATAGGCGAACAGCAGCTTGGCGCCATGCTTGATGATGCCGCCATATTCCTGCGCCGTGCCGGGCAGGAAACCGGGCACGTCGACGAAGGTGACGATCGGGATGTCGTAGCAGTCGCAGAAGCGCACGAAGCGCGCGCCCTTGCGGCTTGAATCGATGTCGAGGCAGCCGGCCAGCACCATCGGCTGGTTGGCGACGATGCCCACGGTCCGGCCGCCGATGCGGGCCATGCCGGTGATGATGTTTTTGGCGTAGTTCGGCTGGATTTCGAAAAAGTCGCCCTCGTCGACCACCTTTTCGATCAGCTCCTTCATGTCGTAGGGCTTGTTCGGGTTGGGCGGCACCAGGGTATCGAGCGAGGTTTCCTGGCGGTTGATCGGGTCCCAGCTCTCGCGGACCGGCGACTTCTCGCGGTTGTTCAGCGGCAGGAAGTCAAACAGCCGGCGGGTCTGCGCCAGCGCCTCGACGTCATTCTCATAGGCGTTATCGGCCACCGAGGATTTGGTCGTGTGGGTGATGGCGCCGCCGAGTTGCTCCTGGGTCACCACTTCCTGTGTCACCGTCTTCACCACGTCCGGGCCGGTGACGAACATGTAACTGCTGTCCTTCACCATGAAGATGAAGTCGGTCATCGCCGGGCTGTAGACCGCGCCACCGGCGCAGGGCCCCATGATGACGGAAATCTGCGGCACCACCCCGGAGGCCAGCACGTTGCGCTGAAACACCTCGGCATAACCGGCAAGGCTGTCGACGCCTTCCTGAATGCGGGCGCCGCCGGAATCGTTCAGGCCGATCACCGGGGCGCCGGCCTTCATCGCCGTATCCATGATCTTGCAGATCTTGCCGGCATGGCTGGCCGACAACGAACCGCCGAATACGGTGAAATCCTGGCTGAACACGAAAACCGGCCGGCCGTTGATGGTGCCGTAGCCAGTCACCACGCCATCGCCGGCCACCTTCTGCTCGGCCATGCCGAAATCGGTGCAGTCATGTTCGACGAACATGTCCCACTCCTCGAAGGAGCCGGGATCGAGCAGTAATTCCAGCCGCTCGCGCGCGGTCAGCTTGCCCTTGGCATGCTGCGCCTCGATGCGCTTCTTCCCACCGCCCTCGCGGGCCTGGGCACGTTTTTCTTCAAGCTGACGGATGATGTCCTGCATGCAACTCCCCCGTTGACCGGGCCTCCCAAGAGATATTCTTCGGGGCGGAACCTGCCCGGCCAGCACGTGACATGGCTGTAATAATCGCGTCGGGCTGCATAGCACATCGCCGAGCGACGCAAAATAGCCGGCGCTGCACTGCAAAAGGGCCTGCGATAAGAGGAGGTTATCCTGCCTGATATATCAGCTGATATCAGTTCCGCCGCTGCGGCAGGCGGGCCTCTGACAGGTCGGCGCCATCGAGCATCGCGCGGGTCATGTCGGCCTCGTCGAGCCAGGCCAGCTTCATTCTGGCGCCGCGCAGATCGGCGCCGCGCAACAGACTGCGGGTCAGGTTGGCCGGAAAAGCCCGGTCGCCCCCCAGGATCAATGGCCGCAGATCGGCGTCGCGCAGATCGGCGCGCACCAGCAGCGCGCCGGAAAGGTTGGCGCCGCGCAGATCCGCCCCCGACAGGTTGCAGTCGCGCAGATCGGCATCCTGCAGTTTGGTACCCTGCATCGAGGCCCGTTCAAGATTGAGCCCCTGCAGGATCGCCCCATCGAGCGTGGCGCCGGTCAGCACCAGTCCCGGCCGCGGTCCAATCTGGCGCAGGTCCAGCCGGCTGAAATCAAACAGGCGCCCCTTGCTGCCACCGGTCTCGACCCAGAGCCGGTACAGCCGGAAGGCCTCCTCGATCGGCACGCCAAGCTCGGCCAGCGGCCGGCCCTGCGGCTTGTCATCAAGCACGTTGCGGGTATCGGCCCCGGCCATCACCGTGTTTTCAAGGTTGACACCAACCAGCACGGCGCCGCGCAACTGGGCGTCTTTCAGATTGGCCCCCGAAAGATCGGCACCCGAAAGATTGGCGCCTTCCAGCCGGGCGGCGGCGAGGTTGGCGCGGGCAAGCTGGCAGTTCACCATGATGGCATCGGTGAAGTCGGTACGGCCGGCCGCGACGCCGGTGAGGTTGGCGCCGGTGAGATCGGCCGCCACCAACCGCGCGCCACCCAGATCGACTGCCTCGTGATCGGGTTTGCGCAATTGCACCCGGCCGCTCTGATCGCGCTCGGCGATCACGCCGTCACGCATATCGGCATCCTGCAGCCGCGCCCCGGTCAGATCAGCGCCGCGCAGCGAGGCGCCGCGCAGATCCGCGCGGTCGAGCCGGGCACCCTGCATCGAGGCGCCACGCAGATCAGCACCGTACAGCACGGCATTGCTCAGATTGGTATCGGCCAGATTCACCGACTGAAGATTGCAGCCGGTGAAGTCGGCGCCGGCCAGATCGACGCCGGCCATGGTCAGGTGCGACAGGTCACGGAACTGAAAGATCGCCCGGCGACCGCCAGGCAGGCGCTGGCGGTATTTCTCATGGTCGGCGATAGTCGCCAGCAGTTCGCCATAGCCGACCTTTGGCCGCTGGCGCTGCGATATGTCGGAACCCGCCACGCCGGACCCCCGATCCCCGACATTGCCTCACGTGTGCCGAATTATATCGAATCAACGTGAAGTGCGGTAGGAGAGGTTGCAGCCAAAATGCGAAAAACCTGCAGCTTCAGGCGGTAGAGTCAGCCCTCTGCGTGCAGCAATGCGAGAAACTGCTGTACTGACTGCAGCTCGGCAAGCAAAGCGGCCCGGCGCGCTGCCGCTTCGTCGTCTTCACCCCAGCGCTCGGCCTGGAACAATTCATCCAGCAAACCGAGTCGATGGGCCTGGCCGGCATCAAGACGGCCATCGAGCAGGGCCAGACCAAGCACGATGGAACCGGTAGCCGTGGTCACGGCGTGCAAGGCGGTAAGCCGGTAGGCATCAAGCGCCGCGCAGACCTGTTCCAGCCGGGGTCGCAGGGTGGCAGGCTGCTCCACTGCAACGATGCCGCTGGTGACATTGAGCTGCACGTCGTAGCGCTCATGGAACCAATCGAGCAAAGGCTGCCATTCGATCGCCTGACGGGCCGCCAGTTCGGGCGGATCATCCGCGCGGTATGACAGCAGGTCGGTATCGCCGTAACGCACGATTTCCCCGGCTGCGTAATCGGGGGCAGCCTGCACCCGGTCGATCGCCGTGGCGGCAAGACGGGTCAGCGGCATGTCCTGCGGCCGGATTTCAGCGCCCTGAGCCGCCCATTCCGCAGCCACCGCCTCGGCCAGCGGCAGACAAGGCAGCACCAGATCGGCTTTGGCCGGCGTTTTCAGTCGGCGGCCGTCAAGCAGAACCGTGGCGGAACCGTCCGGCTGCGCCGCGGCAGCCGCTGACTTGTAGAAGCGTTTCATGGTGCCGGCTTATAGCCGGGCCTCAGCGCCCCAGCAATCCACCCAGCCCCTTGCGCAGATCCTGCAACGGACTGGCCGGTGCCTGCTGTTGCTGCTGGGCTGGCTGCTGCGAGGATTGCGGCACCGGCCGGCCTTCGGCCAAAGCCACCGCCTTGGCGCAGGCGGTTTCGGCATTGTCGCCGCCCGACCCCAGCGCCGGCGACAGCAGAGCCAGCGGCCCCAGCGCAGCAATGCCGGCCGCCGTGCCGATCACGCTTTTAGCCAGGGCGGCCGGGTCGGGGCTGAAACTCGGATCGAGCAGCATGCCGCGCACCCGCACCGGCGGCAGGGCCGCAGCCAGGCTGGTATCGCGCGAGGACGGAATGATGCGCAGATCAAGCTGCTCGGTGCCTAGGTTCACGGTACCGTCGCCGGTGATCGTCAGGCTGCCGGTCTCGGCCAGCAGGGCCTTCGGCGTCGCGATGCCGGCCTTGATATCGAGGCCGGTGACGACACAATGCAGCTTGGTCTTGGCCGTGGCGCGGCTAAGAGCCCCCACGGCATCGGCCAGCCGGGGCAGCGTGGCGCGAACATACTCTTCCTTCAGCTCGCCCTCGCCCACCTTGATGACAACCCTGCCGTTCAGCCCGGCCATGATCTGGCGCAGGCTGGCGCCCTGGCTGGTGACATCCAGGGCCAGATCGGTGGCGCCGCCGCGTCGCACCACGTCGGTAATCCCGCTTTTCTGCAGGTAGTCGCTCAGCACGATGCCCTTGCCATTCAGTTTTGCGGTCAGGGCTTTCGATTTGCTGTTCAGCGTCACATCACCGCCAAGGCTGCCGCCGGCCAGTTGCTGGATCGCCGGCTTCAGCTGCAGCACGCCGTCCTTCAGCACCAGATCCAGCGCCAGCCCCTGGACGTCCAGGGTTGGCGCCTTGAACTGCTCGGCCTTGTAGGCCAGCACGGCATCCACCGCGTTCAGGCCATCCAGCGGCAGCGGATCGTTGCTGAACAGGCGGCCATCGGATTTCGCCGCCGGAGCGGATGTCCCGCTGCCACCGCCCGGGCTGGAACCGGCTGGCGCGCTTTTGCCACCGCTGTCCTTCAGCATCAGTCGGGTGACATCAAAGCTTTTCGAAGCCAGATCGAACTTCACGGCCGGTTTGGCGCCGGCCAGATTGACTTCACCGCTGCCCGAGAGATCGCTGTCGCCGAGCTTCACGGCGATGCCGCTCAAATTATAGCGCTGCGGCGCGACGTCCTTCACGTCGGCCTGCAGGCTGACCGGCACGGCCGGGGCGGTGGCGCCGAATTTCCCCGCCAGCGCCGACAGATCGGGGATATCGGCCCCCAGTTTGAGCGCCAGGCCCTTGGCCTGCAGCGGCTGGGCAATGCTGCCGTCGAGGCTGGCTTTGGCGCCCGGCACCGTCACGGTCAGCTTCACCGGCCAGGGCCGACTTGGCGCCATCAGCTCGTCCAGGCTGCCCAGCGTGCCTTCGGCCCTGATCTCGTTGCCATCGACTACGGCAGCCAGTTTGGTGGCCAGCAGCCCGCCAGCAGCCTGCTTCACCGACAATTCGCTGAGATTCACGTCATTCTTTGCGCCGCTCTGGGCATCCCGGTAGGCCAGCTTCACATTCTTCAGTGAAACATCCGATACTACCGGCAAACCACTGAAACTAGCGTCTTTTGCCTCAGCCTTTTCTTGTGCCGAAGGTGCTACCTGCTCGGCCGGTTTCGCGACCTGGAACTCCCAGTTGGCCTGGCCCTGACGGTTCTTTTCCAGCAGGACATCGACATCGGCCAGAACCAGCCGGTCAATCTTGATCTGCTGCCCGAGCAGGGCGAACAGATCCACCTGCGCGGTGAACTCGCCAATGGTGGCCATCTGCGGACGGCTGCCCCACGCCGCATTGGCGAAACTGACCTGCTTCACGCTGACGCCCAGCGGCCACAGGCTGAGCTTCATATCCTGGGCGATGTCCAGCTTGCGGCCAGTGGCCTCTTCGACCGCGGCGACGATCTGCGGCTTGAAGCGGTTCACATCGATGGTCAGCACCGCCACCACGACAGCCACCACCAGGATGGCCAGAACACCCAGTCCCCATTTCAGCGCGCGCATGCGGCACCTCCCATCAATTCGTTTACCAGATCAGGAAGTTCCCAGAAGCTTTTGATTATATGAGAAGCTCCGGCCTGCCATAACAGGTCTTCATCATGGTAGCCCCACGCCACCCCAATGGCCGGAACCCCGGCATTGCGGGCCATCTCGATATCATAGGTCGTATCCCCAACAACGATTGTTGAGGTGGGCATGGCGCCGGTTTCCGCCATGGCCTGCAATACCATATCGGGGGCCGGCTTGCCCGCTGCAACCACGTCATTGGTCTGCAGAGTGACAAACCGTCCAACTAGATTATGGGTGTTCAGGGTGAAATCGAGCCCGCGGCGTGCCTTTCCGGTCGCAATCCCCAGCAGGAAACCGGCCGTTTCCAGACGGTCCAGCGTATCGACCAGCCCCGGAAACAGCGGCTCGCAATGATCCGGCATCAGCCGCTGGGCAATGGCCGCCTGCTTGTAGGATTCGATCACCGCCGCCAGAGCCGGCCCTCCGGTCGGCAACAGGCTTTCAATCGCCGTGGCCAGCGGCAGGCCAACTGTCCTCCGGACCCTGTCGGCCTCCGGCAAGGCCAAGCTGTTCGCCGCGAAGGCGGAATGCATGGCGGCAATGATATGGTGCTGACTGTCGACCAGCGTGCCATCGCAGTCGAAAATCACCAGACGGGGCGCCACGAAATCAGGGACCGGGTTTTCCATGGTTTAAAAATCGCATGTGGAACTGCTTCGCTCAACAGCACACATAACCTGAAAAACCAATTTAAAAGTCCCCCCCCCGTTCCCGCAGGGGGGCTCTGAACAACAATCGCCGCGCCTCAGTTGGCGGATTTCCTGGTATCCCTGGTTTTCTGGTCAGCTTTTTTCTCTGCCTTCCGGGCTGCGGCCTTTTTCTCATCAGCCCGCTTTTCCGCCTTTTTGGCGTCGGCCTTCTTTTCGGTGGCCTTTTTCTCCGCCTTTTTGGCATCAGCCTTGGCCTGGCCGGCCTGGCCCTGGGCCGCCGGCGTGGCAGGCGTGGCCGGAGCCACGCCCGGCTGGGCTGGCGTGGCAGGGGTGGCCGGGGTCTGCTGGGCTTGGGCAATAGTACCGGCGGCGCCCAGCGTCAGGGCTCCGGCAAAAGCGGCTGCGGTGGCGAAAGTTCTAAGACGGAACATCATGTCTGCCTCCTTGGGGCGATCGATAGGCCCGGCTGGTATCTTGTGGGGCATCCGGCCGGCCGGACAGGAGCAAAGCTTGGATCGGATCATGGCCACACGGGGATGCAATAAAGGTATTGTTGTGGCAAAAGAAGACCATGGCCAAACGCAAGATATCCCCCTCTTCCCCCCGCCGCTACCCGGACCTGACTCAGTTGGGCCAGGCCGCCAGCCAGCCTGACAGCCCTGCCGAGGCGAAGCTGGAAACAGTGCCCAATCCACAGCCCGGCACGCTGTACCTGATCCGCTTCGTGCAGCCGGAATTCACCAGCCTCTGCCCGATGACCGGTCAGCCCGATTTCGCGCATCTGGTGATTGATTACGTGCCAAACCGGAGCATCGTGGAATCCAAATCGCTGAAACTGTTCCTCAACAGCTTCCGCAACCATGGCGCCTTCCACGAGGATTGCACGGTGAGCATCGCCAAGCGCCTGGTGCAGGCGGTGAAGCCGCGCTGGCTGCGGATCGGCGGCTATTGGTATCCGCGCGGCGGCATGCCGATCGACGTGTTCTATCAGACCGGCAAACCGCCAACTGGCCTGTGGCTGCCGGATCAGGGTGTCGCATCCTATCGCGGTCGCGGCTGATCAGATGCCCCGGCGCGCGGCGCTGATCCTGATGCTGCTGGCCGGCCTGACGGCCTGCAGCGGCATGGAAAGCAGCGTGCGCGACCTGAACCGCAGCCTCTATCGCAGCTGGGCCGGCAGCGACAATCGTCCGGGCCGCAACACCTCGGCGGAAGAAGCCGCGGCGACGGCAACCGGCATCCCCTGCTTCAACAGCGAAACAGGCCTGCTCTATACTAGCCAGACTGGCCGTTGCGCGTCGGGCTATATTGCCATCGGCATGGAACAGGCCGAGCGGCAATTCACCACCACCCGGGCACCGGTGGCGGGGCGCGGCGCGCCGGAGATCGCACCAATGCCGTCGCGCAATGCCGCCACGACCAGACCGGCCCCGGTACCGCAGAGCAACACTCCGCCCGCAGGGCCTAGCGCCTATTCCGGCACGCCCTATTCCAGCAATGCGGCACGCGTCGGCGAAGGCGTCTATGCGCTCTGCCACAACGACAGCACGGGGAATGTCTTCGAAGCGCCCGCCTGCCCTGCCGGCAGTCGCTGGATCAATTCGGAGGAAGCCGAGCTGTTGCAACGCGCGCAACTCGCCGAAGCCTCCTGGTGTTTCTTCCCCGCGCGCAACCTGCTCTATCGCAGTCGGGCCTGCCGGCCGGGCGACCGGAAGCTGACGCTGGCCGAAGCCAACAATCTCTGGGAGACTCTACCGGCTGACCGGCGCACGCAACGGCGCCCTTCGGAAACAGGCGGCCCCATTCAGCCGGTGCCACCCGCCGATGCCGCGCCACGCAGCGGCGTGAATGCTACGCCGCTGCCCGCGCCGAAATAGCTGAGGCGTCGCGCACCACCACGGCGAAGCGGTCGTTCAGCGCGGTCATGCTGATGCGATGCAACTCGGCCGCCGAAACAATGCCGCTGCCGGTCGGATCGGGCAGGTCGCGCGTGGCGCAGGCATCGGCCACCACCACGCCGCGATAGCCATGATCCAGCGCGCTGCGTACCGTGGCGCTGACGCACATATGGCTCTGGAAACCGGCAATGATCAGCTCCTTGCGGCCCAGGCCGCGCAGCACGCTGTCCAGATCGGTGTTGGCGAAGGAATTCGGCAACGCCTTGGTCACCACCGCCTCACCTTCCTGCGGCCGGATCGTGGAAATGAAATCCGCCTTCGGGCTTTCCGGGTTGAACAGCGCCCCGCCCGGGCGGCCGTGATGCCGCACATGCACCACCGGTGCGCCGGCAGCCCGGGCAGCCGTTAGCAGGCGGCCGATTTCAGCCACGGCGGCATCGATGCCTGTCAGCGGCAGGCCGCCTGCGGCGGTGTATTCCACCTGATGGTCGATCAGCAGCAGGGTGGCGTTCTGCCACAGGATCGGCTGGCCGGCGACGCCGGCCATCTCCAGCAATGTCTTGGGGCGGGTCATGATTTGGGTCCTTATGCTATCGGCCGCGTGTTCTCGACTGTATGGGCCATGCCCTGATTTAACGGCTGGCCCCCTCTGTGCAAATTCCGTAAGATCGCGCCATGCCTGTTTATAAACGCACAGATGACATTGACTGGAACGACCTGCGCTATGTGCTGGCGCTGGCGCGCCATGGCAGCCTGTCGGCCACTGCGCGGCTGCTCAAGGTGAACCACGCCACGGTTGCCCGGCGCATCGCGGCGCTGGAAGCGGGCCTCGGCATTCTGCTGTTCGAGCGGCGGGCGCGCGGCTACCGACCTACGCCGCAGGCCCAGCCCGTGCTGCAGGCCGCCGAGCAGGTCGAGGCGCCGCTGCTGCGCCTGGAACGACTGGCCGATGCCGGCCGCAGCATGCAGATCGAAGGCAATGTGCGCGTCACCTGTACCGAAGGCATCGCCAGCCACTGCGTCGCCCCGCAACTGGCGGCCCTGCGGCAACGCTGGCCCGGCCTGCAGATCGAAATCACCGTCGAGCATCGCTCGCTCAGCCTCGCCCGGCGCGAGGCCGATATCGCGATCCGCTGGGCGCGGCCACAAAGCGGCGAGCTTTATGCGAGCCGGCTCGGCAGCGTGCCTTACCGGCTGTATCGCAATCCCCTGGCCATGGACGCAACGGCCGTTGCCGCCTTCGATGAAAGCCTGGCCGACCTGCCCGAGACGCAATGGCTGGCGAAACAGAAAACCCTGCATCCGGTGATCCGCAGCAACAGCATGCTGCCGCTGGTGGCCGCCGCCCAGGCCGGCGCCTGCGGCATCCTGTTGCCGGAATTCATCGGCCGGCAATTGCCGGGACTGGTTGCCGAACCTGGCCGACCACCGGTGACGCGCGAATTATGGCTGGTGCTGCATCGCGACCTGCGCAGGACCCCAAGGGTCCGCACAGTGGCGGATTTCCTGGGAACGGCGATCAGGCCCCTCTTGCGTCAACCCGCTTAGTGCAGGCCATCCTTCTGCAGCGAACGGCGGAAACGCCGCAGGCCCCACCAGACCACGCCGGCGACGACGGGGATCGCGATGCCGATGGAGATTTCCTTGTTGACCGGCAGGCCCATGGCATGCAGGGCCTGGGCGCCGTAGCCCACCAAGCCAACGAAATAATAGGTGATCGCGGCAACCGACAGCCCCTCGACGGTTTCCTGCAGGCGCAATTGCATATGCGACCGCCGGTTCATCGTGTCGAGCAGCTCGACATTCTGACGTTCCAGCGAAACGTCGACGCGGGTGCGCAGCAGATTGGCCATGCGCGTGGCGCGACGCGACAGGCCTTCAATGCGCTCGGCCATGGTGATGCAGGTGCGCATGGCGGGCGACAACCGACGCTCCATGAACTCGCCAATGGTCGGCAGGCCCTCGATGCGGTCCTCGCGCAGTTCGGCAATGCGCCGTTCGACCAGCGCGTGATAGGCGCGCGCGGCGCCAAAGCGGTATGGCGTCTCCACAGCCAGGGTTTCAACTTCAGCGGCAAGGCCGGCAATTTCGCGCAGCAGGGTCTGTTCGCTTTCATGGGCGACATCGACCATGCGACCGGCTAGGCCGGCCAGGCCATGTTCAAGCTGGGTGATGCGCGGCGCCACCTGCTGGGCCAGCGGCAGGGCCAGCAAGGCCATCATGCGATAGGTCTCGATTTCCAGCAGGCGCATCACGGCGCGGCCACGCTGGGCATCGCTTAAGCCCCGGTCCTGCACCAGGAAACGTACGGCATCGTCGCTGCCAAGGAAAAAATCGGTCCACACGGTCGCATGGCCACTGGCGATCCGGCTCGCCACCAGGGTCGGACCATCGAACAGGCGCTGCAGCAAAGCCGCATTCGGTTCGGCTTCCGAGGGCGCCAGCAAGGTGATATCGGCGGCCACCATCAGCTTGCCAGGCAATGTGTCCAGCCAGCCGGGCGGCAGCGGCAAGTCCGTGGCCGCGCCATCCAGCGCGGCACCCGTCTCGCGCCGCAGATAAAGTGTATACGTCGAGAATTCGGTCCGCTTTTCCCAGATCAGGTGCACGCCATCGGCCAGCGGAATGGCCACATGCTTCGCGCCGGCCAGTGGTTCAACCTGCCCGGCATGCTGACTGAGCGCCGTAAGATGGGCATGCTCGGCGGGAGCATCGCCGGCATCAAGCAGCAGGCCGATATGCAACACACGCGCCGGTGCCGCGAGCGGCAATGGCGGGCGGGCATGCACCTCGCCAGCCAGGGCCGGCCGCAAGGGATGGGCACGCTCACGCAGGCGTGCGGGCAGGATCGGCCCTATTCCAGCCATTCATCCGCCTCTTTGTCGATTTCTAGTCCCAGGAAATCCCAGGTCGCCTGCATATGCGGCGGCAGCGGCGCCCGCACCTGCAAGACGCCGCCATCGGGATGCGGCAGCCGGATCGCACGCGCATGCAGGTGCAGCTTGCGGCTGACTCCGCCCGTCAGATAAGCCTCGGTGCCACCGTATTTGCCATCGCCGACGATTGGCGTGCCCATCGCGGCGGCATGGACGCGCAACTGATGGGTGCGTCCTGTCAGCGGCGCCATGGCCAGCCAGGCCGCGCGGCGACCAGCGGTGTCGACGGTGCGGTATAGGGTCACGGCGTTCTTGCCATCTTCCTCGTCGGCCACCATGCGCTCACCGGCAGCGCCGGGCAGCTTGGACAACGCCAGCTGAATCTTGCCCTGACGATGCTCAGGCACCCCCATGACCAAAGCCCAGTACAGCTTGTGCGCCTCGCGGGTCTTGAGGGCATTGGCCAGCTTGGCCGCTGCCGAAGCGGTGCGCGCCAGCAGCAGGACACCGGAGGTGTCCTTATCCAGCCGATGCACCAGACGCGGCCGCTCGGCGGCATCGAATTTCAGATGCCCGAGCAGACCGTCGAGATGCTCGCTCTGCCCGGTGCCGCCCTGGGTCGCCAAGCCAGGCGGCTTGTTGATCACCAGGACGGAAGCATCCTTGTGCAGGATGGCGGCTTCGAGTTCGGCGATACGTTCCGGGCTGGCCCTGGCAGGCCGGGGCTCACGCGGCTTTTCATCATCCTTCGGCGGCTCGCCCAGCGGCGGAATCCGGATCGCCTGCCCGGCCTCCAGCCGCGTCGAGGCTTTCGCCCTGCCCCCATCCACGCGCACCTGGCCCGTGCGCAGCAGCTTTTCCAGCTTGGCATGGCCCAGCCAGGGATAGTGGCGCTTGAACCAGCGATCGAGACGCAGATCGGCTTCGCCGTCGCTGACAGTGCGGGTAGAAACTTGGGACATGCTGTGACTCAGAAAAGAGGAAAATGACGAGACTAAAATGCCGTTCAGCGCCAGACGCGGCGCACGCGGTCCAGTTCCTTGGGTTCTTCAGGGGCCGGGGCAACTGGCTGGGCGGCGCGCTGACGCGCCTTCTCGGCCTGCCGGTCGATCCATTCCTGGCGCATCTGCTCATGACCTTCGAGCGACTGCACCTCCAGTTCACATTCCTGCGCCGCCTGGAAAATGATCTGTCGCGTAACATTCTGGAACTGCGCCAGCTTGCGGTAGAAACAATCCTCCCGGCTCGGCACGTTGCCTGGCGTATAGAAAGCCTGCTCCCGACCCGGCCCGGTCATATAGGCGTAGAAGCCCGCCGCAATGAGCAGGATAAGAGCCAGTACACCGACAATGCTGAGCCGTTGCAGCACAGAGAAACGCTCCGTCAGGTTTGAGCTTTTCACAAAATCATGGCCGCACTATACACCAGGCAGCCTGCAGGGTCAGCGGTTGCGAGTTGGTTAACGAGTCGCAACCGCGGATTTCCGCCTATTTTCCCTCAACTTGCCGCTTCGCCCGCAGCTTCTGCCAGTAATCCAGCCGCTTGAGAATCTCGCGCTCGAAGCCGCGCTCGACCGGGCGGTAGAAGGCCTGCCGCGCCATTTCATCGGGGAAATAATTCTGTCCCGAGAAACCGTCGTCGGCATCGTGATCATAGGCATAGCCGCTGCTGTAACCGAGCTCCTTCATCATCTTGGTCGGCGCATTGAGGATATGCATCGGCGGCATCAGCGAGCCATGTTCTCGAGCAGCCCTCTTGGCGCGGCTCTCAGCCTTGTAGGCGGCATTCGATTTCGGCGCCGTGGCCAGATAGATCACAGCCTGCACCAGGCCGAGTTCACCTTCCGGCGAACCGAGGAAATCATACATCTCCTTGGCCGCCAGCGCCTGCAGCAGAGCATTCGGATCGGCCATGCCGATATCCTCGGCGGCGAAACGCACAAGACGCCGGCAGATGTACAACGGGTCTTCGCCACCGACCAGCATGCGCGCCATCCAGTACAAAGCCGCATCGACATCGGAGCCGCGCATGGATTTATGCAGGGCCGAGATCAGATTATAGTGTTCGTCCTGGGTCTTGTCGTAGAGCGGCGCGCGCTTCTGCAGCGTTTCGGCCAACCGCTCGGAATCCAACCGCGCCGTACCAGCCGGCAGGGTGTAAATCTGCTCGGCCATGTTAAGCAGATAACGCCCATCGCCATCCGCCATGGCACGCAGGGCGGCACGTGCTTCCTCGGTCAGCGGCAGGTCCCGATCCTCGATGGCTTCCGCGCGCTGCAGCAACGCCTCCAGCGCGGCATCATCCAGCCGATGCAGAACCACCACGGCGGCGCGCGAAAGCAGAGCCGAGTTCAGCGCAAAGCTTGGATTCTCGGTGGTGGCGCCAACCAGAACCACCGTGCCATCCTCGACATAAGGCAGAAAGCCATCCTGCTGGGCGCGATTGAAGCGATGGATCTCGTCGACGAACAGCAGCGTCGTCTGCCCCATGGCGCGACGTTTGCGTGCCTCGTCAAACACCTTGCGCAGATCCGCTACACCGGAGAACACCGCCGATAGCGGCGCGAAAACCAGCCCCGTGGCATCGGCCAGCAGGCGGGCGATCGACGTCTTTCCCGTGCCGGGTGGTCCCCACAGAATCAGGCTGGCCAGTTTCTTCGCCTGCACCATGCGGGCCAGCGGCCCCCCGTCTTTCAGCAGATGGTCCTGCCCGATGATCTCGTCCAGGGTTTTCGGGCGCAGCCGGTCGGCCAGCGGTCCGGCCGGAACGGCTTCAATCCCAGCCGCGACAAACAGGTTATCGCTGCCGCCGCTCATGCGCGCACACTGAAGGACAGCAACTGCTTGCCGCGTTTCAGCACCACGGTCCACTGATCGGTACCCCGCACCAATCCCTGCAGGCCACGCACATCCCCGACATCGCGGTTGTTGATCTTGACGATCAGATCGCCGGGCCGCACCCGCAGCCGATAAGCCGGCGAACCCTGGGCGACATTCATGACGATGACGCCCTGCTCCAGCGTATCGATAGCCAGTTCAATCGCCAGCGCCGGCGACAGATTGGCCACCGTCGCACCGGCCAGCGGTTGATTTCCGGCAAGCTGGGTAATCTCGCGCGGCGGCGCTTCTGGCGCCTCGACCATGTTCATGCGCAGGGTCACGCGCTGGCCACGACGCAGCACATCAAGCGCCGCCGTCTCGCCGAGCTTGCGGGTGGAAATGCGGAATTTCAGCCCCTGCGGATCGTTCACCTCACGCCCTTCGACGGCCAGCACCACATCCCCGGTGCGCAGCCCGGCATGGTCGGCCGGACCACCACGATAGATCTCGCCGATCAGAACGCCGTTAGGACGCGCCAGTCCCAGGCCCGCCGCGATATCTGATGTCACCGGTTCGCCATTGGCGCCAAGCCACGGTCGCTTGATCCCCTTGCCCGCCAGCGCACTGGACACGGTGGAAGCAACCAGATTCGCCGGAATGGCAAATCCAATGCCGATTGATCCCCCCGAGCGCGAATAGATCGCGGTATTCACGCCGGCCAGCTTGCCATCCATCGTCACCAGGGCGCCACCGGAATTGCCGGGGTTGATCGCCGCGTCGGTCTGGATGAAGGACTGGGCATCGGCGTCGCCGATGCCGGTGCGGCCCAAGGCTGATACGATGCCTTGCGTGACGGTCTGACCGACACCAAACGGATTGCCGATGGCCACGACCAGGTCGCCGACCTGCAGTTCGTCGGAATCACGGAACTCCAGAAAAGGCAGGTTTTCGCCGCGCGTATCGATACGCAACACGGCAAGATCAACGCGCGGATCAGCCGCTATGACGCGGGCTTCGAATTCGCGGCGATCGGCCAGCGCGACCACGATCTCCGTAGCGCCCTCTACCACGTGGTTATTGGTGACGATCACCCCATCCGCCTCGACGATCACACCGGAACCAAGCGACTGGGCAATGCGTTCGCGTGGTTCGCCGAAGGGCATCTGGTTGCCGAAGAAATGGCGGAAGAACGGGTCGTCGAACAACGGCGGGCGCTGCACCTTTTCGACCCGGCGGGTATAGACATTGACCACGGCCGGCGCCGCGCGCTGCACCAGCGGTGCGAAACTGAGTTGGATCTCGCTGCGGCTGGCCGGCAGGCGCGGCTGTGCCGGGGCAATGGCGGGCAGCAGCGCAGCCAGCAGGCCAGCCAGGACAAGGAAGATACGACGGGGAAACGGCTGTCGAAGCATGCTTTTTAATAAGGATGTTTCCGAAAGGTTTTCAATGGGCAAGGCGGCTTTAAGACCCCATTCATCTTCCGGCTGGATTAATTGTTACAGAACAAGGGAGATCTGTCGGGCTTATGGAGCTTAACCAGCCGCTGCTGCTGCAGCTATACGCCTACTGGGATGACAGGCGGGGCCAAAGGCGCTTTCCGACCCGCGACGATATCGACCCGCTCGACCTGAAATTCATCCTTGGCAGCCTGATCCTGATCGACATCGAAACCACCCCGCTACGCTTCCGGTATCGCCTGTTCGGCAGCGAGATCGCCCGCCGGCAGGGCTTTGACATGACGGGCAAATACAACGACCAGCATCCCTGGCCGGAATTCGCCGCCCGAGTACGCGGCGTCTACAAGGGCGTGATGGAGAACAGCGAGCCAGCCCTGATCCGCAGGCGCGGCCTGATCGGCGACCAGCCGATGGACCATCAATCTCTGATCCTGCCCCTGGGCCGCGACATGGTGGAGATGATCCTGGTCGGAGTGATCTTCTCGCCTGCCGACAAAGCTGACCTGACCGAAGACCCCGTCTGACCAGAAGATCAGGCGGCCATCCCGAAACGAAAACGGCGGCCCGGAAACCCGGACCGCCGCTTTAAACTGCTATGCGTCAGCCGATCAGGCCGCCGCTTCCTCAGCGGCCGTCTGGACCGGACCTGAATCCAGGCCCTTGGCAGCCGGATCACGATCAACCAGCTCGACCACGGCCATCGGGGCGGCGTCGCCATAACGGAAACCGGCCTTCAGCACGCGGCTGTAACCGCCGTTGCGGCTGGCATAGCGCTGGTTCAGGGTCGAGAACAGCTTGTCCACCGCGGCCTTCTCCGGCAGGAAAGACAGCGCCTGGCGACGGGCATGCAGATCGCCGCGCTTGCCGAGCGTGATCAGCTTGTCGATCAGCGGCTTCAGCTCCTTGGCCTTGGGCAGCGTGGTGGTGATCTGCTCATGCTTGATCAGCGACGCTGCCATGTTGCCAAACATGGCGCGGCGATGGGCACTGGTCTTATTGAGTTTGCGGCCGGCATTGCGGTGACGCATGACTACTCTCCTCGATCTTCTTTAGGCGGACAGGATCAGTATTGATCCTGCAGCTTCTTCGCCAGTTCCTCGATATTCTCCGGCGGCCAGTTGGGAACATGCATGCCAAGATGCAGACCCATCTGAGCCAGAACTTCCTTGATTTCGTTCAGCGACTTGCGGCCGAAATTCGGCGTGCGCAGCATCTCGGCTTCGGTCTTCTGGATCAGATCACCGATATAGACGATGTTGTCGTTCTTGAGGCAGTTGGCCGAACGCACCGACAACTCCAGCTCGTCGACACGACGCAGCAGGTTCGGATTGAATTCCGGCTCGGCCGAAGTCTTCTCGCGAGTCTCGGCCTTCGGCTCTTCGAAGTTGATGAAGAGCTGCAGCTGGTCCTGCAGAATGCGAGCGGCATAAGCCACGGCATCTTCCGGCTTGATCGCGCCGTTGGTCTCGATCTGCATGGTCAGCTTGTCGTAGTCGAGAATCTGGCCCTCGCGGGTATTCTCGACCTTATAGGAAACCTTGCGGACCGGGCTGTAGAGCGCATCGACCGGGATCAGGCCAATCGGCGCATCTTCCGGACGGTTGGCTGAAGCCGGGACATAACCCTTGCCGGTCTCGACCGTGAGTTCCATGCGGATGGTGGCGCCGGCATCCAGCGTGCACAGCACGTGGCTGGGATCCATCACCTCGATGTCATGGCCAGTCTCGATCATCTTGGCAGTGACTTCGCACGGACCCTGGGCATTCAGATGCATGCGCTTCGGGCCTTCGCCGTGCATCTTCAGCGCCATCGACTTGATGTTCAACACGATGTCGGTGACGTCTTCACGTACGCCGGGAATCGACGAGAATTCATGCAGCACGCCATCGATCTTGATCGATGTGACAGCGGCACCCTGCAGCGATGACAACAGCACGCGACGCAGCGCATTGCCCAGGGTAAGGCCGAACCCGCGCTCCAGCGGCTCGGCAACGATGGTAGCGGTACGGCCCGGCACGGCGCCCGGCTCGATCACCAGCTTGTTCGGCTTAATCAGATCGGTCCAATTCTTCTGGATCACCTGTAACCTCGTTCGGTTGCGGCGGGTGCGGGCACTCCGCCTAGACCACCTCGGTTGCGGCAACGGCCGCCTTGCGGCGGCCGGCCACGTTGTTCTCGTTGCGCGCCGGAAAGCCGGCGCGATCAATCAGATGCGTCGGCGTTTCGGCGGGCGGCAACCGTTATGCGGGATTGGCGTCACGTCGCGGATGCTGGTGATGACGAAGCCGACAGCCTGCAACGCGCGCAGGGCCGACTCGCGGCCCGAACCCGGACCCTTCACCTCGACTTCCAGGGTGCGCACGCCATGCTCGGCGGCGCGGCGACCGGCCACGTCGGCCGCGACCTGGGCGGCATACGGGGTCGATTTGCGCGAGCCCTTGAAGCCCTGGCTGCCAGCCGACGACCAGGCGATGGTATTGCCCTGCGCATCGGTGATGGTGATCATCGTATTGTTGAACGATGCATTCACATGCGCGACGGCAGAGGTGATGTTCTTCTTTTCCTTGCGCCGGGGGCGCGCGGCCTTGTCCTTGACCATGGGGATCCTGCAGTCCTTCGAAAACGGGGTCTAACGGTTTAGCGCGTCGCCTTTTTCTTGCCGGCGATGGCGACCGCCTTACCCTTGCGGGTACGGGCATTGGTGTGGGTGCGCTGGCCGCGGACCGGCAGGCCCTTGCGATGGCGCAGGCCGCGATAGCAGCCCAGATCCATCAGGCGCTTGATGTCCATGGCGATCTCGCGACGCAGGTCACCTTCGACCTTGTAGTCGCGATCGATGGTCTCGCGGATCTGCAGAACCTCGGCGTCGGTCAGTTCATTGACCCGACGTTCCGGCGGCAGACCCACCTTCTCGCAGATTTCTTTCGCCTTCACCCGGCCGATGCCATAGATGTAGGTCAGTGCGATCACGACCCGCTTATTGGTCGGAATGTTCACGCCAGCGATACGCGCCACGTTTTTCTCCTCGAATCACACGTCCCGGGCGGCCGGAACGTTCACCTTGGGCAACTTAAAGACATGGGACAAACCCAACGAAGTCAACGACTTACGTCAGGGTCCCTTGTCTCTTTTCCTGCTCGCGCCCTTAGCCCAAGGGGCGCGATTATAGAAACTCTCTCTACTCAGTCAACTACTTAAGTGCCATCAGAGCGAGGCCAGCACGGCCTCGATCTGACCCGTAACGTCGTCGATATCAGCCATCCCGTCGACCTGACGCAGGATGCCCCGCCCCTCGTAATACGGGAGAAGCGGCGCCGTCTGCTCGTGATAGGCCTTGAGCCGGGGAACCACGGTCTCTGCCTTGTCGTCGGCACGGCGGGTGAATTCGTTCGACCCGCAGCGATCGCAGACGCCGGGCTGCCTGGTCGGCTGGAATTTGTCGTGATAGCCCGCACCGCACTTGGCGCAGGTGAATCGACCTGTGATTCTTTCAACCAGAACGCTATCGTTGACCTTCATCTCGATCACGGCGTCCAGCCTGAGCTTGCGCTCGGCCAGCATCTTGTCGAGAGCCTCGGCCTGCTTGGTGGTGCGCGGGAAGCCGTCCAGGATGAAGCCCTTGCGGCAATCCGGCTGGTCGATGCGCTCGGCGATGATGCCAACCACGATCTCATCGGAAACCAGGGCGCCGCTATCCATGACCGCCTTGGCCTTCAGGCCGATCGCGGTGCCGGCCTTCACGGCGGCACGCAGCATGTCACCGGTCGAAAGCTGGACAAGGCCATGCTTGGCGGTCAGACGCTGGGCCTGGGTGCCTTTACCGGCTCCCGGCGGTCCGAGCAGGATAAGCCTCATTTCCGCGCTCCCCTCAGCTTGGCCTTCTTGATGAGGCCCTCATATTGATGCGCCAGCAGATGCGACTGGATCTGCGCCACGGTATCCATGGTGACGCTGACCACGATCAGCAATGAGGTGCCGCCGAAATAGAATGGCACCGAATACTGTGAGATCAGGAATTCAGGCAGCAGGCAAACTGCCGAGATATAGATCGCACCAACCACCGTCAGACGTGTCAGGACATAGTCGAAATACTCGGCCGTACGCTGGCCAGGGCGGATGCCCGGCACGAAGCCACCGTATTTCTTCAGATTGTCCGCCGTTTCGTTCGGATTGAACACGACCGAGGTATAGAAGAAGCAGAAAAATACAATCAGCCCCACGTAGGTCGCCATGTAGAGCGGCTGACCATGACCAAGCAACGTAGTGATCGTGGTGACCCAGCTGGGGGCGCCCGAGCTGGCGGAGAATTGAGCGACGGTAGCCGGCATGAGCAGCAGCGACGACGCAAAGATCGGCGGAATCACGCCCGAAGTATTGAGCTTGAGCGGCAGATGCGAGCTTTCGCCGCCAAACATGCGGGCGCCCTGCTGGCGCTTGGGGTACTGCACCAGAATGCGGCGCTGGGCGCGCTCCATGAAGACGATAAAGGTGATGACCGCAACGATCAGCACCAACAGGAACAGGATGAAGAAGGTGCTCAGTGCACCGGTCCGGCCCAGTTCCAGGGTCGCTGCCATCGCCCGCGGCAGCTCGGCAATGATACCGGCAAAAATAATTAGCGAGGTGCCCTGGCCGATGCCGCGCTGGGTGATCTGCTCGCCCAGCCACATCAGGAACAGCGTACCGCCGGTCAGTGTGACCACGGTGGTCAGGCGGAAAAACATGCCGGGATCGATCACGGCGCCGCCGCGGCTGCCGCTCATGCCTTCCAGACCAACCGAAATGCCATAGGCCTGGATAATCGCCAGGAATACCGTGCCGTAGCGGGTATACTGGTTCAGCTTCTTGCGGCCCGCCTCGCCTTCCTTCTTCATCGCTTCGAGCTGCGGCGAAACCGCCGTCAGCAGCTGTACGATGATGGAGGCCGAGATATATGGCATAATGTTCAGCGCAAAGATGGTCATGCGCTCAAGCGCACCACCGGCAAACACGTTGAACATACCAAGGATGCCGCCGGCCTGCTGGCGGAAGATATCCGCCATGATCATCGGATCGATGCCAGGCAACGGAATATAGGTGCCAAGACGGTACACGATCAGCGCGCCAATCGTGAACCAGATGCGCTTCTTCAATTCGGTCGCTTTGGCAAACGCCCCGAGATTGAGGCTGCCCGCCATGCGTTCCGCTGCCGATGCCATATCCGAGCCCTAAAAATCCGACCGCGTGAACTTACAATAAGAACGACGGGGCCTTGCGCCCCGTCGCAATCGACCCGTGGGTCTTACTTCTTCTTGCCCTTGGCCTTCTTTTCGGCCTTCGGCTCAGCTTCGGCCTTCGGCGCGACCAGCACGGTGATGCTGCCGCCGGCCTTCTCGACCGCCGCCTTCGCCGTGGCCGAGGCGCCGCTGACCGTGATGGTCACCTTGGCCTTCAGCTCACCGGTACCAAGCAGGCGAACGCCGCCAGCCTTGCGCGAGCACAGGCCCGCAGCCTTCAGCATCGCCTCGTCGATCGGCTGAGCGGCATCGATCTTCTTCTTCTCGATCGCTGCCTGCAGGCGGCCGATGTTGACGGTCTCGTAGGAGACCGGGTTCAGCGGATTGAACCCACGCTTCGGCAACCGGCGGTAAATCGGGGTCTGGCCGCCTTCGAAACCGTTGATGCTGACGCCGGTGCGCGCCTTCTGGCCCTTGACGCCACGGCCCGAGGTCTTGCCCTTGCCGGAGCCGATGCCACGGCCGACGCGCATACGATCCTTGCGGGCGCCCGGATTGTCGGCGATCTGATTGAGACGCATGTTGCTAACCCTTCCGCTCGGGCCGGTAAAAAAATGCCGGCCGCTTAATCCTTAGCCTTCGACCTGCACCAGGTGCTGCACTTTGGCAATCATGCCACGAACCGAGGGGGTATCCTCCAGTTCGCGGGTCTGATGCAGCTTGCGCAGGCCCAGACCGACCAGCGTGCCCTGCTGATCGGCAGTACGCTTGTTGGCCGACCGGATCCAGGTGACCTTCACGGTCTTGCCGGCAGCCGCAGCTTTCGCCTTCGCCATAAGCCTTACTCCTCAGTCTCGGGGCGGCGACCGAGAATATCGGCCACCTTCTTGCCGCGCTTCGCCGCGATATGGCGGGGCGCGTTGAGCTGCTTCAGCGCCTCGAAGGTCGCCTTCACCATGTTATGCGGATTCGAGGTGCCAAGCGACTTGGTCACCACGTCGGCGACGCCAAGCGTCTCGAATACCGCGCGCATCGGACCGCCGGCGATGATGCCGGTGCCCGGAGGTGCCGCGCGCAGCACGACCTTGCCGGCGCCATGACGGCCCTCGATGTCGTGATGTAGCGTGCGGCCTTCTCGCAGGTTGACGCGGATCATGTTGCGCTTGGCATGCTCGGTCGCCTTGCGGATCGCTTCCGGCACTTCACGCGCCTTGCCCGAACCGTAGCCGACGCGGCCCTTCTGATCGCCAATCACGACCAGGGCGGCAAAACCGAAGCGACGACCGCCCTTCACCACCTTGGCAACGCGATTGATGCTGACCAGCTTGTCGACGAGTTCGTTGTCGCCGCGCTCACGATCACCGCCACGCTCGCCGCGGTCCCGCTCGCTCCGTTCACCCCGTTGAGTAACAGCCATAGTACCCAAACCTTTCTTAGAAATTCAGGCCAGCTTCGCGAGCCGCCTCGGCGAGCGCCTTGACGCGCCCGTGATAGAGATAGGCACCGCGGTCGAAAGTGACATCAGTGATGCCGGCCGCCTTGGCGCGTTCGGCGATCAGCTTGCCAACCTCCGAGGCCGCCTTGCTGTCGGCACCGGTCTTCAGCGAGCCGCGCAGGCCAGGTTCCAGCGACGAGGCCGCAACAACCGTCACGCCCTTCAGATCGTCGATGACCTGCGCGTAGATGTAGCGCGAGGAACGATGCACGCTCAGACGCGGGCGGCCATGGGCCGCGGCGACGATCTTGGTGCGGTTCCGCTGCTTGCGGCGCTCGTTGAGAGCGTTCAGGCGAGTCTTCATGCTCATAGCGGCATTCCTTACTTCTTCTTGCCTTCCTTGCGCAGGATGGTCTCGTCTGAATACTTGATGCCCTTGCCCTTGTAAGGCTCAGGCGGCTTGACCGCGCGGATTTCCGCTGCGACCTGGCCGACGAGATGCTTATCCGCGCCCGAGATCTTGATCGAGGTGGGCTTTTCCACCTTGATCTCGATGCCCGCAGGGATCGGGTAGATCACTTCATGGCTGAAGCCCATGTTCAGCTGCAGGTTCTTGCCCTGCATCGCCGCACGAAGGCCGACGCCATTGATGTCGAGCTCACGGGTGTAGCCGTCCTTGACGCCCTTCACCAGGTTGCTCACCAGCGTGCGCTGCATGCCCCACATGGAGCGGGCGCGACGAGTGGGCTGACGCGGCTTGACGGTGATCTTGCCGTCCGCCAGCGTGACATCGAGGTCTTCGACGACGGTGAGCTTGAGCTCGCCCTTCGGGCCCTTGGCGGTCAGGGTCTGGCCGGCCAACTGGACCTGCACGCCCTGCGGCACCGGAACCGGATGCTTGCCGATACGCGACATGGTCAGACTCCTTAGAACACGCGGCAGAGGACTTCGCCGCCAACATTGGCAGCGCGGGCCTCGACATCGGACATCACACCGCGCGGGGTCGACAGGATCGAGATCCCGAGACCGCCACGAACCTTGCCGAGGTCCTTGATCGCCGAATAGACACGGCGGCCAGGCTTCGAGACGCGGTCGATCGCCTTGATCACCGGCTCGCCCTCGTAATACTTCAGTTCGATGCGCAGGTTGCGCTTGTTGCCATCCTCCTGCAGCTCGTAGCCGCGGATATAGCCTTCTTTCTTCAGCACCTCGAGCACGTTCATACGCAGCTTCGAGGCCGGGGAAGCGATGGACGCCTTGCCCGCCTGCTGGCCGTTACGGATACGGGCCAGCAGATCGCCCAGGGGATCGGTCAGAGCCATGTGTCTGCTCTCCTTACCAGCTCGACTTGACCATGCCGGGGATCTGGCCGCTCGAGGCCAGTTCACGCAGCATGTTGCGCGACAGTTTCAGCTTGCGATAGGTGCCGCGCGGGCGGCCGGTCAGTTCGCAGCGGTTACGCACGCGGATCTTCGCGGAGTTGCGCGGCAGTTCGGCCAGCTTGAGGGCCGCCTCGAAACGCTCTTCCGGGGTGACGTTCTTGTTTTTGATCGTGGCCTTGAGCTTGGCGCGCTTGGCCGCGTACTGCGCCGACATCCTGCGGCGGCGCTCGTTTTTCTCGACGGAACTCGTCTTTGCCATATCAGCAGTCCCTTCTCGGCTCAGTTCGTGAACGGCATGCGGAAACCGGCCAGCAGGGCCTTGGCTTCCTCGTCCGTCTTCGCCGTGGTGCAGATGATGATGTCCATGCCGCGCGTGGCATCGACCTTGTCGTAATTGATCTCCGGGAAGATCAGCTGTTCTTTCAGGCCGAGCGCGTAGTTGCCGCGACCGTCAAAGCTCTTGCCGTTCACGCCGCGGAAGTCGCGGACGCGTGGCAGCGCGATGTTGATCAGGCGATCCAGGAACTCGTACATGTGCTCGCGGCGCAGGGTGACCTTGCAGCCAACCGCCTGGCCTTCGCGCAGCTTGAAGTTGGCGATCGCCTTGCGGGCCTTGGTCAGCACCGGCTTCTGGCCGGTGATGGCGGCCAGCTCGGTGGCGGCGGCCTGCACCTTCTTGGAGTCCTGGGCGGCTTCGCCGACGCCCATGTTGACGACGATCTTGTCGATCTTCGGCACTTCCATCGGGTTCTTGTAGCCGAACTTCTCGATCAGCTGCTTGCGAACCTGGTTCTCGTACATGTCTTTCATGCGCGGATTGGCCATCTCAGCCTCCATCAGCGATCGATGACTTCGCCAGAGCGCTTGGCAAAGCGCACGCGGCGGCCGTCATCGAGGGTTTTCACGCCAACGCGGGTCGGCTTGCCATCCTTCGGGTCGGCATGCATCACGTTGGAAATATGCAGGCCGGCTTCGCGTTCCTCGATGCCACCAGCCGCGGTGCGGCTCGGCTTGACATGCTTGGTCACCTTGTTGGCGCCGGCGACGACGACACGGTCAGTGACGCGATTGACGCTCATCACCTCACCGGTCACGCCCTTGGAGCGGCCGGTGACGACAACGACCTTGTCGCCCTTCTTGATTTTCAGCTTCTCGGCCATGGCTCAGAGCACCTCCGGCGCCAGCGAAATGATCTTCATGTGGCCTTTGCCACGCAGCTCACGGGTCACCGGGCCGAAAATGCGGGTGCCGATCGGTTCCTGCTGCTTGTTGATGAGGACCGCGGCATTGCGGTCGAAACGGATCGCGCTGCCATCGGGGCGACGGATCTCCTTGGCGGTGCGAACGATGACGGCGCGATGCACGTCACCCTTCTTCACGCGACCGCGCGGAATGGCGTCCTTGACGGACACGACGATGATGTCGCCGACCTGTGCGGTCTTGCGCTTCGAACCGCCCAGCACCTTGATGCACTGGACTCGGCGCGCGCCTGAATTATCGGCGACGTCGAGATTGGTTTCCACCTGGATCATTGGACCTGTACCTCGCTAACTATCTTGGTGCGGCTTCAGGAGGCGTTCTCGACGACAACCCACCGCTTCAGCTTGGAGATGGGTTTCGACTCCTGAATCCACACAACCTCACCCTCCTTACGGGAATTGTTCTCGTCGTGGGCGTGGTAATTCTTCGAACGACGGATGAACTTCTTGTAAACGGGATCCATGATCCGCCGCTCGACCTTGACGACGACGGTCTTGTTGCCCTTGTTGCTCACCACGACGCCCTGCAATACGCGCTTCGGCATCTTTCTCTCCTTACGCCTGCTTGCCGCCGACCTGCTTGTGCAGGGCGGTGCGCACACGGGCGATGTCGCGACGCACCTGAGTGACGCGCGCGGTGTTCTCCAACTGACCGGTCGCCTTCTGGAAGCGCAGGTTGAACTGCTCCTTCTTCAGATCGACGAGCTTGGTGGTCAGCTCATCCTTGGTCTTGCCGACCATGTCCTTGGCCTTCATGACTTACGCTCCCTCACCCAGGCGGGTGATGACTTTGGTGCGGATCGGCAGCTTGGCGGCGCCGAGCTGGAAGGCCTCCTTGGCCAGAGCGGCCGGAATGCCATCGAGTTCGAACATCACGCGGCCCGGCTTGATCCGGCAGACCCACAATTCAGGCGACCCCTTGCCCGAACCCATGCGGACTTCGGCCGGCTTCTTCGACACCGGCACATCCGGGAACACGCGGATCCACATGCGGCCCTGACGCTTGATGTGGCGGGTGATCGCGCGGCGGCAGGCCTCGATCTGGCGAGCGGTGACACGCGCCGGCTCCATCGCCTTCAGGCCGAAAGCACCGAAATTGAGATCGGTACCGCCCTTGGCGACGCCCTTGATACGGCCCTTAAAGGCCTTGCGGAACTTGGTACGCTTCGGTTGCAACATCTCTCGTTACTCCCGGCTCAGCCCTGGCGGCCCTGATGGCCGCCCTGGTGGCCCTGGACCTGCTCGGCCATGCGCTTGTCCTGCGCCATCGGGTCGTGGGCCATGATTTCGCCCTTGAATACCCACACCTTCACACCGCAGGAGCCGTAGGCGGTCTTCGCCGTGGCACGGGCGAAGTCGACATCGGCGCGCAGCGTGTGCAACGGCACGCGACCTTCGCGATACCACTCGACGCGGGCGATTTCAGCGCCGCCGAGACGGCCGCCGCAGTTGATGCGGATGCCACCGGCGCCCAGACGCATCGCCGACTGCACGGCGCGCTTCATGGCGCGGCGGAACGCCACGCGGCGCTCCAGCTGCTGGGCGATATTCTCGGCCACCAGCTTGGCGTCCAGCTCCGGCTTGCGGATCTCGACGATGTTCAGGTGCACTTCCGACTTGGTCATCTTGGCCAGGTCGGAGCGCAGCTTCTCGATGTCGGCGCCCTTCTTGCCGATCACCACGCCCGGACGGGCCGAGTGGATGGTGATGCGGGCCTTCTTGGCCGGCCGCTCGATGACGATGCGGGCCACGCCGGCCTGGGCCAGGCGCTGCTCCAGATACTTGCGGATCTTAAGATCCTCATGCAGCAGGCCGGCATATTCCTTGTCGCTAGCATACCAGCGGGAATCCCAGGTGCGGTTGATGCCGAGACGGAGCCCGACCGGATTGACTTTCTGACCCATTACGCCTGCTCCCCGCTCTGCACTTCAGCCTTTTTCGACTTCGGAGCCGATTTGGCTTCCTTCGCCTTAGGCTGGGCCGGAGCCTTCTTCTCTTCCTCGCGCTCGCGCACCACGATGGTCAGGTGGCTGAACGGCTTCAGGATCTTGGCGCCGCGGCCGCGCGCACGGGCGTGGAAGCGCCGCATCACGAGACCCTTGCCCACGCTGGCTTCGGCAACGACCAGACGGTCGACATCGAGCTGGTGGTTGTTTTCGGCATTGGCGATCGCCGACTGCAGGACCTTGCGGACGTCCTGCGCGATGCGACGCTTGGAGAAGGTCAGCTCGGAAAGAGCAGCCTCGACCCGCTTGCCGCGGATCAGACCGGCCACCACGCCAAGCTTACGCGGGCTAACACGGATGTTACGCCCCACGGCCATGGCCTCGTTCTCGCCGAGGCGGGATTCGCGCGCCTGTTTGCCCATGGTTACTTCTTCGCCTTCTTGTCAGCGGTGTGACCATGAAAGGTACGGGTCGGCGAGAATTCGCCAAACTTGTGCCCGACCATTTCCTCGGTCACCAGAACCGGGATGAACTTGTTGCCGTTATGAACGCCAAAGGTCTGGCCGACGAACTGCGGCATGATCGTCGAACGCCGCGACCAGGTCTTGATGACCTCCTTGCGGCCCGACGACGCAACCTTGTCGGCCTTCTTCAGCAGATACCCGTCAACGAACGGGCCTTTCCAGACAGAACGTGTCACGATCTACCTCCTAGCCCGATCAGCTATGCTTGCCCGACGGGCGGCGGCGCAGGATCATCTTCTGCGTCCGCTTGTTGTTGCGGGTGCGCTTGCCCTTGGTGTTCTTGCCCCACGGGGTCACCGGATGGCGACCACCCGAGGTACGACCTTCACCACCACCATGCGGGTGGTCGATCGGGTTCATGGCAACACCGCGGACAGTCGGGCGGATGCCCAGCCAACGCTTGCGGCCGGCCTTGCCCAGCTTGGTGTTCTGGTTGTCGGGGTTCGACACCGCGCCGATGGTAGCCATGCACTCGGCCTGCACCAGACGCTGCTCGCCCGAAGCCAGGCGCACCAGGGCCATGCCCTGATCCTTGCCGACCAGTTGCACGAAGCTGCCGGCCGAACGGGCCATCTGGCCACCCTTGCCGGGCTTCAGCTCGACATTGTGGATGATGGTGCCGACCGGGATCGACTTCATCGGCATCGCATTGCCCGGCTTGATGTCGGCCTTCTCGCCGGCCACCACGCGGTCACCAGCCTTCAGGCGCTGCGGAGCCAGGATGTAGGCCAGCTCGCCGTCATCATACTTCAGCAACGCGATGAACGCGGTGCGGTTCGGGTCATACTCGATCCGCTCGACGGTGGCGCCGATATCGAACTTGCGGCGCTTGAAGTCGACCATGCGGTAGCGGCGCTTGTGGCCGCCGCCGATGTGGCGGGTGGTGATGCGACCGAAATGGTTGCGACCGCCCGTCTTTTTCAGGCCCTCGGTCAGCTCCTTGACCGGGCGGCCCTTGTGGAGCTGCGAACGGTCAATCAGTACGAGGCCGCGGGTCGACGGCGTAACCGGCTTGTAAGTCTTCAACGCCATGGCTTTAGATCCCCGTCGTCACGTCGATCTTGTGGCCGTCGGCGAGGGTGATCATCGCCTTCTTCCAATCCGAGCGCTGGCCCGGTTCGCCACGAAACATCTTGGTCTTGCCCTTCGCGCGGAGGGTATTGACCGCCTTAACCTTGACCTTGAACAGCGCCTCGACGGCGGCCTTGATCTGCGGCTTGGTGGCGGTCAGCGGCACCTTGAAGGTGACCTGGTTGTACTCGGAAGTACGGGTCGCCTTTTCGGTGATCACCGGCGCGAGGATCACATCGTAGTGGTTGACGTTGGTCATTTCAGGCGAGCCTCCAGAGCCTCAACCGCGGCTTTGGTCAGAACCAGGGTGTCGCGGCGCAGGATGTCGTACACGTTGGCGCCCTGCTCCGGCAGCACGTCGACATGACGGAGCGAACGGACGGCGCGGGCGAAATTCTCGTCCAGCGTCTTGCCGTCGATCACCAGCGCGCTTTCCAGGCCCAGGCCCTTCAGCTTACCGGCCAGTTCCTTGGTCTTGCCGACCTGCAGAACGGCATTGTCGACAACCTTCAGCTTGCCCTCGGCCAGCTTGGTCGACAGCGCGGTCTTCAGCGCGAGCTTGCGGACCTTCTTCGGCAGATCGATGGCATGGCTGTGCGGCACCGGGCCGAACGCTTTACCGCCACCGCGGAACTGCGGAGCGCGGATGCCACCATGGCGGGCGCCGCCGCTGCCCTTCTGGTTGACGATCTTGCGGGTCGAGCCGGCAACCTCGCCATAGGTTTTGGTCTTGTGGGTGCCCTGCTGGCGCTTGGCAAGCTGCCAGATCACGTAACGCTGCAGCAGGTCGGCGCGCGGCGGCAGGCCGAACACATCCTTGGACAGCGTAAGCTTGCCCGAGGCCTTGTTCTCCAGCGTGGTCACCGCGATTTCAATGGTATCGGCCATGATCCTATACCCTTACTTCTCGGCTGCCTTGAGGGCGGCCGGCATCGGGAGGTCCTTCGCCCGCGGTTTCTTCACCGCGTCGCGAACGACCACATACTGACCCTCGGAGCCCGGAACGCTGCCCTTGAGCATGATCAGGCCACGAGCGGCATCCGTACGCACCACCTGCAGGTTCTGCTGGGTACGGTTCCGGTCGCCCATGTGGCCGGCCATTTTCTTGCCCTTGAACACCTTGCCCGGATCCTGGCGCTGGCCAGTCGAACCGTGGCTGCGGTGGCTGATCGAAACGCCGTGCGTCGCTTCCAGGCCGCGGAAGTTATGGCGCTTCATGACGCCGGCAAAACCCTTACCGATGGTCGAACCCGACACATCGACAAACTGGCCAACGACGAAATGCTCGACCGACAGCTCGGCACCGACATCGACCAGGGCCTCAGCCGGAACGCGAAACTCAACGAGCTTGCGCTTCGGCTCGACATTGGCCTTGGCGAAATGCCCGCGCAGCGCCTTCGTGACATTCTTCGGCTTAGCCGCCTCGACGCCGAGCTGAAGAGCGGTATAGCCGTCCTTCTCCTCGGTGCGCTGCGCCACCACCTGGCAGTTGTCCACCTTCAGCACGGTGACGGGCACATGCGTGCCATCCTCCGTGAACAGCCGGGTCATCCCCAGCTTGCGTGCAACCAATCCGGTCCGCATGGGTTCGCTTCCCTTACAGCTTGATCTCGACATCCACGCCGGCGGCGAGGTCGAGCTTCATCAGCGCGTCCACCGTCTGCGGGGTCGGGTCGACGATGTCGAGCAACCGCTTGTGAGTGCGGATCTCGAACTGCTCGCGCGACTTCTTGTCAACGTGCGGCGAACGGTTCACCGTGAACCGTTCGATATGGGTCGGCAGCGGGATCGGGCCCCGCACGCGGGCACCCGTACGCTTGGCGGTGCTGACGATCTCGCTGGTGCTCTGATCGAGCACCCGATGATCGAACGCCTTGAGGCGGATGCGGATATTCTGACTGTCCATGGTCCTATGTCCCAGCTAGACGGCGTCGCTTACGCGATGATCTTGGCGACGACGCCGGCACCGACGGTGCGGC
>NZ_JANLJJ010000021.1 GCF_029255545.1 Ferrovibrio sp. | reverse complement strand
AGTCGACCCAGATCGCGTCGCTGAGCACGACGCAGCTGAGTGGCCTGACCACCACTGATATCGGTGACCTGACCACGACCCAGCTCAAGGGGCTAACCACGGCGCAGATCGGTTCGCTGAGCACGACCAATGTGTCGGCCCTGGATACCACCCAGGTGCAGGCGCTGAGCGCGGCGCAGGTCAAGGGGCTGACCACGACCCAGGTTGATGCGCTGACCACCACCGATATCGGCGAGCTGGGCACGACGCAGGTCGCGGCGCTGGCAACCACCCAGGTGCAGGCGCTGACGACCACCAACCTGTCGGCGCTCGACACCACGCAGTTCCAGGCGCTGACGTCGGCCCAGGTCGCGGCGTTGACCACTGACCAGATCAACAGCCTGACCACGACCGATATCGGCGATCTGAGCACGACCCAGGTGAAGGGCCTGACCACCACGCAGATCGGCACCCTGAGCACGACCAACCTGTCGGCTCTGGACACCACCCAGGTGCAGGCGCTGAGCACCGCGCAGATCAAGGGCCTGACCTCGACCCAGGTCGATGCGCTGACCACCACCGATGTCGGTGAGTTTGCCGCGACCCAGATTGCCGCCATCACCTCGACGGCAATCCAGTCGCTCAGCACCACCAATATCACGGCGCTGACCACCACCCAGGCCAACGCCTTCACCCAGGCGCAGGTGGCAGTCCTGTCGCAGGCGCAGGTCGAAGCCTGGGTCGACGCCCTGGCCTAAGGCTCAGCGGGGAGGCAGGATATCGGCAACGATGGTCTTGCCTCCCCGCACAGCTTCCCGTAGTGATGCTGTAGGGGAGTGCTGCCCGGCTTCTTCCGGCGCCCGCTATGCGGCGCCCGCGGCCGGCAGCTGGCGCATGGGGACAAGATGAGCGGTGGTTATTTCGAAAGCGTGATTTCGCGGCTGGCGGAATCGTCCTTTACGGTCGCCGAACTGATCGGCGCGGCAGCCCACCTGCAGGCCAGCGGCGAAGCGGACCAGGCCGTGCTGCTCTATCGCATGTGGATCCGCTGCAATCCCACCGAACCGCTGCGCTACGTCGCCTATTTCAATCTCGGCTCGATCCTGAGCGGGCGCGGCGATCTGGAAGGGGCCAAGGTCGCCTACGAGCAGGCGATCCGCGCCAATATCGATTTTTATCCCGCCTATATCAATCTCGGCGGCACCCTGGAGCGACTTGGCTCGGCCAGCGAGGCGATCCGGCATTGGACCACGATCGTCCAGCGCCTGGGCACCATCACCGCGCCATCGGTGGAGCACAAGATCACCGCCTACAAGCAGATCGCCCGCGTACTGGAAGCAAACCTCAAGCATGACGCGGCCGAAGCCACCCTGCGCCAGGGCCTGACGCTTGATCCAGACCAGGCCGACATGGCGCAGCATTTCCTGGCCGCCCGCATGGTGCAGTGCGTCTGGCCGGTCGTGGAGCCCTGGGAAGGCGTCAGCCGCACCGCGCTGATGAAGGGGTTCAGCCCGCTGTCGCTGGCCGCCTATACCGACGATCCGCTGTTCCAGCTAGCCTGCGCCGCGCAGTATAACCGCACCATCGCCGACCCGGCGCCGAACAGCGACTATGTCTGGCCGCAGGTCAAGCGCAAACCGTCCAAGCGGCTGCGCATCGGCTACCTGTCCTCCGACCTGCGCGAGCATGCGATCGGCTTCCTGATGGCCGAGCTGTTCGAGCTGCATGACCGCGGCGAGGTCGAGGTTTTCGCCTATTACTGCGGCATCCCCGCCGGCGATGGCATGAAGACGCGGATCAGCAACGCCGTTGAGCACTGGGTCGACATCACCGCGATGGACGACGTGACTGCGGCCCATCGCATCGCCGCTGACAACATTGATATCCTGGTCGACGTGAACGGCTATACCCGCGATGCCCGCACCAAGATCCTGACCCATCGCCCGGCGCCTGTGATCGTGAACTGGCTCGGTTTCCCCGGCAGCATGGCCAGCCCGTATCATCATTACATCATCGCCGACGAATGGATCATCCCGAAGGATTTCGAGATTTACTATTCGGAAAAGGTGATGCGCCTGCCGTGTTACCAGCCCAACGACCGCAAGCGCGTCATCGCGCCGGTGCGTCCGACGCGCCAGGAAGCCGGCCTGCCAGATGATGCGGTGGTGTTCTGCTGTTTCAACGGCAGCCAGAAGATCACCCGCTTCACCTTCGATCGCTGGGCGCGGATTCTAGAAGGCGTGCCCAACAGCGTGCTGTGGCTGCTCGGCGCCGCCGACACCGTGCAGCAGCGTCTGGCCGTCCAGCTTGCCCAGCGCGGCATCGCGCCGAACCGGCTGGTCTTCGCCGGCAAGCTGGCCAACCCGTATCACCTGGCCCGCTATCCGCTGGCCGACCTGTTCCTCGACACGTTCCCCTACGGCGCCCATACCACCGCGTCTGATGCGCTGTGGCTCGGCGTGCCGGTACTGACCTTCTCCGGCCGCGGCTTCGCCTCGCGCGTCTGCGGCAGCCTGGTGCGTTCGGCGGGCCTGCCCGAGCTGGTCTGCGACAGCCCGGAGGATTACGTCAGGCGGGCGATCGAGCTGGGCAACGATCCGGCCGCGCTGAAGCGCTACCGCGAGAAGCTGACCGCCAATCATAACAGCTGCGTGCTGTTTGACATGGCAGGCCATGTGCGCAGCCTGGAAGGCCTGTATCGCCAGATGTGGCAGGATTTCCAGAAGGGCAACCTGCCGCGGCCCGATTTCGCCAATCTCGAGGTCTATCGCGAGATCGCCATCGAGGAAGACCACGAGGCGAAGGAGATGCTGGGCATCGGCGATTATAACGGCTTCTATCAGGAGAAGCTGGCGGCCCGGCACAAGTTCCGCCCGGTCCCGGAAGACGGGCGCCTGTGGACGGCCAGATCAATCAAGACGGCGGAGAAGAAATTCGCCCGCCATGCCGCGCCGGAACCGGCCTGACATGGCTTGCGGCCGGTATCCGGGGCGCGGGTAAAGGGAGGCGAGGGCATGGAGCGCGAACGCGGAGGCAGTGGCCTGGATACCATGAAAACCGCCGCCCGGCTGTACCAGACCCATGGTCGCCAAGGGCTGCGCGTCGCCGCCAACCGGGCCAGCAAGCTGGCCCAGGAAGGCGACAGGGGCGGTGCCATGGAATGGCTGCTGATCTCCGAGGCCGTGCAGCAGATCATTCAGGAAAAAGAAACGCCTGATGCCGGAACATAAGCCGGGGCAAAACCCGGTAGCGCATTCGGGCAGACAGGATCACCAATGAATCTCGCCGCTTCCTTCCACACCATCACCGCGTCGCCGGTCCGGGTCAAGGTGGTCGATGTCGGCGCCAATCCGATCGACGGCGATCCGCCCTATGCCACGCTGCTGCGCGGTGGCCATGCTGATATCGTCGGCTTCGAGCCGAATCTGGAGGCTCTGGCCAAGCTGAACAGCCAGAAGGGTCCAACCGAAACCTATCTGCCCTATGCGGTGGGCGATGGCGGCCGCCACACCCTGAATTTCTGCCAGGCGCCGGGCATGACCTCGCTGCTCAAGCCCAATCCGGAGGTGATCAACCTGTTCCATGGCTTCCCCGCCTGGGGCACCGTGGTCGGCACCGAAGAGATCGACACCCGCCGGCTGGACGACATCCCGGAAACCGAGGGCATGGACCTGCTGAAGATCGACGTGCAGGGCGCCGAGCTGATGGTGTTCCAGAACGCCACCCAGCGCCTGGCCGAGGCGGTGGTGATCCAGACCGAGGTGGAATTCCTGCAGATGTATGTCGACCAGCCGTTATTCGGTGATGTCGACTGTTTCCTGCGCAGCCAGGGTTTTGTGTTTCACCGCTTTTTCCCGACCGTCAGCCGCACCATCCAGCCGATGCTGGTGGGCGACAACATCTATGCCGGCATGAGCCAGATTTTCTGGGCCGACGCCATCTTCGTGCGCGACTTCACCAGGCCGGCGCTGATGAGCGAGCGCCAGCTGCTGGCCATGGCCGCCATCGTGCATGACTGTTACCAGTCCTTCGATCTGGTGCTGCATCTGCTGCTGGAATACGACCGTCGCACCGGTAACCGGATGGGCCCGAATTATCTGGCCCGGCTGCAGCAGGGGCCGTGAGAACCGCTGCGGCCGCATTGATATCGCATCGCTACTTTTCCTGACGCGGATAATTCGGGGCCGCATTCCGGCATTACCGAAAAATAATCACGATCACTGATTGTAAATCGGACGAAGACTTTATACTGACGTTTTCTAAGCCATTGCAAAAAAACGGAACGTCCCGTCATGTCTGAGGCTACTCCAGTCCTTACTGCCATCGACAAGGCGGTCTCCGCCCATGCGCAATGGAAAAACCGCCTGCGCACGGCGGTCGAAACCCGTCAGAGCGACATCACGCCCGATCATGCCTGCAAGGACAATCTGTGCCAGTTCGGTAAATGGCTCTATGGCGATGCGCTCGGTATCTCGCGCGCGGAGAAGGGCGCCGATTACGAGGCAATCCGGCGCATGCATGCCGAGTTCCATGTCCAGGCCGCCGAGACCCTGAAGAAGGCGCTGGCCGGCGATCGCGCCGGCTTCCAGGTCGATACCGCGCCGACCGGAAAATTCCATATCATCTCCACCGAGCTGACCCAGGCGCTGCTGCTCTGGCATCGCCGGTTGCAGCGCCAGGCCGCCGCCGGCCGCGAGGCCGCTGGTGGCCTGCTTGGCGCATTGTCGCCACGCGCGCTGATCTTCGCCAATGCCGCCATCTCGTTCGGCGTGTTGCTGCTGGCCGGGGCTCTGCTGCTGTTCGCGCCCGGCCTGGCCGAAGGCGGCGCGCGTTACGGCCTGGTCGGACTGGTGGCGGCTGGCCTGGTGCTCAGCCTGCTGCTCTGCCTCACGCTCAGCCGCCTGGTCGGCGGCAACATGCGGGCGATGGCGGCCGCGCTGGAAAAGCTTGGCCGAGGCGATTATGCCGCCCAGGTGCCCGGCGGCACACGGCTGGATGATTTCGGCGACATGGCGCGCGGCGTCATCACCATGCAGGAAGCCGCCATCGACGCGGCCCGCGTGCTCAGCGCGGTGAATGGCACGCGCAGCGGCATCGTGGTCTGCGACAGGGCCGGGCAGATCGTGTTCGCCAACAATGCCATGCTCGACATGCTGGGCCTGGTCGAGGCCGAGATCCAGAAGCGCCATGCCGGCTTCCGCGCCGATTCTATTCTCGGCCAGCCCCTCGCGGTACTGCATGACGGCCTGCAGGGCCGCGATGCGAAGGCTGCGATTGCCGAATTTGCCAAACCAGTGCGCCATGCCATCGGCGGTGCCATATTCGAGATCGAGGCGGCGCCGGCACGCAGCCGGCGCGGCGAGGAGATCGGTGCCGTGCTGCAATGGGCCGATGTCAGCCAGCTGGTCGCAGTGGAGCATGAGATCAGTGATCTGGTGCGGCAGGCCAATGCCGGGGATTTCTCGCAGCGCCTGGCGCTGGAGAACAAGAGCGGCTTCATGCGCGACATCGCGCGCGGCATCAACGACCTGGTTGGCACTTTTGCTTCCGCCGTCGACGAGATCGACCGCGTCGCTTCGGGCCTCGCCGAGGGCGACCTGACCCAGCGCATGGCCGGCAATTACGGCGGCAAGCTGCGTCATCTGCAGGATGGCCTGAACGGCATGACCGCCAAGCTGGCAGATTTCGCCGCCAGGCTGCGCGAGAGCGTTGAGGTTGTGCGTGTCGCCGCCAACGACATCTCCGATGGCAGCGAAGACCTTGCCGGCCGCACCGAAAGCCAAGCCGCCCAGCTTGAGCAGTCGGTCGCCGCCATGCACGAGGTGACCCAGACGGTGAAGCAGAGCTCCGATCA
>NZ_JANLJJ010000020.1:36716-75971 GCF_029255545.1 Ferrovibrio sp. | reverse complement strand
GGAGCGATCTTGCTTTTCCGTCGGTGCACTGGGCGCTCAATCATTACCGAGCGGTCCAAGGACAGACACGCTTTCCAGCCCACACCAACCCACCGGGCGAGTTCGGCAATTACTGATTCCCTTATTGCTCCAGTCCGGCCAGCGCCCGAGCGAAGCCCGCGGCCGAGAAAGGCTGCAGGTCGGCGGCCTGTTCGCCGACGCCGATGAAATGCACCGGCAGGCCGAATTTGTCGGCGATCGCCACCAGAACGCCGCCCCGCGCCGTGCCGTCCAGTTTGGTCACGATCAGGCCGGTGACGGCGCAGATTTCCCTGAAAGTGGCCACCTGGCTGATGGCGTTCTGGCCCGTGGTGGCATCCAGTACCAGCAGCACGTGATGGGGTGCGTCCGGCGCCTGTTTCTTGATCACGCGCACGATCTTGGCCAACTCGCCCATCAGGTCGGCCTTATTCTGCAGGCGGCCAGCGGTGTCGATCAGCAGCACGTCGATATTCTGCTCACGCGCCTGGATCAGGGCATCAAAAGCCAGGCCGGCGGCATCGCCACCGGTTTCGCGCGCCAGCACCGGTGCGCCGACGCGCTCACCCCAGATTTTCAACTGCTCAATCGCTGCTGCCCGGAAGGTGTCGCCAGCGGCCAGCATCACGCTTTTGCCGTCCTCGCGCAGGCGCGCGGCGATCTTGCCGATCGTCGTGGTCTTGCCCACGCCGTTGACGCCCACAACCAGCACCACCTGCGGCTTGCCGCCGTCCAGCGCCAGCGGCCGCTCCACCGGTTGCAGCAGGCCGGCGACAGACTCGGCCAGAGCGGCGCGGATTTCCTCGGCCGAGATATCTTTCTCGAAGCGGTCCTTGGCAATCGCGGCAACGATCTTGGCCGCCGTGGTCACGCCCAGGTCGGCCTTGATCAGCGTTTCCTCCAGGTCGTCCAGCGCGTCCTGGTCCAGCTTGCGTTTGGTGAACAGCGCGCCGATCTGCTCGCCGAGCTGGCCGGCGGAACGCGACAGGCCAGCCTTCAGGCGGTTGAACCAGCCCGGCTTCTTCTCAGTCATGTTCTCGGGCTCGCTCATGCGGCCTCCAGCCATAATTTGCCCTCGCGCGCCGCTGCGATGCGCGCGGTGACGATGCTGCCTTTTTCCATGCCGTCCGGCAGGATCACCGGCGCATAGGTCTCGTCGCGGCCCAGGCCCTGCTGCTCCACCAGGATGCGCGCCTCGCTGCCGATCCGGCCGGTCAGAAAACGGCCCAATGCGGCATCGGCGCGGCGGCGCAGGTCTGCGGCGCGCGCCCGGCGCAGTTCGATGGGCAGTTGCGGCATGCGCGCTGCCGGCGTGCCGGGGCGGGGCGAATAGGGGAAGACATGCACGAAGGCGAGGCCGGCGTCATCGATCAGGGCGGCGCTGCACTCGAACGCATCGTCGCTTTCGGTCGGGAAGCCGGCGATCAGGTCGGCACCCAGCGCGATGCCGGGCCGCAGCGTCTGCAGTCTTGCTGCGACCTCCAGGGCCTGGGCGCGGCTGTGCCGCCGTTTCATGCGTTTCAGGATCAGATCGTCGCCGGCCTGCAGGCTCAGATGCGCATGCGGCATCACGCGTGGCTCCTCGGCATAGAGTCTGAGCAGGTCTTCATCGATCTCGGCCGGATCAAGCGAGGAGAAGCGCAGGCGTTCGATCTGCGGCACCAGGTTCAGCAACCGCCGCGTCGCCTGACCCAGTGTAGGCCGGCCGGGCAGGTCATGGCCGTAGGAGGTAATGTCCACGCCGGTCAGCACGAATTCGCGATAGCCGCGTGCTGCCATGGCCCGTGCCTGCTCAACCACGGCGCCAAGCGGCAGCGAGCGGCTCGGGCCACGGCCATAGGGAATGATGCAGAAGGTGCAGCGATGGTCGCAGCCTTGCTGGATTTCCAGATAGGCGCGTGGCCGGCCGGGGAAATGGCTCACGGCGGGCAGGGCGGGCGGCGTGTCGGTCTGGATGTCGCCGACGCTGATGCGCGGTGCACCGTCGCCGATCTCGCGCCAGGCAGCCTCGCCCAGCTTCTCGCGGTTGCCGATCACATGATCCACTTCCGCCATGGCGGCGAAGCCTTCGGCATTCACCTGGGCGGCGCAGCCGGTGACGACGATGCGGGTATCGGGCCGTTCGCGACGCAGGCGGCGGATCGCCTGACGCGCCTGCTTCTCTGCCTCCGCCGTCACCGCGCAGGTGTTGACCACCACCACATCATCACGCCCCAGTCTGTCGAGCAGGCCGCGGATCGCCTCGCCTTCATAGGCATTGAGGCGGCAGCCGAAATTCAGAACGGAGGTTTCGTCCGCCATCGCCTCAGGTGGCGTCCGCTGCGGTCCAGAAACTCGGCGGGATCTCGCCGCGGAAGGCCTCGGTGGCCGGACCGGTCATGTAGATATGGTTGTCGGTTGCCCATTCGATGGTCAGCACGCCGCCATCCAGGATGATCTCGGTCTTGCGTTCGACCAGATCGCGCCGCGCCGCCGCCACCAAAGTAGCGCAGGCGCCGGTGCCGCAGGCCCGCGTGATGCCGGCACCGCGTTCCCAGACCCGCATGCGGATTTGCGTGCGGTCGATCACCTGGGCGAATTCGACATTAATGCGCTGGGGAAACAGTGGATCATGCTCGATCTTTGGGCCGATCTCGGCCAGTGGAACGGCTTCGGCATCGGGCACAAAGAACACCACATGTGGATTGCCGACATTCACCGCGCCCGGCTTATCGTAACCGCCAAAGCTGTAATCCATGTGCAGAGTATTCATCTCGCGTGCCAGCGGGATGGCCTGCCACTCGAAGCGCGGTTCGCCCATGTCGACGGTGATCTGGCCTTTGGCGCCGCCGCGCGCCTGCAGCCAGCCGCCCAGCGTGTCGATGCTAACCGCGTCACGGCCGCTTTCGCGCATCAGCAGGGTCGCGACGCAGCGTGCCGCGTTGCCACAGGATTCCACCTCGCCGCCATCGGCATTGTGGATGCGCATGAAGGCATCCGCCTTGTCCGAGCGCTCGATGGTGATCATCTGGTCGAACCCGACCCCCCGCCGCCGGTCGCCCAGCAGGCGCACCGACGCCAGGTCCAGCGGCAGCGGGTGGGCACGCGCGTCCAGCACGACAAAATCGTTGCCGAGGCCGTGCATCTTGACGAAGGGAAGGGCGGTAGTCGGGTGCATGGCGGGGTTATAGGGCGGGGGGACCGGAGTGTCCAGAACAGCGCTCTGGCCAGAGGTGAAAACGGTGCCCGGAAAGGGCGGAAAAGCGGATTCAGCCCGCCTTGGTGCCCGGTTTTGCCTTGTCGACGGCGGCCTTCAGCGAACCGCGCAACTGGGCTTCCAGCGCACCACCCGAGCCCTTGATGCGGTGCGAGACCACCACATAGAGGGTGTCGACATGGATGCTGACGATTTCCTGCTGCAATTCGTCCAGGTCGTTCAGCTCTTTGAGGAAGTCGTGCAGCGATTTGGCGAATTCGGTCAGCAGTGGATAGCCGAAGACCCCGCCCATGCCCTTGATCTGGAAAGCCTCCTCGCGGATATGCTCAAGCACGTCGCGACGTGCCGAAGGATCGGCCGCCGCGCGGCCCAGCGCTTCGCGCAGGCTTTTCAGCGTTTCGACCGTTTCGTCGAGGAATTGCACGCTGGTATTCTCGACCAATGCTTCCATCTTCTGGCGCATATCGTCGTCCAGCTTGATGTCCATGCCGGTCTTGTAGTTGACCGCCTTGCGCTTCAGTTCGCCACGATTGGGGATGATTTTCCGGCGCATGGCGGCTGGTTTATTCCGGCTTGTTCTGGCGCCGGTCAGGGCCCTCGAAGGGCAGCTGCTGGCGGCGGCGGTCGGGGCCGAAATAGCCGGGCACGCTGACGAAATCGCGTGGTCGCGCGATCACCGATACCAGGCGGCGATACATGCCGTCTGCCGTGAATGGCTTGGCGAGGAATTCGGTCACGCCCTTGTCGCGCGACTCCATCACGTATTCCATCTCCGAATTCGCCGTCAGCATGATCACGGGCATCATGCGATCGGGCGAGGTGCCGTCGGTGCGCAGCCAATCGAGCAGGTCCGCCCCGGAGCGCGGCTTCAGGTTCCATTCGGTGACCAGCACGTCATAGCCGCCACTACGCAGGGCCGCGATCGCCTTCTCGCTGTCGCGCACCGTCGTCACCTGCGTCACGCCAAGCATCATCAGGATATCCTTCACCAGCTGACACATCAGCTTGTTGGTATCCACGACGAGGAAGCGGACGTGGCTGAAATCGATTTTTTCCGACATCCCTGAGCGAAAGCCCCCTTGCGACTCCCTGCGGCGATTTCCGGCGCCGCCCCTCCACCCGGGCGATAGGCGCTAGAATCGTAGAAATACTTTTGCGATCATATATATACTGGTGGTCGAGCGAAGCCAACCGATCCGCGACACTTTAAAGCGGGTAGCGCGGCTGATCATTCTACCCTTGGCTCTGGCTGCCTCTCAAGCATGTCGAAACCGCCTCCTCCCGCAGGCCTGCTCTTGCTGCTTACCATCCTGTTCGCAAACGGGATTCTGGCGGCGACGATGTATTTGCCCTCGCTGCCGGCGATCAGCGAGGCATTGGCGGTTCCGGTCGACATGCTGCCCCTGACCCTGACCGTATATTTCGTCACCTTTGCCGGCGGGCAGCTGGTTTACGGCCCGCTCAGCGACCGTTACGGCCGCCGGCCCCTGCTGCTGGGCGGCTTGGCTATCATGGTATTCGGTTCCGTCGCGTGTGCCCTGGCCGACAGCCTGTCGGCCCTGCTCTGGGCGCGGGCCGTGCAGGGCCTAGGCGCGGCCAGCGCGATGGCCACCGGTCGTGCCATCGTCAACGATGTCTACGACCGTCAGCAGGCGGCCCGGGCGACCTCGGTGATCTCTGCCTCTCTGGCGCTGGCGCCAATCATCGCGCCGGTGCTTGGTGGACTGGTTGAGCATTATCTCGACTGGCGGATCAATTTCTGGATCAACGGCGGCATCACCCTGGCGGTGCTGCTGATCCTGGTCCGTCGCCTGCCGGAGACCCATATCCCGGCTGCCGCGAATGGTTCGCTGCTGCGTGGCATTGTCGCGGCTTATGCCTTCCTGCTGTCCAACCGCGCCTTCCTCACCTTCGGGCTGCTCAATCTGGCGATTTTCGCCGGCCTGCACGGCTTCAGCGCCGGCGCTCCGGCCGTGCTGATTGGCACCATGGATTTGAGCGCCGTGAATTACGGCATCCTGATCGCGCTCGGCAGTGCCGGCTTCTTCATCGGCGCGCTGCTGTCGTCATGGCTGGGCGGCCGGCTCGGCCTGCTGCGCATGATTGATGCCGGCGTGATCTTCACCCTGCTGGGCGGTGTGGGCATGGCACTGTATGTGGCGCTGGTCGAGCCGAGCGTGATGGCGATCATCCTGCTGCGCTTGATCTGGGCCATCGGCATGGGGCTGGCAATGCCCAATTCGGTGGTGGGCGCGGTCGGCGTCAATCCGGCTACGCTCGGCGCCGGCGCGGCCCTGTCGGGTTTCCTGCAGACCGCCGGTGGCGGCCTGGGGTCTGCGGTCAATGCGCTGGTTCCGGCCGGCGACCCGCTGGCCCTTGCCCTAGCATTCGCCGGCACGGCTGTATTCGGCGCCGTGGTCTGGATCATCAGCCGCCGGGCCGCGCGCGCGGCTCTGGCGCGCTGATCCCGGCTTCGCGCCGCCCGGTTCTGCTCAGGCCTCCGGCTTGAGCACAGCCATTAATTCGCGCCATTCCCGCGCGCTCAGGCCTGAGCCGGCCTGATCGACGGTTTCCCCGGCCAGCATGCGCCGCACCGTTTTCAGCGCCGTGGCCGACAGGCTGGCGCCGCCAACGCGGTATTCCATGAAGGCGTCGTAGCAGGCCGGCACCCAGCGTTTCACGGTATCCAGCATCGCCTCGGCATAGACGCGGATTTCATACTGCGCATGGCCGTCGGCGCGCAGGCTGAGGAAATGCAGCAGGTTCAGCAGGTCGGTCTTCCAGTACCACTGGGTATAGAAATTCAGCGTCAGATTCATACGCGCCAGTTCGCGCGCCAGACCCTCGCGGCTTTCGTCGCGCTTGCTGCCATCCGGCCGCTCGTTCAGCATTTCCTCGTAGGAGGCATAGGACTGCATCGCGTCGCGCTTCAGCAGGTCCAGCACCCGCGCGGCTTCCGCGCCGGTCAGCAGATCGCCCCGGCCCTGGCGGTTGGAGCTCGACTGCGCCGCCAGCTGGTCGGCGGCGGGGATGTAGAATTCGTTGTCCAGGATCGAATAGCGCGCCGAATATTCGTTGACGTTGGCGGTGCGATGGCGGATCCACTGCCGTGCCACGAAGATCGGCAGCTTGACGTGATACTTGATCTCGCACATCTCGAACGGCGTGGTATGCCGGTGCCGCATCAGGTAGTTGATCAGGCCGCGATCCTCGCTGATCTTCTTGGTGCCACGGCCATAGGAGACGCGGGCGGCCTGTACCACGGCGCTGTCGTCGCCCATGTAGTCGATGACGCGGACGAAGCCATGATCGAGCACATTGAGCGGTTCGTAGAGGATGTCCTCCAGCGCCGGCACGGTGGCGCGGCGGGTCGGCTGGGACTGGCTGCGCAGGGCGGCGATCTCGGCGGCCTGTTCCGGCGTCATGGTCATGCGGGTCTCTCCGGCGGGCAAAGTCCGGCGACTCGGGTCGCCGGGCGAAAGGCAGGTGGTTATAGACCGGCGGGCCGAGTCTCAAAAAGTCCTGGGTCTGAAAAAGCCCCGGTTCCGCCGCACCGCTCCCGGCCACCCGCCCGGGAGTCCGGAAAAGCCCCCGGAAAAGCGCCGGAAAACCCTTTGGGCCGCGGGCCTTCAAAAACCGCCCCCGACCCCCTACATTGGGTCTGTCGGGAAACCGACTATGGCGATAAACGCCGCGCGGCATAGGCGTAACGGACCCGGGGGCAGTACCCGGCGCCTCCACCATGAGCCCGGACACATTCCCGGCCGGGTTGATGATGGGGGCGAATCAGGCTCGACGTGCGCAATAAAGGCTCGGTTTTTGCCCGGCATGATACCGCCGTTATCGGGTCAATCTCTAAGTGCCAACGACAATAGCGTTGCACTCGCTGCCTAATAGGTAAGCGCGGCTCGGGGGGCGCCGGGCAACAGAAGCCCCCCACTTCTCCCCGATATCCGCCCGTAGGCGGCATTAATCCCGTGGAAGGCCGAAATCCTGTGGAAGACCGGCCTTTGGCGGCCGGCTTGGAATTGAACCCCTGGAACGGGAAGGGTAAAATGCCTGCATTGCGTCCCCGAGAAGATTAGTCATGGCCGGCAAGCTGCTCGACTACAACCAGTTGGTGGAAACTGCCCTGCGCGGTGCGGTGCGCGAGGCGCTGAAGCGCGTCGCTGAATTCGGCCTGCCCGGCAATCACCATTTCTACGTCACCTTCCGCACCGACCAGCCCGGCGTCGAACTGCCGGATTACCTGCACGAACGCTATCCGGAAGAGATGACCATCGTGCTGCAGCACCAGTATTGGGGGCTGGAAGCGCAGGAGGAGGCCTTCCAGATCACGCTCAGCTTCAACAAGGTGCCCGAGCGCCTGGTGATCCCCTATGCGGCAATCACCGCCTTTGCCGATCCCAGCGTGCAGTTCGGCCTGCAGTTCCGCGTCGCGCCCAACATGGAAGCGCGGCCGGCCATCAGCAGCCCGTCCCCGGTCGGCGAGGCCGAGGCGACTCCCGCCACGCCAGCCGGCGAAGACGCGGGTGAGCGCAAGACCGGCGATGTCGTCGCGCTGGATGCCTTCCGCAAGAAAAAGACCTGACCCCATACGGCTCCAGCCAGCCGCCTTTCCCGATCCGCAGCCCCGGAGAATAGAATGCCCGAGTTCCGCTACGAGGACCTGTTTCCGCTCGGTCCCGACACGACGCCCTATCGCAAGCTCTCCAGCGACGGCGTCGAGGTGATCAAGGCCGGCGGGCGCGAAGTGCTGCAGGTTTCCGATAAGGCGCTCAGCGACCTCGCCTTTGCCGGCATGCGCGACATCGCGCATCTGTTTCGCCCCGGCCATCTGGCCCAGCTGCGCGCCATCCTCGACGACAAGGATGCCTCGCCGAACGACCATTTTGTGGCGCTCGAGCTGCTCAAGAACGCCAATATCTCGGCTGGCATGGTGCTGCCCAGCTGCCAGGATACCGGTACGGCCATCGTGATCGGCAAGAAGGGCCAGTATGTCTGGACCTCAGGGCGCGACGAGGAAGCGATCAGTCACGGCGTCTATCGCACCTATACCGAGACCAACCTGCGCTATTCGCAGCTCGCCCCGCTCGACATGTTCAAGGAAGTCAACACCGGCACGAACCTGCCGGCGCAGATCGAGCTTTATGCCACCGATGGCGACGCCTACAAATTCCTGTTCATGGCCAAGGGCGGCGGCTCGGCCAACAAGACCTATCTCTACCAGCAGACGCCTGCCGTGCTGCGTGGCGACACCCTGCTGAAGTTCCTCGATACCCAGATCAAGACGCTGGGCACCGCGGCCTGTCCGCCCTATCACCTGGCCATCGTGATCGGTGGGCTGTCGGCCGAACTGAACCTCAAGACCGCCAAGCTGGCTTCGGCGCGCTATCTTGACACCCTGCCGACGAAAGGCAGCGAAACCGCCCATGCCTTCCGCGATGTGGAATTCGAGCAGAAGATCCTCGAGCTCACCCGCGTCAACGGCATCGGTGCGCAGTTCGGCGGCAAGTATTTCTGCCACGACGTGCGCGTCATCCGCCTGCCGCGCCATGGCGCCAGCGTGCCCATCGGCATCGCGGTGTCCTGCTCGGCCGACCGTCAGGCGCTCGGCAAGATCACCCGCGACGGCATCTATCTGGAGCAGCTGGAACACAACCCGGCGCAGTATCTGCCCGAGCATGAAGACAAGCTCTCGGCCGAAGTGGTCAAGGTCGACCTCAACCAGCCGATGAGCGAGATTCGCAAGACGCTGTCGCAGTATCCGGTCAAGACGCGCCTGTCGCTGACCGGCACGCTGATCGTGGCGCGCGACCTGGCCCATGCCAAATTCGCCGAGCGAATCGAGAAGGGCCAGGGCTTGCCCGATTACGTGAAGAACCATCCGATCTATTATGCCGGCCCGGCCAAGACGCCGGATGGCATGGCCTCGGGCTCCTTCGGCCCCACCACGGCCGGCCGCATGGATTCATATGTCGGCCTGCTGATGGAAAACGGCGGCGGCTTCATCAGCCTGGCCAAGGGCAACCGCTCCAAGCAGGTGACCGATGCCTGCAAGACATACGGCGGCTTCTATCTTGGCTCGATCGGCGGCCCAGCCGCGATCCTGGCCAAGAACTGCATCAAGAAGGTTGAACAGCACGAATATCCAGAGCTTGGCATGGAAGCCGTATGGAAGATCGAGGTGGAGGATTTCCCCGCCTTCATCATCGTCGACGACAAGGGCAACGACTTCTTCGCCAACCTGGGCTGAACAGCAAAAGGCCACCGCAAGGTGGCCTTTTTAGTTACAGCCCCATATAGGCCTGGCGCACGCGGTCGTCGTGCAGCAGGGCCTCGCCGGTGCCCTGCATGACGATGCGGCCGTTTTCCAGCACATAGGCCTGATCCGCCAGTTTCAGCGACACGGCGACATTCTGCTCGACCAGGATGATGGTCATGCCGCGCTGGTGCAGCAGCCTGATGATGCGGAACACTTCCTGCACTACCGCCGGTGCCAGGCCGAGCGAGGGCTCGTCAAACATGACCAGCTCCGGCTGGCCCATCAGGCAGCGGCCGATCGCCAGCATCTGCTGCTCGCCGCCCGACATGGTGCCGGACAGCTGGTTGCGTCGTTCCGCCAGGCGCGGGAACAGCGTGAACACTTCGTCCAGCGTGGTTTTTTCCTTCGCCCGGGCGCGGGGCAGCATGGCGCCCATCTGCAGGTTTTCCAGCACGGTGAGGGTGGGAAACACCTGCCGGCCCTCGGCCACCTGGCCGATGCCGAGATTGCATACCTTGTGGCTCGGCAGGCCGGCGATCTGGGTGTCGCCGAAGCGGATGGCGCCGCGGCGCGGTTTCTCGATGCCGGCGATGGTGCGGATCAGGGTCGACTTGCCGGCGCCATTGGCGCCGATAATGGCGACGATGCTGCCCTTGGGCACGTGCAACGACACGCCGTCCAGCGCCTGGGCATCGCCATAGAAGACATCCAGGTTTTCGATGGCGAGGCTCATGCCTCCACCTCCTCGCCGAGATAGCATTCCAGCACGGCCGGGTCGCGCACCACATCCTCCGGCGCGCCACTGGCGATCACCTGGCCGTGATGCAACACCACCACCTGCTGCGACAAAGCCATCACCGCGCGCATCACATGTTCGATCAGCAGGATGGTCATGCCGTGTTTGGCGTTCAGTTCGCGGAACACCGCCACCATCTGGTCGGTCTCGGTCGGACGCAGGCCGGCCATCACCTCGTCCAGCAGCAGCAGTTTGGGCTCTGTCGCCAGCGCGCGCGCCACTTCCAGTCGCTTGCGCTCAGGCAATGTGAGCTGCGCGGCCGGCTGGTTGCGCTTGTCGGTCATGCCAAGCTGGTCCAGCACCGCCTCGGCCTTCCTGCGCGCCTGCCGGACATCGCTGGTCGCGCGCAAAGCGCCGACGATCACGTTCTCCAGTGCGGTCAGCTCCTTGAATGGCTTGACGATCTGGAAGGTGCGGCCGATGCCGGCATGGCAGATCTGGTCCGGTCGCAGGCCTTCGATGCGCCGGCCGTCAAAGGTGATGCTGCCTTCATCGGGGCGGAACACGCCGGCCACCATGTTGAAGCAGGTGGTCTTGCCGGCGCCATTCGGGCCGATCAGGCTGACGATGCCGCCCTGCGGCACGACCAGCGAGGCCTGGCTGACGGCGCGCAGGCCGCGAAAGCTTTTCGAGATGCCGTCGACAACGAGGAGGGATTCGGTCATGACCGATCCTCCAGGCCGAGTCGTTTGCGCAGCGGCGGCCAGATGCCATGCGGCAGGTAGATGATCACCGCCAGCAGACAGATGCCATAGAAGACCTGCTTGATGCCGGGGATTTCATAGCCCAGCGCATGCATGATCTCGGTGACCACCTCGGCCAGTGCGGTCAGGACGAAGGCGCCGAGGATCGGCCCGAACAGCGAGCCGACGCCGCCGATGATCGGGCCGAGGATCAGCTCGATCGAGCGCGACATGCTGAAGATCTGCTCGGGGAACAGGTTGTTGTAATAGAAGGCGAAGAACACGCCGCTCAGGGCTGTCATGCCCGACGAGATGGCGACGGCGATCATCTTGTAGCGGAACACGTTAATGCCCAGCGTCTGCGCGGCCTCGGGTTCCTCGCGGATCGCCAGCCAATAATAGCCGATGCGTCCGGTCAGCAGCCAGCGGCAGAACAGGAAGGCCAGTACGGTGACGGCCAGCAGGATGTAATAGAACATGGTCGGTGAACCGCGCAGGTTGAGCGGATCGCTGGCGGCCTGCTGCGTCACCGGCAGGAAGAAGCCGCCCGAGCCGTTCACCCAGGCGAAATGGTCGAAGCCGACGCGGGTGAATTCAGCAAACGCGATGGTCAGCAGGGCGAAATACACGCCGCTGATGCCGAAGCGGAAGGCAAGGAAGCCGATCACCAGGCCGGCTGCCATCGAGATGGCGATGGCCGGCAGCACGCCGGCCCAGGGTCCGATGCCGAAATGCACATACAGCGCGGCCGCCGTATAGGCGGCGATGCCGACATAGAGCGAATGGCCCAGGCTGAGCTGGCCGGCAAAACCCATCATCACGTTCCAGGCCTGGCCGGTATAGGCGAAATACAGCACCAGGATCAGGATCGAGAGGATATAGGCATCCACCACCAGCGGCGCGACCAGCAAACCGGCTAGCAGCAGGCCAAGCAGAACCAGGGCGCGCCGCGGCACGCCATCAATCAGGCGGGAAATCATGCTTTGCGCCCCAGCAGGCCCTGCGGCCGGAACAGAAGAACGAGGATCAGGATGGCGACGCCGAACATGGTTTTGGCCGATGGCGCGAAGAACAGGCCCGACATCGCTTCCGACAGGCCGATCAGTACGCCGCCGAGCAGCGCGCCGGGCATCGAGCCCAGGCCGCCGATGATCACGATGACAAAGGCCTGCAGGGTGAAGACCGGACCAATATTTGGCGTGGTGTCGATCAAGAGCGTCATCATGGCGCCGGCGGCGCCGACGCAGGCCGAGCCGATGCCGAAGGTCAGCGCATAAAGCTGCTTGACGTTGAGGCCGATCACCAGGGCGCCGAGATGGTTGTCGGCGCAGGCGCGGATTGCCTTGCCGGTATGGCTGAGCTTGAAGAAGGCGAACAGGGCGGCGGTGATTGCCAGCGCCATCGTCGCGGTGATGACGCGCACCTTGTCGACCAGCAGGGGGCCGATCTCGATCGAGTCGAGCGAATAATCCACCAGCACGCTGCGGGCATCCGGGCCGAAGATCATCAGCAGGCCATTCACCATGATGATCGCCACGGCGGCCAGCAGGATGAACTGGCTGTGCTCCGGCCGGTTGATGAAGGGGTTGATCAGAGCGGCCTGCATCGCATAACCCAGCGCGAACAGGATCACCGCGATCGGCACCATCGCCACCAGCGGATCGATATTCCAGGCGCCGAAGGCGACGATCGCTCCATAGGAGGCGATCGTCATCATCTCGCCATGGGCGAAGTTGACCACACGCACCACACCGAAGATCACCGACAGGCCGAGCGCCATCAGGCCATAGACCAGTCCGGTCAGAATGCCCTGCAATGCGACGGTGAAAACAAGTTCTGTTGGCATGACGGTTTTACAGTGCGTGTGGTCGGTTTCAGATCAGCGCTTGCTCCAGCTCGGCATCGGCAGGAGCAGGTTATCCTCCGCGATGTCAAGCGGCAGCACCACTTTCGGCCGCTGGTCCAGATTCTGCAGCGTCACCGACTTGATGTTGACGTTCTGGCCCTTTTCGTTGAACTGCAGGGTGCCGCCGGCCATCACGTGGTTGTCGATCTTGGTCAGGCGGATCGCGTCGGCCAGCGCCTTGCCATCCGTGCTCTTGGCACGATTGAAGGCATCGACGGCCACCATCACCGCCTCGAACGAGAAGCCGACATTCAGCTCGAACAACTCATTCTTGTAGGATTTGGTGAACTCGTCGAGCAGCTTCTGGGTGATCGACGAGCGCGGGTTGTACCAGGGCACATTGGTGATGAGGTAATTCGAGAACTTGCCCAGGGTCTTGTAGAACTGGTTCTCATAGAAGCCCGGCGCGCCGGGGCTCATCACGATCTTCGGCTCCCAGCGCTGCTTAACCATCTCGCGCACCATCAGGATGGCGTCGTTCAGGCGGGTCACCGGCATCACCATCTCGGCGCCGGTCGCCTTGGCCTTGGCGATCTCGACCGACAGGTCCTTGGCCTGCGGGTCATAGGCGATGGTCTCGACGATCTGGAATGGCAGGTTGAAGCGTGGCGCCATTGCCTTGATCGCGCCGGCCATGGCCTGGCCGAAGGTGTCGTTCACATGCATGAACACGGCGGTCTTAGGCGTGATACCGCTCTTCTCGAACACGGCCTTCATCAGGTTGAGGCCATCGCCGACCAGCATCGGCGCGGTCGGGAAATTGCGGAACACGAACTTGTAGCCCTGTTCGGTGATCTGCGGGGCGGCGGCCACGTTGATGATGTAGGGGACGCCCTTCTGCTCGGCGACCTGGGCAATCGCGGCCGACTGGCCGGAATCGAAGGCGCCAATCAGCACATTGGCGCCGTCGTTGATCAGCTTTTCTGCGCGCGAGCGGGCAATGTCGACATTCGATTCAGTGTCGGCGTTCATGATCTCGACATCGGCGCCCATGCCAAGCTGCTTGAGCACGCGCGGGGCGATGTCGATGCCGCGCTGGCAGGCAATGCCGAGCTGGGCCTGGAAACCGGAACGCGGATGGATCGAGCCGATCTTCAGCGCCTTGGGTTGGGCACGAACGATGTTGAACGGCGCGACGCCGGCCACGATGGCGGCGCCGGCTGCCGCCGAAGCGGCGAACTGGCGGCGGGTAATCTTGCTGCTCATGGTCTGTCCTCCCTGGGTGGATTCTGGCGCCGTCCGGATTGGCCGGCGCGTTTGGTGCGCGATGTTACCGGGTCGTTGTCCAGTACGGAATGCACCTCGCCGGTCAGGGCCGGCGCGGCGACGAACTTGCGCAGCAGGTGCATCAGCGTGTCATGCTCCTCCCGCGTCAGAACCTGGTTGATCAGCCGGTCATGGGTTTTGACCTGGGCAATGAATTCGGCCATCTGCCGCTGGCCGGCCGGGGTCAGGAACAGGCCATAGGCGCGGCGATCATGCGGATCGGCGCGGCGTTCCGCCAGTCCCAGCCGTTCCAGCCGGTCCACCATGGTCATGGCGCCCGAACGGGCGACGCCCAGGGCTTCGCCCAGCCGGCTCTGCTGCAGGCCGGGATTGCGGTCGATCAGCATCAATGCGGAAAACAGGGCGGGGCTGACGCCGCTTGGGCCGAGCCGGGCATAGAAGTCCTCCCAGACCCGCAACTGAGCCAGGCGCAGCAGGTAGCCGACATGGTTGGGCAGGGTGCCGTAATCAACCGGCGGTGCCGGGCGGCGCGCGGGTTTGTCACCGGCCGCATTCGCGGCGGCGGCTTTGCCCTCAGCCCTGATTCCGTTGCGGACAGATGCCGGCACGGCTGTTGTTCCTCCCTGCCGTCGACCCGATGGACCGCAGCTTGTTATGGCGCCGGATTGTAGCGAGGAACAATAGTAATGCAAGTGTACAAAATTACCTGCCTTGCCCGATGATCTTGCCGCCCCGCGGCCGTCACCGCCAGTGTCACGCGGGAGTCATGTCGGCAGGCTAGGCTGTTTGGACTCGGCGCCGCCTGCGCGCCCGGCCGGCTTCGGTGTCCCCGCCCCGACCGGCCTTTCTTTTTTGGCCGGCCTTTCTTTTTGGGATTGGGCTAGGCGGGGGCGCCTTTGCGCCGCCGGTCCTTGCCGGTCCGCCGCGTGGCTCGCTGCCGGCGATCGGCGTTCGGGATATCCTCAGGCTCCAGCTCGATGAAGCGGCGGTCGTTGCCGCGGCGGCGGTCATTCAGCCGGCGACGGTCGGGGCCAATGAAACTGCTGACACGCACGAAAGGTCGCGGCGTTTTCAGCACATACATCAATCGCCGCACCAGCGCCTCGACGGCCGGCGGTTTGACCACGATCTCATGCACGCCGGCATCGCGGGCCGCCATCACCAGGGCGGCATCCGGCGTCTCGGCCATCAGGATGATCGGCACGCGGCCAACATCCTCGCGATCGCGGCGCAGCCGCCGGGTCAGGGCGAGGCCGTCGCCACCGGGCAGCTTGTGATCGAGCAGCAGCACGCTGGGCGTCTGGATCATCAGCTGGCGCATCGTCTCGGCCACGCTGCCGGTCAAGATGATGCTGGGAAAGCCCATCCCCAGCAGCACATTGCGCAGGGCATGGCGCATGGCTCGGTTACCTTCCGCGACTAGGATGGTGGCGTTGCGGAAGGCTTTGGGATCGATTCGGCGGTCTTGTGACATGGAGCGACTCGGAAAGATTCCGGCCAGTTTTGCCGCACTCCGTTAACGAAGCGTGATCAGTCGCGCAGGAGTTCGTTGATGGAGGTCTTCGAGCGGGTCTGGGCATCGACGCGCTTGACGATCACCGCGCAATACAGCGATGGGCCCGGCTGGCCGTTGGGCAACGGTTTGCCCGGCATGCTGCCCGACACCACCACCGAATAGGCCGGCACGCGGCCCTGGAACACCTCGCCGGTGGCGCGGTCAATGATCTTGGTCGAGGCACCGAGATAGACGCCCATCGAGAGGACGGCGCCCTCCTCGACGATCACGCCTTCGGCCACCTCGGCGCGCGCGCCGATGAAGCAGTTATCCTCGATGATCACCGGATTGGCCTGCAACGGCTCCAGCACGCCGCCAATGCCGGCGCCGCCCGAGAGATGCACGTTCTTGCCGATCTGGGCGCAGGAGCCCACCGTGGCCCAGGTATCCACCATGGTGCCGCTGTCGACATAGGCGCCCAGGTTGACGAAGCTGGGCATCAGCACCACGCCCGGCGCGATATAGGCGGCGCGGCGCACCACGGCGCCGGGCACGGCACGGAAGCCGGCGCCGCGGAAGCGCTGCTCGCTCCAGCCGGCGAATTTCGACGGCACCTTGTCGAACCAGTGGGCGCCGCCCGGCGCATCCGAAATCAGCATGTTGTCGGTCAGGCGGAAGCTGAGCAGCACGGCCTTCTTGGCCCACTGGTTCACGTCCCATTTGCCGCTGATCTTCTCGGCGACACGTAGCTTGCCGTCGTCCAGCGCGTTCAGCGTGGCTTCCACCGCCTCGCGCACCTCGCCCTTGGTGCTGAAATTGACCTGGTCGCGGGTCTCCCAGGCGGCGTCGATCACGGGCTGCAGCTGGGCCTTGAGCGTGGCGTCGGTCATGGGGAAATCCTCGTCAAATCGGGCGGGAGTGCGAAAACCGCGAGACAATAGCCGCCATACCCCCCAAGTCAACGGGGGCGGCTGCAGGAATGGCCTAGTCCAGCGGCAGGGCGGCCAGGAAGGACGCCAGGTCGGGCGCCACATGGTGGATATGGTCATCACCCTGTTCGGGTTGGGCCCAGGCCGAGGCGGTGGGCACCCATATGGTGGTCATGCCCAGGCCGGCGGCCGGCTTCAGGTTGCGGGCCATGTCTTCCACCATCACCGCGCGCTGCGGCGCGATCCCATAACGCTCCACCAGTTGGTGATAGGGCGGTTCCTGCGGCTTGGGCAGATAGGCCGAGGCGACGATGTCGAACACGCCGTCAAAGCGGTCGGAGATGCCCAGCCGCTCCAGCACGCGGTCAGCATGGGCCACGGTGCCATTGGTGTAGATCAGCTTGCGGCCGGGCAGGCGATCCAGTGCCTCAGTCAGGGTCGGCAGCGGCGCGACGACGGAAACGTCGATGTCATGCACGTAATCCAGGAAGGCTTCCGGGTCGACGCCATGCTCGACCATCAGGCCTCGCAGGGTTGTGCCATGGGCCTGGAAGAAGCCCTTCTGGCGTCGGCGCGCCTCGTCCGGCCCCACCTTGAACAGGTCGGCGATGAAGCGGCCCATCCTCACATCGATCTGCGCGAACAGGTTGCACTCGGCCGGATACAGCGTGTTGTCGAGATCGAAAATCCAGGTCTCGGCGCGTGCCAGCCCGGCATCGCGCAGCGGCACGACGGGGGTGGTGCCGGCATCGGCAAGCGGCTGGGAAAGCGGGGCGATCACGGTTTCGCAGCATAGGCGGTTCTGGCTAGAATGGCGAGTATCCGGGGCCGTTGGCGGTCCCGTCAGACCGATTGACGACAGGGAGGGGCAGGGTTGCCCGAAAGCGTGACAGCAGCGCAATTGACCGGTTTGCCGGCTCTGGCGCCAGAGGCTCTGGTGCCGGCTTTCCCAGGACCCGCCGCTGTGCTGGATGCCGAGGGCCGCGTGCTGCTGGCCAATGCCGCCGCTGATACCCTGCTGGCCGAACTGGGGGCGGGACGGCTGCCGGCGCTGGCGGCGGCGCTCGACGCAGCGTTGCAGGATGGCCGGACGCGACAGGATCGCGCCGATCTGCCCGGTCCGCGTGGCGGGATCGCCCTGCATCTCACCCTGATCGTCTATGGCGATGCCGATGGCGCGCGCCGCCTGCTGCTGCTTGGCCGCGACAGCACGCTGGAACGCAACCTGACCCAGGCGCTGATGCAGTCGCGCCAGCTGTTCAAGGATCTGGTCATCTGCTCGACCGACTTCGCGTGGGAAACCAAGGCGGATGGCAGCTTCGGTTTCGTCTCGCCGCGCGGTGCGCTGGGCTTCAGTGCCCGCGAGCTGGAAGGCACCAGTGCGCGCAACCTGCTGGCCGAGGAAACGCCCGATACGCCGCGACCCGCCGTGCTGCCCTTTGAGACGGAAACGCCGATGGAAGCGGCCGAGATTTTCCTGCGCCGCAAGGATGGTTCGGTCGGGTGTTTTGAAGTGTCCTGCCTGCCGGTGCGCGATACCAAGGGGGCCTGGCTTGGCGTGCGCGGCGTGGCGCGCGACGTGACCGAGGCGCGCGAACGCGTTGACGCCCTGCGCCGCGCCCACAAGCAGCTCAATCGCCTGGCCAACACCGATGGCCTGACCGGCCTGCTCAACCGCCGCGCCTTCCTGGCCGAGCTGGAGAAACGCCTGCCGCGCCATTTGCGCAACAAGCTGCGCGGCACGTTGATCTATTTCGATCTCGATAATTTCAAGAAAGTCAACGACGTGCATGGCCACCAGGCCGGTGACGAGGTGCTGAAGGCCGTGGCCGAGGCGGCCAGGCGCATGCTGCGCGCCGTCGACCTTGCCTCGCGCATCGGCGGCGACGAATTCCTGCTCTGGCTGGAGGAAAGCGACCGAGCCGCGGCTGAATCCATCGCCGCCCGCCTGCATGATTCGGTTCGCGAGATCGACAGGCAGTATGGCGTCGAGGGCTTCCCGCTCGGCTATTCGATCGGTATCGTGTTTTCCCGGCTTGATGGGCCGGAAAGCACCGAATCCCTGATCGCGCGCGCCGACGAGGCGATGTACACCGCCAAGAAAGGCGGCAAGGGGCGCAGCCATATCGCATTGCCGCCCGATGCGGAAGGCGAGGTAGCAGCGTGATCGGCAAGGGCGTGGATTATGAAAAGGCCAAGGCGCTGGCGGCATCGGAAGATCCCGCCGTGCGCCTGCAACTGGCCAAGCGCAGCGACACCCAGCCGGAAATCCTATACTACCTCGCGGTCGATGCGGCCGAAGAGGTGCGCCGCGCCATCGCCGAGAACGAGGCGACGCCGGCCCAGGCCTATCTGCTGCTGGCCAACGATGCTTCCGAGGAAGTGCGCCGCCGCCTGGCCGAGAAGGTCGCCCGGCTGTTGCCGGCCATGCCGGAAGACGAGGCCAGCAAGGCACGCGAGGTGGCGATCCAGACGCTCGAATTGCTGGCGCAGGACGAGCTGACCCGCATCCGCGCAGCCTTGTCGGAGGCATTGAAATCCGCCACCAACGTGCCGCACCACTTGGTCAAGCAGCTGGCCCAGGATGTCGAGCTGATCGTCTCGGCGCCGGTGCTGCAATTCTCGCCGCTCCTGAGCGATGACGACCTGCGCGAGATCGTCGCTGGCTCGGCCCAGTCGGGCGCGCTCACCGCCATCGCCCGCCGCGTCGGCCTGTCGACCGGCGTGTCGGATGCCATTGCCGCCACCCGCGACATCTCGGCGGTGGCCTCGTTGCTGGCCAATGATTCGGCGCAGATCCGCGAGGAAACGCTCGACCTGATCCTCGATGCCGCGCCCAGCGTGGAAAGCTGGCATGAACCGCTGGTGCATCGCCCCAACCTGCCGGGCAAGGCAGCCAAACGCATCGCCGGCTTCGTCGCCGCCTCGCTGCTCAAACTCCTGTCCGAGCGCAAGGACCTGCCCGCCGATGCGCTGGCCGAGGTGCGTCAGGTGATGGAAAAGCGCCTCGACGTGAAGCTGGAAGAGGCCAAAATCGAGGAAGGCGAGGCCGAAAGCGATGGGCAGACGCCGATGGCCGAGGCCGAGGTGAAGGTGAAAAAGCTGATCAAAGCCAAGAAGCTCGACAACGACGCCGTGCAGGACGCCATCGAGCGTAACGACCGCAATTTCGTGCTGCAGTCCCTGGTGCAGAATGGCCGCATTCCGATGTCAGTAATCCAGAAGGCGCTGGAGGCCCGCAACGGCCGTCTGATCACGGCGCTGGTCTGGCGCGCCAGATTCTCCATGCGCACGGCCGTGATGATCCAGCGCGACATCGCCCGCGTACCGCCGCGCATGATGCTGAATGCTCGCAACGGTACCGACTATCCAATGTCGAATCCCGAGCTGGAAGAGCAGCTCAAGATTCTGGGGCTTTAGGCTCCAGTCCATTGTCATGGCCAGACTTGTTCCGGCCATCCACGTCTTACCGTTCAAATGCGTTTGGGTGCCCGGGCTGAACCCGGGCATGACGGCTTTCGTCTTATTCTGCCGCGCTTTCGTCCACCACGCGCAGCGCCTGTTTCTGTGTCGCGCGCAGCTTCAGAATCTGTGCCGCCGTGGCAATGGCGATTTCGCCCGGATGTTTGCCGGAAACGCCGTCGATCCCGATCGGACAGGTCAGGCGTCCGATCTGTTCCTCGGTCAGGCCCAGCTCACGGAAGCGTTTCACGAAACGCGCCCGCTTGGTCTCCGAGCCGATCAGGCCGACGAAGGCGAAGCGGTTTTCCTGCAATGCCTTGGCCGCGATGCCTAGGTCCAGCGCATGGCTGTGGCTCATCACCAGCAGCCAGGCATTGTCGGGCAGGCTGGTCACGTCGCGTTCCGGCGTGTTGGTCACTTCGATCTCCACGCCGGGTGGCACGTGATCGGGAAAGGCGTCGGGCCGTGGATCGAACCAGCGGATTTTGCAGGGCAGGGCCGAAAGAACCTGCACCATGGCCTTGCCCACATGGCCGGCGCCGAACAAAGCGATGGTGAAAAGATCCGGCCGCTGTGGCTCGAACAGCAGGGTCACGGCGCCGCCACAGCATTGCCCCATCGAGGGGCCGAGGGGGAATTTGCGTAAGGATGGCCCCTGTTTGCCGGCCAGTATCTGGCGCGCGATTTCGATGGCGCGGAATTCCAGGGTGCCGCCGCCGATGGTGCCAATGGCATCGTCAGGTGTCACCACCATCTTGGTGCCGGCCTCGCGCGGCGCTGACCCATCTGTGGCGGCAACCGTGATCAGCACGGCCGGAATGCCGCGCGTTTCCAGGTCAGTCAGTGCGTTGAGCCAGAGCGAGGTCATTTTGCCGCCATAGTCACGGGTGCCTCAGCCTGTTGCCTGGCGGCTTGAATGGCCAGCAGCACACGTTCCGGCGTGGCCGGCGCATCCAGATGCACGCGGTTGGTGCCGGCTGCCGCCGTTACCGCATCCTTCAGCGCCAGCCACGCCGATATGCCGAGCATCAATGGCGGCTCGCCCACGGCCTTCGAGCGATACACCGTGTGCGCCGGATTGGCGCGGCCATGCACCAGCTGCACGCGGAAATCTTCCGGCAGGTCGCGCGCGGTGGGAATCTTGTAGGTGCTGGGGGCATGGGTACGCAGGCGGCCTCTGTCGTCCCACCACAACTCTTCCATGGTCAGCCAGCCCAGCCCCTGCAGATAGCCGCCTTCCACCTGGCCCAGGTCGATGGCCGGATTGAGCGAGTTGCCGCAATCATGCAGCAGATCGGCGCGGGTGAAGCGGTATTCGCCGGTGAAGCAATCCACGATGGTTTCGGTCGCCGCCACGCCATAGGCAAAATAGTAGAACGGATTGCCGCGGCCGCTGGCGCGGTCGAAATGGATGTCGGGCGTGGCATAGAAGCCCGATGCCGCCAGCGATACCCGCCCCAGCCAGGCCCTGTGCGCCACCTCGGCAAAGGGCAGCGCCTTGCCGCCGCCGCTCACCATGTCGTTCTTGAAGATCACCTGCTCCGCCGGCACGCCCAGTAAAGGTGCGGCCACCTGCGCCAGCCGGCCGCGCAGATCCAGTGCGGCATTCTCCGCCGCCTTGCCATTCATGTCGGCGCCTGACGAGGCGGCGGTGGCCGAGGTATTCGGCACTTTGTCGGTGCGGGTGGCGGTGATGCGGATCTTGTCCAGCGACACGCCCAGCGTCTCGGCCACCACCTGCGCCACCTTCACATACAGGCCCTGGCCCATCTCGGTGCCGCCATGGTTCAGTTGCACTGAACCGTCCTCATAAATCAGCACCAGCGCGCCGGCCTGGTTGAGGAAAGTGGTGGTAAACGAAATGCCGAACTTCACCGGCGTGATCGCCAGGCCCTTCTTGAGATGCGGGCTCTGCGCATTGAAGGCATCGATCTCCTGCCGGCGTTTTTTGTAGTCGCTGCTGACCAGCAGTTCATCGAACAGTTCGGGCAGGATGTTGTCGCGGATGGTCTGGAAATACGGCGTGACGTTGCGTTCGTCTTTGCCATAGAGATTGGCCAGCCGCACCTCCAGCGGATCGCGACCCAGATGCCGCGCGATCTCGTCGATCACGTATTCCGTGGTGGCCATGCCCTGTGGCCCGCCAAAGCCGCGAAAGGCGGTGTTGGAGACCGTGTTGGTCCTGCAGCACAGGCCGGTGATGCTGACATCCGGAATCCAGTAGCTGGAATCGGCATGGAATACCGCGCGGTCGACGATGGCGCCAGTCAGATCGGCCGCCCAGCCGCCGCGCCCGGCCAGCGTCACCTCGTAGCCCAGGATGCGACCCTCATCGTCGAAGCCGACGTGATACCGCGAGAGGAAGTCATGCCGTTTGCCGGTGATGATCATGTCTTCGTCGCGGTCGAGCCGCAGTTTCACCGGCCTGGCGCAATTTGCGGCCAGCAGGGCTGCGATGCAGGCAAACTGCGCCGCCTGGGTTTCCTTGCCGCCGAAGCCGCCACCCATGCGGCGGCATTCCACCGTCACGGCATGCATTGGGCAGCCCAGCACGCGGCCAACCAGCTTCTGCACTTCCGAAGGATGCTGCGTCGAGCAGCGCACCATCATATCGCCGTCCTCGCGCGGTTCGGCGATGCTGACCTGGCCCTCCAGATAGAAATGATCCTGCCCGCCCAGCCGCAATTCGCCGGACAGCTTATGCGGCGCTTTGGCAATCGCGACCGCTGCGTTGCCGCGTTTCAGGCCCAGCGGCGGCAGCAGGAAACTCTGCTTTTCCACCGCCTCCTCGATGCTCAGGATTGCCGGCAGGTCTTCGTATGCGATGCGCACCAATCGTGCCGCGCGGCGCGCTGTGGCCAGGTCATGGGCGGCGATGGCGGCCACCGGCTGGCCGTGAAATTGCACTGTGCCCTGGGCCAGAACCGGCTCGCCGGGCACCACCGGCGCGATGTCTGGATCGCCGAGCACATCCTGCACGGTAATTGCGGCCGCCACGCCTGGCAGCGCCAGCGCGGCGGAAAGATCGATGCTCAGGATTTTTGCATGCGCCCGGTCGCTCAGGCACAGGGCGGCATGTAACAATCCTTCGGGCTCGGGCTGGTCGTCGATATAGCGCGCCGTGCCGGCCACGTGCCTGGGCGCGCTGTCATGTTTGACCGGCTTATGGACGGTCGACGTCATTCCGCCGCCTCCACGCCGATGGGTTTACCGGTACTCACTTCCACGCAGAATTTGCGCAGCAGGTTCTGCGCCGCCAGCAGGCGGTATTCGGCCGAGGCGCGTATGTCGCTCATGGGGGAGAAATCGGCCGCCAGCGCTGCCACGGCAGGCTCGATGCCGTCGGGCGTGAAAGGTCGGCCGGCCAGTGCCGCCTCGGCCTCTTTGGCGCGGGCGGGAATGCCGGCCATGCCGCCATAGGCAAGGCGTGCCTGCTTCACGACATCACCCTCCAGCACCACATGGAAAGCCGCCAGCACGGCGGAAATATCCTGGTCAAAGCGTTTCGAGAGCTTGTAGATGCCCACATGGCTCTGCGGGCCGGGCTTTTTCACCGTCACGCCGGCGACGAATTCGCCGGATTTCGAAGCCGTCTTGCGATAGCCGAGGAAAAAATCCTCCAGCGGCATGGTCCGCGTGCCGGCCTTGCCCTGCAATTTGAGGATGGTGTCCAGCGCGATCAGCGCCGGCATGCTGTCGCCGATCGGGCTGCCATTGGCGATATTGCCGCCCAGCGTGCCGGAATTGCGGATCTGCGTGGAGCCCAGGCGGCGCAGCATGCGCGCGAAAGCCGGGTGCAGGCGGGCGATCGCCTCGAACGCGTCCGTATACGTGACCGCCGCGCCGATCTCGGTCTCGTCTGGGCGCTCATCGATCCGCTTCAGCTCCGGGATGCCGCCTAGAGAGATAATGCTACGCGGCGCCCGGCCCTGCTTGGTCACCCACAGGCCAACATCGGTGCCGCCGGCCAGCAGCCAGACGTCTCCGGCCGGCAGGGCGCTCAGGGTCTCGGCCAGTTCGGCTGTGCTGCGCGGGGCGATGAAGTCGCCTCCGGGCGTGGAATGCCGCAGCATGCGGTGGCGGCCGTCGGCCAGGATCTTCAGCTGTGCCGTCAGTGCGGCTTCCTCGGCGGCGAAACGGTCCATGCTGCCGCCTTCGAACATGCGGTGGCCGGCCTCCAGAATGGGGCGATAGCCGGTGCAGCGGCACAGGTTGCCGGCCAAAGCGTCCTTCAGGGATTCATCATCGGCTTTCTCGTGGCCGTGGAAATAGGCGAACAGCGACATCACGAAGCCCGGCGTGCAGAAACCGCATTGCGAGGCATGGGCATCAACCATCGCCTGCTGCACCGGATGGAGCTGGCCATTCCCGTCGGCCAGATCCTCAACCGTGAACAGCGCCTTGCCGTCCAGCTGGTGCACGAACAGGATGCAGGCATTCACCGCGCGGTAGCGCAGGCCGCCATCGGGGCCGAGCTCGGCGATCACCACGGTGCAGGCGCCGCAATCGCCCTCGGCGCAGCCTTCCTTCGAGCCGGTGCGGCGCAGCCTGAGCCGCAGATATTCCAGCACCGTCATGGTATGGGGCGCATCCGGCCCCACCACCATTACCTGGCCGCGCGATACGAACCGGGTCGGTTCGGACATTTCTGTCTCCTCGGCTGCCTCCGGTTTACATACCCGTCAGGACGGGCGCGGTCAGCTCATCAGGTCGCTGCCGCGGAACGCCCAGCCGGTCATGCGCCGCTCGAACCACACCGCCACGGCATACATCAGCACGCCCATGATGGCGACGACGATCAGCCCGGCGAAGACCAGCGGCACATTATAGCTCGAAGAGGCCGACAGCATCAGGTATCCGATGCCCTCGTTGGACGCCACCGTCTCGGCGATTACCGAGCCGACGAAGGCCAGCGTGATGGCAATCTTCAGCGAGGCGAACAGATAGGGCATGGCGCGCGGAAGTCCAATCTTGGTGAGGATTTCCGTCCGCGACGCGCCGAGCGAACGCAGCACGTCGCGCAATTCCGGCTCGATAGTGGCCAGGCCGGTCGCCACGTTCACCACGATAGGGAAGAACGAGATGACGAAGGCGGTGATGATCGCCGGGATGGTGCCGATGCCAAACCAGATCACCAGCACCGGCACGATCGCCACCTTTGGGATCGAGTTGAACCCGACCAGAACCGGATACAGGCCGACATAGACCAGCCGCGAGGCGCCGATGAAGATGCCGAGCAGGGCACCGCCGACCACGCCGAGCGCGAAGCCGGCCGTGGTGGTCATCAGCGTCTGCAGCGAATGATGCAGGATCTGTGGCGCGAATTGCACCATGGAGGCGAACACCACGGACGGCCGAGGCAGGATGAAGGTCTCGACGCCGGTGATGACGCAGAGCGCTTCCCAGAACACGAACAGGCCGATGGTGACCAGCCAGGGCATCGAGCGGATGAGCATTTTCTCGTTCATCACGATTCCCTCACCGAATGGATATGCTCACGCAGCTCATGCACGATGTTGCCGAAATGCGGCTCGAAGGTGGTTTCCAGTGAGCGCGGCCGTGGAATGTTCACCGCCTTGCTCATGATGATCCTGCCCGGCCGCTTGCTCATCACGAAGACGCGGTCGGCCAGATACACCGCCTCGCGCAGGTCATGGGTGATCAGGATCGCGGTGAAGCGCTTTTCCATCCACAAAGCCTGCATCACGCCCCACAATTCCTCGCGGGTGAAGGCGTCCAGCGCGCCGAACGGCTCGTCCAGCATCAAAAGGCGCGGCTCATGGATGATCGAGCGGCAGACATTGGCGCGCTGCTGCATGCCGCCGGACAGCTGCCAGGGGAACTTGTCGGCGAAATCGGCCAGGCCCACGGTCTTGAGCAGCGCCATGGCTTGGTCGATATAGGCCTTCTTTTCCCTGCGCAGGCGGCGCTTGTGCGGCTCGACGATCTCAAGCGGCAGCATCACGTTGTCCAGCGTGTTGCGCCAGGGCAGCAGGGTGGAATTCTGGAAGGCCATGCCCACACCCTGCACCGGGCCCTTCACCGGCTTGCCGCCGATGGTGATGCTGCCGGCCGAGGTGTCGAGCAGGCCGGTCACCAGCTTCATCAGCGTGGATTTGCCGCAGCCTGAAGGCCCGACCACAGCGACGAACTCGCCTTCCTGGATGTCGATATTGAGGTCCTGGACCGCCAGGGTTTCCTCTTCGGCCTGCCGGTAGGTCAGGCTGACGCCGTCGATCTTGACGAATGCGGGGCCCTGCATCAGACGCTCGTCCCCCCGCCGCGCCGCTTAAACTCGCGGCCGCATCCCGTTACCATCGCCACCATGCGATCCAGTCCCCCTGCCGAGCCCGGCCGGGCCGGACAATGTAGGATGATTCCCCCGGCGCCTGTTGTGCGCCGCATATAGAAGAGATTGTAAACACTGTTGTGGCTAGATTGTAAACAATTTTCCCCTGCCTGTTTCCTGGGCATCCGGAGTTTTCTATGAGCGGCGAACGTCGCAATATCGCCTGGCGGATCAGCTTCTATTTTGCCGCGCTTTTCCTCGTGCCTGGGGTGCATCTGCCCTTCTGGTCGGTCTGGTTGCAATCGCGGGGCCTGAGCGCGCCTGAGATTTCCGCCGTGCTGTCCAGCGCGATCCTGATCCGACTCGTGGCCGGGCCGACGGCGGCCCATCTGGTCGACCGCAGCGGCGCCCGCCGCCAGGCCATCATCATCCTGAGCTGGGCCAGTTGCGCCGTGTTCGCGGCCTTCTGGTGGACGCATGGCTTCTGGCCGATCTTTTTGCTGGGCATCCTGCATGCGGCGATCTGGTCGCCGATCACGCCGTTCAGCGAGAATGTCGCGCTGCTGGCGGCCTCGCGCTACGGCCTGCAATACGGCCGGCTGCGGCTGTGGGGCAGCGTCAGTTTCCTCATCGCCGCCTATCTGGCCGGTCTGTGGCTGAAGGGACGCGACGACGACTGGATTTTCGCCCTGCTGCTGGCCGGTCTGCTGGCCTTAAGTCTGGCCAGCCATCTGCTGCCCGACCTGCGCCTACCGCTGGACCGGCCGAAGCTGGCCGGTGCGCCGGTGCTGCAACTGTTGCGCAACCGGCTGTTCTTGGCTTTCCTCGGCGCCAATGCCTGCCTGCAGGCCAGCCATGCGATGCTCTACACCTTCGGCACGCTGCAATGGCGCGAGGCGGGGTTGTCTGATGCGCAGATCGGTTTTCTCTGGGCCGAAGGCGTGCTGGCCGAGGTGATCCTGTTCGCCGTCGGCCAGCGCGTGGCGCAGCGCACCGGCGGCGTCGGCCTGATGGCGCTGGCGGCAATGGGCGGCATCCTGCGCTGGGGCCTGACCGGCCCGATGGACAGCTTCGAATGGCTGGTGCTGCTCAATCTCCTGCATGCCGCCACCTTCGGCTGCGCCCATCTCGGCGCCATGCGGTTGCTGGCCGATGGCGTTGCTCCCGATGCCTCGGCCACGGCGCAGACGCTGTATACCGGCGCCAATGCCACTGTGCTGGCAACCGCCACGCTGGCGATCGGGCCGCTGTTTCCGCTCGCCGGCGGACTGACCTATCTGGCGATGTTGCCCTTCTCGCTGGCCGGCGGCGCCTGCGTGCTGCTGCTCTGGCGCCACCGCCAGGGCCTGCGCTTTACGGCATAAAAAAGCCGGCGGCATCGCTGCCGCCGGCCTGATTGAAGGGTGGATATCTTACGCCGATTTCACCGCCTCGGGCAGGGGCAGGGCGCGGAACACCTGTTTCGTGCCCACCATCAGCGCATTGGCCACCGCCGGCGCCACCGGCGGCGTGCCGGGTTCGCCGATGCCGGTCGGCTTTTCCTTCGAGGGCACGATATGCACCTCGATCTTCGGCATCTCGTGGATGCGCAGCACCTCGTAGTCGTGGAAATTCGACTGCTCGACTTTGCCGCCCTTCAGGCTGATGCCCGGCTTGATCGTGGCCGACAGGCCAAAGCCAATGCCGCTTTCCACCTGGGCGCGGATGATCGCCGGGTTGATCGGGATGCCACAATCCACCGCCGCCACCACCTTCTCGACCCTCCAGCTGCCGTCGGGCTGCAGCGCGACCTCGGCCACTTCCGCCACGAAGGAATTGAAGGATTCATGCACCGCCACGCCGCGCATCCGGCCCTTCGCCAGTGGCTTGCCCCAGCCGGCTTTCTCGGCCACCAGGTTCAGCACGCCCAGATGGCGCGGATGCTTGGTCAGCAGCTTGCGCCGCAGGGCCACGGGGTCCTGCTTCGTCTCGGCGGCGATCTCGTCGAGGAACACCTCGGTGGCGAACGCGGTATGCGTGCTGCCCACCGAACGCCACCACAGCACCGGCACGCCGGTTTTGGTGGTGTGCAGTTCCACGCTCATGTTCGGGATGGCGTAGGGCAGGTTGGCGGCGCCTTCCACCGAGGTATGGTCGATGCCGTCCTTCACCATCACCGGCTCGAACGGCGTGCCGGCGATGATCGACTGGCCGACGATGCGATGCTGCCAGGCGACGATGTTGCCCTGCGCGTCGATGCCGGCCTTCAGCGCGTGGTGATACATCGGGCGATATCGGCCGCCCTGGATGTCGTCCTCGCGGGTCCAGACCAGCTTCACCGGCGCCCCCCGAATACTCTCCTTGCCCTCGATCGCCTTGGCGATCTCGGCGCCTTCCACGATGTAGTCCGACACCGTGTTGGCGCGGCGGCCGAAGCTGCCGCCGGCGAACAGGGTGTTGATCTTCACCTGCTCGGGCTTCAACCCCAGCACGCGGGCGGCATTCATCTGGTCGATGGTCTGGAACTGGTCGCCGGCCCAGATTTCCGCGCCGCTGGCATCATATTTCACCACGCAGTCCAGCGGTTCCATCGGCGCATGGGCCAGATAGGGGAAATCGTAGGTCGCTTCGATCACCTTGGCGGCTTTCGCAAAGGCGTCGTCGACATTGCCCTCCTTGCGAGCCGGCAGGCCCGGCTTTTTCCCCAGTTCGCGGTATTCGGCCATAATCTGGTCGGTGCCGCGTTTCTCGGCGTTGGTCTCATCCCATTCGATCACCAGCGCCTCGCGGCCTTTGCTGGCGGCCCAGAAGTTTTTCGCCAGCACTGCCACGCCGTTGGAAACCTGCACCACCTCCACTACGCCGGGCACGGATTTCGCCTTGCTGGCATCGAAGCTTTTCACCGTGGCGCCGAACAAAGGCGCACGCTGCAGCAGCGCGGTCAGCATGCCGGGCAGTTTCACGTCGATGGTGAACTGCGCCGTGCCGTTGCTTTTGGCGCGGCTGTCCAGCCGGGCCACCGACTTGCCGATATACTGGAACTTGGCCGGGTCCTTCAGCGTCACCTCGGCCGGCGGCGTCATGGTCGCGGCCTTGGCGGCCAACTGGCCGAAGCTGGCCTTCTTGCCCGACTTGTGGCTGACCACGCCCTTGTTCACCACGATCTCGCCGGCCGGCACCTTCCATTGCTCGGCGGCCGCAGCCACCAGCATGGCGCGCGCTGTCGCGCCGGCCTTGCGCAGTTGTTCCCAGGAATTGGCGATCGCCGTGCTGCCGCCGGTGCCCTGCACCGGGCCGAAGGCCAGGTTATTGTAGAGCTTGGCATCGGCCGGTGCACCCTCGGCGCGGATCTGCGCCCAGTTGGCATCCAGCTCCTCGGCCACGATGGTCGCCAGCCCGGTATAGACGCCCTGGCCCATCTCCAGATGCTTGGACAGCACGGTCACGGTGTTGTCGGGCGCGATGCGGATGAAGGCATTCATCATCGTCGGGTTGCCAGCCGCCTGCGCCATCACGTTGCGCGGCGCCCAGTGGAAGCCGACGACGAGGCCCAGCGAGGTAGCGCCCGCGCCCTGCAGGAAACGGCGGCGCGAAGCCAGGAGAGCCTTCTGGGGAAGATCGATCTTGGTCATGGTCGTCATGATCAGGCCCTCACTGTCTTGGCGGCATCGTGGATGGCGGCGCGGATGCGCACATATGTGGCGCAGCGGCAGATGTTGCCCTGCATGGCGGCGTCGATATCGGCATCGTTCGGCCGCTTGTTTTCAGTCAGCAATGCGACGGCCGACATCACCTGGCCCGACTGGCAATAGCCGCATTGCGCGACTTCATGCTTCACCCAGGCATCCTGCACGGCTTTGGCGACTCTGCCCGCCAGGCCCTCGATGGTGGTGACCTTCTGGCCGGCGATGGCCGAAAGCGGGGTGGAGCAGGCGCGCACCGGCTGGCCCTCCACATGCATGGTGCAGGCGCCGCATTGCGCCATGCCGCAGCCGAACTTGCTGCCGGTCAGGCCGATCTCGTCGCGCACGGCCCAGAGCAAAGGCATGTCGGGATCGACATCCAGCGTGACCGGGCGTCCGTTGAGGGTGAATGAAATAGCCATGGTGATCCTCCACTGGGGCGGTGTGGAAAGCGATGGATAAGCCGGCGATTCAACGGATTGTGCCGGCGGCGAATTTTAATGCTGTGAATATGGGGCGAACATGCGGCCCCCCTGCTGGTGAAACGAACTATAATCCTTCGCGAAGAAAGCAAGACCTCGTGATTTGGCTGATCCTGTGACGGCGGACAAAATATCGCCGGTCGCATCCGCGTTTCAGAACGCGTATCCTGTCCGCACCAGCAACCCTATATCGGGCCCCGCAGATCATGAGCAATAAGGCACTTTCGACGACCGATAGGCACCTGCCGGAAACTATGCCGCCGGCCATGCGCCCCGGTGCACCGGCGGCCTGTGGCGAGGGCGTCTGCATCATTTCGCCGGAAGCCGAGGAACTGGTGCGTGAGTTGATGGTGCGCTTCGGTGACAAATGGAGCCTGCGCGTGATGGACGAGCTGTACGAGCGCGGCGCCATGCGCTTCTCGCGCCTGCGCGAGCGGCTGGACGGCATCAGCCAGAAGATGCTGACCCAGACCCTGCGCCAGCTCGAGCGCGATGGCGTGGTGGTGCGACAGGTGTATGCAGAAGTGCCGCCGCGCGTGGATTACGCGCTGACGCCTCTGGGCGTGGAGCTGACCGAGGCTTTATGCGGCGTGTGGGAATGGGCGATCCGCCATGGCGCGGCGGTGACGGCGGCGCGCAAGGTTTTCGACGCAAAATCCTGAGCCGGCTTCGTCGCGCGACCAGGAAAAAACCCGCCGGATCGCTCCGGCGGGTTTTTCGTTGCCAGCGTGATTACGGAAATCAGTCCTTGGCGCGTTCCAGGTAGACGCCGCCTTCCTGAATATTGATCACGATGCGGGTGCCGGCCGAGACATGCGGTGGCACCATGACGCGCTGGCCGTTCGACACGATGGCCGGCTTGTAGGACGACGACGCGGTCTGGCCCTTCACGGTCGGCTCGGTTTCGGTGATTTCCATGATCACGGTCTGCGGCAGGGTGACCGAAACCGGCTTGCCCTCATACAGCGCGATATCGACCTTCATGCCATCCTGCAGCCACACCGCCTGGTCGCCCACCACTTCGGCCGGCACGCCGATCTGCTCGTAATTCTCGACATCCATGAACGTGACCTGGTCGCCTTCGGTGAACAGGTAGGTGAATTCGCGATCCTCGATATAGACGCGCTCGACCGACTCGGTGGTGCGGTAGCGCTCGGTGGTCTTGATGCCGGTCGACAGGTCGCGCAGGTCGAGCTGGGTCACCGGGGTGCCCTTGCCGGGCTGGATATTCTGCGCGGTGATCACGGCAAACAGCTTGCCGTTGATCTCCACCACATTGCCCTTGCGGAGCTGGTTGGCGTTCACCTTGGCCATAAATGGATATCTCCGGAAACGAATGAGCGGGCCCGGTACGGACCCGCTTGCTAAAAAACCGCGCGGAAACTATCAGGTCAGAACCCCCCGCTCAACCCGAGTCGCGGCGAAAATGCAGTTTTCCGGCCCTTCCGGCGTCATCCCCTGGTGGCACCCCGACCTTTATGCCCGGCGGCGGCCCAACCTGCTGCTGCGCCAGGCCGTGCTGCAGGCGATTCGCGCGCAGTTCGGCCGGCTTCGCTTCGTCGAGGTGGAAACCCCCGCCCTGCAGGTTTCGCCCGGGCTGGAGCCGCATCTGAAGGCTTTCGAGACCCGCCTGGAGCAGCCGGATGGGGCGTTCCGGCAGCTTTATCTGCACACCTCGCCCGAATTCGCCATGAAGAAGCTGCTGGCGGCCGGCGAGGAAAAACTGTTCCAGCTGGCCCCGGTGTTCCGCAACGGCGAACGCGCCGCCACCCATCATCCGGCCTTCCTGATGCTGGAATGGTATCGCGCCGGCCAGGATTACCGCGCCATCATGGCCGATTGCGAAAGCCTGCTGCGCAGCATTGCCCAGGCCTGTGGCAGAACCACCCTGCGCTGGCAGAGCCAGACGGCGGAGATTGCCGCATCCTGGCAGTATCTCACCGTGCAGCAGGCCTTCGCGCAGTATGCCGGCATCGACATCGAGGCCTGCATCGGCCCCGATCCGCTCAGGCCCGACCTGGCCGCCATGCGCGGGGCCTGCGCCGGGATCGGCCTCCGCGTCGACGCGGGCGACAGCTGGGACGATCTCTATTTCCGTGTGGCGCTGGACCGCGTGGAACCAAAACTCGGCCTCGGCGCGCCGACCATCCTGCACGATTATCCGATTCACATGGCAGCCTTGAGCCGGCCCAAGTCGGGCAATCCTCGGCTGGCCGAGCGTTTCGAGCTTTATGCCTGCGGCATGGAACTGGCCAATGCCTTTTCCGAGCTGACCGACGCTGCCGAGCAGCAGCGGCGCTTCGAGGCCGACATGGCGCTGAAGAAACGCCTCTACGGCTATGATTATCCGATCGATGCCGATTTCATCGCCGCGCTGAAGCATGGCCTGCCTGACTGCGCCGGCATTGCCCTGGGCGTCGACCGCCTGGTCATGCTGCTGGCCGGTGCCAGCCGCATCGAGGAGGTGCTGTGGCTGCCGGTTTCAGAATGACCTCGCTCCGGATGGCATCCGTCATCGTCCTACTGCTGGCCGCCGCCTGCGCGCCGCGTTCGCAACAGCCGGTGGCGCCACCGGCGCCGCCGCTGCCCCATGGCGGCGCGCTGCTGCTCTGGCCGAACCGCGACGCCATCCAGTCAGCCTGCCTCAACGACCTGCAGGCCACCGGCGCGCAATTCGAGCTGATCGCCCAGGCCGAACCGGGCAAGGATGGCTGCACCCTGCAGAACGGCGTCAAGCTGATGCGCACGGGCCTCACGCTGAACCGCCCGGTCGAGCTGACCTGCCCGATGGCCCTGCGGCTGGTGCAGTTCGAGCAGGAAGTGCTGCTGCCCGAGGCGCAGAAGCTGTTCGGCCAGTCGCTGGCCCAGCTCAACCATGCCGGCGGCTTCACCTGCAAGGCCATGACCGGCAACGGCAAGCGCATCAGCGAACACGGCCATGGCCGCGCCATCGACATCTGGGGTTTCACGCTCGCCAATGGCGGCCGCATCTCGGTGACGGATCATTTCCGCGCCCGGGGCAGGGAAGGCACATATCTGCGTGATGTGAACCGCGCCGCCTGCCGCTATTTCTCGGTGGTGCTCGGCCCCAATGCCGACGCCGCCCATGCCAAGCATTTCCACTGGGATATCAGCCAGTGGAAACGCTGCGGCGCATAGCAGCGCAGCAAAAAAAACTCAGGCGCCGTTCGGCGCCGGGAAACGCTCCGGCGCTTAAGCGGCCGGGATAATGTTCCCATTTCGTTTTCATGGATAATCCGGTAAAATTCGGAGCCATGACGACGTTCGCCGCCAGCTCCAGCCTGAACCCGACCCGGGATCGCGCCGCCCAGCGCGCGGCTCAGCGCGTCTTATGGGAGGCGTCTTCGCTGAACTGGCTCTATCTCGACCTCAACAGCTATTTCGCCTCCGTCGAGCAGCAGGAGAATCCGCGCCTGCGCGGCCGGCCGGTGATGGTGGTGCCGGTGATGAGCGAGACCACCTCGGCCATTGCCGCCTCCTATGAAGCCAAGGCCTTCGGCATCAAGACCGGCACGCCGGTCTGGGAGGCCCGGCGCCTCTGCCCCGGCATCGCCATGGTCGATGCCCGCCACGATGTCTATGTCGATTACCATCACCGTATCCTCGAAGAGGTCGACCGCCATATCCCGGTCTACAAGTCGTGGTCGATCGACGAAGTGTCCTGCGAATTGATGGGGCCGCAGAAGCTGGAGCCCGAGGCGCGCGCCCTGGCCAATCGCATCAAGGCCGGCCTGCGGCAGAATCTGGGCGAATGCATCCGCTGCTCGATCGGCATCGCACCCAACCAGTTCCTCGCCAAACTGGCCAGCGACATGCAGAAACCCGACGGCCTGACGGTGATCCACCGCCACGAGCTGCCCGACCGCATCCTGCCGCTGCACCTGCGCGACCTGCCCGGCATCGGCCCCAACATGGAGCGCCGGCTGAATGAGGCCGGCATCGGGAGCATTGCCGAGCTCTGGGCGCTGGATCCGCGCCGGGCGCGCGAGATCTGGGGCAGCAAGGAAGGCCCGGCCTTCTGCGCGCGGCTGCGTGGCTATGGTGATTATCACCAGTCATCGGAGCATCGCAGCGTCAGCCATGAGCATGTACTGCCGCCGCAATTCCGCGATGCCGAGTCCGCCTTCCTCGTCGTGCGCCGCCTCTGCACCAAGGCGGGCAGCCGGCTGCGGCGCATGGGCTATCTCGCCTCCGGCTTTTACCTGAAGGCGCGGTTCGAGAATGGCGAGCGCTGGGCCGCCGATTTCCGCCTGACCCAGACGCAGGACAATTTCGTGCTGCTTGATGCCGCCGCGCGGCTGTGGCAGGCGATGCTGACGGAAACCGGCCCGCGCCGCGGTCGCTTCAGGAAGGTCGGCATCGCGCTGCATGGCCTGGTGCCGGAACAGCAGGTCACGCTCGATCTTTTCGCGGGCGGCTCGGGCCACGAGCGCAGCCCGGAACAGGCGGCGGCGCGCGCGAAGCTCTCGGCGGTGATGGACAGGCTGAACGGCAAGTTCGGCAAGGATACCGTGCATATCGGTGCGCTGCCCGGCCATCGCGCCGAGTTCATGGGCGCCAAGATCGCCTTCAACCGCATCCCGGATGCGAAGGAATTCATCGAGTAGGGCAGGCGCCCCGGTCAGCCCTGCATCAGCGATCGCGCCGCCCATCGGCCCGCGGTTATTTCTGCCTGCACCAGCCCGAGGATCAGCCGCCGCATCGTCTCGGACAGGAAGGTCGCCGGCCGGTCGGCAAGATGGCAGAGATAGAGCGTGCGGGTCAGTGTCGGTTCGCTGATCACGCGGGCATGCAATTCGCCGCTTTCCAGTGCCTCGCGCATGAACAGGGTGGTGCCGATCACGCAGCCGAGCCCGGCGATCAGCGCACCGGCGATGGCATGCACCGAGTTCATCTGCAGTTTGGCGTTGGCCTCCAGCTTGCGCAGCAGTCCGACATCGTCGAGCAGGGCGCGAGACGACACGCCCTGGCGCAGCAGGATGATCGGCAGGGTCAGCAGTTCGTCGAAGCGGATCGGCTCATCGGTGTCGCCGATGATGCTGCGCCGTCCGACGCAGACCATCTGCTCCTCCAGCACCGGTTCGGTTCCCAGTTGCGGGTCCATCGGCGGGTTGTAGACCAGCGCGATATCCACCTCGGCCGCCATCAGATGCATCAGGGTCGAGGCCGACAGGCTTTCCGTCAGCGACATCTTCACCTTCGGATAGGTCTCGAGCACGGTTTTCATGAAGGGTAGGCCGATCGCCTTCACGGCGGAATAGGCCATGCCGACCGAGACCTCGCCCGAGATGTCCTCGTTGGCCAGCCGGATGTCCCTCTCGGCGGTGGCCATGGCGCGCAGGATCGCCTTGGCATGCTGGTACAGCCGTTCTCCTGCCGCGGTCGGCTGCATGCCGCGCGGCTTGCGCATGAACAGCGGGGTGGCGAATTCGGCTTCCAGGTTGCCGATATGGTGGCTCAGCGCCGACTGCGCCACGCCGCACAGGTCGGCGGCGCGGGACAGGTTCCGCTGCTCGTAGATGGCAACAAAATAGCGGAGCTGGCGGCTGTCCATCGCAGTTCGATCTATAATTTAGAACATATTGTTATTTATTTTATATTTTTCAGATCGAAAGGGAATGCATATTCTTGCACCCAACAACCACCAGTCGCCGGGAGGGCAGCCGCATATGGCCGGAACGGGTCTGCCCCTCGCGGGCATCCGCGTCGTTGAGATGAGCCACATGGTGATGGGGCCCACCTGCGGCATGATCCTGGCCCAGCTCGGCGCCGAAGTGATCAAGGTCGAGCCCCCGGCGGGCGACAAGACGCGCAATCTGGGCGGCATGGGCGTCGGCTTCTTTTCCCTGTTCAATCGCGGCAAGCGCAGCATGGTCCTCGATCTCGCGCAGCCGGAGGGCCGCGCGGCGATGTATCGCCTGCTGGAAACCGCCGATGTGTTCCTCGAAAATTTCCGCGACGGCCAGCTGGCCGGCCAGGGCCTGAGCCAGGACGACCTGCAGGCCCGCTTTCCCGATCTGATCATCGCTGGCCACAAGGGATTCCTGTCCGGCCCCTACGAACACCGCCCGGCGCTGGACGAGGTCGTACAGATGATGTCGGGCCTGGCCGCGATGACCGGCACGCGCGAGCGGCCGCTGCGCGTCGGTTCCTCGGCCAACGACATCATGGGCGGCATGTTCGGCGTCATCGCCATCCTGGCGGCCCTGTTCAGCCGCAGCCGAGACGGCAAGGGCACGGCCATCCGCATCGGCCTGTTCGAGAACTGCCTGTTCCTCGTCGCCCAGCACATGGTGCAGTACGAGATGACCGGCGTGGCGCCGAAGTCGTTCCCCGAGCGTGAGCATTCCTGGCCGGTCTACGACATCTTCGAAACCAGCGATGGCCAGAAGCTGTTCATCGGCGTGGTCACCGAGCAGCACTGGCAGGTATTCTGCCGCGAATTCGGCCTCGACGAACTGCTCACCGATCCGGCGCTGAAAACCACCACCGACCGCATCTTTGCCCGGCCGCGCATCCTGCCGCTGGTGGCCCAGCGGGTGAAGCGCGAAAGCATCGCCGATCTCTCGGCCAAGCTCGACCGCCTCAACATCTGCTATTCGCCGATCAACCGGCCGGAAGACCTGTTCAACGATCCCCATGTGCTGCGGCCCGGCGGCCTGGTCACCGCCACCGATGTGAAGGGCAAGCCCTTCCGCGCGCCGGCTTTGCCGCTGGAAATCAATGGCGCTGTGCTGGGCGATGGCCTGCAGGTGCCGGTGCTGGGTGCCGACACCGCCGCGATTCTGGCCGAACTGGGCCTGGATGATGCGACGACCGGGCGAAAGGGGGCTGCATGACGGCGGTGGGTGATATCTATCCGCAGGATCGCGTGACGCTGCGCGAAGTCGGCCTGCGCGATGGCCTGCAACTGGTGAAGAGCTTCCCCTCCACCGAGGCCAAGCGGCAGTGGATCAAGGCGGAATATGCTGCCGGCGTGCGCAATTTCGAGGTCGGTTCCTTCCTGCCGGCGGCGAAATTCCCGCAATTCGCCGATGTGCTGGAGATGATTGCCACAGTGGATGCATTGCCTGGCGCTCACCCGGTCGCCCTGGTGCTCAACATGCGCGGCGCCCAGAACGCGCTGGCCTCCGGCGTTGCCGAGCTGAGCTGCGTGCTGTCGGCCACCGAGGCGCATTCCCAGGCCAATGCCCATCGCAGTCGCGATGTCGCCATCGAGGATCTGCGCCAGATCTGCGCCCTGCGCGATGCCAGCGCGCACCGGCCGCTGGTCAGCGTCGGCATTTCCATGGCTTTCGGCTGTTCGCTGGACGGGGCGGTCGATCCCGACGAGGTCGTGCGGCTGGCGGAGCGTGCCTTCGAGGCAGGCGCCGATTCCGTCGGTCTCGCCGATACGGTCGGCTTCGCCGGCCCGAAACAGGTCCACGACCTGACCGCCCGGGTGGTCAGGCTGGCCGGCGCGGCGCCCGTGCTGGTGCATCTGCACGACACCCGCGGCATGGGCATCGCCAATGCCGCGGCGGCGCTGGATGCCGGCACGCGTGCGCTGGATGGTTCGCTCGGCGGACTGGGCGGCTGTCCCTTCGCGCCAGGCGCTACCGGCAATGTGGTGTTCGAGGACCTGGTCTTTCTGTGTGAGTCGAAGGGCTTTGCCACCGGCATCGACATCGACCGGCTGGTAGCGGTGCGCGCCATAGTGCAGGCTGCGATGCCGGACGAAACGCTGTATGGCGCGCTGGCGCGGGCTGGCCTGCCGCGGCGTCTGGCCGGCGCGGCGGCGTGACGGAGGAAAAAAGCCGGAGGGGAGCCGGCATCCGGACTACAGGTAATCCATAACAAAGCTAATCCATAACAAAGCAATGTCGAATCGGGAGGATTCAATGATCAGGTTTGCTGCTTACGCCGCCACACTGGCGGTTGCCGCGCTGTGGAGCGGCCAGGGCTTCGCCGCCACCAAGATGCGCTGCAGCCACCAGCTGCCGCCGGCGCATCATATCGCCAAGGTGGTCGACCGCTGGGCGGCCGAGCTGAAAAGCCAGTCGGGCGGCGAGCTTGCCGTCGAGGTGTTTGGCGCCGACAGCCTGGTCAAGGCCAACGACAACATCGCCGCCGTCGCCAAGGGCGACATCGAATGCGCCTTCTCGCTGAATTTCCAGTGGGGCAAGACGCTGCCGCTGATGAATGTCACGGTCGGGCCCTACACCATGTCGTCGATCGAGGCGTGGAAGAAATGGCCAACCTCGGAGGCGGCCGCCTTCCTCGAAGACCGCCTGCTGAAAAAGGGCGTGAAGAACGTCGCCTGGATGTTCCAGACCAATACCAGCGTGTTCACCTCCAAGGGCCGGGCGCTGGTGAAGCCGGAGGATTTCAAGGGCGTGAAGATCCGCGGCCTCGGCGGGCCGTTCGACCAGGGCCTGATCGCCATGGGCGCGGTACCCTCGTCATTGCCGGGCAGCGAGGTCTATCAGGCGCTCGCTGCCGGCGTGCTGGATGCCGGCATCACCGATGTGGCGGCGGCCTGGTCGCGCAAGTATTACGAGGTGCAGGACCACATGACGGTCACACCGGTACTGGCGGCCTACCTGCATGGCTACGTCAACCCGGATTTCTATGACAAGCTCAGCGCCAAATCCAAGGCGGCGCTGAAGGTGGCCGGCGAGAAGGCCTCGGCCTGGGCGATCGAGGCCTCGCAGGAGGCGGCGAAGGATGCGCCGAAGGATCTGCAGGGCAGGGGCGTCAAGGTGCATATCGCAACGCCGGCGGAGAATGCCGCCTTCAAGGCGGCCATGGGGCCGGCCTTCGACAAGGCCTTTGCCGAACAGAC
>NZ_JANLJJ010000020.1:33377-36616 GCF_029255545.1 Ferrovibrio sp. | reverse complement strand
GCATGACCATCGTGCTGCTGTTCGGCCTGCTGTTGGGCCTGCTGATGACCGGCATGCCGATCTTCGCGGCGCTTGGCATCGCCTCGCTGATCATCATGGCGGTGTTCGAAGGCAAGGTCCTGAGCATGGCCGATACCGTGTTCGCCAGCCTCGACAACCCGCTGCTCGCCACCATTCCGATGTTCGCCTTCATGGCGCATGTGATGATCCGTGCCCGGGTGGTCGATGATCTCTACGACATGGCCAACAAGCTGGTCGGCCATATGCGCGGCGGCCTCGGGCTGGCCACCATCCTGTCCTGCACCATCTTCGCCACCATCTCCGGCTCCTCGGTCGCTACCGCGCTGACCATCGGCGCCACCGCGATCCCGCAGATGCAGCGCTTCGGCTATCGGCCGCGCGACACCTACGGCATCATCGCCGCGGGCGGCACGCTTGGCATCCTGATCCCGCCGTCGGGGCCGATGATTCTCTATGCCATCGTCACCAATGCCTCGATTGGCGGGCTGTTCCTCGCCGGCATCGTGCCGGGACTGCTGATCGCGGCGATCTTCGCCCTGTTCAACTGGGCCCAGGCCCGCGCCAATCCGGCGACCCAGGCGCAGGGCTGGCCCGGCATGGCGGCGGTGCTGCGCGCCCTGCGCAACTCGGTCTGGGCCGTGCTGATGCCGCCGCTGGTGCTCGGCGGCATCTATTTCGGCATTTTCACCGCCTCGGAAGCCGCCGCCATCGGTGCCGCCTACGCGCTGCTCGTGGCGGTGCTGGTCTATCGCAATGTCGGCTGGCGCGACCTGGTCGACTGCGCGCTGGACACCATGCGCACCAGCGCCATGTTGTTCATGATTATCGCCGCCGCCGCCATGTTCGGCCATGCCGTCACCATCATCCGGCTGCCGGCGCAGATCATGGAGGGGGTGACGGCGCTCGAGCTGTCGCAGACTGGCTTCATCCTGGTGGTGATGATCGCCATCTTCGTTTTGGGCATGTTCCTCGAGACCATCGCCATCATCCTGATCACCACGCCGATCATCCTACCGGCCATGATGGCCCTGCAGATCGACCCGATCTGGTATGGCGTGATGCTGATGATCAATCTGGAACTGGCGCTGATCACCCCGCCGGTGGGCATGAACCTGTTCGTACTCAAAGGCATAACCAATGCGCCGCTGGGCGAGATCGTGCGCGGCACGCTGCCTTATGTGCTGCTGCTGATTGTCGGGCTTTTCATCGTCTGGGCTTTCCCGCAGCTGGCGCTGTGGCTGCCGCTGGCTTCGGGTTTCGGCCGCTAGACGAGTGCTGCCGCCTGTCAGGCGATGATGTCGGGAATCAGCAGATTCTCGATCTTGGTGATCTGGTCCTTCAGGGCCAGCTTGCGCTTTTTCATGCGCTGGATCTGGATCAGGTTCAGGTGCGGCTGCTCGGCCAGGGCGGCGATGGCATCGTCCAGGTCGCGATGCTCGGCGCGCAGGTCGGCCAGCTTGCGCTGCAATTCCTCGGTATTGATCGGCCCCGGAAAATTCATGCCGCCACTCAGGTTGCACCACTCGAACTTGCGGTCGCCGGGCTTTCGCCGGAACCGGAAAGCCCGTTACCATAGCATGGATGAACACCGCCGACACAGATGCAAAGCCCGGCTTCTGGGCTTTTTCCCTCACGTTGTATGACCGGCCGGGGGTGGCCGAGGCCTGCCTGGCCCTGCAGGACGGCTTTGGCGCCGATGTGAACCTTTTGCTGCTGGGTTTCTGGCGGGCGCGCCAGGGCTATGCCGGTTGGGCGGCGGGGGAGATCGACCGCGCCATCGCCGCCGTCGGCCCGGTCAACGCCGCCCTGCAGCCCCTGCGCATGGCGCGCCGGGCGTTGAAAGCCCTGCAGGCCGACGAACCGGCGGCCGTGGCGCTGTATGCCGAGGCGAAAGCCCTGGAGCTGAAGCTGGAACAGGTGGCCCAGGTCTGGCTGGTGGGGGGCAGCCGGGTCAGCCCGGCGCCCCGGCGGAAACCGCCAGTGCCGCGCGAGGCCGAGATGCTGGCCGCCGTCGAGCATCTCGCCGCCTATCTGGAGCATGTTGCGCCCGGGAATCCGGCTATCCTGCCGCCGGGAGCAAAGCTGCTGGACGCGGCTTTTACCTAAACGTCCCTATCTTGTCTAAACGTCTTTGCGCGGCTTGCCGTTCCAGCGTTTCACCAGGCCGCTGTCGATGCCGAAGAGATCCAGCACCCGGCCGACCGTGTGGTTGATCACATCGTCCAGCGTCTGCGGCTGGGCGTAAAAGCCCGGCATCGGCGGCGCGACGATGGCGCCCATCTCGGTCACGCTCGCCATGTTGCGGATATGGCCCAGATGCAAGGGCGTCTCGCGCGGCACCAGCACCAGGCGACGGCGTTCCTTCAGGGTCACGTCGGCGGCGCGCGACAGCAGATTGCCGGTCACGCCGGTGGCGATCTCGGCCAGCGTCTTCATCGAGCAGGGCATCACCGCCATGCCGAGCGTCTGGAACGAGCCCGACGCAATCGCCGCGCCGATATCGGCAATCGGATAGACCTTGTCGGCCAGCGCCTTCACCTGCTGCGGCGTATATGCTGTTTCATAGACAATGGTCATCTCGGCCGGGCGTGTCAGCACCAGATGCGACTCGATACCACTGCCTTTGAGCGATTCCAGTAGCCGGATACCGTAGATCACGCCCGACGCGCCGGTGATGCCGACGACCAGCCGGCGCTGTGCCGGGGCGCGGACGATCGGCTTGGCCGGCGGCGGCACCGCTTTCGCGAGCAATGCCGCGGACTTGCGCCGCGCTGTGGTCATGGCCGGCTTCGGCGTTGCCGCCGCCGGAGCGGATTTTTTCCGGTTTGGTTTGGATTTTGTGCGGCGCGCCATGCGCAGGTCTCACGATCTGAGGAAATTTTGCAAAAGGGGCTGACAATTCGGGGATGCGGTGCTTAACTTATATAGTGCGCGTATCGACATGGTCGCGCCGCCCGAAGCGACGGCGATGCCCGGACGGCAAGCCTGATCGACTGACGCGCTCCGAACCGGAAGGAGGAGCCCGCGATGAACAATTCGGCGCATCTCGATACTCTCATCGAAAAACATCACAGCCTGCAAGCGGCAATCGATGACGAGATACACCGCCCTCTGCCCGATCAAACCCGTCTCACCCAGCTCAAACGCGAAAAGCTGAAGCTGAAAGAGCAGATTTCCAGTCAAACGCAATAAACCGTCGCCTCCCGATCTGATCCAGC
>NZ_JANLJJ010000020.1:28902-33277 GCF_029255545.1 Ferrovibrio sp. | reverse complement strand
TATTCGCCTGTGCGGTCAGGTCAGTTTTCTGGCCTGTTCGCGCAGCTCGAATTTCTGGATCTTGCCGGTCGAGGTTTTCGGCAGCGCGCTGAACACCACGGTCTTCGGCACCTTGAACCGGGCCAGCCGCTCGCGGCAGAAGGCGATGATGTCGTCGGCTGTCGCGCTGGCGCCGTCCTTGAGCGTGACGAAGGCGCAGGGGGTTTCGCCCCAATGCGCGTCGGGCCGCGCCACCACGGCGGCTTCCAGGATGTCGGGGTGCATGTACAGCACGCCTTCCACTTCCAGCGTGGAGATATTCTCGCCACCCGAAATGATGATGTCCTTCGAGCGGTCCTTGATCTGCATGTAGCCGCCGGGGTGCAGCACGCCCAGATCGCCGGAATGGAACCAGCCGCCGGCGAAGGCTTCCCGTGTGGCGTTGGGATTCTTCAGGTAGCCTTTCATCACCACATTGCCGCGGAACATGATCTCGCCCATGGTCTCGCCGTCTTCCGGCACGCGCTGCATGGTTTTCGGGTCGAGCACCGTGACGTCCTCTTCCACGTGGTAACGCACGCCCTGGCGCGCCTTCATCGCCGCCTTGTCGGGCAGCGCCAGCCTGTCCCATTCCTCATGCCAGTCGCAGACCACGGCAGGGCCGTAAACCTCGGTCAGGCCGTAAACATGGGTGACGTCGAAACCCATGCTCTCCATTGCCGCCAGCACCGCGGCCGGCGGGGCGGCGCCGGCGGTCATGCATTTCACGCCGGGCTTCAGCCTGGCCTTCACGTCGGCCGGCACGTTGATCAACATGGTCAGCACGGTGGGCGCGCCGCAGAAATGCGTCACGCCCTGGTTGACGAAACTGTCGAAGATCAGCGCCGGGTCCACCTTGCGCAGGCAGACATGCACGCCGGCCAGCATGGTGATGGTCCAGGGGAAGCACCAGCCGTCGCAATGGAACATCGGCAGGGTCCACAGATAAACTGGATGCTTGGGCAGGTTCCAGGTCACCGCGTTGCCCATGGCATTCAGGTAGGCGCCGCGATGATGCGTCACCACGCCTTTGGGGTTGCCGGTGGTGCCCGAAGTATAGCCCAGCGAGATGGCGTCCCATTCATCGCCCACGTTGCGCCAGGCCCAGTCCGGATCGCCCTCTTTGAGGAAATCCTCGTATTCGATCTCGCCGAACAGCTCGCCGGTGCTGCACAGATGATCGTCGATATCGATCAGCAGCGGCTTGTTGCTCGACATATGCACGGCGGCCTTGGCGACGGCGCTGTATTCCCGGTCGGTCAGCAGCACCTTGGCCTCGCCGTGTTCCAGGATGAAGGCGATGGCGGCGGCGTCGAGGCGGGTATTGATGGCGTTGATCACCGCGCCGGTGGCGGGAATGCCGAAATGCGCCTCCAGATGCGCCGGCGTGTTGGCGGCGATGATCGCCACCGTGTCGCCGCGCCTGATGCCGCGCTTCTCCAGGGCCGAGGCGAGCCGGCGGCAGCGTTCGTAAAGCTCGGCATAGGTATAGCGCAGCCGGCCATGCACCACGGCCAGCCGGCCAGGGAAGACCTCGGCGGTGCGGCGCAGGAAGCTCAGGGGTGAGAGCGGCTCGTAATTGGCCGGGTTCTTGTCCAGATCGCGGTCGTAAATCGTGCTCATACGTTTCCCCCTGCCTGAACCTGCGGCTTTGCGATTGGCGGCAGGCTAGACCAGCTTATGCGCCGGCGGCAACGGCCGCGGCGGGTTGTCTGTCAGTGCTACGGGAATTTGAGCCCCAGCCCATCGGCCAGCAGTTTTAGGCCGCACAGGAAGATGATCGCGTTGACCGACTGGTAGAACAGACGGTCGCTCAGCTTGTGGTGCAGCCACAGGCCCAGATAGACCCCGCCGATCGCCACCGGAATGAGGATCAGCGAGGTTCCCAGGTTGGCCGGCGTGAACTGGCCCAGCCACCAGTAGGGTACCAGCTTCACGTAGTTGATCACGGCGAAGAAGATCACCGTGGTGCCCATGAAGATGGTTTTGTCCAGCCGCAGCGGCACCATGTAGATCATCAGCGGCGGATTGCCGGCATGGGCGATGAAGCTGGTGAAGCCGGAACAGGCGCTCCAGAACAGGCCCTTTGGCAGGCTGTGCGGCGCCGGCGTGTCGTTGATGCGGCCGAACCAGCGCTGCAGCGGGAATAGCACGGCCACCGCGCCGACGATCAGCTGGATCGCCTGGTTGTCGACCCAGCGCGCCGTCAGCGTGCCGATGCCCACGCCCAGCAGGCCGCCGGTCAGGATGGTGGGCAGGCAGCGGCGGTCCCATTTGCCACGAAATCCCCATAATCCTGCGAGATCCATGGCGCACAGCACGGGTAGCATCACGGCGGCCGCCTGCAGGGGCGGCAGCAGCAGGCTGATCAGCGGCAGCGCGATCAGCGCCGAACCGGGGCCGAAGCCGCCCTTGCTCAGGCCCACGATCAGCACGGCGGGAAAGGCCGCGGCATAGAACCAGGGATCGGTGATCATCGGCAGGGAAGGCAACATGAGGCGGCCGGAACAAAGAGGGGTTGAAACCGTTGGGTATCCGGGTGCTTTTCCGGGCGGTTCGGTTGACGCTGCAACAGCGCGAAGTTTATCTTCCATATCAAGTTTGTCGTACAACACCAATCAGCAGAAAGAGCCTATGCAGACTGGCGTCTCCGCAGCGGTTGCCGCGATGGAGCAGGCGGTGCGGCGTCTCGATGCCGCCCTGGCGCAGCGCGTGAGCGCCTTCCGCGCCCTCGCCGAGCAGCATGGACTGGCCGCCGCAGAACTGAAAACCCTGCGCGAGAACCTGCAGGCCGCCCGCGAGGAAGCCGACAGCCTGCGTGAACGCGCTGCCTTGGTCGATGCCCTGCGCGAGGAACTGGCGCAGATCCAGCGCGAGGAAGGCGAGCGGGGCGATTCCGGGCCGGGCGAACCGCGGCAGGCCGTTGCCGATGCCGAGATCGCCGCGCTGAAAACCGAGCGCGATGCCCTCCAGGCGCGGCTGGATGCGGCTGTCCCGATGGCTGTCCCGCCCGGCAGTCCCGGCGGCGCTGGCGAGATCACGGCGCTGAAGGCGGAACTGGCGGCGGCGCGTGCCGCGCAAAGCGAGATGCAGGCCTTCCAGACCGGCATCGCGGCGCGGCTGGAAGCGACGATGGCGCGGCTGCGCCAGGCGCTCGACAGCCAGGTCCCAGGCTGAGATCTGGGCTGAGAACGGAGGCTGCAATGGCTATGGTAAAGGTCACGGTCAACAGCCGCCTCTACGAGATCGGCTGCGACGATGGCGAGGAAGATCAGGTTCGCCGCCTGTCGCAGGTTCTGGACGGTCGCGTGCGCGAACTGGCGGCCCTGGTCGGCCAGGTCGGCGAGGCACGGTTGATGCTGATGACGGCGCTGACGCTCGCCGACGACCTGGAGCAGGCCCAGCGCGACGTGGCGGCCATGCGGCAGGAGGTGGCGGCCTTCCAGGCGGAGCAGAAAACCGCCACGGAAGGCGCCGATGCCCTGGTCGGGCTGGCAAAACGGCTGGAAGACATTGCCGCCAAGCTGGAGAGCACCTAAATTAAGAGCAGGACGGGCGCTGCCCGGTGCGTCAGGTTTACATAACCCTGGGGCCAATGCTCATCTCTAGGGAGCTGTCCCTGCCGGAACCGTGGTTCCGATCATACGGCGCCCACCTGGTACGCCAGGCCACAGAGGTTAGTTCATACCAACGGCCAGGGTGGACCCGTCCGCTTCCTCCCGCCAACCTCGCTTGATGATCCCCGATTCCGATCCCGACCTTGATCGCCGCAAGGCTGCCCTGCGCGCGAAGCTGCGGCAGCGTCGCCGCGCGGCGAATGCCGCCAATGGCCTGGCGATTGCCGCCCTGGCCGCCGAGCGGTTCCTTGCCGCCATTCCGGTGCGGGCGGGACAGGTCGTGGCGGGCTACTGGCCGATGGAGGATGAGCTTGATCCGCGTCCGCTGATGCTGGCCTTGCAGCAGCGTGGCACGATCCTCCTGCTGCCCGGGGTGGCCACGCAGAAGGCGCAGCCGCTGGTCTTCCGCCGCTGGGATGATATATCGACCACGCCGCCGGCCGGGCGCTTCGGGATTCCCGCGCCGCCTGCGGATGCGCCAGTACTGATGCCCGATATCCTGATCGTGCCGCTGGTCGGCTTCGATGGGGCGGGGCACAGGCTGGGCCTGGGCGGCGGATTCTACGATGCCACCCTGGCCGCCCTGCGTGCTGCCGGCGATCCCGTCCTGGCGGTCGGCTATGCCTTCGCGGTGCAGCAGGTGGCGGAATTGCCATCCGGGCCGCTGGATGAAAGACTGGACTGGGCGGTGACCGAGCGCGGCGCGCTCGCCTTTGAACGATGAGGTCCTTGCAGTGAAG
>NZ_JANLJJ010000020.1:0-28802 GCF_029255545.1 Ferrovibrio sp. | reverse complement strand
ATGGGCCGCGTGTTCATGGACCCGCTGGACGATCCCTTCGCCGCCGTGGATGCCGAATTGCAGAAATACCGCATGGGGGCGGGCATCGATGCCGCCATCGTCGACATCCATGGCGAAGCGACCTCGGAGAAAATGGCGATGGGCCATTTCTGCGATGGCCGCGTGTCGCTGGTCTGCGGCACGCACAGCCATGTGCCCACGGCGGATGCCCAGATTCTTCCGAAGGGCACGGCCTACCAGACTGATGCCGGCATGTGCGGCGACTACAATTCGGTGATCGGCATGGACAAGGCCGAGCCGCTCAACCGCTTCACCCGCAAGGTGCCCGGCGGCCGTTTCGAACCGGCCAATGGCGATGCCACGCTCTGCGCCGTGTATGTTGAAACCGACGACCGCACGGGCCTTGCCACCCGCATCGCGCCGCTGCGGCTGGGCGGCCGGCTGCAGCAGGCCACGCCCTGACATCTGCCATGGCGCCGCGTCGCTTCGATGCCCTGCTGGGCGAAGTGCGCGATTGCCGCCATTGTGAAGCGCATCTGCCGCTCGGGCCGCGCCCCGTGGTGCGCATGCGGCCAGGCGCGCGGTTTTTGATCATCGGCCAGGCGCCGGGCACGAAAGTGCATGAAAGTGGCCTGCCGTGGAACGACCGCAGTGGCGACGTGCTGCGCGGCTGGCTCGAGATGGATCGCGACACGTTCTACGACGCCGCGCGCATCGCCATCATGCCGATGGGCTTCTGCTATCCCGGCCGCGACCCGAAAGGTGGCGACAACCCGCCACGGCCGGAATGCGCGCCGCTGTGGCATCCGCGCCTGCGGCCGCTGCTGCCCGATATCCGCCTCACCCTGCTGGTCGGGCAATATGCCCAGATGCATTACCTGAATACGCGGCGGCAGAAGACGATGACCGAGACGGTGCGGCATTTCCGCGACTATCTTCCGGATGGCTTCTTTCCGCTGCCGCATCCCAGCTGGCGCAACACCGCCTGGCAGAAACGTAACCCCTGGTTCGCTGCCGATGTGCTGCCCGCGTTGCGCCGCGCGGTGCGGGCATGTTTCACGACCGATGCGGGATGAACTCGATCAGGCAGAACAGCATGTCGATGCTGCGGCCATCGGCCGCCAGCGGCATTACCATGTCGACGACCGACAGGTAATCCTTGTGCGGGCCGATATAGGGCACGCGGTTCACGGTGGGTTCGCCGCCATCGCTTACCCTTTGCAGGCTGGACCAGATTTTCGCCGGCGGCCGTTGGTGCGGCAGCTGACTCATGCGCAGGCCGGTATAGCGGCCGTTCATCATCGCATCCACCTGGGTGCCGATCAGGCGATAGCGGAAGTCCAGCGGCCAGTCCGGCTCGCTCCCGCGCAGCACATCCATCAGCACCAGATGCGGCAGCAGCGGCGTGATCATGGCCGGATCGATGTCGTGCCGCGCCGGCATCGCGCGGTCGCCGCGGATCACGTTCCAGTAATCGAAGCCGCGCAGCAGCAGCGACGTCGCGCCATCCTGTACCAGCCTGTCGCGTAGGGTGGTCACGGCTGTTGCGGGTCTTCAGCCGGGATCGGAGCCAGGCCCTGCCGTGGCACGAAATCGACGAAGTTCAGCAGCATGTCGACATGGTCTCCGTCACGCGACAGCGGCGTGATCAGGTCCTGGGCGGCAAGGAAATCCTTGTGCTGGCCGATATAGGGCACCTGGGTGATCAGCGGCGTGCCGCTTTGCACCACGATGGTGAAATTCTCCCACATCCGGCTTGGCGCCTTCTGGTGTGGAATCTGGCTCATGCGCAGGCCGGCATAACGCATGGTCAGATGCGCCTCCACCGCGCTGCCCATCAGTCGGTAGCGGAAATCCAGCGGCAGGCCGGGCTCGACATCGCGCAGCACCTCCAGCAGCACCACATAAGGCAGCAGCGCGGGCATCTCGATCGGATCGATATCGGCGCGGGTCGGCATGCGCTTGCCGGCCCGTTTGGCATCCCAGTAGCGATAGCCCTGCTGCAGCAGAAAGGTGGCGCGGTTCAGATCGAGCATGCCGCTGGATGTTAGGCCGTGTTTGCCCGGTTTGTCGCGGTTGAACGCCGTCGCGCCAGGTGTCAGCCCAGTTGCGTTGAGCCCAGTTGCGTGAAGGGCGGCGTGCCGTCCTGCAGGCGGACCGGCGGGGCGAGATCGACGCAGACCAGCAGATGGTCGACGGTCTCGCCGTCATCGGCCAGCGGCAGCACGATGTGGTAGACGCCGCCGACATCGCGGCTGCGGCCCACATAGGGCACCACACCCTTGACCGGGGCACGCGCATCGACCGCGGCCGAGAGATGGTCCCAGACCAGGCTGGGCGACCGCTGGTGCGGCACCTGGCTCAGTGTCATGCCGGTATAGTCGGTGTTGAGGATCGCCTGGATGCGGCTGCCGATGAGCTTGTAGCGGAAATCCAGCGGGTCGCGGGCCACGCTGAACAGCAGGGTCTGCGCATGCAGCAGACCGGGATGGCGCTCGTCCAGGCCGCGCCGGGCCGGCATTTCCGCTCTGCCGCGGGCCGCCAGCCACAGGGCATAGGCCTGGTTCAGCAGGGCGGATTGCGGATAGCCGGGCAGTCCGGATGACGGCGCAGACGCCGTGCCATGCAGAACTGCCAGATGCAGGAGGTCGTTCATGCCCGTCTTGATATGGGATTGATTGGATTGCGTTAATTGGAGCATGCCGGAATCGGCCTACCCGGACTGGCGACAGGCAAATTGTATGGGCTGGAAACTCTTCCCGCAATGGTTTTAGGGCCGCCGGGCCGGTGCTGCGGCTTGCAATTGCCCCGGCGCGGCTTTATCCGGGCGGCCTGCCCGGCTGCCGATGGTGGCCGAAATATGCTAAACATACCCGATTCGTTTGCTTTTTCACGATCATCCACAGGTTCAGGTCATGGCCGGCCATTCCCAGTTCAAGAACATCATGCATCGCAAGGGCGCCCAGGATGCCAGGCGCGCCAAGGTCTTCACCAAGCTGATCCGCGAGCTCACCACGGCGGCCCGCATGGGCCAGCCGGATCCGAACACCAATCCGCGCCTGCGCGCCGCCATTCAGGCCGCGCGCGCCGCCAACATGCCGAAGGACACGGTCGATCGCGCCATCAAGCGCGGCGCGGGCGCCGAGGGCGCCGACAATTACGAGGAGGTGCGCTATGAGGGCTACGGCCCAGGCGGCGTCGCCGTGATCGTCGAGGCCCTGACCGACAACCGCAACCGCACGGCGGGCGAAGTTCGAGCGGCCTTCTCCAAGAATGGCGGCGCCCTGGGCGAGACCAACTCGGTCGCCTTCATGTTCGACCGCGTCGGCGAGATCATCTTCCCGGCTTCTGCCGCCACGGCCGAGGCTTTGTTCGAGGGCGCGCTGGAAGCCGGCGCCGAGGATGTGCAGTCCTCCGACGAGGAGCATGTCGTGACCTGCAACCAGGATGATTTCGCCCAGGTGCGCGAGGCGCTGGAAAAGGCCTTCGGCGACCCGAAATCGGCCAGGCTGGTCTGGCGTCCGAAGACCACCACGCCGGTGGATGGCGAAAAGGCCGAGACGCTGCTGAAGATGATCGAGGTTCTGGAAGACTCCGACGACGTGCAGACCGTCTACGCCAATTTCGAGATGTCGGAAGACGAGCTGCGCAAGCTCGCTAGCTGACGCGCCGCAGGCAGAAGGAGCGGATTGGGCCAACACATGCGCATCATCGGACTCGATCCGGGCCTGCGTGCCACCGGCTGGGGCGTGATCCTCGCCGAGGGCAACCGGTTGAGCCATGTGGCGCACGGCACCATCCGCACCAACCCCGACGACGAACTGGCCGCCCGCCTGCGCACCGTGCATGACGCGCTGTCCGAAGTGCTGGCGACATGGCAGCCGCAGGCCGCCGCCGTGGAAGAGACTTTCGTCAACAAGAACCCGTCCTCCACCCTGAAACTTGGCCAGGTGCGTGGCGTCGTGCTGCTGGCGCCGGCCCAGGCCGGGCTGCCGGTCGCGGAATACGCGCCCACCGTGGTGAAGAAGGCGGTGGTGGGCACCGGTGCGGCCGATAAGGACCAGGTGCATGCCATGGTCAAGCGGCTGCTGCCCGGCGTGACAGTCGCCGGCGCCGATGCCTCGGATGCGTTGGCCGTGGCGATCTGCCACGCCCATCATGCCGCCTCGGCGCGGCGCGTGCTGGCAGCGGAAGCCGCGATCATGCGGGCGCAGGAGAGAGCGGCGCGATGATCGCCAAGCTCAGCGGCCTGCTCGATTCCGTCGGCGATACCGCCTGCATCCTCGATGTCGGCGGCGTCGGCTACCAGGTCTTCTGCTCGGCCCGCACCCTGCGCGCCCTGCCGCGCCCGGGCGAGGCGACGCGGCTCTATATCGAAACCCATGTGCGGGAAGACCATATCCATCTTTATGGTTTCCTCTCCGAGGCCGAGCGCGGCTGGTTCAACCTGCTGCAGACCGTGCAAGGCGTCGGCGCGAAAGTCGCGCTCGGCATCCTCTCGGCCCTGTCGCCCGACGAGCTGTTCCGCGCCATCGCCAGCGCCGACAAGACCATGCTGAACCGCTGCGACGGCGTGGGCCCGAAGCTGGCCGTGCGGCTGATCACCGAACTGAAGGACAAGGTGGGCGGCATCGCGCTGGGGCCGGTGGCGCAGGGTGCGGCCGGCGAAGCCTTGGCGGCCGGTTCCGAAACCGGCCCGGTCGCCGATGCGCTCTCCGCCCTGGTCAATCTGGGCTACAAGCGGGCCGAGGCCTTCGGCGCCGTCACGACGGCGGCGCGCAGCATGGGTGATAAACCTAACGTGCAGGATCTGATCCGCGCGGGCCTGAAGGAGCTGGCGCGATGAGCGGCGCGGCCAATGCGGATCGCCTGATATCCGGCGGCAAGGCCGAGGGCGACGACTTCGAGCGCCATCTGCGGCCGCAGCAGCTCGGTGATTTCATCGGCCAGGCCCGGGCGCGCGAAAACCTCGACATCTTCATCCAGGCGGCCAAGAACCGCGGCGAGGCACTGGATCACGTGCTGCTGCATGGCCCGCCGGGCTTGGGCAAAACCACGCTGGCGCAGATCGTGGCGCGCGAACTGGGCGTCAGCTTCAAGGCCACCTCCGGCCCGGTGATCGCCAAGGCCGGCGACCTCGCCGCCCTGCTGACCAACCTGGAAGCGCGCGACGTGCTGTTCATCGACGAGATCCATCGCCTCAACCCGGCGGTGGAGGAAATCCTCTATCCGGCCATGGAGGATTTCCAGCTCGACCTGATCATCGGCGAAGGCCCCTCGGCGCGCAGCGTGCGCATCGACCTGCCGCCCTTCACCCTGGTCGGCGCCACCACGCGCTCAGGGCTACTGACCACGCCGCTGCGCGAACGCTTTGGCATTCCGCTGCGGCTGAATTTCTACGAGGTCGAGGAACTCGAGCTCATCGTGCGGCGCGGCGCCCGCATCCTGGACCTCGAGCTGGACCCCAGCGGCGCGCGTGAAATCGCCCGCCGCGCCCGTGGCACGCCGCGCGTGGCCGGGCGGCTGCTGCGCCGGGTGCGCGACTTCGCCGCCCATGCCAGGGCGAAGGTGGTGGATGCCGCCACCGCCGATGCCGCCCTGCTACGGCTGGAGGTCGATGCCCGTGGTCTGGACGCCATGGACCGGCGGTATCTGAATGTGATCGCCCGCGATTTCTCGGGTGGCCCGGTGGGGGTGGAAACCATCGCCGCCGCTTTGTCCGAGCCACGCGACGCGCTGGAAGACATCATCGAGCCCTACCTGATCCAGCAGGGTTTCCTGCAGCGCACGCCGCGCGGCCGCCTGCTGACGCCTGCCGCCTTCGGCCATATCGGGCTGACGCCGCCGGGAAACTATCTTGGCGGCCTGTCGGCAAACCAGCTCGATCTTCTGGGAGACGATGATGCCTGAAACGCCTCATCGTTATCCCCTGCGGGTGCAATGGGAAGACACCGATGCCGCCGGCATCGTGTATTACGCCAATTACCTGCGCTTCATCGAGCGCGGCCGGTCCGACCTGCTGCTGCAGCATGGCATCGACCAGCACGGCCTGATGAACGAGCCGGGCGGGGTGGCCTTCGCCGTGCGCGCCTGCAACGTGGACTATCTGAAGCCGGCCCGGCTGCACGAGGAACTGGTGGTGACCACCAGCATCACCGAGCTGCGCGGCGCCAGCCTGACCGCCCGCCAGGATGTCTGGCGCGGCGAGGATTTGCTGGTTCGGGCCGAAATTCGACTGGCCTGTATCGACCGTGATGGCCGCCCGCGCCGGGTGCCGCCACGGGTTGCCTCGGTTTTCGCCACACTTTCACCAAATTTATCGCATTGATCTGCTAACTCCTCACGGAAGGACTCGAAACTTATGGACAGGACCGTCAGCGCCATGCCGCTCGGGGGCTCGGCCGCAGCCACCGACCTCTCGCTCTGGGCGCTTTTTCTGCAGGCCGACTGGATCGTCAAGGCCGTCATGCTCATGCTGGTCCTGGCCTCGTTCTGGTCATGGGCGATCATCTTCGACAAGCTGATCAAGATCCGGAAGGTGATCTCGGATACCGACAAGTTCGAGAACGACTTCTGGTCGGGCGGCTCGCTGGATGCCCTCTACGACCGGCTCTCGATCGCCGGCCCGCAGCATCCGATGGCGGTGCTGTTCGTCGCCGCCATGCGCGAATGGCGCCGCTCCACCGAGCGCGGCCTGGTGCGCGGCAAGCATGGCCTGGGGTCGCTGCAGGTCCGCATCGGCCAGGTCATGCGCGTCTCCATCGACCGCGAGATGGAGCGCCTGGAGCGGTATCTCGGCTTCCTGGCTTCCGTGGGTTCGGTGTCGCCCTTCGTCGGCCTGTTCGGCACGGTCTGGGGCATCATGAATTCCTTCCACGCCATCGCCTCGTCGAAGAACACCTCGCTGGCCGTGGTGGCGCCAGGCATCGCCGAGGCGCTGTTCGCCACGGCGCTCGGCCTGCTGGCGGCGATCCCGGCGGTGATGGCCTACAACAAGTTCTCCAACGACCTCGGCCGGCTCAATGTGCGGCTGGAGGGGTTCGCCGGCGAGTTCTCGGCGCTGATGTCGCGCCAGCTCGACGAAGAAGAGGCGGCCTGACATGGCCATGCAGATGGGCGGCGGGTCCACCCGCGGCGGCCGGATGAGGCGCCGGCCGATGTCCGACATCAACGTGACGCCGCTGGTCGACGTCATGCTGGTGCTGCTGATCGTGTTCATGGTGGCCGCGCCGCTGCTCACCGTCGGCGTGCAGGTTGACCTGCCCAAGACCCAGGCGGCGGCCATCCAGGGCCAGGACGAGCCGTTGAGCGTGACGATCGATTCCAAGGGCGTCATTTACCTTCAGGAAACGGTCGTCGAGCTAGACCAGCTGGTGCCGCGTCTGCAGGCGGTTGCCGGCGGCGCGCCCGACCGCCGCATTTTCGTGCGCGGCGACCAGGCGATCAATTACGGCAAGGTGCTGGAGGTGATGGGTCTGATCAATGCCGGCGGGTTCACCAAGGTGGCGCTGGTTGGCAATCCCCCCGCCGCCGCGGCGCCGCGGCGTTGATTGGGAAACTGGCGCCGGGCGGCGGCACGGGCCGCTGACCGGACAGACAGAGTAGAGACAGACAGGGCAGAGGTTGAGTTAGACGCGTGCAACGCTCCTCGTACATATTTTCGGCCAGTCTGCATGCCGGCCTGATGGCGGTGGCGATTTTCGGCCTGCCCTACTGGGAGCCCCAGCGCGAGCTGGAGCCGCCGGTGATCCTGGCTGAATTCGCGCCGATCGCCGACAAGACCAACGTGCCCAAGCCGCAGCCCAAGGCGATCGAGAGCAAGGCCGAGCCGAAGGACGAGCCTGTCCCCGAGCAGAAGGTCGAACCCAAACCCGAACCGCCCAAGCCGCAACCGCAGGCCGTGGCCCCGCCGCCGCCGCCGCCGCCGCCCACGCCGGAGCCGCCCAAGCAGGCTGAGGCGCCCAAGCCCGCGCCGATGCCTGAGCCCGAGCCGTCGCCCAAGCCGGTGCCCAAGCCCAGGGAAGTCGTCGAAACCCCCGAGCCGCCGAAGGTGGCCGAGAAGCCGAAGCCGCAATCCAAGCCGGCGCCGCCCAAGCCGGCCCAGCGCACGGAAGAGAAATCCAAGGCGCCCAGCTTCACCGACGTTGCCGCCCTGGTGAACAAGATGAAGGCACCGCCGGCCGCGCAGCCGCAGCAGGCGCCGCAGACCGCCTCGCGCACGCCGCCGGCCGCCGCGCCGCGCGCCGAGGGGCCGTCCAATCCCAACCTGCCGATCTCAATGAGCGAGAAGGATTTCATCCGCAAGCAGGTCGAGGACAAATGGCAGTTCGATATCGGCGCCAAGGATGCCTCGAACCTGATCGTGCGCGTCCGCTTCAGCCTCAATCCCGATGGCTCGCTGCGCAATCAGCCGGAAATCGTCGATACCGCCCGCATGTATCTGCCGGGCCAGGAAAGCTATCGCTCGGCCGCCGAATCGGCGCGCCGCGCCGTGCTCAAGGCGGCACCGTTCCAGCTGCCGCCGGGCGACAAGGACAAATGGGGCCAGGAAATCATCCTGAATTTCGATCCGAGACAGATGCTGGGTGGCTGAACAGATGACGGAGACCATGATGAAGCGGAAGCCGATCCTTCCGGTCGCAGGCCTGCTCGCGATGCTGGCAATGCTGACTGTCGCATTGCCGCTGCAGGCCGCAGTCGAGATCGACGTGACGCGCGCAAACGTAAAGCCGGTGCCGATCGCGATCTCCGACCTCGATGGCGATAATCCGCAGGCACTCAAGCTGGGCGCCGATGTCGCCCGCGTCGTGCGCGCCGACCTCGAACGCTCCGGCCTGTTCAAGCCGGCCGATCCGCGCGCCCATCTGCAGACGCCGGCCGCGATGCGGGTGCAACCGCGCTTCCAGGACTGGCGCGTGATCAACGTCGATGCGCTGGTCAACGGCCGCATCGAGATGCAGGCCGATGGCCGCCTGCGTGGCGAATTCCGCCTCTGGGACGTTGCCGCCGAGCAGCAGATGACCGGCCTGGCGCTGTTCACCACGCCGGACAACTGGCGCCGCCTGGCGCACCTGATCGCCGACGCGATCTACAAGCGCGTCACCGGCGAGGATGGTTATTTCGATACCCGCATCGTCTATGTCGCCGAAAGCGGCCCGGCCGACCGCCGCGTCAAGCGGCTCGCGATCATGGATCAGGATGGCGAGAACCATCGCTTCCTCACCGATGGCCGCTATCTCGTGCTGACGCCGCGCTTCAGCCCGAGCCAGCAGGAAATCACCTATCTCAGCTATTTCAACGACAAGCCGCGCGTCTATCTGTTCAACATCGACACCGGGCAGCAGGAACTGGTCGGCGATTTCCCCGGCATGACCTTCGCGCCGCGCTTCTCGCCCGATGGCAACCGCGTGATCATGTCGCTGGCGGTCGACGGCAATTCCGATGTCTACATGATGGATCTGCGCACGCGACAGCGTTCGCGTCTCACCGCCGATCCGGCGATCGACACCTCGCCGTCGTTTTCGCCGGATGGTCGCCGCATCACTTTCAACTCCGACCGCGGCGGCGCCAAGCAGATCTACACGATGAATGCCGATGGCACCGACCAGCGCCGCATCAGCTTCAACCAGGGTCGTTATTCCACGCCGGTCTGGTCGCCGCGCGGCGACCTGATCGCCTTCACCAAGGAAGGCGGCGGGCAGTTCTCCATCGGCGTGATGCGGCCCGATGGCAGCGGCGAACGGATTCTCTCCACTTCGCCGCTGGTGCAGGAGGCGCCGACTTGGGCGCCGAACGGCCGTGTGCTGATGTTCTACCGGGAGAATCCGCCCGATGCGCGTGGCCGCGGCCAGCGGGTTCGTTTGATCTCCATCGACCTGACCGGGTATAACGAGCGGGAAATTCCCACTCCGATCGATGCTTCCGACCCAGCCTGGTCGCCGCTGTCGACCCTGATCCGGTAGGGCGCTACGCTGCCTCGGAGACCAATCAGCCTGCTTTTCTGGCCTCTGTTGCAGAAATGCCGCAGGGGCCGGTTTAGTCTTTACAAGCCTTTACGCCTATTGATTCACGAAAAACCCGTGGATATAGTTGATTTTGACGCAATGGCTTGAGCCATTGGTTCCGGCAACGTTTGCGCTGGGAAGACGATTAGGACTCTGTCCCGAACAGGACCCTGTCCCAACATTGTCTGCCAGCAGCCCGCGCGCCGGCAAAACCGGTGGTTTGTCAGACGCTTTGTTTTGGGTGTCGGGATTCGACCCCGGGATGAAACGCAAGTTTTCTTTGGTCGTTCAGGTATCTGATCTCACTCTCGAAACCCTTGGAGGGATAAAAAAAATGCGCCTCAACACCTTCGGCTCCAAGTTCGTGGCCGTCGCCGCTGTGGGCCTGCTTCTCGCCGCCTGCGAAACGGCTCCGAAAACCGACTCCACCGCCGGTGGCGCTGGTCAGACCCGCGCAGCGACCGCTCCGACCACCAGCATCTCGCCGGGCACCGTGCAGGACTTCCAGGTCAATGTCGGTGACCGCGTGTTCTTCGACTATGACAAGTTCGAAGTGAAGCCGGCCGGCAAGGCCACCCTGGACAAGCAGGCCGCTTGGCTGAAGCGCTATGGCCAGTGGAAGATCGTGGTCGAGGGTCACTGCGACGAACGCGGCACCCGCGAGTACAACCTTGCGCTCGGCGAGCGCCGCGCCAACGCCGTCAAGTCCTACCTGATTAACCAGGGCATCCCGGCGAACCGCGTCACCACGATCTCCTACGGCAAGGAGCGTCCGGTGGCCCTCGGTTCGAACGAGGCCGCCTGGGCCCAGAACCGTCGCGGCGTGACGGTCCTGTCGAACTAATTCAGCCCGGGCGGCGCAAGCCGCCTGCGGATGAAGGTTCTAGGAACACCCGCTTCGCCCTGGCTTCCGGCCAGCGGCGGGCGGGTGTTTCTTTTTTATGCGCCAGAGTTTCTTTTGTGCGCCAGACATGCCGCCGGCCGCCATTTTCCCGGCCGCCGGCGCCAGTTGCGGGACGCCACGCTTTTGACGTAAACCGCGATAAGATCGTCTTATTCACGTGATCGCTGACCTCGGGGTTCCGCCATGGCCGCGCCCATCGCCATCCGCCTTCTGCCTGTCCTGACTCTGCTTGCCGGCTTCGCCCTGCCGGCCGCCGCCCAGGACGCCCAGACGCTCGACCGCCTCAACCGGCTGGAAAACGACCTGCGCACCTTGCAGCGCCAGGTCTATCGCGGTGGTTCCGCTCCCTCGGGCTCGGGTGCCGTGTCCAGCGTGCCGCTTTCCGATGGCGGCGACAGTTCCAGCATCGCCAACCGGCTGAACAGCCGCATCGACGAGCTGGAAAACCAGATCCGCGAACTGACCGGCCGCTTCGAGCAGGTCGAGTTCAATTCCAGCCAGGCCAACCGCCGCATCGACAAGCTGGTCGAGGATGTCGATTTCCGCCTGACCCAGATCGAACGCGCCGGATCACAGCCCGGTGCGCAGCCCGGCCAGGCGGCCGGCAGCGTCGAGCAGGTCAGGCCTCCGGCCGCCACCCCGGCCGCCGGTCCCCAGCCTGGCGGGCCCCAGTCTGGCGGGCCCCAGTCTGGCGGGCAGGTGGCGCGCGGCTCGACCTCGTCGACCCCGGGCCAGGCGCCCAGCAAGGAAGGCGTGCTCGGCTCGATGCCGGCCGATGCGCAAGGCCGCCCGCTGCCCGGCAATGCGCCGGCCACCGCCCAGTCGCCAGCCCAGCAGACCGCCCGCGCGCCCACTGCGCCGGCCGCTGCCAGCGCCAAGGCCAGGCTGCCGGCCGGTTCGCCGCAGGAGCGCTACAACTACGCCTACAAGCTGCTGGTGCAGAGCGACTATGTCGATGCCGAGGCCGCCTTCCGCGAATTCCTCGCCGCGCATCCGAAAGACCCGCTGGCCGGCAACGCGCAATACTGGCTCGGCGAGACCTATTACGTGCGCCAGCAGTATGAGCCGGCCGCCCAGGCCTTCCTGCAGGGCTACCAGGGTTATGGCAAAAGCGCCAAGGCGCCCGACAGCCTGCTGAAGCTCGGCATGTCGCTGGCGGCGATGAAGAAGAATCCGGAAGCCTGCGCGGCGCTTGGCCAGCTGGCCAAGGATTTCCCTAACGCGCCGCAGCATGTGAAGGACGCCGCCACCCGCGAACGCGGTAAGATCGGCTGCAGGTAAGCCTGTATTCATCATGCAGGCCCTGAGCACAGCCGCTTTCGGCCGTCTGCTCGGGCCTTTGCTGCCGCCTGGCGCGCAGAGCATCGCCGTCGCCGTGTCGGGCGGCGCCGACAGCATGGCGCTGGCGCTGCTGGCAGCCGACTGGGCGGCTAGGAAGGACATCCGCGTCATCGCCTTCACCGTCGATCACGGCCTGCGCCGGGAGGCCGCCGCCGAAGCCAGGCAGGTCTCGCGCTGGCTCAAAGCCATGCGGATTCCCTGCCGCATCCTGACCTGGCGCGGCGCCAAGCCAACCGCCAACCGCCAGGAAGCCGCCCGCGAGGCGCGCTACGGCCTGCTGCGCGCGGCCTGCGCGAAAGACGGCATCCGCCACCTGCTGTTGGCGCATCATCGCGAGGACCAGGCCGAGACCCTGCTGCTGCGGGCGATGCGCGGCTCGGGCGTCGACGGGCTGGCGGCGATGGCGCCGGTTCGTGTGCTGGATGCGGATTTCATCCTGCTGCGGCCGCTGCTCGATATGCCGAAGGCGCGGCTGGTCGCGACCCTGAAAAAACGCGGCCAGCCCTGGATCGAGGATCCGAGCAACGCCAATCCGGCCTTTGCCCGCGTGCGGGTGCGAAAGGCGCTGGACGATCTGAGCGGCAGGGATGCCGCCGCCCGCGCCGAGCTCGTGGCGCATCTGGCGCTGACCGCGCGCAACCTGGCCCGCGCCCGTGCCGCCCTGGAAGCCGGCGCCGATGACCTGCTGCGCCGCATGGCGCGGCTTGAGCCCGTGGGCGGCATCGCCTGGCTCGACGGCGCGCTGCTGAAAACCGCCGATGACGAGATCGCCCTGCGCGCGCTGGGGCAGTTGCTGCAGCGCATCGGCGGCGATCCGCTGCCCGCCCGGCTGGAGCGGCTGCAGCGCCTGCTGGCCGGCCTGCGCGCGACCAGGCCCGCGCCGGCCACCCTGCAGAACTGCCTCCTGCGACCCGACAAGACGACCGGCCGCATCCTGGTCTGCCGCGAGGCGCGCCACCTGCCGCCGCCGCTGAAACTGACGGCCGGCCTTGATGTCGTCTGGGACGGCCGCTTCCGCGTCGCGGTCGCAACCGCCGACAGCATTCCGCGTGGCCTGACGCTTGCTCCCCTGGGCCGCCATCGTCCCGATGGCGTCGCCGCCGCGGTTCCGCCGGCCGCCTGGCCGGCCCAGCCGGCCCTGTGGCGCGGCGCGCGCCTGCTGGCGGCGCCCGGCCTGGCCTGGGGCGCGCTGCCGCCCGGCCTGGCTGTAACATTCGGAAAGCCCTGGTGAACGGGATTCCGTCGCCGGTAACCGCTTGTTTAGCGGCGCGGGGGTCATATCTATGGTTTGGTGACGGGGAAATCGGCTAAGGTTTCCGCGAGGGGTTTTCCGGTCTGGCCGCAGGCATTCTGCGCCGGCCCGTCAGGTGAAAAGGATTTGGCTTCCGTGAACATGTTCGGTCGTAATCTGGCGCTTTGGGTGATCATCGGCCTGCTGGTCGTGGCACTCTTCAACCTGTTCCAGGGCCCGTCGGTGCGCACCGGCAGCCAGTCGATTGCCTATTCCGATTTCCTCAACGACGTCACCAACGGCCAGATCACCGACGTGGCGATCCAGACCGGCAACAACACGGTCACCGGCCATTTCCGCGATGGCCGCGCCTTCACCACCTATATCCCGAACGACCCGACGCTGGTCTCCAGGCTGACCGAGCGCGGCGTGCGCGTCACCGCGACGCCGCCCGAGGAAGGCAACCCACTGTTCAGCATCTTCATCTCTTGGTTCCCGATGCTGCTGCTGATCGGCGTGTGGATTTTCTTCATGCGCCAGATGCAAGGCGGCGGCGGCAAGGCGATGGGCTTCGGCAAGTCCAAGGCCCGCCTGCTGACCGAGAAGCATGGCCGCGTCACCTTCGAGGACGTCGCCGGCATCGAGGAAGCCAAGTCCGAGCTGGAAGAGATCGTCGAATTCCTGCGCGACCCGCAGAAATTCCAGCGCCTTGGCGGCAAGATCCCCAAGGGCTGCCTGCTGGTCGGCCCGCCCGGCACCGGCAAGACGCTGCTGGCGCGCGCCATCGCCGGCGAGGCCAACGTGCCGTTCTTCACCATCTCGGGCTCCGACTTCGTCGAGATGTTCGTCGGCGTCGGCGCGTCCCGCGTGCGCGACATGTTCGAGCAGGCCAAGAAGAACGCGCCCTGCATCATCTTCATCGACGAGATCGACGCGGTCGGCCGCCATCGCGGCGCCGGCCTGGGCGGCGGCAACGACGAGCGCGAGCAGACGCTGAACCAGCTGCTGGTCGAGATGGACGGCTTCGAGGCCACCGAGGGCGTCATCCTGATCGCCGCCACCAACCGCCCCGACGTGCTCGATCCGGCCCTGCTGCGTCCCGGCCGCTTCGACCGCCAGATCGTGGTGCCCAATCCCGACATCGTCGGCCGCGAGCAGATCCTGCGCGTGCATATGCGCAAGGTGCCGCTGGCGCCCGACGTGGAGCCCAAGATCATCGCCCGCGGCACGCCCGGCTTCTCCGGTGCCGACCTGGCCAACCTGGTCAACGAGGCGGCCCTGCTCGCCGCGCGGCGCAACCGCCGCGTCGTTACCATGGCCGATTTCGAGCATGCCAAGGACAAGGTGATGATGGGCGCCGAGCGCCGCTCGATGGTGATGGGCGAGGAGGAAAAGCGCCTCACCGCCTATCACGAGGCCGGCCACGCCCTAGTGTCGCTGTTCATGCCGAAATGCGATCCGCTGCACAAGGTCACCATCATCCCGCGCGGCCGCGCCCTGGGCGTTACCATGTCACTGCCCGAGAAGGACCGCCTCTCGATGTCGCAGCTCGAGATCGAATCGCGCCTGGCCATGACCTTCGGCGGCCGCATCGCCGAGGAGATCATCTTCGGCAAGGAAAACATCACCACCGGCGCCTCCAACGACATCCAGCAGGCCACCGGCCTGGCCCGCCGCATGGTCACCGAATGGGGCATGTCCGACAAGCTCGGCCGCCTGCGTTACTCGGATAACGAGGAAGAGGTGTTCCTCGGCCATTCCGTCACGCAGCGGAAAAACGTGTCGGATGCCACCGCCAAACTGATCGACGAGGAAATCCGCCGCATCATCGACGAGGCCGAAGGCGCCGCCCGCCGCATCCTCACCGAGCACCGCGCGGACCTCGACACGCTGGCCCAGGCCCTGCTCGAATACGAGACGCTCTCGGGCGACGAGGTGAAGGCGCTGCTGCGCGGCGAGGCGATCATCCGCCCCGACGACAAGCCGTCGTCGCCTTCGGGCGATACCGGCCCGCGCTCCGCCGTGCCGACCTCCTCGCGTGGCGGCAAGCCCGGCCCCTCGGGCCTGGAACCGGTCCCCGGCGCGTAAGCATACATCCCATCGTCACCCCGGGCCCGGCGGCTTTGCCGCCTTACATATAATTTAGCGCAAAGCGCGACCGGCCCCGGGCCCCTTCAAAAATACCGGCAGTCATGGCGGGCGTTTTCGTTTCTCAGGCCGGTTCTTCTCAGGCTGGCCCGAGCGGCGGCAGGCGGCGCGGCACGGTATGCGCCTTCACGATGGCGGTATTCGTCTCGGCCTTGTCGCTGATGCGGTCCAGCAGCGTGTCGAGCGCGTCGATGTTGCGCACCACCATGCGGGCGATGAAGCAGTCATCGCCGGTCACCTTGTCGCATTCGACGATCTCCGGAATCTGCGCCAGCAGCTCCTGCACGCGCTGCAGCTTGCCGGGCAGGGGGCGGATGCGGACCATGGCCTGCAGCGGATAACCCAGCGCGGTGGGGTCGACATCGATGGTGAAGCCGCGGATCACGCCGCGCTCCTCCAGCCGCTTCAGCCGCTCGGCCGCGCTGGGCGAAGACAGGCCAACCGCCGCCGCCAGCTCCTTCAGACTCATGCGCGCATTCCGCGCCAGCGCGCTGACGATGCGGCGGTCGATGGTGTCCAGCATGCTTTTTCCTTTCTTAAGATTTTGGCCCGTTCCACCTTTATCTATTAGGACAGATTGGCATTCTGTCTACGGTGTCTTATGCCATTTCCGGCTCATGCCTGCCATTCTCCGGCCCGGATGCGTTCGGCCCGGATGGAGATTGGGATGCAGGACAGGACCCGCGGCATACTGGAAATGACCGGCGCTATGCTGATCTCGGGCACCATCGGCGGTTTCGTCGTGGGCTCGGGCCTGCCGGTGCTGCATGTGGTGTTCTGGCGCTGCGTCTTCGGGTTCGTCGCCCTGCTGGCCGTCTGCGCGGCGATGGGGCTGTTCCGGCCCGGCATGCTCACCCGCCGCCAGCTCGTCATCGCGGTCCTGGGCGGCGTGGCCATCGTGCTGAACTGGCTGCTGCTGTTCGCCGCTTACGGCCATGCCTCGATTTCGGTTGCCACGGCGGTCTACAACACCCAGCCCTTCATGCTGGTCGGCCTCGGCGTGGTCTTCCTGGGCGAACGGCTGACGGCGGCCAGGCTCGCCTGGCTCGGCATCGCCTTCGGCGGCGTGCTGCTGGTCCTGCAGGGCAGGCCGGGCTCCGCCGCGCCGGGCGGCGACTACCTCGTGGGCATCGCGCTGGCCCTGGGCGCGGCTTTCTTCTACGCCCTGGCGGCGCTGGCGGCCAAGGCGCTCAGGGGCGTGAAGCCGCATCTGATCGCGTTGATCCATGTGGCCGTCGGCATCGTCATGCTGGCGCCGTTCGGCGCTTTGTCGGCGCTGCCGACGGGGAATCAAAGCTGGAGCATCCTGCTCACGCTGGGCCTGGTGCATACCGGGGCGATGTACATCCTGCTCTACGGCGCGCTCCAGCGCCTGCCGACGCCGGTCGCCGGCGCGTTATCCTTCCTCTATCCGCTCGTGGCCCTGGCCGTGGATATCGTCTGGTTCGGGCGGGAATTCGGCGCGGTGCAGCTTGCCGGCATGGCCACGATCCTGTTCGGCGCTGCCGGCATGACGCTCGGCTGGACCTCGCTGCGGGTGGCAGGGCGCCGCGCCGTGTAGACGGCCGCATCGGTAAAGATCGTCAGCCCCGGGCGAGGGCCTTTCATGCTACGCTCCCGCGCCATTCGCATAGGGAGTCCGCATGCTCACCGTTCATCATCTCGGCAAGTCGCAGTCCGAGCGCATCGTCTGGCTTTGCGAGGAGCTGGGCATTCCCTATGAGCTGAAGCGCTACGACCGCGCGCCCGTGATGGCGCCGGCCGAGTACAAGGCGCTGCATCCCATCGGTTCGGCACCGGTGATCACGGATGGTGATCTCGTGCTGGCCGAATCCGGCGCGGTGGTGGAGTACATCATCGCGATATACGGCGACGGTCGCTTGGCCCTGGCGAAGGACCATCCCGACTTCGCGGCCTATCTCTACTGGTTCCATTTCGCCAATGGCACGCTGCAGCCCGCATTGATGCGCGTGCTGATCTCGGGCCGGCTCAATCCACCGGCCGATCACCCGGCGGTGCTGACCGGGCGGCAGCGCATGGCGCTCTGCCTGGGCATGATGGACTCGCGGCTGGGCGAGGCGTCCTGGCTCGCCGGGCAGGATTTCACGGCGGCCGACATCATGAATGTCTTCTGCCTCACCACCATGCGCCGCTACCTGCCCTACGATCTGTCGCCCTATCCCAATATCCGCGCGTATCTGGCGCGCATCGGCGCCCGCCCGGCCTATCGCCGCGCGATGGACAAGGGCGATCCGGGCATGGAATTGCTGCTGGCGTGACTGGAGGCAACAACAGCTTAAGTACTATTCGTCATGCCCGGCCTTGTGCCGGGCATCCACGACTTTTTCTGTCTGGCACGAAACAAAGACGTGGATGGCCGGGACAAGCCCGGCCATGACGGTTGCGTGATGCCTGTTTGCTTACCGCCCCGCTAGGAAGTCGGCGATCCAGCGCATGCCGGTATCGTCCGCTACATCGCCGGTCTCGGCCTGCGGCGGCAGGCCCGGCTCGGCACCCTGTTTCGACAGGCAGGCGATCAGGTCGGCCAGATAGGGCCGGTTGAATTCCGGATGGAACTGCACGGATAAAATCGGCGCGTCGGTGTAGCTTAAGCCCGCATAGGGGCAGGCGTCGCTCTGCGCCACGATCTCCGTGCCGGGCGGCTGCACAACGATCTGGTCCTGATGAAAGGCCGGCATCGCCACGCTCTGCGCCGCGCCGTTGAAACGGGTCGCATAGGTCTCCAGGCCCACGCGCCAGCCGATTTCGGCCTTCTGCACCCGGCCGCCCAGCGCCTCGGCGATGATCTGGTGGCCGAAACACACGCCCACCATGGGGCGCCGCTGTGCCGCTACTGCTCGGATGAAAGTTTTCAGCGGCTCAATCCACGGCAGGTCGTCGTAGACGCCATGGCGCGACCCGGTCAGCAGCCAGGCATCGCGCGCCTCCGGCCCGGGCAGCGCCTCGCCATGCACGACTGAAACGGTCTCGAAGGTGGCTAAGGGCAGCAGGGGCGCAAGCTGCGCGCTGAACATCGCGGGATAGCTGATGTAGGTGTTCCGTAACGCTGCGGGGACCGGCCCGCATTCGATAATGCCGATTTTCATGGTCACTTTTTTTGACTTGTTCGTTTCTTCTTCTCATAGCGCCGAACCAGCTGAGCCGCTACTTTCTGGCGTCGTTCCATATTCCAGAACTCCGTCACGTGACCTTTTGAATTGCGTTTCAGCCAGACCTCTTCACCGTGGCTGCCATAGCCGTTTGCAAGTACGATGCGGCCCGTATTGCGACCAGTCACCTCGATCTCAGCGGCATCCTGGAAGGGTGCCAGCATACCGGGGCCGGCCATCAGGACGCGGTTCCCCATCGCTACCAGGTCACAGGCACCCCACAATCCCCACCAGCGGCCGCTCCAGTCGGTATGGCGTTTCACCGGAGCGCCGCGCTGAGCGAAGGTCTGCAGGATATGGAGGATACCATCCACCCAGCCGCCGGCCATGCCGTCAATAGAATTGGTCAGCACGGCGATGCTCAGGCCCTGGCCTGGAATAGTAATGCAGCGCGAGATGAAACCCTGCAGGCCGCCGGTATGGCCGAACCAATCCCAGCCATTGCTGCGGCCGACCATCACGCCGAGGCCATAGTCACCGCCCATGCTGGCATGCGGTATGCTCCATTGCTTACGCGTCATTTCACGCCGACTTTCTGCCGACAGAATGCTCTTGTTGGCCTGTGGCGAGAGTTGGTTGAAAAACAGTGCAAGGTCGTGTGCGGTGCTGACAAACCCGCCTACCGGCGCCAATGCGTGCAACGGCTGGTCGCACGGAATGATTACGCGGCGACCGAGCAGAAGCCGACCGCTGTGGCCGTGCATCAGTCCAGGCTTTGCCGCCATGCCGCGCAGCAGCGGCATGTCTGTCGTAGTTTCACTGAGGCCTAGAGGTCTGAGGATTTCTCTCGCCATCCAGTCGGCATAAGACTGACCGGTAATGTGTTCGATCACCATGCCGAGCAGGGCATAGCCCAGGTTGGAATACTTGAATCGTGTATTTTGTGTGATGGTCGGCCCATCCTGCAGATCTTTTAGAACCTCAACTGCCTTTGGAAATGGCCGGGTGTCGGCAAAGTAGCCGCTGTTCTTGCTATCGCGCCGCAGGCCGGCGCTATGCGATAAAAGTTGCTGCAGGGTGACGCGGGCCGTGCTGCGATCAAGTTTGCCGGGTAGATATTGCCCGACGGCATCGTCAAGCTTCAGCTGGCCTTGCTCGCGCAGCTTCAAAATCCCGGCAGCGGTAAAACTCTTGGAATGCGAAGCGACGCGGAAGAGGTGGCGCGGGGTGAGTTTTGCCTGTGTCTTCAGGCTGGCAACACCGAAGGCCTGATCGAATATGATCTTGCCATTCTGTGCGATGGCAACCACGCAGCCGGGCCGCTGCCATGCTTCCATCTGGAAGTCCATCCATTGCGGAATATAGCCCAGGGCCGGTTTGAGCCAGTTTGGCCTCATGGCTTTATCGCTCCGCCAGCGCCAGCTTCGCCCCCAAAGCCACAAACGCCGCCGCAAAGGTGCGGCGCAGCCAGAGCAGGATGGCCGGGCGGCTGAGCACGTGGTCGCGCACGGCGGCCGCAAAGAATCCGTAGAGCACAAACACGCCGAAGGTGAGCGCCATGAACACGGCGCTCAAAGCCAGCATCTGCGCCAGGGCGTCGTCTGCGTCGGCGCGCACGAATTGCGGCAGGAAGGCGAAGAAAAAGATCGAGAGTTTTGGGTTGAGCAGGTTGAGCAGGATGGCTTCGACAATTGTCTTGCTATGGGGCACCTGCCGCGCCGTTTTGCCCGCACCCGCGCCATTCGCCGCATTGCCCAGCGAGAGCGCGCCGCGGTCGCGCCAGGTCTGCCACGCCATCCACAGCAGATAGGCCACGCCGGCATAGCGGATGATGTCGAAGGCCAGGGCGCTGGCATGCAGCAGGGCGGCCAGGCCGGTGATGGCGGCCAGCATATGCGGCACGATCCCCAGCGTGCAGCCAAAGGCGGCCACCGCGCTGGCCTTCGCGCCGCGCGAAAGCCCGGCGGCCAGGGTGTAGAGCACGCCGGTGCCCGGCGTGGCCACCACGATCAGGGCGATGATCAGGAAATCGAGGCTCATGGCAGAGGTCATAGGGTGCGGCTCCTTCGGGTGGAGTGGGGGATAGGTCAGGCGGCCTGCGAGGGTTCGGTTGCCGGCGGCAGCAGCAGGTCGGCCGGAATGCCAAAGCGGGCGCGCAGGCGCTGGATCATCGCCATGCTGAGCTGCTTCTTGCCGTTCAGCACCTCGCTGACCCGGCTGGGCGTGCCGAGCAGGGGCACCAGATCGGCGCGCTCCAGTCCATGCTGGTCCATCAGGTAGCGGAGGATGTCGGCCGGCCGGGCGCTGCGCGGCGGCCAGCGCCGCCGCTCATAGGCCGCGATCAGCTCGGCCTGGGCGCGCAGCCGCGCCAGCGCCGCGGCGTCGGGATTCGTCTGCTGCATCAGGGCTGCCACCATCGCCTGCGCCTCGGCCAGATCGGCATCGTTCTCGATCACGATCAGGGTCGCCTTCATGTCATCCGCTCCGTCCTGCCGTCATCAGATAGTCTGGGCGTCGATGGCATCATACTCCGCATGGCTGCCGAAGAAGCGGATCGCCAGCACGCCCGCCCTGTATTCCACCACGGCCACCAGCCGGTAATCGTTGCCCTTGATATTGAACACCACGCGCCCGCCTTTCAGGATGCTGGCCTTGGGATGCGCCTGTTTCACATCCTCGGGCGTCGCCCAGTTCGCCCGCCGCACGATGGCCAGCCAGGCATCGTATTGCGCCCGCGCGGCTCGGATGCCTTTATGGCCCGCATGGGTGGCGAAATAGGCCTCGGCCAGGCTGGTCCCGATCACGAGCATGGCCAGCCTAGCAGAAATTCCAAAAATTGGAAAACACCGGGGCTTTCACGGCGCGGCAATCCAATCTTGCTTTTTTGATGAGAACATGATAGGAACATTATGTCCAGCAAAAATCCGGAATACACACCCAGGGTAGCAAAACTGGTTAACGCGAACCTGGGCGAACTCAAACGAACCCAAACGAACCCGAACGGTTCCCAAACAAACCTGAGTGGTTCAAAACGAACCTGAACGAACCCAAACGAACCTGAACGGTCTGAACCGAACCAGATGAACCGGCCCCGATCCGCATGAGCCTTCCCCCGTCAGCCCCCCCGCCGGCTGCCCTGCCGGGCTTCGACTGGTCGCGGCCCCCGGAAAAGGGGTGCTGGGTCATGGGCATCGTCAATGTCACCGACGACAGTTTCTCGGGCGACGGCCTGAAGGGCGATGTTCCGGCGGCCATCGCCCGCGCCCGGCAGATGGTGGAGCAGGGCGCCGACATCATCGACCTGGGCGCGGAATCCACCCGGCCCGGCGCGGCGCCGGTTTCGCCAGAGCAGGAAATCGCCCGCCTGCTGCCGGTGATCGAGGGCCTGAAAGACCTGAAAATTCCGCTCTCGGTGGATACGCGCCATGCCGCCACCATGCGGGCGGCCGCGAAAGCCGGGGCCGCGCTGATCAACGACATTTCGGCCCTGGAAGGCGAGGGCAGCCTGGCCGCCGCCGCCGAAACCGGCCTGCCCGTGGTGCTGATGCATATGCAGGGCGAACCGGGCAGCATGCAGCAGGCGCCGCATTACGTGGACGTGGTGGCCGAGGTGTTCGATTACCTGAAGCACCGCATCGCCGCCTGCGAGGCCGCCGGCATTCCGCGCGGCAGGATCATCCTCGATCCCGGCATCGGCTTCGGGAAAACGCCGGCCCATAACCTCAGCCTGCTGCGCGCCACGGCGACATTCCGCCACCTGGGCTGCGCCCTGCTGGTCGGCGTGTCGCGCAAGAGCTTCATCGGCGCGGTGAGCGGCGAGGGGGATGCTGCCCGCCGCCTGCCCGGTTCGCTGGCCGCCGGGCTCTGGGCGGTCGCGCAGGGGGCCGATATCCTGCGCGTGCATGACGTGGCCGAGACCGTGCAGGCCCTGAAAATCTGGCGCGGCATAGCGGTTGCGCCTGTAACGGCTCGTAACGTCTGGTGATGGGGAAAACCCGCGTCAGGCCTGACTTTTTTAACGCTCCTGTGGCATAGTCCGCCACCAATACAGCTTGCTGCTTCAGCTTACCGGGAACGATTCGCATGCCCCGTAAATTCTTCGGCACCGACGGCATCCGTGGCCTCGCCAATACCGAACCGATGACGCCCGCCACGGCGCTGCGCGTCGGCATGGCCGCCGGCGCCTATTTCACCAATGGCAGCCATCGCCATCGCGTGGTGATCGGCAAGGATACCCGGCTGTCGGGCTACATGCTTGAACCCGCCCTGGTGGCGGGTTTCACCGCCGTCGGCATGGACGTGTTCCTGGTCGGCCCGATGCCCACGCCGGCGGTGGCCATGCTGACCCGCGCCCTGCGCTGCGATCTCGGCGTGATGATCTCGGCCTCGCACAATCCCTTCCACGATAACGGCATCAAGCTGTTCGGCCCCGATGGCTACAAGCTGTCGGATGCCGCCGAGCGCGAGATCGAGGCGATGATCCTGGGCGAGACGCAGCCTCGCCCGGCCGAGGCCGCCAAGCTCGGCCGCGCCAAGCGGCTGGACGACGCCGATGGCCGCTATATCGAATTCGCCAAGTCCACCCTGCCCAAGGGGCAGAAACTCTCCGGCCTCAAGATCGTGGTCGATTGCGCCAATGGCGCCGCCTACAAGGTGGCGCCGGCCGTGTTGTGGGAGCTGGAGGCCGAGGTGATCTCCATCGGCGTCAAGCCCGATGGTTTCAACATCAACAAGGATTGCGGCTCGACCCAGCCCAAGGCCCTGCAGGAAGCCGTGGTCGCCCATGGCGCCGATATCGGCATCGCGCTGGATGGCGATGCCGACCGCCTGGTGATGGTGGATGAACGCGGCAGCGTGATCGACGGCGACCAGCTCATGGCGGTGATCGCCGAAAGCTGGCAGGGCCAGGGCCGGCTGGCCGGCAAGACCCTGGTCGCCACCGTGATGTCGAATCTGGGGCTGGAGCGTTTCGTCAACGGCTTAGGGATCGAATTGCTGCGCACCAAGGTGGGCGACCGCTACGTGCTGGAAGCGATGCGCGAGCAGGGCTTCAACCTCGGCGGCGAGCAGTCGGGCCATATCATCCTCTCCGACTTCGCCACCACCGGCGACGGCCTGGTGGCCGGCCTGCAGGTGCTGGCCGCGTTGTGCGAATCCGGCAAGAAGGCCAGCGAATTCTGCCAGCGCTTCGCGCCCTATCCGCAATTGCTGCGCAACGTGCGCCATGCCGGCGGCAAGCCGCTTGAGCTGCCCGCCGTGCAGTTGGCCATCGATACGGCCGAGAAGCGGCTGGGCAAGCAGGGCCGCGTGGTGATCCGGCCCAGCGGCACCGAGCCGCTGATCCGCGTGATGGCGGAAGGCGAGGACCAGACGCTGGTGGAAACCGTGGTGGCCGATATCGTCACCGCGCTGGAGCAGGCGGCGGCATGAGCGCTTCGGCGGGCGCGGCGGCGAAACACCGTGGCCGCGTCCTGATCATCGCCGGCTCGGATTCCGGCGGCGGCGCCGGCATCCAGGCCGATATCAAGACGGTCACGGCTTTGGGCGGTTACGCCGCCACCGCGATCACCGCGCTCACCGCGCAGGACACCGTCACGGTGCATGCGATCCATGAGGTGCCGGCCGAATTCATCGCGCTTCAATTGCGCGTCGTGCTGCAGGACATCGGGGCGGATGCGATCAAGACCGGCATGCTGCATCGCGCCGATATCATCGAAGTGGTCGCCGATGCGCTGACGCAATACGCGCCCGACGTGCCGCTGGTGGTCGATCCGGTGATGGTGGCCAAGGGCGGCGCCCGGCTGTTGCAGCCACAGGCCGAAGCCGCGTTGCGCGAGATCCTGATTCCACGCGCCACGCTGATCACGCCCAACCTGCCCGAGGCCGAGGCGCTCTGCGGGCTCAGCATTCCCGATGCGGCGGCCATGCCGGCGGCGGCGCAGGCTTTGCTGAAATTCGGTCCGCAGGCCGTGCTGCTGAAAGGTGGCCATCTGTCGGGCGAGCAGCTCGTCGATCTGTTATGTGATGCGGCAGGCAGCGAAAGCTTCACCTCGTCCAAGCTGCATACCAGCTCGACCCATGGCACCGGCTGCACGCTGGCTTCAGCCATCGCCACCGGGCTGGCCTTCGGATTATCGCTGCGCGAGGCGGTAGCGCAGGCGCGCGCCTATGTGCGCCGGGCGATCGAAACCGCGCCGGGCTTCGGCCAGGGCCACGGCCCGCTCAACCACGCCCATACGGTGAAGCGTTAAACCACCGCGCCCTATACGACAGCGCGGCGCGCTTCCGGGCCGCGCTCCAGCAGCACGCGCAGGCGGCGCAGGCCTTCGGCCACTTCCGCGCGGTCCGGCGACGGCGCCAGCGAGATGCGCACCCAGGGCGGCGGATTCGGCCGGTTGTCGGGCACAAACGACGTGCAGCTGGCGATGCGCACGCCCTGGCCCAGCGCCTGGTTGGTGAAGTCGTTCGGCCGCCATGGCTCCGGCAGTTCCAGGTAGCAATGCAGGCTGGCCGGATGCGTCTTCAGCGTCAGGCCCTCGAAGATCCCGGTCGCGATGGCGTTGCGGATTTCCGATTCCTCGCGCAGCCGCTCGACCAGGCTGGCCGCCGTGCCGTCCTCGATCCACTGCCGCACGATCTCCTGGTTCAGCCGCGGATTGTTCACGGCATAGGCATGCAGCGCGTCGGCGAACCGCTCGATCAGCGCCAGCGGCGCGGCGATCCAGCCCACGCGCAGGCCCGGCGCCATGCATTTCGAGGCGCTGGTGATGTTGATGGTGCGCTCCGGCGCCAGCACGGCCAGCGGCGTCGGCCGCTCACGCACCAGGAAGCCGTAGACGTCGTCCTCGATGATGGTCAGGTCGTATTTGCGCGCCACCGCCACGATCTCGGCGCGGCGCTCCTCGCCCATCATCACCGTGGTGGGATTGTGAATCGTCGGCTGGATCAGCACCAGGCGGCTGCCGGTGCGCCTGGCGGCCTCGGCCAAAGCGTCGGGGCGCATGCCCTCGTCGTCCATCGCCACGGCTTCCAGCTTCACCGGCCGCTGCTGCGCATTCTCATGCACGCCGCCATAGGTGAGCGATTCGACCAGCATGGTCTCGTTCGGCATGGTCATCGCGGTGATCACCACGGCCAGCGCCTGCTGCGCGCCGGCGGTGGCGATGATCTGCTCGGGCGCGACGTCCAGGCCGGTCCGCGCGATCCACTGCGCGGCGGCCACGCGATGCGCCGGATCGCCCAGGGTCTGGCTGTAGCCGAGCAGGTTCTGCAGCCCACGCCGCTGCGCCAGTTTCTGCAGCGACCGGCGCAGGATCTCGTCGTAATCGGGCAGCGTCGGTTCGTTGCGCGACAATTCGATCACGCCCGGCGTCGCCAGCCGCGGAATCTCGCTCTCGTCGAGGCTGATCGCGTGGCTGCTGTCGTTCGAGAAAGTCCCGTTCGCACCGGTCTTCACGAAGGTGCCGCGCCCGACCTCGCCCGACAGCAAACCCTTCTGCTCGGCCAGCATGTAGCCGCGGCTGACCGTGCCGACAGTGACGCCGAGCTTCCAGGCGAGATTGCGCTGCGGCGGCAGTTTCGCGCCGGGCGGCAATTCGCCGGTCTGCACGGCGGTTTCGATGGCGGCAGCCAGCGCCTGGTAACGCGGGCCGGGGAAGAGATCGAGTTTTGGTATCCACATTGTCATGGTGACAATATTCGCATTGACGCAATCAAAGAGTCAATATTGTATCTGAATTGCCCGAATTGATCGGGTTCAATTCACACAAGTCACCCGGAAATGGAGGGGTGCCATGACAAATTGTATCGATACAATCGACCGGCCCTACGGTAGCGGCCCGGTCGAACGCGCGGGCAGCACGATCGGCCGGGTAATCGACCGCGTGGTCGCTGTCAGCGCCCAGGGCGCGATGGCCGCCGTGCTGATGCTGCTCGACTGGCAGCGCCGGGCCCGGGAGCGGGCGCATCTGGCCGCTTTGCCCGACGATATTCTGAAGGATGTCGGCCTGTCCCGCGCCGATGTCGAGGCCGTCACCCACAAGTCGGTCTGGCTGCGCCAGGGCTGAACCGTTAAGCCCCCCGGCTGCCGGCGTCGCGCGATGTCTCTCACACCCGCCTGCGACGCCGGCCATGCCAGCAAAACTCAGCCAATGACCGACGCTTCCAGCCGTGCCCATCGTTTTGCCGTCGCCGAACTGGCAAGGGAGGCAACATGAATGACCTTGCCGGCCTGTCCGGTTTCCTACTGCTGCCGCTGGCGTTGTTTGCCATGGTCACCTCGATCACGCCCGGGCCGAACAACATCCTGCTCACCGCATCGGGCGCCAATTTCGGCTTTCGCCGCACGTTGCCCCACATGCTGGGCATCAGCGCCGGTTTCCTGTCGCTGATCGTCGTCAGCGGGCTGGGCGTGGGCGCCGTCATCCTCGCCAGCCCCTTGCTGCATCAGGGGCTGAAGCTGCTCGGTGCGGCCTACCTGCTGTGGCTGGCCTGGCAGCTGGCGCGTGCCGGCGCCATCGAGGATGCGATGAAGGGGCGGCCGATGCGGTTCCACGAGGCGGCACTGTTCCAGTATGTGAATCCCAAAGCCTGGATGATGGCGATTGGCGCGATTGCCGCTTTCACCACGCCGGGCGGCGATTATGCCGTCGAACTGGGCCTGATCGCCGTGATCTTCACGCTGATCAATCTGCCCTGCGTTTCGCTCTGGGCGCTGTTTGGGGTCGGCATCGGCCGCTTCCTGCACAATGCCCGGCAGCGGCTGACCTTCAATCTTGTGATGGCGGGGCTGACCGTGTTGTCGGCGCTGCTACTATTCCTGTGACGGAGACGACATGAAACTGCCGATCTACCAGGTCGATGCCTTTGCCGAGCAGGTATTCAAGGGCAATCCCGCCGCTATCGTGCCGCTGGAAACATGGCTGCCCGAGCCGGTGATGCAGGCCATCGCGGCCGAGAACAATCTGGCCGAGACGGCTTTCTTCGTGCCGGAGGACGACGGTTTTGGCCTGCGCTGGTTCACGCCGGAGGTGGAAGTTGATCTGTGCGGCCATGCCACGCTGGCCAGTGCCTGGGTGATCTTCAACAAGCTGCATGGCGGCCGCAAGCGCATCGACTTCTCGACCAAGAGCGGCATCCTGACCGTCACGCCCGATGGTGAAACCGGCCGGCTGGCGCTGGATTTTCCCAGCCGCATGCCCCAACTGGCGCAGCCCTGCGCCGGTTTGATCGAAGCCCTCGGCGCGCAGCCCAGCGAAGTGCTGGCCGGCCGCGACTATTTCCTCGTCTATGACGACGCGGCCACGGTGCGGAACCTGAAGCCCGACATGAACGGGCTGATGCAGATTGACAAATTCGCCGTGATTATCACTGCGCCGGGAGACAAGCCGGGCATTGACTGCGTGTCGAGATTCTTCGCGCCAGCCAAGGGTATCCCCGAAGATCCCGTCACCGGCTCGGCGCATTGCTCCATCGTGCCCTACTGGTCCAAACGCCTGGGCAAAAGCGAGATCACGGCCTACCAGGCCTCGGCACGTGGCGGCGTATTGTATTGCCGCGACGAGGGCGAGCGTGTGCGCATGGCTGGCAGCTGCGTGCCATACCTGGAGGGCAGCATCACGGTGTGATGCTCTAGGATTCGAATCTCGGCGGCCGCCCCGATGGCCGCCGGTGGCCGGTGCCCAAACCCGGCCGGGCGCGGCGCTTTACCCCTGTTAAGCGTCGCGCCCTTTTCTTTTCCGAGGTAGTGGCCGCATGATGGATGCCATGACCGACTCGAAACCGACCATCACCATCGAACCTGTCAGCACGCCTGACGACCTTGCCGCCGCCAAGGCGCTGTTCCTGGCCTATGCCCAGTCGCTGGATTTCAGCCTGTGCTTCCAGGATTTCGATGCGGAACTGGCCGCCATGCCGGGCAAATATGCGCCGGCGCAGAAGGGCGCGCTGCTGCTGGGTAAGGTGGATGGGGTAGCGCGCGGCGTGGTTGGTCTGCGCGATCTGGGCGGCGGTATCTGCGAAATGAAGCGGCTGTATGTCGACCCGGCTGGCCGAGGCCACAATCT
>NZ_JANLJJ010000019.1 GCF_029255545.1 Ferrovibrio sp. | reverse complement strand
GATAGCGCGCCGGATCGGTGGAGATGATCAGGAAGGCGAGCTGCCAGGCCAGGGAAACCCCGATCAGGCCATAATACTGCTCGGGGTTGCTGAGCGGCGGCTCGATCAGGTGTTCGACGAAATACAGCGGCGTCAGCGACAGGAAGCCGTAAATGGCGGCGATGCGAAAAATCCATTTTGCCATTGTTTCCCCCGGGATGGTGCGCGACGGTCTTCTAGCGCAGCCGGCCGACGCTGGAAATACTCACCAATAGATTCGGCCGGATCATGGAAGGAGGCTGCCCATGCCGATGCATCTCGAAGGCTCCTGCCGCTGCGGCGCCGTGCGCTTCAGCCTCGACAGCCATACCCCCGTGCCCTACCAGCTCTGTTATTGCAGCATCTGCCGCAAGACGGCCGGCGGCGGCGGTTATGCCATCAACCTGGGCGGCCTGTCCGCCAGCCTGAAGATCGCGAAAGGCCGGCGCAGCATCGGCGTCTACCGGGCGGAAATCTGTGATGACGACGGGCGGAATTGCGAAACCAGCACGGGTGAGCGCAATTTCTGCAAACGCTGCGCCACCGCACTCTGGCTGTATGACCCCACCTGGCCCGACCTGATCCACCCCTTCGCCTCGGCGATCGACACGCCGCTGCCCCGGCCGCCGGCGAAAGTGCATCTCATGCTGCGCTACAAGCCTGACTGGGTGAAGCCGCAGATCGGCAAAAACGACGAGACTTACGATCTCTATCCGAAACTCTCGCTGGCTGACTGGCACAAAAAGCACAGAGTCTGGGTGAAGTGACCGGCCGCCGCCGAGCCTCGCGTTTTTCAGGTTGACATTCAATACGTACGAGCGTATTGAATCGGCCATGGCAAGAGCATCCCTACGCGACCAAATCCTCCAGGCCGGCCTCAAGGTCATGTTCCACAAGGGCTATATCGGCTCCAGCGTGCGTGACATCGCGGCGGCAGCGGCGGCCCCCCAGGGCTCCTTCACGAACCACTTCCGCTCCAAGGAAGTCTTCGCGCGGGACGTCCTCGACCTGTATTTCGACCATGTCAAAACCCTGGTGGCCCAGGCCCTGGACGATACCAGCCTGACGCCACGCCAGCGCCTGCTCCGCTATCTCGACATCATCACGGCGCGGCTGGAGGCGGACAGCTTCACCCGCGGCTGCCTGATCGGTGATTTCAGCCTCGAGGCGGCGCCGCAGAGCGAAATGCTGCGCGAACGGCTGGTTGCCATCTTCGCCGAGTGGCGCGCGCCGTTTGCCGCCTGCATCGCGCAAGCGCAGGCCGCCGGCGAGATCAGCGATGCCTTTGCCCCCGACGACCTCGCGGATTTCCTGCTGTCGTCCTGGGAGGGCGCGATCCTGCGCATGAAGGTCGCGCGCACGGCGGAACCGCTGGAGCGGTTCAAGCAGATCGTATTCGCCACCATCCTGAAAGACCGCACATGACCACCGACATCGTCCTGCCCACGCGCCCGGTTCTCGACTCCGTGATGGCCTACCGCGAGGCGGGGGATGCCGCCGCGCCCGCCGTCCTGTTGCTGCACGGCAACCCGACTTCGTCCTATATCTGGCGCAACATCATCCCGCAGCTCGCGCCGGTCGCGCATTGCATCGCGCCGGATCTGGTCGGCTTCGGTCAGTCCGGCAAGCCCGATATTGCATACCGCTTCGCCGATCACGCCCGCTATCTCGATGCCTTCATCGAGGCCAGCGGCATCGCCTCGGCCTATCTGGTGGCGCAGGACTGGGGTACGGCGCTTGCCTTCGACCTCGCCGCCCGGCGGCCCGAATTCGTCCGCGGCCTCGCCTTCATGGAATTCATCCGCCCCTTCGCCGGTTTCGAGGATTTTCACCGCACCGATGCGGCCCGCGATTCATTCCGTCGTTTCCGCATGCCGGGCGAAGGCGAAAAGATGATCCTCGACGGCAATATCTTCATCGAGCGCGTGCTGCCCGGCTCGGTGATGCGGGCCATGAGCGATGAGGAAATGGCGGTCTATCGTGCGCCATTTCCGACACCGGATTCCCGCCGGCCGATCCTGCAGCTGCCGCGCGAACTGCCGATTGCCGGCGAGCCTGCCGACATGCATGTGCGGCTGACGCAGGCCCACGCCGCCCTGCGTACCTCGCGGTATCCCAAGCTGCTGTTTGCCGGCAATCCCGGTGCCCTGGTTTCGCCAGCTTATGCCGCCGGTTTTGCGGCAACGCTGCAGGATTGCAAGCTGGTGCAGCTTGATGGCGGATATCACTATCTGCAGGAGGATCATCCGGAAGCCATCGGTCGCGCCGTCGCCGGCTGGATCGCGGCAAACGAAGCGCGGCCACAGCCACAGACGCGTGTCGCAGTCTGACTGTCATGCCAGCCCAGGGCCAGAACGGATTCTGCAAGCCGATGACTATTGCCAGCGACGAGATCGTTTTCGTGTCCTCCTTCGAGGACATGGCCCAGCTGGGACAGCTATACGCGGTTGCCCAACTGGGACAACGGTCGCCGGCCGAGATCGCCGAGGCTTTCCGCAACAGCCGATACAAGGTCTTCGCCCTGCATCGCGGCCGGCTTGTCGGCGCGGGCCGGGCCTTCGGCGACGAGATCGACTGCGCGGTGATCTGCGACATGGCCGTCATCCCTGGTTTTCAGGGCTGCGGCATCGGCGATCGCATTCTCGATGCCCTGAAGGAGATGACCCGCCATCACCTGCGCATCATCCTTTATGCCAAGCCCGGCAAGGAAGATTTCTATCGCAAGCGCGGCTTCAACCCGATGAAGACCGCGATGCTGTGCTCTTTCCGCGTTGCCGCCGCGGACAACCGGAAAAACGGCCTGACCGCCTGAACCCCGGATGCGGAATCCGATCAAGCAAAAAAGGACAATCTCATGAAGAAGAAAGTCACCATCACCTATTGCAAACCCTGTGGCTACCTCAGGCGGGCCGCCGCCGTGGCCGATGCCATCGAAGCAGAGTTCGGATACGAACCCCGCCTGGTTCCGGGTGGCGGCGGCATCTTCGAGGTGCAGGTCGACGACACTGTGGTGGCGCGCCGGACCAGAGGCCATTTCCCTGAAGCGACAGAAATTGTCGCGGCAATCCGGAACACGGTGCGCGTGCCGTCGCACCGCCGCGCCGCCGGAAAATAAAAGCACGTGTTTCCGGCCGGCGCGGCTGTCCGGCGCCGGGGCAGCCGCGCCAGGACAACCGCACTGGGTGAAAGATCACTTCATCTGCGCCGGATCGTAGTAGAAGCGTTCGCGCCAGATCTTTTCGCCTTTCCAGGTCTGGTGCGCCAGTTCCTCAATGCGGCGTTTGCTGCCGTCCTTGAACTCGAACTGGAAGACCCAGTGCACCACCACGGTGTCGCCGTCGATCAGCACCGGCCGCACGCATGCGCTGGTCACGCTTTTCGCCCGCGCCAGCACGGCGCGCTCATGCGCCACCAGGGTGTCGCGGCCCTGGCGCGGCGGCTCGGTCAGGTTCTCCTGCATGCTGGCATCTTCAGTATAAAAACGCGCGATCGCCTCGTCATGGCGGTTGCTTTCCACCAGGGCGATGAAGTCTTCCACAATCTGCCGGCTTGGCATGGCTGTCCTCCAGAATATGGCGTCGATTCTGCCGCAGGATGGCGGCGGCGTCGCGCCGCTTCGGCCGGCGCGCAGCAGATTCGGCCGGCGCGGCGCGATTAGTGGATCGCCCGGCGCACCGCCGAAGGGCTGACGCCCAGCACGCGCCGCATGCAGCGCGCCATATGGCTCTGATGCGCGAAGCCGGCCGCCAGCGCGATCTCGGCCATGTCCATCCTGCCCTCCAGCAGCAGCGCCTTGGCATGCTCGACGCGGCGGCGGATCACATACTGGTGCACCGGCAGGCCAAAGCTGGCGCGGAACAGTAGTTTGAATTGCGACAGCCCCAGGCCGGCGGCGGCGCTTAAGGATTCCAGCGACAGGTCCTGGTCGATATGGCCGGCGATATGCTCCAGCACGCGGCGGCGCTGGCGCGATGAAAGGCCACGTCCGTCATCCGCCGCCACCTGCCGTCCGATGCCGTCGTCGCGCCCGCCCAGCAACTGCACCGCCAGCGCCACCGCCAGGCTGTCGGCATAGAGGCGGTCGCTGGCCCTGCCGGCGGCCAGCTCGGCGCGGATCGCCCAGGCCAGGTGGGTCAGGCGCGGATCGCGCAGTTGCACCAGCGGGGCCAGCGCGGCACGGCTGGCCGGCAGGCCCATGTCGCGCGCCGCATCTCGCAGCAGCCCGGGTTTCAGGCGCAGCACCAGGGCCGTGGTCGGCGCCTCGTCATGCCATTCGCCGCTGGCGCCCTGCGGCAGGATGTCGATATCGCCGTCGATCAGCAGGCGCTGCTCCGGCCTGCCGCCCTCCAGTCGGCAGCGCACGCGCAGCGGCGCGCCGATATGGATGCTCAGCAAAACCTGCTCGGTATTGCGCACCGTCACGGCGCCGCCCGGCATGGCCAGCAGGTCGGCGCGCAGATGCGTCCAGTTGCGGTCGCGGCTGGACAGCAGGGCGCGTGGCGCGGCGGGTGCGGAGAGTGCTGGTTCATGCGCGGTCTGCGCTCCTTGGTGGCCCGCCAATGATAAACCGCGCCCGCGCCGTCGCCCAGCCCGCGTTGCGACCCGCTGTCGCATGGGGGCAGCCAAGCTTGATCCACGCCGGAAAATCGGTATTATAGATGCATGTTAACGCGCACCGACAAGGTTTTCGCCATCGCCATCACGCTTGCCCTGCTGGGCGCGCTGGGCATGGCCATTGTCATGGCCGTCCGCTTCTGGACCGGCATGGAAGCCGATTTCGATCCGGCCGCCACCTGGCCGCTGATCTGGGGCGTGCTGCTCAGCCTCGTGCTTGGCGCCATTGTGGTGGGCGTGTTCCTCTACGGCCGCCGCAAAGAGATTCGCGACGGCCAATAGGCCTCGCTGAATCAGATTGCCTAGAAGAGATTGAACGTGTTGCCGGTGATGCCGAGCGGCAGACGGCCGGCCTCGAACAGGCGGAATTTCAGCGCGAAGGGATGATCGGAATCCGCGTCGGCGGCCAGCACCAAAGCGGCCTGGTAGGCGGCCTGCGCCGCGGCGCCCGCGGCCACCTGGATCAGCGCCGGATCGCTGACGCCCTGTTTCGCCGCGCTGGCGGCGGCGCGGTCATGGGCGGTTTCGCTGGCGCGCGTCGAGACATGCTCCAGCGCCACCATCAGGTCATGTTCGGGATTGAGCTGCAGGGCGTCGTCCAGCAGGCTTTTGCGCATCTGCTCTTCCGCCTGCCACCAGTCGTCGCCCCAGTCGGGCGCCTGGGCGGCATTGGACGCCGCCAGCCAGTCCTCCACGCCGGCGATGCCGATGCCGGGAAAGCCCAGCCCGGCGACATAGCCTTCGGCATCCCTGAGCAGGGCCGGCGTCAGCGGCCGGCCCACCGTGCTGAACCACGGCAGGCTGCCGACCAGTTTCGCCAGCCGCGCCACCGCGCGCAGGCCATCGAGATCCTCGATCCCGCCGCTTTCGCTATCAAAGGCGTCGTCGTCGATGTCTTCGTCATCATTGGCGATCTCGACGATCTTGGTGATCTTGGCCATAAAAAATCCTTCAGCGAAATCCTTTAGCGGTTGCCGCGGCTTTCGCGCCACAGGCCCAGCGCCTTCTGCACCGGCCGGTCGGAATAGCTGAACAGCACGGCGTCGGAGTCGGGTGCGTGATGGCGATGCGGCACCCAGCTCGGGATCACGAAGGTATCGCGCCTGCCCCAGTCGAAACGCTGCTGGGCCTCGCCTTCGCCCACCAGCGTATAACCCTGGCCTTCCACCACGCTGAACACCGTGGCATCCGAGCTGCGATAGCTCGCGCCGGCAAAGCCTTTGGGCAGCAGCTGCATGAAGGTGCCGATGGTGGGCATGGCGCTCTGGCCGGTGGCCG
>NZ_JANLJJ010000018.1:77326-79710 GCF_029255545.1 Ferrovibrio sp. | reverse complement strand
CTGACGGCCCTGAGCCTGACCACCTTCCGCCAAGTGCCATGGAACGCGCCGTATTATGCCCGGCTGGGGTTCAGGCCCATGTCGGCGGCGGAGATCGGGCCAGATCTGCGCATGCTGATCGCGCGTCAGCGGGCCGCCGGGCTGGATGTCGCCAATCGCGTGGCGATGCTGCGCGCGGTGCCGGTCCAGGCCGCGACGCCAGGCTGAATTTTCCTCAACTGCGGCCTCAACCTGTCGCTGATGGCTGGGCTTCGGCCAAGATATGGGGCTATAAAAGGTCCCCATAGACAGTTTCGATTCCTTATCAGCACGGACCGATGTCAGCCCTGCCACCCAATCCCCTGCTGCCGATCCCGATTTCTCATTACCGCGAAGGCAATACCGGCATTCCCTATGCCCATGCCTTCGATTCCGGTCTGCCCGGCCCGCATGCGGCGATCACCGCGCTGGTGCATGGCAACGAGGTCTGCGGAGCCCATGCCCTGGACCTCCTGCTGCGCGAGAAGTTCCGGCCCGCCCGCGGCAAGCTGACCCTGGTCTTCTGCAACGTCGCCGCCTATCTGCGCTTCGACCCGAACGAGCCGACCGCCTCGCGTTTCGTCGACGAAGACATGAATCGGGTCTGGGACGCGAACACGCTGGATGGCAACCGCCGTTCGGTCGAACTCGACCGCGCCCGCGAGATCGAGCCGCTAATCGCCGAGGCCGACCTGCTGCTCGACCTGCATTCGATGCAGCAGCCCTCGCCGCCGCTGATGCTGTCGGGCCCGCTGGCCAAGGGCCGTCGTTTCGCCGCCGCGATCGGCGTGCCCGCCACCGTGGTCGCCGATAACGGCCACAAGGCCGGTTTGCGCATGCGCGACTATGGTGGCTTCGGCGATCCTGCCAGCGAGAAGAATGCCCTGCTGGTCGAATGCGGCCAGCATTGGGAGCAATCAAGCCGCGGCGTGGCGATCGAGACCATGCTGCGCTTCCTGCATCATGCCGGCATGGCCGATGCCGCCTACCTGGCCGGCCATGGCGTGCAGGGCGCGCCACCGCCGCAGCGCTTCGTCGAGGTGACCGATGCCATCACCATCGAGACCGACGGTTTCCGCTTCGAGCAGAGCTATACCGGACTGGAAGCCATCCCGGCCGCCGGCACCGTGATTGCCCATGACGGCAGCAAGGCGATTCGCACGCCTTATGACGACTGCGTATTGATCATGCCGACCAAACGCCTCAAACCCGGCCAGACCGCCGTGCGTCTGGGCCGCTACATCACAGCGTGACCACGCCGCGCGCCCTGTTGGCCAGCCTGCCGGCGCTGCTGATCGGCGCCGTCGGCGGCGCGATTTTCCTCTACCTGCGCATGCCGCTAGCCTGGATGCTGGGCAGCATGTTCCTGGTCGCCGTGGTTGCCCTGGCTGGCGGTGGCAAACGGCTGCCGCTGACGGTGCATGCCAGGCTGCGCGAACTGATGGTCGCGGTGATCGGCGTGATGCTGGGCAGCGCCTTCAAGCCGGACATGATCGACCGCGCCGGCGAATGGCTCGACCTGATCATCCTGATGCTGGTTTATGTGCCCCTCACCACAACCCTGTGCTACTGGGTGTTTCGCAAGCTCGGCAAGCTCGATCCGGTGACCAGCTACTTCTCGGCCACGCCGGGCGGCCTGCAGGAAATGACCATGCTGGGCGAGCATTATGGTGGCGACGCCCGCAGCATCATCATGACCCATGCGATCCGCGTGTTCATGGTGGTGATGACCGTGCCGGTCTATTTCCGCTTCGTCGAGAACCTGAACGTGCCGCCGATGGCGCCTGGCGTGCATCTGGCCGACATGCCGCTGAAGGAAGGCCTGCTGCTGCTTGGCTGCGGCATCATCGGCTGGCTGGTCGCCGACAAGCTGCGCATACCGGCGGCGCGCCTGGTCGGCCCGATGCTGGTCTCTGGCGCCGTGCATCTGGCCGGCTTTTCCAGCGCCCAGCCGCCGCCGGAACTGGTCGCGGTGGCCCAGGTGGCGATGGGGGCCGCGCTGGGCGTGCGTTTTGTCAACACGCCCCTGCGTGAAGTCGGCCGCATCGCCCGGCTGGCGGTGGCCGCCACCGCCCTGATGCTGGCGGTGAGCGTGCTGATGACCATCGGCTTTTCGCGCCTGAACGGCCTCGCCTCGGAGGCCGTGATGCTGGTGCTCTCGCCTGGCGGCCTGGCGGAAATGAGCCTGGTGGCCCTGGCGCTTGGCGTCGAGGTCGCCATCGTGTCCTCGATGCATGTCTTCCGCATCGCCGTGGTGGTGATCGCCGCGCCGCTGGCCTTCAGGCTGCTTGGATTGAAGCGCAAGACCTGAACAAGTCATTGACTCCATTCGACCCGCACGGTCCCGGCCGATACGGATGACGGCC